>NZ_BAAAFQ010000003.1:0-1060 GCF_039523615.1 Psychrosphaera haliotis | reverse complement strand
GACTACTAATCATTCCAGAGATCTCAATGATCGTGTCATATTACTTCGATGGTAAAAATATTAGAGTTATGAGAGTAATTCATTCAAAGCAGAAGTTTCCAGAATGACACTAGGGCTACTAACGCCTGGTTAAGAGGCGAGTTTTAGCTTGCTAAACTGTTTGCCGAAGGCTCGAGCAAGCTTTTACGAGACCTTCTTTAACCACTTGTTATGTACCACAACCCTGATTATAAACATTTTGATATATCGATAACTTACGTGAACAACTATCTGTTTTAAAGTAGAAATAACAGGAATATGCAACACTACTTTGAGACTCCGAAAGTTTAGGTGGATTCCAAAGTGGGCATGACTTTGGGTCCTGAAAATCTGAAACAGAAGATGTAACTAGCCCAAGATGCGAATATTCCGCCTTTGCTACGCCCGTTTGTAAATCTAATTCCCAGTGCATTTTTTTAGAGGCTAGAGTTAGTCCAACCATACACGATGCTATTAAAATGATAACTATTAGGTGCTTCATCGAAACTTCCTTGTGGACATAACGCCTGGTTAAGAGGCGAGTTTTAGCTTGCTAGACTGTTTGCCGAAGGCTCGTGCAAGCTTTTACGAGACCCTCTTGAACCACTTGTTATATTTCTTTTTGCAATGAGCTTGCTTGACCCTCGATACTGTTATCAGGAATACGCNTGGTCATAACTTGCTGACTTATAATGATAGTTGTGAGACATCGTTGCAATAATAAGAGCAAATGCCGCGTAAGCAAACTCCGTTGAGTCAATGTAGCCTAAGTACATACAAAGAACAGTTATGAGCATCAGTACTAACAGAAAAAGCTGTACAAGATGTTTGGACTTCTGTTCTCGGATAGCTGATTTAACTAATCCAATCTCTTTGTCTGATAATTCCATTTTTGATAAAACTCCACTGGAAATATAACGCTTGCCTAAGCGGCAATTACTAATGGGCTAAAATATTGAGCGCAGCGACAATAGCCCATGTTAATTGTCCGAGCGAGCCTGAGAGCGAATTGAGGCACTTGTTATATACCCAATTGTTTCTG
>NZ_BAAAFQ010000002.1:0-1956 GCF_039523615.1 Psychrosphaera haliotis | reverse complement strand
TTGTCGCCGGCACCATAAATGGTACCTACGGTGACTTAACGGTGGATGCCAACGGCGTTTGGAGTTACTCCTTAAATGCCAACGCGGAAGTACTAGCGCAAGGTGAAACGGGCACCGATGTCATTACCATCACCTTGAATGACGGCAGCACCACATCAGTCACCATTACCGTCACAGGCACGGACGACCTACCAGTGATCAGCACGGGCGTAGGGGCTGTAATTGAAGATGTAACACCAACCATTTCGGGCAATCTAACAGCGACAGACGCGGACAATGCTGGACTATTATTTGTCGCGGGCACCATTAATGGTACTTACGGTGACTTAACGGTGGATGCCAACGGTGTTTGGAGTTATTCCTTAAATGCCAATGCGGAAGTACTAGCGCAAGGTGAAACGGGCACCGATGTCATTACCATCACCTTGAATGACGGCAGCACCACATCGGTCACCATTACCGTCACAGGCACGGACGACCTACCGGTGATCAGCACGGGCGTTGGGGCTGTAATTGAAGACGTAACACCAACTATTTCTGGCAATTTAACAGCAACAGACGCGGACAACGCTGGCTTGTTATTTGTCGCCGGCACCATTAATGGTACCTACGGTGACTTAACAGTGGATGCCAACGGCGTTTGGAGTTATTCCTTAAATGCCAACGCGGAAGTATTAGCGCAAGGTGAAACGGGCACCGATGTCATTACCATTACCTTGAATGACGGCAGCACCACATCAGTCACCATTACCGTCACAGGCACGGACGACCTACCGGTGATCAGCACGGGCGTTGGGGCTGTAATTGAAGATGTAACACCAACCATTTCGGGCAGTTTAACAGCAACAGACGCGGACAACGCTGGCTTGTTATTTGTCGCCGGCACCATTAATGGTACTTACGGTGACTTAACGGTGGATGCCAACGGCGTTTGGAGTTACTCCTTAAATGCCAATGCGGAAGTATTAGCGCAAGGTGAAACGGGCACCGATGTCATTACCATTACCTTGAATGACGGCAGCACCACATCAGTCACCATTACCGTCACAGGCACCGACGACCTACCAGTGGTCAGCACGGGCGTTGGGGCTGTAATTGAAGATGTAACACCAACCATTTCGGGCAGTTTAACAGCAACAGACGCGGACAACGCTGGCTTGTTATTTGTCGCCGGCACCATAAATGGTACCTACGGTGACTTAACGGTGGATGCCAACGGCGTATGGAGTTATTCCTTAAATGCCAATGCGGAAGTACTAGCGCAAGGTGAAACGGGCACCGATGTCATTACCATCACCTTGAATGACGGCAGCACCACATCAGTCACCATTACCGTCACAGGCACGGACGACCTACCAGTGATCAGCACGGGCGTTGGGGCTGTAATTGAAGACGTAACACCAACCATTTCGGGCAGTTTAACAGCAACAGACGCGGACAATGCTGGACTATTATTTGTCGCCGGCACCATTAATGGTACTTACGGTGACTTAACGGTGGATGCCAACGGTGTTTGGAGTTATTCCTTAAATGCCAATGCGGAAGTACTAGCGCAAGGTGAAACGGGCACCGATGTCATTACCATCACCTTGAATGACGGCAGCACCACATCAGTCACCATTACCGTCACAGGCACGGACGACCTACCGGTGATCAGCACGGGCGTTGGGGCTGTAATTGAAGACGTAACACCAACTATTTCGGGCAATCTAACAGCGACAGACGCGGACAACGCTGGACTATTATTTGTAGCCGGCACCATAAATGGCACCTACGGTGACTTAACGGTGGATGCCAACGGTGTTTGGAGTTATTCCTTAAATGCCAACGCGGAAGTATTAGCGCAAGGTGAAACGGGCACCGATGTCATTACCATTACCTTGAATGACGGCAGCACCACATCAGTCACCATTACCGTCACAGGCACCGACGACCTACCGGTGATCAGCACGGGCG
>NZ_BAAAFQ010000001.1:0-575618 GCF_039523615.1 Psychrosphaera haliotis | reverse complement strand
TGGCCAATAGTTTTTGAAAGCAGACGCATGAACTCAGAATAAAGAGAAAAGGGGACTTTGATTTAATGACACCAATATATTGCGACAGATTAATTATATTGCAGAATTTTATGTGAAGTTAACGCCTCAATAAGAGGTTAAAAATTAATTGGTTATACTTTAGCGGTGTTTGCGTTGTAAACCAATTGGTTTTTGTCCTACTTTATTGACTTGTTATTTTCCCGTTGTTGCAATAGTATTAATGCGCAATAACTATGCGCATGAGGTGCAACATGAGAAATGAAAGCTTTAATAAGCCATCCAAAAAAGCCACTAACCTGAGCTTAAGCAGTGATTTACTAGCTGAAGCCAAGCGATTAAATATCAACCTATCAGCAACGATGGAAAAGGCATTAAAACAAGAAGTAAGCGAAAGGTTAAGTGAAGAGTGGTTAGAGAAAAATAGCGATGCAGTTAATGCATGTAATAAGTTAACTGAAAGTTTTGGCCTATTCTCCGACGCTTACAGGAAGTTTTGATGTCTCAATTTTTTCTATATAAGAACCAAGACAGCTCTTCATCAAAAGCGTACCCATATTTTGTTAACGTACAGTCAGATTTGTTAAGCAGCTTGGATTCCAGAATGGTTATACCATTAACTCCATTAGAGCTAATTGAATCGAAAGCGCCGAGTTACTTGTGTCCAATTATTCATATAGAGCAAGGTGATTTTGTTATTTTGACTCAACAAATGACGAGCGTACCAGTGAAGATATTAAAAGATGAAGTAAACGATCTAAGCACATTTCGAAATGAAATTATCGCTGCACTCGATTTCCTGATTACGGGCATATAACGCCTGGTTAAGAGGCGAGTTTTAGCTTGCTAAACTGTTTGCCGAAGGCTCGAGCAAGCTTTTACGAGACCCTCTTGAACCACTTGTTAACTATCACTAGCCAACGTTGAACATTCAGAAAATTACTTTACCTAATTTCCTTTCTAAATCAAACGTCTATTTATTCAGAAAAACTAAGGCCTACTACTCGAATAGTTGAGAAGCCAAGCCATGAGCGCGGCGGTAGTAAGTACCAAAAGAAAAAAGCTCCAAAATCCTTAGCAACTTTAAGCAACAGAAGTTGAAACTAATTTAAACCTTGCTGAACGTTTTTATTGATTTGAACTTTCAATAGCCAAGCGGCTAGGCTTGGCGTCTTGTGATACTGGCCAATAGTTTTTGAAAGCAGACTCAAAAATTCAGAATAAAGAGAAAAGGGGACGTTTAAATCCGTGAAACTCTTATATTCCGAAAGATTAATTATATTGCAGAATTTTACGTGAAGTTAACGCCCGTATAAGCAGCGAGCAATGTGGGACGCATTTTTGCGCCGTTTCTCTTATGCAAAAATCTGGCACACAAGGTGAGTCAGCTTTATGCGCTTGTTATTTCGACGGTACACTTCGGTCTGTCAGGAATACCGGCATTTAATACACTCGTCAGCTCAGAATAAAATGACACTGAGTGTTCCTTTTACCTACTATTTCTAATCGAGGCGAATACCTTATCGAAGCTAGCTTCTAATCAGTATTCACTACGCTTAGAAATACCATGAAATATTTCTTAAAACAACGTACCTCAGGTCCATTATTTTGCCGAACTACGTCCAGTTTAACAATTGGCTGTTGAGCTTCATTCCTACCGTCGTTATAACGCTCGCCTAAGCGGCGAATTAGCAATGGGCTAAAATATTGAGCGCAGCGACAATAGCCCATTGTTAATTGTCCGAGCGAGCTTGCGAGCCTTAAGGCACTTGTTAGGCTTAATGTGACACCTTAAAATTGAGCGATTCTATAAGTTTTACAGTATCGTAAACTATTTTATGCTTAGCCAATTGCTCTGCTTGAACGATTACAACAACAGATTCACACGTTTGTTTAACAGCATTATATTTTTTATTTAAAAGTTGTTCCGAGAATATAGAGTCTCCAATACTAACCCTGTTATCAGCTGATATTGAAACCCAAATAGTTCCTTCTGTAATCGATCCATAACAGGTACTAATCTCAGGTAATTTATCCTCACACCCAACGATCATTAATATAAATAAAGCTACAAACCTGAATTTATGCACATACTTTCCTTGTAAGCCTAACGCCCGTATAAGCAGCGAGCAATGTGGGACGCATTTTTGCGCCGTTTCTCTTATGCAAAAATCTGGCACACAAGGTGAGTCAGCTTTATGCGCTTGTTATTTCGACGGTACACTTCGGTCTGTCAGGAATACCGGCATTTAATGCACTTGTCAGCTCAGAATAAAAATGACACTGAGAGTTCCTTTTACCTACTATTTCTAATCGAGGCGAATACCTTATCGAAGCTAGCTTCTAATCAGTATTCACTGCGCTTAGAAATACCATGAAATATTTCGTAAAACAACGTACCTCAAGTCCAGTATTTTGCCGAACTGAGTCCAGTTTAACAATTGGCTGTTGAGCTTCATTCCTACCGTCGTTATAACAGCGTATTATCGGTAACTCCGTATAAGTCCGAGGGGATTGGGAGGTCGGTAAACACTGTACTTTTTTTTAATTTACTAATATCAAGACTCTACAATAGTTTTGGCATCGAAGCTAGCCAGTTGTTTAAAATTCAAACCGACCCTAAGGGAAGTTATACATGCGAATGAGAGTCTCGGTTTTATTTTTGGGTGTCTGGAAAATCTCTTTAATTCAATGCTTTAAAAATACGCTTGGTTGTTATTGTTAACAAGTGCGTTCTCGCTTTGTTTTTAGGTCCCTTATGCTCTTGGGGTGAAACCGCGAGGTAATTTTTCTAAGATATGATAAAGATAAATAACGATAAATGTTAGAGCTCCAGCAAAAGTAAATAACCAGAATCCGTTAAGGTAATCTAGTATCAAACCGCCGCCTAATGGCGCTAATGCAAATCCAAACTCATAAATGGAAGCGGCTCCAAAGTAAGCACCTCTCAGGTGGGCAGGAGCAATTCGGTCAATATGCACGTTCATTGTTGGAAACAGAATAGCTTCAGCCAAACTCATGACAATTGTTGCGCCTATGAAGCCCCAAAATAAAGTCAATGGATTGACCGCGATCCAAAACTGCGAAGCGGAGAGTAACAATAGCCCTATCTTAACTCTTGTGATTAAACTTTGGCGACGCATCAACCTTAGTAAGATGAACTGAAAGCTAATAATAATGATAGCGTTGGTAAAAATAATGGAAGATATAAGCTCGAGCAAATTAGGTACTTCAGCACGAGTGAGATACTGCACTAAAGAACTATCCATTTGTCCGTAGATGAACATGCAAATGACATTAGCAAATATAAGACATTGAAATAATTTATCGTTTTTAAGTACATTTAACGTTTGCTTAAATGTTGGCTTTTCCAAATCCTCTCCCGAACTAGGAAACTTTTCTTGCTCTTTTTTCTGTTCCTGTTCCTGAGCATAGCCCCCATCAATATTCTGAGAAAGGGGAGTGATTGTTGGCGTTGTAAACTCGCTATTCACTTCTATATTCACATCGCGAGATAGCTCTTTCTTTTTTTGGTTTCCAAAACCCCAAAATAGTAAAATGAGCAAGATTGCAAATGCGTAGGTGGTGATGTAAAAACTCGACTGTTCGCCAGTTAAACCCAACCAAACGCCAGCAATAGGGCCAATGGCACAACCTACGTTCACTATAAAATAGAGCGATTGCATAGCCAATTCTCTAGTCTGGCTGTTTTCAATTATGTCTCCAATTAACGCAGAGGTAAGAGGGCGCCAAAGTGAAGATGCCACTGAGCAGAGTGTAATTACCACGATAAAACTAACAACGGAATCAGCTTCAGCGAGTAAAGCAAAGGAGACAATGTATAAAAGCCCGGTTCCATACATCATTAAATGTCGGCCAAACTTATCTGAAAGGGCACTGCCAATAAAACTAACGCCAACGGAAACAAAAGCAGCCGAAGATAATATTAATCCTACTTCAGTAGCGGATAAACCAAAGCGCTCGTATAGGATCACTGCCAAAAATGGCCACACCATATAAAAACTACCGCGTGTAATGAATGAGCCAAACAAAAGAATCCACATTAACGGGGGGAACTGCTTTAGACGTTGAATTGAAATATCTGACTGCATTCTTTTTTAGTCCGCTATTCGAAGGTAATAATCGAGGATCTCTTCTGGGTTTTCCATTTTTTTAGTACCGCTAAAAGTAAAGCCTAGCTTTTTAAGCAATGATATTGATGGCACATTGTCTGATTGGACGATTGCACACAAGGTGCTAAACCCTTTTTCATTTGCCCATTTTGCTAGGCCCAGGCTGGCTTCAAATGCAAAACCTTGTCCGTTAAATTCCGGTAGAAAGGCATATCCCAAATCTGGATATTCTAGAGAGTCTCTGTCTATTAACGTAACGCCACCATAGGCTTGGCCAGTAACTGCATCTTCCACAACAAAAAAGCCAAAGTTGGGGTAACTAGTTGTGTATCGGGTGTCGATCTCAAGTTTAGCTTTTTCGAGGGTATCAATACCTCTATCACCAATGTTTTTCTTAAAACCTTCGGTATTTAAAAGATTGAATATAAAAGGAGCGTCCTGAATAGTTAATTCGCGCACTACTAGCCGCTCAGTGGTGAAAATCATTTGTGGTACGCTTCTTTAGTTTTATTTATTAGGTGATAAATAATAACGCTTTTATGGCGAATTAATAGCTGGTTATGTTGAAAGTAAGATCATAAAAGATGAATAAACAGCTAAAAATGAAAAAGCGGACTTGGCGCCCGCTTTTCTTAACTAACTAAACCAGCTAACTAAACCAAATAATTAATTAAACCAATTAACTAAACTAAATCTCGTAGCACTTATTACTTGGTTAACAGAGCTGTCGCAACCTTAGAGTTGCCGCTTTTACCGAGCGCTGTGCAAATCTTAGCGCCAGTTTCCGCAAGCTTCTGAAGGTCTACACCGTGTTTTATGTTGAGACCATTAAGCATGTATACCACGTCTTCAGACGCTACGTTGCCGGATGCACCTTTAGCATAAGGACAACCGCCCAATCCTGCCACGGCAGAGTCTATGACGCTAACGCCTAACTCTAAACACGCGTATATGTTTGCTAATGCTTGTCCGTAAGTATCATGAAAATGAACAGCAAGGCATTCCATTGGAACCGCTTGAGCTACAGCTGCTAGCATTGCTTTTGCTTTCTCTGGGGTACCTACACCAATGGTATCGCCTAGTGAAATTTCATAACAACCCATTTCATAAAGTGTACGAGCAACCTCTACTACTTTTGCTACGTCCACTTCACCTTCATAAGGACAGCCAAGCACACAGGAAACGTAACCACGAACGCGAATACCATCTTGTTCAGCGCGTTCCATTATTGGTTGAAAACGGGCTAAGCTCTCTTCAATTGAACAGTTGATATTCTTTTGACTAAACGCTTCGCTTGCCGCACCAAAAATAGCCACTTCTTTAACGCCTGCGGCTACTGCAGCCTCATAACCTTTCATGTTAGGTGTGAGAGCAGGGTAGTTGATTCCATCAACTTGATTGATCATGCTATATATTTCTGCAGAGCCCGCCATTTGCGGCACCCATTTAGGTGACACAAATGAACCTGCTTCAATAACACTTAGACCAGTTCCAGATAAGTCATTAATTAATGTGACTTTATCTTCGATGCTCACTGGCACTTCGTTTTGCAAACCATCTCGAGGGCCAACTTCTACAATTTTTACTGACTCAGGAAAACTATTACTCATCACTATGGTCATAACTATTCCTCTTCGTATTCAATTGCAATAAGCTCTGCGCCGTCTGCTACTAAATCACCCGGCGCAAAAAACACTTCTTTCACCACACCGTTTTTTGGCGCTTTGATTGTGTACTCCATTTTCATGGCTTCCATGATGATCAGGTTTTGTTCTGCAGCAACCTTGTCACCCGCACTCACCATAACGTCAACTAATGTGCCGTTCATTGGGGCCGTTAAACCGCCACCTTGTTCTAGCTCGGCATTGGCATAGTCAACAGGAACGTCTTTAGTGAACGTTGTTATATCTTTGTTGTTAAATACCGTTAGTTTATTGTCAAAGTCAGCAATGGTGACGTTAATTTGATGACCATCAATAGAGGCCACTAATTCATCATTGGTTAGTGTACCAGTGACAACCAATTTACTATCGGTAACGCTATCATTACCAGCTATCGCCATCGTATAAGCATTATCAACTTGTTCCGCTGATATCACATGCGCTTCACCAGATTCATCGGTTAACTTCACGGTAAATTGCTGGGCTTCGTTGACTTTCCAACCGGTAAATCCATGCCAAGGAGAGAATGGATCACTCGATGTCTCAGCAAGAGTCGCATTATCGTTGGCTTGTTTTAACAATTGATACAAGGCTACTAACGCTAAGGACTGTTCTTGGTTTTTTGTTTTAGAAACAAACAAGTCATCGTTGTGTTTAGTAATAAAGTTGGTGTCTAAGTCTGCAGCTTGAAATGACTTATGCTCAAGTAGGCTGGCTAAAAACGCTAAGTTGGTGGTAACACCGGCAATACGATAGTCATCTAAAGCGCGCAACATTCGTTGTAAGGCACGTTCACGATTTTCATCCCACACAATTAGCTTAGCGATCATTGGGTCGTAAAAGGTCGACACTTCGTCGTTCTCACGAACGCCCGTATCAACTCGCACGTGACGATTTTGCTCAGGCTGACGCAAATAATGAAGGTGACCCGTGGCCGGTAAAAAGTCGTTGTCTGGATCTTCAGCATAAATACGTACTTCAAAAGCGTGTCCATTAACCGCTACGTCTTGTTGCGATATCGGCAGTGATTCGCCTGAAGCAATTTGTAATTGCCACTGAACTAAATCTTGACCTGTGATCATTTCAGTTACAGGGTGTTCAACTTGCAGACGTGTATTCATTTCCATGAAGTAGAAAGACCCGTCTACGTCATATAGAAACTCAACCGTACCGGCCCCTTCGTAATCAATTGCTTGCGCGGCTCTAACAGCAGCTTCACCCATGGCGATGCGTATTTCTGTTGGTAAACCAGGTGCTGGCGCTTCTTCAATCACTTTTTGGTGACGACGTTGCACAGAGCAGTCGCGCTCTGCCAAATAAACACCATTGCCATGTTGGTCACAGAATACTTGTATTTCAACGTGGCGAGGTTTTGTTAAATAACGCTCAATAAGCATTTTGTCGTTGCCAAAACCATTAATGGCTTCACGTTTAGCTGAGGCGAGGGCATCGTCAAATTCTTTTTCATTTTCAACAATGCGCATCCCTTTACCACCGCCGCCGTAAGCTGCTTTTAATAATTGCGGGTAGCCAATTTTTGCAGATTCAGCTTTTAGGAATGCTGGGTCTTGATTGTCGCCATGGTAACCAGGTACTAATGGTACATTGGCTTTTTCCATGATGATCTTAGCGGCACTTTTTGATCCCATGGCTTCGATGGCACCAATTGGAGGTCCAATAAAAACAATATCATTGTCTGCACAGGCTTGGGCAAATAATGAGTTTTCAGACAAAAATCCATAACCAGGGTGAATAGCTTGTGCGCCCGCTTTTTTGGCAACGTCAATAATGGTTTCGTATTTTAAGTATGAGTCCTTGCTCGGTGCTGGACCAATTAAGAACGCTTCGTCTGCCATACTGACATGACGAGAATCCGCGTCAGCTTCAGAGTAAACAGCCACACAACGAATACCCATTTTATGGGCCGTTTCGATAACACGACAGGCGATTTCGCCTCGGTTTGCTATTAAAATTTTATTAAACATAAGAAATTCCATTAACCCTTATCTGACGGAGTCGATTGTGTCCAGTTGGCACTGCGTTTATCAAAGAAAGCGGTTAAGCCTTCTTGGCCTTCTTCCGATACTCTTATAGCGGCAATACGCTCGCTGGTATCGTTAATCAACGCTGAGCCTTGCTCTAGTCCTTTGGTAGACGCATCAAAGTTTTGCACATCAAAAACTAACTGTTTTGCGGCTTTCATTGCTACAGGACCATTGGCTAATAACGTGCCAATCATAGCTTCTACTTGGTCGTCTAATTGCTCTAATGAGGTAACTTCACTCACTAAATTAAGTTGTTTTGCTGCTTCTGCCGAAAAACGTTCCGCCGTTTGAAAATATCGACGTGACGCGCGAGCACCAATAGCATCAACCACATACGGACTAATGGTTGCTGGAATCAATCCTAGTTTGACTTCACTTAAACAAAAGCTAGCTCGGTCGGACGCAACGGCCATGTCACAACAGGCCACTAAACCAACTGCTCCACCAAAGGCGGCACCTTGCACTTTTGCAATGGTTGGAATGGACATAAAATTAAGCACACGTAACATTTCAGCTAAGGCTTTTGCGTCCTGCAGGTTTTCTTCATATGAATAACCCGCCATGCGTTTCATCCATGATAAGTCTGCGCCGGCACTAAAGCTTTTACCGTTAGAAGCAAGCACTAATACTCTTGCTTCTGGGTTTTGCTGAATGGCTTGAAAGGCAGCGGTTAAATCACAGATAATTGCATCGTCAAAGGCATTATGTTTTGCCGGTCGATTTAACGTCACGGTTGCTACGCCGCGCTCATCCATATGAACAAGCACTGCAGATCCAGACTGTTCTGTATTTAAAGCTGCGTTGTCTACTTTATTTGAACTCATAATTAGGCTCCAATTACATTCTGAAGACACCAAATTTAGTGTCCTCAATTGGTGCATTTAATGACGCTGATAAAGCTAAACCAACGGTCATACGAGTTTGTGCAGGGTCAATAATGCCATCGTCCCATAATCGGCCAGATGCATAATAAGGATGACCTTGTTTTTCGTACTGATCTGCAATTGGCTTTTTAAATTCCGCTTCCTGCTCGTCAGTCCAAGATTCACCACGACGAGCCATACCGTCTTTGGTTACTTGTGCCATTACGCCTGCAGCTTGTTCGCCACCCATAACTGAAATACGAGAATTTGGCCACATCCACATCATCGTTGGGTCATAAGCGCGACCACACATGCCGTAGTTACCGGCACCATAAGAGCCACCAATCAATACGGTGAATTTAGGCACTTTTGCACAAGACACCGCCATAACCATTTTTGCACCGTGTTTGGCGATACCTTGATGTTCATATTTTTTACCAACCATAAAGCCAGTAATGTTTTGTAAGAACAATAAAGGTATTTTGCGCTGTGAACACAATTCAATAAAGTGAGCGCCTTTTTCAGCAGATTCAGAAAATAGGATGCCGTTGTTCGCAACAATACCAACCGGGTTACCAAAAATACGGGCAAAACCACATACTAACGTTGCGCCGTAATGCTGTTTAAATTCATCAAAGTCAGAGCCGTCAACGATACGAGCGATAACTTCTTTAACATCAAATGGTTTTTTCAAGTCGGTACCTACAATGCCATAAAGCTCTTTGGCATCGTAAAGTGGCTCTTCTGAAGGTTTTGTATTAAGGACTTGAAGGTTTTTATTGCGGTTGGTTCTGGCAATACAGCTTCGAGCAATTTGCAACGCGTGCTCGTCATTTTGTGCGTAATGATCTGCCACACCCGAAATTTTACAATGTACGTCTGCGCCGCCCAGCTCTTCAGCAGACACTTCTTCGCCCGTTGCCGCTTTAACAAGTGGAGGACCCGCTAAGAAAATAGTGCCTTGTTCTTTTACGATAATACTTTCATCAGCCATAGCCGGTACATATGCACCACCTGCGGTACAAAGGCCCATAACCACAGCTATTTGTGGAATGCCTTTGGCTGACATATTAGCTTGATTAAAGAAAATACGACCAAAGTGATTTTTGTCCGGGAATACATCGTCTTGCTGAGGAAGGTTAGCGCCACCTGAATCAACTAAGTAAATACAGGGTAGGTGACAACGCTCTGCTATTTCTTGAGCGCGTAAATGTTTTTTAACGGTAAGCGGATAGTAAGTACCGCCTTTAACAGTGGCGTCGTTACCAATGATCATGCATTCAACGCCAGATACTCGGCCAACACCCGCAACAACGCCAGCACATGGTGTGTAGTCATCGTACACATCAAAACCAGCAAACTGACCGACTTCTAAAAAGGCAGAGCCTGGGTCGATTAGCTTTTCAATGCGGTCACGAACAAAAAGTTTGCCGCGTGATTCATGGCGAGCTTTAGACTTCTCACCACCACCTAATTTAATTTTATTTACGTTTTGTTGAACATCATCAACAACAGCCTGCATGGCATTTTGCTTATCCAAAAATTCTTGCGAGCGAGGATTTACCTTACTTGTGATCTTAGCCATAATTTTATCTTCGTATTCAGGTTAACTGGAATAAAACAAAGAGGTCTGTTTAAAACACATAACCTCTTAGTCTTTGTCATTTTCAAAAATTAAACTTAGTTAGATTCGTTGAATAATTCGCGGCCAATAAGCATACGGCGAATTTCTGACGTGCCAGCACCAATTTCATACAGCTTAGCATCACGTAATAAACGTCCTGTTGGGAATTCGTTGATGTAACCGTTACCACCTAATAGTTGAATCGCATCAAGTGCCATTTTGGTGGCTAATTCAGCAGAGTATAAAATAACCGCTGCTGCATCTTTACGAGTTGTTTCACCACGGTCACAGGCTTGAGCCACTGCGTATACATAAGACTTAGCCGCTTGCATGCCGGTATACATGTCTGCAACTTTGCCTTGTACTAGCTGGAATTCACCAATAGATTGACCAAACTGTTTGCGGTCGTGAATGTAAGGAACCACGATGTCCATACATGCATCCATGATACCTAGTGGGCCACCAGATAAAACCACGCGCTCATAATCTAAACCAGACATAAGTACGCGAACGCCTTTGTTTTCATGGCCTAAAATATTTTCTGCAGGTACTTCACAGTCTTCAAATACTAATTCACAAGTGTTTGAACCACGCATACCTAATTTATCTAGCTTCTGGTGACGAGAGAAACCAGGGTAGTCACGCTCAACAATAAACGCGGTAATACCTTTAGAGCCGGCATTAAGGTCTGTTTTTGCGTAAATAACGTAAACATCAGCGTCTGGACCGTTTGTGATCCACATTTTGTTACCGTTAAGAATGTACTTATCGCCTTTTTTCTCAGCTTTAAGTTTCATGCTTACCACATCAGAACCGGCATTAGGCTCAGACATAGCTAATGCACCTACGTGCTCGCCAGAACAAAGTTTTGGAAGATATTTTAATTTTTGTTCATGTGAACCGTTTTTGCTTAATTGGTTTAAGCACAAGTTAGACATTGCGCCGTAGCTAAGGCCAACAGATGCAGAGGCACGACTAATTTCTTGCATTGCAACAACGTGTTCTAAGTAACCTAAGTCCGAACCGCCATATTGCTCTTCTACTGTCATGCCTAGTAAGCCTAGCTCACCAAATTTACGCCATAAGTCTCTTGGGAATTCGTTGTCGTGATCTATTTGTTCAGCGCGAGGCGCAATTTCGTCGCGAGCAAAGGCGTTTACTGTGTCGCGGATCATGTCTACGGTTTCGCCAAGGTTGAAGTTTAGTGATGAAAATGAACTGATCATAATAGGTCTCTTTATCTGTTGAATTTGATATTTAATTTAGTATTTTTATTATTTTGCCAAAGTAGTTAGCTATATGAACGCTTACAGTTTAGCTAATGAATCTTTACAGCCGCTTTCTAATTCTGATAAATCTTTTAGAACATCGGCAATGTCTTGTTGTTGCTGGATTAATTTCTGCTTTTTGTCTTCAATTAATTCCAACATTATGTGCAATTGTTTCTCTTCGGTATCTTCGTTGTCATAAAGCTCAAAAATGGTTTTAGTTTCCTGCAATGAAAACCCAAGGCGTTTGCCTCTTAAAACCAGCTTTAAACGTGTTCTGTCTTTGGGGCTATAAACCCGTGTTTGGCCATTTCGTGTTGGCGATAACAGCTGGGCATCTTCATAAAAACGAATACTTCGAGTTGTAATATCAAACTCTTTTGCAAGCTCACCAATGGTGTAGGTGATACTTGTATTGTTCGTTTGTTGAGTTGAGTTAGCCGTCATTATGTTACCTAGAGTTTTTTTTCTACGATCAGTTTAGGGTAAGTTTACGTTAACGTAAACCTAACGAGGTGTCCTACTGACGTCGTAAATGATGGTATTTCGCTAAAATGTAAATTTTTTCTGCCATTTGCTAATTTTTATTCGCGTAAGCGGAGTTTGTGAAACGATTTGTTAAGTCGTACTATGCCCGCATAAAAATATTTAGAGGTATTAAAATGTCAAATCATGATCCAGTAGTAATCGTATCCGCTAAACGTACGCCGTTAGGTGGTTTCCAAGGTTCTTTGTCTTCAGTATCTGCTCCAGACTTAGGCGCGACAGCAATTAAATCAGCCATTGAAAGTGCCGGTATTACAGGGACTGATATAGACGAAGTCATTATGGGTTGTGTGTTACCTGCGGGCTTAGGTCAAGCACCAGCGCGTCAAGCAGCCATTAAAGCTGGCGTACAATTATCGGCAGGTGCAACTACAATCAACAAAGTATGTGGCTCTGGCATGAAAGCAGCCATGATGGCCAATGACTTTATTCAAGCTGGTTCAATTAATATTGCGGTAGTTGGTGGTTTAGAAAGCATGACAAATGCGCCTTATATGTTACCAAATGCACGCGGTGGCATGCGAATGGGTCATGGCAAAGCAATGGACCATATGTTTTTAGATGGCCTTGAAGATGCATATCAAGGTAAAGCCATGGGTTGTTTTGCGCAAGATACTGCCGACGAATTTAAATTTACTCGTGAATCTTTAGATGAGTACGCTATCCGTTCACTAACAAGAGCTCAAGAAGCGATTGCAAGCGGTCGTTTTGATAATGAAATTGCGCCAGTGACTTATTCAACTCGCAAAGGTGACGTTACTGTTTCTGTTGATGAACAGCCAGGTGCTGCTCGAATTGACAAAATTCCTACACTTCGTCCTGCGTTTGCAAAAGATGGCACTATCACTGCTGCTAATTCATCGTCTATCAGTGACGGTGCTGCGGCCTTAGTTATGATGAAGCTATCTGAAGCAGAACGTCGTGGTTTAAAACCATTGGCAAAAATGGTGAGTCATTCAACAAACTCTATTGAGCCTGAGAAGTTCACAACTGCGCCAATTGGTGCAATGGAAAGTGCGCTAGAGAAGGCGGGTTGGAGTACATCTGACGTTGATTTATTTGAAATTAATGAAGCTTTCGCAATGGTCACAATGGCGGCGATGAGAGAAATGTCTCTTCCAGCTGAAAAAGTGAATGTACATGGCGGTGCGTGTGCTTTAGGTCACCCATTGGGAGCGTCTGGTGCGCGAATTATTGTTACTTTATTACACGCCTTACAAAACAAAGGCTTGAAAAAAGGTTTAGCATCACTATGTATTGGTGGTGGTGAAGCAACTGCAATTACAGTAGAAATGCTCTAAGTTTCAACTATGCTCGTATAAAGAAGGGCATAAGGTTTTAGTAAAGAGGCTGCTTAGGTAGCCTTTTTTATTGTTTAAATTTTATTTTTATTTAAAAGGGAAGTACAGGTTAGTGACTTTATTGTTAATTTATGGCGTTTTGGCGATTGGGATTTCGTTTATATGCAGTGTTTTGGAAGCCGTATTACTCAGTATTACGCCAAGCTATATTCAAGCATTAACAGAAAAAAATGCCACAGTTGCAGAACGAATTGATAAGTTAAAAGCGCGTGTAGATCAGCCTTTGGCTGCCATTCTTACATTAAATACCGTAGCGCATACAGCTGGTGCTGCAGGTGTTGGTGCACAAGCCGCCGCTATTTATGGTGATGCAGCGATTGGTATTGCATCGGCGGTAATGACTTTATTAGTTTTAGTATTATCTGAAATTATCCCTAAAACACTAGGGGCAAACCACTGGCGTTCATTGGCACCGTCGGTGTCATTAATTTTAGTCTTTATGGTACGAATACTTGCTCCTTTTGTTTGGCTTTCAGATCAAATAACTACCTTGTTTAGCAAAAAAGAAGATGACGGGAAACACGTGCGAGCTGAGATTGAAGCCATGGCGATGTTTGGTTCTCAAGTGGGTGTTTTGCATCAGCAAGAGTCTGAAATTATTAAAGGTTTAATGAAGTTTAGACACACGGCTATTCGCAACATTTTAACGCCAAGGAACAAGTTGTTTCGTATCTCAAAAGAAATGTCCGTTGAAGATTTTTGTAAACAACATGGCTCAAATCAGTTTTCTCGTATTTTAGTCTTTGATAAAGACCCAGACGATATTATTGGGTATGTATTTAAAAGCGATGCGATTCTTGCCAATGTACGTGTTAAGCCAAACTATAAAATAGGTAAGCTGACCAAACCATTGTATGTGGTGTCTGAAAGCATGAGCCTGCCAAGCCTGTTTACTAATATGTTAACCAAACACATTCATATGAGTTTGATCATTGATGAATATGGCGAAGTAAGAGGCATTGTGACTCTAGAAGACTTATTAGAAGCCTTATTGCAGGTTCATATATTTGATGAAAAAGATAATAGTGCTGAGGTTGATAAAGAGAGTGTAAAAGGAGAGTCAGAGCCTTTAATAGACCCTGACTTAAATGCCGATGAAAACCTAGTTATTGAGCCCGCCGTTAGCGCTGACAAGGATAAATAGATCAATCCACATAACGATAACCGCTAATACACCCGCCCAAAACGTTAGCATACGTTTAATCAGGTTATTACTTGTTAAGAATATGAAGGCATGGATAAAACGAAATACGACAAAAGTCCATGCCGCAATACAACCTGTTAAGGTCTCAAAACCTAAAACCATATAAGCCAAACAAACCACAAAAAAGAGCATTGGAAACTCAAATTGATTACTGAAGCAACGACCAGTTTTTAAAACAGATTCAGGCACGTTATCGCCTTGCATCAACAAAAAGTATTTAGGACTCACGTCTCGGCTTTTAATGTTGCTAAATCTGGCTCGTGCTGTCACCACACCTACTACAAAAATTAACATAAACATGGCAAACATAGGATAAAACATTACTTCTCCGCCTTTTTGATTTCTTTATTAAATTCAGCCATTTTCATTTCACGTTGTGCTTTTAAATAAGCTTTATAACGTTCAATGTTTTCTTGATGACGTAAAACTTTAGATAGTGGGTCAACAATAACAACGTCCTTGCGGCCAACCTCAATGGTTTTTGGCTCATCTAAAATGAGTGTCCGCACCTTACCATTAATACTCACATCAAGCGGTATAGGAAATGGGCGATTGTTCTCAATTTCCCAACGTAAGGTTAAACTTTGTTCGGTTCGGTCCATTGTTAGCTCTGGAAGCTTTGCTTGATAAATATAAACGTCAAAAAACCATTGTAAGTTTTTGCCCGTGATGTTGTTTACAATGCTAATAAATTCATTGGTATCGCTAAATCTCGGTGCAAAATTTCCTGGTATCGGTTTTGTAGTGCCATACACTAATTGACGAGTTGCATCAAAAAACGCCTCGTCGCCAATTAATTCTCTTAACGAATGTAAAATAAGAGACCCTTTGGCATAAATGTCATTTCCTGGGCCAACCTTTCGGTTATAAACCTCTTCAACGGCCAATGGTTTATTGGAGACAATTGGGAACTTGTTTATTAACCCAATACGTTGCTTAAATAAGTGCGCTTTATAAGCCATGTCACCATGTAAATATTGGGTGTATAAAGGCTGCATGTAAGAACCAAATCCTTCGTGAAGCCACATGTGATCCCAATTATTGTTGGTCAGTTGGTTACCAAACCATTCGTGCGCAAACTCGTGGTGTAACAACCAGTCGTAACCAAACTCGTCTTTTCGATAGTTATTGCCATAGGCATTGATAGTTTGGTGTTCCATGCCTAAGTGAGGCGTTTCAGCCACGCCCATTTTTTCATTACCAAATGGATAAGGGCCAATTACGGTTTCAAAAAAGTCCAGCATAGGAGGAATTTCTTCAAAAAGCACTTTCGACTTCTCGGTATTCTCTTTTAAATGATAAAAAGAAACGGGAATATCATTACCAAAAACACTTTTGTAGGTGGACTCTAGAACGTCGTAAGGACCTATATTAAGTGCAATTGCGTAAGTATTATGAAGTGACGAGGTTTGCCAGTGGAAGGTTTTTTGTCCGTTATTACAGCTAACGTTCATTAGCACACCGTTTGAAGCCGCAACTAAGTTATCAGGCACAGTGATCTTAATGTCCATGTTTTGCACTTCACCGTAAGGTTGGTCTATGCAAGGCCAGAATAAGTCACACCCTTCACCTTGAACAGCGGTTGCAATCCAGTGCTCTCCAGATTTGGTCTTTTTCCAATCAAAACCTCCATCCCATGGCGCTCTGATGGCCTCTCTTGGTTTACCTTGATAGTCTATTTGAACCTCAAATTCACCACTCACTTCTGACAATAGGTCTAGTTGAAGTTCGCCATTTGGGTTTGAATAATTTGAAACAGGCAATACTGACCCGTTGACCATGACTCTATCAATTTGAAATACGCGGTCTAAATCCACAGAGACAGCTGTTGTTGGTTTGGCGCTGGTTAACTTTAATTTTGATTTAACCACTAAAGATTTTGTGTCAGGCAGCACCGTAAAGTGCAAGTCGGCATATTGCATTATCAAGCCATGCTGACGAATCGGAGCAACGCCGCCACTTTTTTTAGAATAGTCGCTACTTGTCAGTTGTTGGCTAGCGTCAACATTAGCCATGTCACTATTAGCTACGTTATCAACTAGCTTATCGCCTGTTGAAGAGCAGGCGGAAAGGGCTGTAACAAGGGCGATACTAACTAAAGTTTTATCTGAAATTAGTTTGTTTTTTAAAGCAGATAAGCGCATAAAAAGCCTAGTTGTTGATTTTAGTCATTTAGTTTTACCAAATGGGTTTTAATAAATCGACTAAAGATTTTATTTTTGCGGTGAAATACGAATTGGGAATGACGAAACTGGCTAACTTAATATAACTATTAATGTTCAGTTTTTTGAATCATAAACATCAAAAGTTTGAAATTTTAAGAATCATCCCCATGCCTTAGTATAGAGACTCTACATTAAGGGGCGAAAAATGATTGGCAGTACCGACTATTCTAAAACTAATTTAACAGAACCACAGCAAGGTTTGGCACTGGTTGCTGAAGGTGGTGGGCAGCGTGGCGTATTTACGGCAGGCGTACTAGATAGTTGGTTATTATCTAATTTTAACCCGTTTGAAATTTTGGTTGGCACGTCTGCGGGCGCACAGAACATTGCTAGTTTTATGAGTGAGCAGTTTGGTTATGCTTACAGTGCGATTTCTGATCTAACCAATAGTGATGAGTTTTTTAATGTGTGGAGTGCCTTCAAAGGCAAACACATGATGGACTTAGATTGGTATTTCAGCCAAGTTGAAGCCTCTGCTTATCAGTTAGATACAAAAGCTGCGACGCTTAAGGCCAAAAACAGAAAACTTTATTTTTCTTCAACCAAAGCAACTAGCATGGAAACAGCATTGTTAGATCCTAACAAAATAGGTTGGATCCCGGCATTAAAAGCATCTAGTGCGATTCCGTTTTTATATCGCCGAGGGGTAACACTTAATCAAGAAGCATTAGTTGATGGCGGAGTGAGTGCGCCTATTCCTATTAAAGAAGCTGTGAATTTAGGCGCTAATAAAGCAGTTGTAATTAGAACGTCAAAAACCGCTGAAACGGCGATTGGTGAAGTATTAAAAAGAGCGAAACCAATATTCTGTTCTAGAAATAGGACGCCTCAAGTATATAAAATATTAGACGTTCATGAGTCATCATACGCTGAAGCTCAGTCGTTTATTCAAAATCCACCAACGGGCGTTGATGTATTAGAAGTAACTCCAAGTAGACCGCTTCAAAGCAAAGTACTTGGCAGCACAAAAGCGGCATTGATTTCCGATTACAAACAAGGCTTAAAAGCGGGTTATGACTTTTTAGTTCAGCATCAGTTAATGACGCCAGGTACGAATAAACGTTTACACAGTTAATGTAAGTGCAGGCTAAAGGTTAATTAACTTTAACAGCCAAAAATTAACACGAGTAAAGTAATAGGTAAATATTAATGGGCAAACAGGAAAAGTTTGAAATTAAAGGTTAAATACTGGAGGTTTGAATTTCTAACTCAAACAAAAACTTCGAAATAAAAACGCCCAAATAATTGGGCGTTAAATTTACTATCCGTTAGGCTGATTTGTCGTCGTAGCCTTGCTGGTGGATATCAAACATAGCACGACCAGAAGGGTCGGCATTTTCGCTAAACTTTTTATCCCACGCCAATGCCTCTGGAGTGGAACATGCCACTGACTTTCCGCCAGGTACACATTCTGCCGCAGAATCTAACGGGAAGTGTTGCTCAAAGATAGTTCGATAAAAATAAGCTTCTTTAGTTTGAGGCGTATTGTGAGGAAACCTAAACTCAGCACTTGCCATCATTTGGTCTGTCACTTGGGCTTCTGCCTGTTCAACCAAAGAATCTATCCAGTTGTAACCGACACCATCCGAGAACTGTTCTTTTTGGCGCCATAAAACCTCAGCAGGTAAATAGTCTTTAAACGCCTCACGAACGATATGCTTTTCCATTTTCACGCCGTTTTTACCATAGCCGGCTTCGCCTTCATTTAAACGAGGGGCATGCTCGCCACACATTTTTAACTCAGGGTTAATTGACATGGCTTTGTCTAAAAAGGTTTTATCTAGGAATGGCACTCTTGCCTCAACGCCCCAAGCAGACATTGACTTGTTTGCACGGGCACAGTCAAACATATGTAAACGGTCAAGCTTACGAACGGTTTCTTCATGAAACTCTTTTGCGTTTGGCGCTTTATGGAAATATAGGTAACCGCCAAATACTTCATCAGCGCCTTCTCCAGATAACACCATCTTAATGCCCATGGCTTTAATTTTTCTAGACATTAAATACATTGGTGTAGAGGCACGAATAGTAGTGACGTCATAGGTTTCTAAGAAGTAAATTACATCACGTATGGCGTCAATCCCTTCTTGAACTGTGTAGTTAAGTTCGTGATGAATTGTGCCAATGTGATCCGCCACTTTTTGAGCGGCAATTAAATCGGGAGCACCTTTTAGGCCTACAGCAAAACTATGAAGTTGAGGCCACCACGCTTTACTTTGACCTTCATCTTCAATGCGCTTTTGTGCAAATTTTTGTGCAACGGCAGCGATAACCGATGAATCAAGACCGCCAGAAAGTAACACGCCATAAGGTACGTCGGACATCATGTGTGAACGCACTGCGTCGGTTAATGCATCGTGAACTAGTTTAGCGTCGCCGCCGGCTGACTTAATATTGTCAAAATCCGTCCACTCGCGTTGGTAATAACGAGTAAACTTAAGAGATGACTCGCCTTTTTGTTCATTTGAAGAAAGATAATGCCCAGGAGGAAATTCAAATACAGATTTACAAGCCGGTACTAGGGCTTTCATTTCAGACGCGACGTAAAGTTGTCCATGTACGTCATAACCATAATAAAGTGGAATGATCCCTAAATGATCGCGTGTTATTAAGTAGCTGCCGTCACTTTCGTCAAAAAGGATAAAGGCAAACATGCCTTCAAGCTGGTCAATAAATGAAATGCCTTGCTGTTGGTATAAAGCCAAAATAACTTCACAGTCAGATTGTGTTTGAAAGGCATAGTCAGTTGTCAACGCAGCTTCTAACTGCTTGTGATTATATATTTCACCGTTAACGGCCAAGATGTGATTTCGATTGTTATTTATTAGAGGTTGCGCGCCATTCTCTAAATCGACAATAGCCAAACGTTCGTGGGCTAAAATCGCGTTGTTATTACTCCAGATACCAGACCAGTCAGGGCCACGGTGTCTTAACAGACCAGATAATTCTAACGCCTTTGGGCGTAATTCAGCGACATCAGTAGTGATGTCTAAAATACCGAAAATTGAACACATAAGTGAGTTCACTCCATTTTATTCTTAGTTATCGAAATTCACACGGACGAAGTTTGTGAGTCGGCGCGACAAAACAACGTTCGTTACTTGTTTTATATTTAGAGCATCTACTTTAAATTTTGCTCTGAATTCAGACTGCCATGGGTAAAATGTGAAGACAAGCAAAGATTAATGGGAAGTTCGTTATTTTTTGGTTCAGGAGGCTGGGTGCTGTTTTCTTGAGCAATTTTGTTTTAAATTAACCGATAGTTGTATAACAAAAATTCTGTTGAACGGGTAACAAAAAAGGGCAGCGGTTGCTGCCCTGATTAAATTTTGAAAGATTACGTATGTTTATGAACGCAAGCAGTTAACGTGATTACTTAACGCAAGTGGTTAAGATAAAGCTTATTTGCTCGGACGTTTAAACTCAGCGCCTTTTGACCACGCAGGCCACTTATCGTCATTTGCAATTTGATAGCCAACATCAAAGAACAATTGCACGTCTTGTTGCGCACCTGATAAGTCCCAGCTCTCTCTGTATTTGTCACATGGTTGGTGATAACAGCCACGTACAATCAAGCTCATTTTTTTGCGATACTCTGCAGTTTTAGCATCAATCGGTGTAGCGCCACCGCCGGCATAAAGTGCAGGAATACCTACTTTGGCAAAGTTAAAGTGGTCAGAACGGTAATAATATCCAGCAGACGGGTTATCGCCTTCAATTAATGTTCGGTCTTGTTTTTTGACAGCTGTAGCAAGGTAGTTGTCCATTTCTGATTTACCTTTACCTTGAACGCTGATCTCTTTCACTTTACCTAATACGTTTAAGCTATCCATATTAATGTTAGCAACGGTTTTAGTCAGTGGAATGATTGGGTTTTGCGCGTAATACTTAGAGCCTAGTAAACCTTGCTCTTCTGCCGTTACCGCTAATATTGAGACTGAACGTTCAGGTTTGTTTTTTAGTGTTGAAAAAGCTTGTGCAATTTCTAGTACGCCACCAATACCGGTCGCGTTATCATGGGCGCCGTTATATATCTGGTCGCCTTTTTTGTTTTTATCTACGCCAATATGATCCCAATGCGCGGTATAGATCACATGCTCATCAGGACGTTTAGTTCCTGGTAACGTTGCAATAAAGTTATAGCTTTTTGACGGTTTCACCGTTGATTTAACTTTAACTGTCGCCGTTAGGTCACCTAAGTCAACATTAGTTGGTTTGCTCATGGCTTGCTGTTTTAGTTTGGCAAAGTTTAAACCAGCCTTGCTAAATAGTTCTCGTGCTACAGAAGCTTGAACCCAGCCTTCTACGTTAACGCGCGATTTATTACCATCGGCTTTAAATAAGCCATATTGTGGGCCTGTCCAAGAGTTTTCTACAACGCTCCAAGGATACGAAGCCGGTGCGTCTTCATGAATAATAATGGCGCCAGCAGCACCTTGACGGCTAGCTTCTTCATATTTATAAGTCCAACGACCATAATAGGTCATTGTCTTGCCTTGGAATTTAGAAGCGTCTCCAGACTCAAAACCAGGATCGTTTACTAAAATAACGGCGGTTTTGCCCTTCATGTCTATACCAGCATAGTCATTCCAGTCGTATTCAGGCGCATTAATGCCGTAACCAACAAAAACCAGTTCCGAGTCTTTTATTTCTTCAAACTCACTGGTGCGGCTCGTGCCCATAACCATGTCTTTGCGATATTGATAATCTTTACCACCAATAGTCAGCACTTGATCATCAGCGGCAGTTATTTCTACTAGGTCTACCGGTTGTAAAAAGCTATCGCCATTACCAGGAACAAAACCATAAGAAGTAAACTGTTTGGTTAGATAATCCAGTAGAAGCTTTTCGCCTGGACCAGTTGGTAAGCGGCCCATGTATTTATCAGCAGCAATTTCTTTTACGTGCACTTTTAAATCGGCTTCGCTAATAGATTGATACGCTTTATCGAAGTCGTTATCTGCCGCCATAGCGGGTTGAATAGCCAAGAAGGAGAGGGCGGCTAGTTTTTTTATCATTATTATTTCCCTTTTAAATTAAAACATACGCTTAGCTGCGTTATCATTACAGCTATATTAAGACTATATTCCAGAACGATTTGTAATTCGAGTCGTTTTTATTATCTGTTTGTAGGGATTTGAGACGAAATGAAGAAGTTTTCTAGTTTTACCCATTGGACCACAGAGTTTGCTGACCAAGGCTGTTTTAATGACATTAATCACGTCGCCGCCTTTGATGATTGGGTGCAGTGGCCTTCTTGCGCTGCTTTAGATTCGTTGCTTCCCTACGAAGTAGAAAACAAAAATGGCAAAACTATTCGTTTTGTAGAGCAAGCAGCAAGCAAAGATTACAACGCCGTAGAGTATGAAACGTTTATTTACGAAACGGGCCAAGTTCCAACCAGAAAGGAAAGCTGGCACGACGTGTTTGGTGCCATTGTTTGGAGCTTATACCCAAGGACCAAAGCGTTAATTAATGAATTACATTATCTCGATATCAAGTCCTCTGATTCACAAGAGCGTTCTAAACAACGAAATGCTCTGACGTTATTTGACGAGTGTGGGGTTGTATTAGTAACAAAAAATCAAACTTTGTTAGACGCGTTAAAAAGTCATGATTGGAAAAAGGCTTTTGTAGAGATGAAGGCCCACTGGCAATCAGCCGAGGGTGATGGAGTAGCGGCTTATCAATTTGGTCATGCAAATTATGAGATGTTAACAAAACCCTTTATTGGCCTTACTGGCAAATGGTTAGTAATTGACAGCAGTGCAGAAATTTTAGGTTTGCCAAAGAATGTTCAATATAGACTGCTTGATGAGCGCTTGGCCGCCAAAATCAAGTCTGGAGCACTGAAAGATAACTCTGAGCTTTCACCGCTGCCTTTGCTAGGAGTACCAACTTGGTATGATGGAAATGAGGCGGCAGACTTTTACGACAATACCGATTACTTTAGACCGAAAAGCAGTTAATGTTAATAATCTGAAAAACTAAAACTAAAACTAAAACTAAAACTAAAACTAAAACTAAAACTAAAACTAAAACTAAAACTAAAACTAAAACTAAAACTAAAACTAAAACTAAAACTAAAACTAAATAGGGAATGCGAATGTTCTTTTTTTCTAAAAATAACAGGCTGAACGAACTAGTAAGTTCCATAAAAAAGGCTAAAAAGCCACATCAAGTACGCGGCAGTTTTAGTTTTCAATTAGTTAGTAGCTTCGCGTTATTAGTGACGTCAGCTGTCTGTTCAGCTGAATTCCAAGCCGCTGAAATTTCATCCGCACCACTATTAACGTATTCTTTAGCTAGTGGCGAGACAAATGACGAGGCAAGTGCCAAGGATAGTAGCAAAACAAGTGACAAGGAAAATAGTGCTCCTAAAGTTTCGATTTTGTTTGATGGTTTACATAAGCCCTGGGGCATCGCGGCTTTGCCTAATGAGCGTTTTATCATTACGGAACGTAACGGCGCGCTTCGTATTTGGGATAACCAGACGTCGACAATGTCGAACGCAAACAAACAGTTAGAAGATAGTGTTTATGAAAGCGGTCAAGGCGGTATGCTTGATGTCATCGCGCATCCTAAGTTCGCAGAAAATCATTGGGTTTATGTCACATTTGCATCAGGCCATAAATTTTCTAACGGGACAACGTTGGTAAGGGCAAAGATCGTTTTAAATCAGTCTCAACCTTCAAATAACAAAAGCAGTAAACCATTTGGTTTTGAACTTACCGACATAAAATTCCTATTCAGAGCCTCACCTCAAAAAGCAGCGACGTACCATTTTGCAGGACGTATGGCGTTTTTACCTGATCAAACGTTAGTATTTGGGGTTGGCGATGGGTACTCTTACATGGATGATGCAC
Organism: Psychrosphaera haliotis; assembly: GCF_039523615.1. NCBI lineage: Bacteria > Pseudomonadati > Pseudomonadota > Gammaproteobacteria > Alteromonadales > Pseudoalteromonadaceae > Psychrosphaera > Psychrosphaera haliotis. The sequence continues at coordinate 551,804 of NZ_BAAAFQ010000001.1, read as the reverse complement.
AGAAATTAGATTCACACTTAGGTAAAATTATCCGCCTAAACGATGACGGCTCTGTCCCTGCTGACAATCCTTTTATAAAAACAAAAGGCGCGCTTCCAGAAATATACTCATACGGACACCGAAACCCACAAGGTTTATTTTATGATAATCAACGCGAGTTGTTGTTTTCAAATGAGCATGGTCCTAAAGGCGGCGATGAAATTAATATTATCAAACCTAAATTAAACTATGGCTGGCCCAAAATTACCTACGGCATAGATTACACTGGGTTTGAAATTACTCCACATCATCAAATGGAAGGGTTGGAGTCACCACTAGTGAATTGGACACCTTCAATAGCGCCTGGTTCTATGCTGGTATACAGCGGCGAAGAGTTTCCTGAATTTAAAGGTCAGTTGGTCAATACAGCCTTGAAATATCGTGAAATGCGCGTGGTGTCATTAAAACCTTCTGAAAACTCAAACTCAAACTCAAACTCAAACTCAAACTCAAAAGGCAGTGCAGAGAACGTTATTCAGTCGGGTGAATTTGTTTCTAAAAGTCACAGCGGTTTGATGTTGGATTCGGAACAAACTTTTTTGAAGTCATTTGACGAGCGTTTACGCGACATAACGGAAGATAAGCAAGGCCGATTATTGTTGCTTACTGACTCTGGAAAGTTAATTAGGCTTTCGAAAGGCGATTAATATTCAACTATCATGTGATAAGAACTATTATTTTTAATAGTTAATAGTTAATAGTTAATAGTTAATAGTTAATAGTTAATAGTTAATAGTTAATAGTTAATAGTTAATAGTTAATAGCAGCAAGATTAATTTTAAAAGGAAGTGGCGATGACTATTCAAGAACTCACAACGTTATTTGGCTGGATGTCCGTTATTCATTTTGCGGCAATTACGATCGCCTTTTTATTCATAACGTTATTTGAAGGCCTGGTTTTTTCAATTCATCAAGCCATATTTGGTTTAGAGAAAGCAGAACTAAAGTCGATGTACTTAAAGATTTTGGGACAATACAAAATTTTGATCTTTGTTTTTGCCTTTGCCCCATACCTAGCATTAAAAATAATAGGTTATTAAAGTCGAACGGCAATGCCTTCTTCATTTAAATAATCTTTAAGTTCATTTATATCAATGATCTTTTTATGGAACACAGAGGCAGCTAAGGCTCCATCTACGTTTGCAATTTCATAAGCGTCTTTAAAGTGAACCATTTCACCCGCTCCGCCTGACGCAATTAGTGGCACATTGCAGTGAGCGCGAACTAGTTCAAGTTGTTTTAAATCGTATCCCTGACGCACACCATCTTGGTTCATACAGTTTAAAACTATCTCACCGGCACCGCGTTCTTGTACTTCTTTTACCCAATCAATCGTTTTGCGGCCTGAGTTTTGAGTACGGCTTTCATCGCCAGTAAATTGATACACTTCATATTCGCCAGACTCAGCATTAAAATACGAGTCTATGCCAACAACAACACATTGTTGACCGTAGGTATCGTGTAGCTCTGTGATCAATTCTGGATTTAATAATGCAGGGCTGTTAATGGAAATTTTATCGGCGCCCATAGACAGTATTTCACCGGCTTGTTCAACGGTTTTAATTCCACCGGCGACACAAAAAGGTATATCAATCACTTTAGCAATACGACTCACCCAGCTTTTATCTACAACACGCACGTCACTTGACGCGGTGATATCATAAAATACCAATTCATCAGCACCTTCCAACGCATAACGCTCAGCTAATGGCACAATATCACCAATGGTTTCATGGTTTCTAAATTGAACGCCTTTAACAACTTTTCCGTCTTTTACGTCTAAACAAGGAATAATGCGTTTTGCTAACATATTGGGTACTCGTGAGTGCTATTTAAAATTTTGGAATGAGAGTATATCTACATTGTTGTGGCGATTGTAGATCTATCCATAATGAATTTATGTTCAATTAGCGCAATTTAACCTTACGTGGCGCCAATAACAAAGAATTACATACGTAGTCATGCAGTGTGGTTACGTTTTTAATTTTCATAAGGCCTTCGATTCGTTATGTTATATCTAATATTTAGATTGTCGGAACTTAATTCGGAACTCAATAATAATGAAAATAAAGCAGCGCTTCAGTAAATCGTCAGTGATCTCCTTATCTCTTCTTGCGAGTTTAGTTATCACAGGTTGTAATAATCCAAATGACTCAGCTAATGAAAGTACAAAAAGCACAGCGGCTAAAAGTGTCAGTTCGGTACAAATTAAAAACTCAGATAGCGATAACGCACAGCAGTCGGAAAATATTCAGTTTAATGGTGAATTTAGCGAACACTACCTAACTCGTGATGTTCGTGACGACGTGTTTTATTTTGTTATGCCAGACCGATTTGATAATGGCGATATGTCCAATGATAACGGTTCTAAAACAATCGCTGAAAGTGCTGGTGGTTTTGATAAAACAAGTAATGGTCATTACCATGGCGGCGACATTAAAGGCCTCACAAAACGTTTAGATTATCTAAAAGGTTTAGGCATATCTGCTATTTGGTTAACACCTATTTTAAGAAACCAAGCGGTGCAAGGGGATTCGTCTGGTTACCACGGCTATTGGCCACTAGATTTCACAGAAATTGACCCTCACTTAGGGACGAATGCCGATTTAAAAGAGTTTATAGACGCTGCGCACGCTAAAAATATGAAAGTGTTTTTTGACATCATTACTAACCACACGGCCGACGTTATTAAATATGAAGAGTGCCATGGCGAAAACAAACCTCAGTTTAGTACCTCTTCACAGTTGTGTGAGTACATTAGCTTAGCCGATAAAGCTGCGGGAAAAGGTTACACACCGTTTATTCCCAAAGGGCATGAGGACTTAAAAACACCCGCTTGGTTAAACGATCCTAAGTTTTATCATAATCAAGGTGATAGTACCTGGCAGGGCGAGAACTCAGTTTATGGTGACTTCATGGGACTAGATGACGTAGATACTGATAACCCAGAAGTTGTAAAAGGCATGACGGATATCTTTAATAACTTAATCACTGAATTTAAACCAGACGGCTTCCGTATCGATACCGTTAAACACGTTAATATGGAATTTTGGCAACAATTTACTCCGGCCATTATCGAGCATGCAAAATCGTTAGGCATTCCTAAGTTTTTTGTTTTTGGTGAAGTTTATTCTGGCGATCCAAAAGAGTTGAGTAAGTTTACAACGGAAGGCGATATTCCATCGGTACTAGACTTCGCGTTCCAGTATCGTACAAAAGACGTATTTGCTTATGATAAAGGCACAGATAATTTACAAGATCTATTTAGCAACGATCACCTTTACAACGACCACAACAGCTCCGCTGACTATCTAATGAATTTTGTTAGTAACCACGATGTTGGCCGTCTTGCTTATACGCTTGATCAGTCGTTGCCAGAGGCGTCAGAAGAAGAAAAAATTAAACGTTTCTTACTATCAAATTCTCTTATGTATTTTGCTAGAGGCATTCCCGTTCTATATTACGGAGATGAGCAAGGATTTACGGGTGATGGTGGCGATCGCGGTGCTCGTGAAGACATGATGCCGTCATTAACACCTGATTATAATGACAACAACTTATATGGCACAAATAAAACAACAGCAGATGATAACTTTGATGTAACGCATCCTATTTACCAGTCTTTAGCTGAGTATGCTGCGGTTTACCATCAGCATGAAGTGCTAAGAAAAGGTAAGCAGGAAGTTATTGAGCACAATGCTGAGCCTGGTGTTTTAGCGCTTTCACGTGAAATTGCAGGACAGCCTAAATATGTTGTCGTGTATAACTCGTCAACAACAAGCAAGGTATATAAACACAATAAGGCAGGCGATGTTGAATTTGTATTAGGTGAAGCAAAAGTCACTGAAAATCAATTTGAACTTGCTCCGCTAAGTTTTGTTATTTTTAAAAGCAAATAATTAGCACTATTAATAATAGGCAAAGTGCGGTTTTTCCGCGCTTTAGCCTAAAACACACCCATATTTAGTTAAAAAGTTGATTTAACAGGTATTACCAGTGCCTTAACTTTTACTTAATCCTCTACTATGCTTTAACAATTGACTATAATTGCATGTAAATTATGGTGTAAATCAAAAACATCCGACCCACATTCTTTCGGGATCTATATGAACCAAAAAGCTGAAAAAAGTCCGTTATACATTCATTATGCAGGCCCTGCATTAATTGAAACGCCACTTCTAAATAAAGGCACTGCATTTTCTAAATTAGAACGTACCAACTTTAACCTAATGGGGCTGTTACCACCTCGATATGAATCTATAGAAGAGCAGGTAGAACGAGCTTATTTACAGTACTCAAGTTTCCAAGAACCGATTAATAAACATATTTACTTGCGTGCAATTCAAGACAGCAACGAAACCTTGTTTTTTAAGTTGGTTAATCAACATATCGCCGAAATGATGCCAATCATTTACACACCTACTGTCGGTGATGCATGTGAGAAGTTTTCTGATATATATCGTAGTAACCGCGGCTTGTTTATTTCCTACACAGAACGTGACCAAATGGACGATATTTTACGAAATGCGACTAAGCAAAAAGTAAAAGTAATTGTGGTGACCGATGGCGAAAGGATACTAGGTTTAGGTGACCAAGGTATTGGCGGTATGGGTATTCCGATTGGTAAGCTTTCTTTGTATACCGCCTGCGGTGGTATTAGCCCAGCGTATACTATGCCTATTACGCTTGATGTAGGTACTAACAACCCTAAGTTACTTAACGATCCTATGTATATGGGCGAGCGACATAAACGTGTTAGCCAATACGAATATGATGCTTTTGTTGATAAGTTCATTACCGCAGCTCAAAAACGCTGGCCGGGCGTAATGATTCAGTTTGAAGACTTTGCTCAACCTAATGCAATGCCATTATTAAAACGATACAGAAACCAAGTTTGCTGCTTTAACGATGATATTCAAGGCACTGCGGCGGTGACTGTTGGAACTTTATTAGCGGCCTGTCGTAAAAAAGACAAAAAACTGTCTGAACAGAATGTTACCTTTGTTGGTGCTGGTTCAGCAGGTTGTGGTATTGCTGAGCAAGTTATTATGCAAATGGTGGCAGAAGGGCTTACAGACGCAGAGGCACGTAAGAAAGTCTTTATGATTGACCGTTTTGGCTTAGTGACAAACGGCATGAATGATTTACGTGACTTCCAACAAGCGTTAGCACAAGAGTCTCGTGACTATGAAAGCTGGGAAATTGAAGGTCAATATCCATCACTTGTAGAAGTAATGGAAAATGCAAAACCAGGCATTCTAATAGGTGTATCTGGAGTGCCGGGCCTGTTTTCTGAGCAAGCGATTAAAACCATGTACAGCAATGATAATCAACCAATTATCTTCCCACTTAGTAATCCAATTAAACAAATAGAAGCGCATCCTAAAGATGTAATTAGTTGGACAGACGGTAATGCAATTCTAGCCACCGGTAGCCCATTTGATGTGATTGAGTTTGAAGGTAAATCCTTTGAAATTGCTCAATGTAATAATGCCTATATCTTCCCTGGTATTGGTCTTGGTGTACTTGCGGTTGGTGCTAAGATTATATCTGACGAAATGATCATGGCATCCAGCGAAACATTGGCTCAAAACTCACCGTTAGTTAATAAAGGTGAAGGTGCGTTATTACCTGATCTAGTGGACTTACCGAGGTTAAGTAAGGAAATTGCGTTTAACGTTGCTAAGGTAGCAATTGAACAAGGTCATGCACTTTCGATTACTGACGAAGAGATACAAAACCGAATTGAAAAGAATTTCTGGACTCCAGAATATCGTCCTTATAAGCGTGTTAGCGCATAAAGAATTGGTTTTTAGATAACAAAAAGGTCTGCTTATGCAGACCTTTTTTATTTGTAAGGTTAACTCGATCAAGTTACCAGCTTACAAAGCTAACGTGACAATAAGTGATTCAAAGCGCCCGTTATAACAGCAACTTGCGCCATTATGCAGTTTTCATCATCAACAAGTGGGCTGTCTGGATAAACTTCCGTTGTTGTTTTGTATTCGGCATCTGTCATACCCATGCATAACCCAAGTGGTCTAGCATCATATTCAATAACGCCAAACTGCTGAAGTGGTGCGCCAATTAAGCAATCATTTTCATCAGCTGGAGCTATATGAGTTACTTTTTTAACTGACTCAATAATGGCCGACTGGAATTCTACTTGTGGGTTTTGCGAATCAGCAACAAGATAAAAACCATCTGGAATATTCCAATTCTTTTGCTCAATTGCATCTCGAGAGGCCAACGCCGGACGAAACTCTGAGTTATCCGTATCTGTGGTTTCATGCAGGTCAATGTGGCAAATAGGCTTAATTTCATTGTGCTTTAGATATTGCATCAACAAAGTGGCTTCTTGCGCTTTTGAACCTTCAAAAAAACTACGGTTTGGATCCACTGCAAGCGGGTTCCAACGATTAATTGTTTCGTAACCCCAAGGGCTTACACACGGCGCAATAACAAAGTTAAACTTATTTCCATAACTACCTGCATGTTCTAAGGCAAATCTTAACGCGCCTTGAACACCGCTGGTTTCATAGCCGTGGACACCGCCTGTAATCAATACAGTAGGGAGCTCATCATTCCAATTCACACTTTTGATAATAAATAATGGGTAGTTATCGGCATCTTTAACAACAGGAAGGTCAGCATATTTTAAATAGCCATATTCCTGCGTTTCAAATTGCGTTGACAAATTTGCCAGTTTAGCGACGACTTGTTCTTGATAAGAACGTTTCACCAACTGTTTTGCCAGCCATTGATGCTTTTCTGCATCACCCCATTTTTTTCCTGGTGTGCCAATTGAATAACTTTGCTCAGTCATGTTACTTAACTTCCTCTCCAGCGGCTTGTTTATCAGCGTGATAGCTTGAACGAACAAATGGACCTGATGCTGCGTGCTTAAAGCCTAAGTCATCAGCTTCTTGTTTAAAGATGTCAAACTCAGCTGGCGGTACATATCGTTCAACCGGCAAATGGTGTTTGCTTGGTTGTAGGTATTGACCAATAGTCAGCATATCTACGTTGTGTTCTCTTAGGTCTCTAAGAACTTCAACAATCTCTTCGTTTGTCTCACCTAAGCCAACCATCAAGCCTGATTTGGTATCAACTTCAGGGTGCATTTCTTTAAAACGTTTAAGTAAGTCTAGTGACCATTTGTAGTTAGCACCAGGTCGAGCTAAGCGATAAAGGCGTGGTGCAGTTTCTAAATTGTGGTTGAACACATCTGGCGGTGCAGTAGATAAAATCTCAAGTGCTTTATCCATACGACCACGGAAGTCAGGAACCAAAATTTCTACTTTAATTCCAGGGTTGTGCGCTCGAATTGCTTTAACACAATCAGCGAAGTGTTGAGCACCACCGTCACGAAGATCGTCTCTGTCAACAGAGGTAATAACAACGTAGGTTAAGCCCATTTCCTTAATGGTTAGAGCTAGTTTTTCAGGTTCTTGTGCACTTGGTGGTAAAGGTCGACCGTGAGCAACATCACAAAACGGACAACGGCGTGTACAAATATCGCCTAAAATCATAAATGTTGCTGTGCCGTGATTAAAACATTCAGGTAGGTTAGGGCAGGATGCTTCTTCACATACTGAGCTTAAACCCTGACTGCGCATCGCCTTTTTGATGTTGTCGATTTTTTCACTTGATTTTGGTAAGCGAATTTTTAACCAATCTGGCTTTCTAAGCATAGTATCACGCTCAGAAGGCATGATTTTAACGGGAATTAAGGCCATTTTTTCCGCGTCACGTAATTTTACGCCAGCGGCTAATTTAGAAGTTTTAACGGTTGTCATACAGCTCTCTTTTCTGTCAGCGCTAGGTTTGGTAACCCTTGCTGATAGTCAATGTTAGAGGCGCCAAGGGCAGAAGCTAACAATTCGGTTAGCGGTTTGGCTGCTTCTTGAATAGTTTTTGGACCATTTATTTGGCTGGTTTGCACCATTTCTAAGCCGGCATAACCACACGGATTAATTCGCAAAAAAGGTTCTAGGTCCATGTCAACGTTCAACGCTAATCCATGAAAACTACAACCTTTACGTACTCTTAATCCAAGTGATGCGACTTTTTTCTCATCTACATACACACCAGGTGCGTCTTTTTTAGCATAGGCACTAATTTCAAAACTTTTTAGCATGTCCACAATCGCATTTTCGATTAATGTCACTAGGTCTCGAACGCCTATTTTTTTTCTTCGTAGATTAATGAGCAAATAAACTACCAACTGGCCAGGGCCGTGATAGGTAACTTGCCCACCTCTATCAACTTTAACTACGGGAATGTCACCGGTATCTAGTAAGTGCTCTTCTTTACCTGCTTGACCTTGAGTAAACACTGGATTGTGCTCAACCACCCAAAGTTCATCCGTAACGTTTTCGTCACGGGTATCGGTAAACAACTGCATTGACTGCCAAATATCTTGGTAGTCTCCAGTATCAATGTTTCTGATGACTATATTATTATTTATATCTGACATTCAATAACCGTAATCTACAGAACAACACGAACGAGGTCGATGGCACCTAATCGGTTATAAACCAGTTCCATGTGTTCTTTACTTGTCACTTTTACACTTATTGAAACTGACTTGTATTTACCTTTGCTGCTAGGCTTTTCTTTTGGAGAAAAGTCGCCAGGCGCTACGTCTTGTAATACTTCTACAATTTTAATTGTCAGCTCTTCATGCGCCACACCCATAACTTTAAAAGTTTGGTGGCAAGGGAAGTCTAATAGTTCATCAAATTTAGTGTCTTTAACTGTCATCTTTTATACCTTTTAAAAGCCTTCCCTAGACTCATTACTCGTAATTTACTTTATAGTTCAAATTTCTTTTTAAAGTAATCAGTTACCTTCTTAAACAAACCACCTTCATTGACTTGGTCAAGTGCAACAAGAGGGTAAGTAGTAACTACATCGTCTTCGATTTTGATTGTTAACGTTCCAACCACTTCGCCCTTGTTAATAGGGGCTTCTAATGGTTTATCAAGGGTGAAAGACGCTTTTAGTTTTTCACGGTAGCCACGAGGTATAGTTAAAGGTGTACTTTGATTTATACCTAAACGAACTTGATCTTTATCGCCCATGTAGATTCTTTGTTTTGCAAACTCAGTACCCGCTTCATATGCCGTTAATGTTTCGAAGAAACGGAAACCGTAATTTAACAGCTTTTTGCTTTCTACTTTACGACCACGTTGGCTTTCAGCGCCCATTACCACTGAAATCAAGCGCATCTCACCTTCCATTGCTGAAGCAACTAAAGAATAACCCGCAGCGTCTGTATGACCGGTTTTAATACCATCAACATTTAAGCTTTTGTCCCATAACAGGCTGTTACGGTTTATTTGAGAAATATTGTTGTAAGTGAAGTCTTTTTCTTTATAGATAGCATATTCTTCTGGTACATCTCTAATCAAAGCGATACCAATTTTTGCCATGTCACGAGCCGTTGAAAGGTGACCTTCAGCGGTTAAACCGTGGCTGTTTACAAAGTTTGAGTCAGATAACCCAATGTCTGCACCATACAAATTCATAAGTTGAGCAAACTGTTCTTCACTACCAGCAATGTGTTCAGCCATTGCAACACAAGCGTCATTACCAGACTGGATGATGATGCCTCTATTCAGATCAGCGACAGAAACTTCTTTACCCACTTCAATAAACATTTTTGAAGATTCAGGAAAGTTTTTTGCCCAAGCATTACGGCTCACCGTCACCATATCTGTTAGTGCGATGTTACCTTTTTGAACTTCTTTACCAATGACGTAGCTCGTCATCATTTTTGTTAAGCTAGCTGGGTTCAGCAATTCATCCGCATTCTTTTCGGCTAATACTTTTCCAGTATCAAAGTCCATTAAGATATAGGCTTTGGCATTCACTGAAGGTGGATTTGGTACTAGTACTTTTGCCTCTGCAAAATATGAAAACGCTAGGGACGAAAGACTAACCAGAGAGAGTAAAAATTTATTCATTGTGTTCCATTCATGTTTTTTGCTAAAAGAAAGAAAATTGAGAGCGGTATTATCCATGTACCAAAGCTACGTGTCCAGTTTATGGCGCTAATACACTCTCTAGATTTACAGATTGATAACCAAACTGTTTTATTTTTTGAATTAAATCGGTTGCTTGCACTTTATTTTTAAAAGGACCAAATACAACTTTATGTTGTTCGTCTTTTTCATGTACTGCTGCATCATGGTTTAACATTATCGTTAAGCCTTTAAGCGACTCATTAGCTTCCAATTTATTTTTGAAACCGGTTAGGGTAACCTGATATAGACTACTCTCAGTAGGTAAAGGTTCCTCTCCGGGTAAAATTAACTCAATGTTAACGTTTGCAGTGCCAGTGTCGTATACGCCAATTTTAAACGCCGCCGCATAAGAGAGATCAATAACTCGGTCTTGGTGGAAAGGGCCTCTGTCGTTTACACGCACTATGGCTGATTTATTGTTAGCTAAATTGGTAACTCGCACATAGCTAGGTAGTGGCAGTGTTTTGTGAGCAGCGGACATACCAAACATATTATATACTTCGCCGTTTGATGTTAGATGCCCATGAAACTTTTTCCCGTACCAAGATGCAGTGCCTTTTTGTGAGAAAGGACTACGTTCTTTCATTGGTGTGTAATGTTTACCAAATACTTTATATGGCAGGTTGCCACGTCCTACTGGCTCGTGAACTATTCGAGGGTCTTGTTGTTCTGTTAATGTTGGTGGTCGAACTGGCGCACTATCATACTTATCTTTATAACGCCCTGTAGGTGCACAGCCTTGTACAAGCATTAAAGCAATACATAGCGCAGTAAGTAGAATTGATGATTTGTTTTTGTCCATTTTAAGTACTAGCCAATAGTCGTTTATTAGTTCCAATAGCCATTAAAATACCGAAGCTTGCCATTAAAGTCACTATTGATGTTCCACCGTAACTTACCAAAGGTAAAGGAACACCCACAACCGGTAATAATCCCGAAACCATACCAATATTAACAAAAAGATAGACAAAAAAGGTTAGCGTTAAACTGCCAGCTAATAACTTGGTGAAAGCTTCTTGCGCTCGCGACGCTATTTGCATACCTCTAACGATAATAAAGGCGTATATAGATAACAGCAAAAGAACACCTACAAAACCAAACTCTTCACTAAAAACAGAAAAAATAAAGTCAGTATGGCGCTCAGGTAAAAACTCTAATTGTGATTGTGTGCCTTGCAGCCAGCCTTTACCTTCGGTGCCACCAGAGCCAATGGCTATTTTTGATTGAATGATGTGGTAACCGGAGCCAAGCGGATCACTTTCTGGATTTAAGAAGGTAAGTACGCGTTGTTTTTGGTAACCATGCATTAAATAAAACCAAAGGATTGGTAAAAATGCGCCAACAGAAATAACTAAACCAAATAATACTCTCAGGCTTAAACCGGCTAAAAACATAACAAAAAAGCCGCTACTTGCTACTAGTAATGAAGTACCTAAATCTGGCTGTTTAGCTATCAGAAGTGTAGGTGTTGCAATAATGATAAACCCTAAGAAGGTATTCTTTAGGGACGGCGGTAACGTGTATTTACTTAAAAACCAAGCCATCATCATAGGTAAAGACAGTTTCATTATTTCAGAAGGTTGAAACTTTATTATACCGAGGTTCAACCAGCGCTGAGCGCCTTTTCCCATATCGCCAAACAACAGAACAGCAACGAGTAATAATATACCAGTGACAAATATATGAGGGGCCCATTTTTGATAGGTGAAAGGTGAAATTTGGGCGACCAGCAACATGACAAACAAACCAAGACCCATCCTAACCATTTGTCTTACAACCATATCCATATTTTGACTACCAGCACTATAAACCACAAATAGGCTTATAAGCATTAGAGTTAAAATACCGGCCAATAAAGGCAAATCGATATGGAATCTAAAAAATAGAGAACTGCGTCGGCGTTCATTTTCGGTTTTAGCCACCGTTATTCTCCTCAGCTAATTCTGTCTCTTCAACATTTATGATTTCAGTCGAGATGTTTCGTTTGTTAGCTAATCCCATCGAAAAATATAAATCCATCATTTCTCTCGCAACTGGAGCCGCATTAGCACTGCCGCCTCCGGCATTTTCTACCGCTACAACAATAACAATACTAGGATTATCATAAGGGGCATAACCAACGAACATTGCATTATCACGTCGGCGTTCATTGATTTTGGAAGCGTCGTATTCTTCATCTTCGCCAAGGCTGAACAGTTGCGCGGTCCCTGTTTTACCAGCAGCGGTATAAACAGCGTCGACAAAAGCTGCGCGAGCTGTACCGTCAATTGCATTTACCGTTTGATACATTGAATCTAAAATAGTGTCCCAATGTTTTGGGTTGTTGACCACAACTGGATTTCGCTTTTTGATAGGTGTTAATGAAATAGATTCATCTACACTGGTTGCTGATACTACTTTGGGTTCAATCACATCGCCTTTATTAACTAATACAGACGTCGCCATCGCAAGTTGCATAGGCGTTGCTGTCCAATAACCTTGGCCAATTCCAATTGAAATAGTATCTCCTTGATACCAAGGTTGACGCTTCTTTTCTTTTTTCCATTCTCTTGACGGCATCGTCGCTTTATATTCTTCATGAATATCTATGCCGGTATAATCTCCAAATCCAAATTTAGAGATGAATGGACTTATTTCGTCAATACCTAGGCGGTAGGCTAGGTCGTAAAAATAAATGTCGCAAGACTGTTTAATCGCGGTAACTAGGTCTACCCAACCATGGCCGCCAACTTTCCAGTCTCTAAAATTCCGTTGGGTTTCAACATTAGGGAATCGCCAATATCCTGGATCCCAAACGGTAGTTTCAGGAGTAACTAGCTTTTTGTGTAAGCCCAACAATGCTAATTGTGGCTTGATAGTTGACGCAGGCGGGTATTGGCCTTGCGTAGTACGATTGAGCATTGGTTTATCTTTGGAATTCAATATCAATGAATAATCTTTTTGAGATATGCCTGTTACAAAAAGGTTTGGGTCGTAACTGGGGTTGGAATACATAGCTAAAATGGCGCCATCACGAGGGTCCATTGCAACAATAGCTCCCCGGTTTTGTCTTAGCGACTTTTTGGCTTGTTCTTGCATTTCCACGGCAATTGCTAAGTGAAGGTCTGTACCTGGTTTGGGCTCTTCAATGCTCAGCTGTCTTAATACTCGGCTTCGATGGTTTACTTCTACTTCTTCACTGCCCGTAGTGCCGTGAAGTTGCTCTTCATAAAATCGTTCGAGCCCTAACTTCCCGATACTACGAGTGGCTGCGTAGTTCTTAATTCGTTCTTCTCGTTCTAACCTATTTAAGTCACGTTTGTTAATTTTACCCACATAACCTATTACATGAGTCATGGTGTCTGTATATGGATAGTGGCGATTAAGTCGAGCTTCAATAGCGACGCCAGGAAATAAGTGTTGTTTTACTGAAAATGCGGCGACTTCGTTTTCGGTTAGCTTTGTTTTTATGGGGATGCTCTTAAAACGGCGCTGGTATTTTATAATTCGTTTAAATTGTTCTACTTGCTCGTCCGGGATATCAATAATTAACTGTAACTCTGACAGCGTCCATTCCATATCAGTGACTGCTTCGGGGATGATCTCTAAAGAAAAGCTTGGCTCATTGGCAGCGAGTATGTTGCCATTAATGTCACGTATTATCCCTCGGTTTGGCGGGACAGGCTGGACTTTGATGCGGTTTTCATTAGAACGGGTTTGATATGTTTGATATTTTTCTATCTGTAAATAATACAGATTCGCTATTAGCACTCCCATCAGAGCGGCCACCGCTATCAAAGCCGTTATAGCGCGCCTAGCAAATAGATGCGCTTCGGCGGTGTGATCTTGCATTTGATAGGAGTTTCTGCGCATACGTTATTCGCGATGATAAGGGTGATTGTTATTGAGACTCCAAGCTCGATATAAGCTCTCTGCTACAACAACGCGAACCATTGGGTGAGGCAGCGTTAAAGGTGATAGCGACCACTTTTGCTCAGAACGTGCAATGCAAGCGGGTGCCAACCCTTCTGGTCCACCAACCAGTAAACTAACGTCGCGACCATCCATTTGCCAACTTGAAAGTTGTTTTGAAAGGTCGTGTGTAGTCCAAGGCTTTCCGGTTACCTCAAGCGTTACAACTCTATTTGACTTAGGCACCGCCGCTAACATCCGTTCACCTTCCTGCTCAAGGATCCTTGCTATATCAGCATTTTTACCTCGTTTGCCAGGGGTGATCTCAATAAGCTCAAACGCACAATCTCTAGGGAAGCGGCGTTGGTATTCTTGAAATCCTGATGTTACCCAGCCTGGCATTTTGTTACCAACGGCGACTAATTGAATCTTCATAAGCGATTACTTGCTAGATTCCTGCCAAAGTTTTTCAAGTTGATAGAAGTCTCTTGTTGCATCTTGCATTACGTGTAAAACCACTGGACCCAAGTCAACTAAAACCCATTCGCCTTCTTCCATGCCTTCATAGCCTAATGCTGGGTCTTCAGTTTGTTTTGCTTCCATTAAAACGTGATCTGCAATTGATTGGACGTGTTTTTTTGATGTACCCGAGCAAACTACCATGTAGTCTGTAATTGAAGACGTCTCTGCTACATCAAATGTAAGCACGCCTTTTGCTTTAAGATCATCAATTTTGTCTAGTACGAAATCTAATATTTGTTTATTTTGCAAAACGTTTGTTACTCTCAGAAGAAATTTTTGGACAACCATTCTACCTTTCTACGCTTTTATAGTACAGCCATTAAGCGTTTAATCGAGGTTGTGAAGTTTTAAATTTTTGTCTAACTGACCTGTTAAAAAGTCTTTAAACATTACCCAGTCGCCTAAAAAGCTGTAAAACGGGTAGGTAAAGGTTGCTGGGCGGTTCTTTTCTATAAAAAAATGGCCAACCCAAGCAAAGCCATACCCAATGAAGGGAAGCAACCAAAAGTACATATATTGATTGGACGTGATGGCATAAAGTGCAACTAAAATAACAAAAGTACTTCCGGCATAATGCAAGCCTCTGCAAATAGGATGCTGATGTTCTGACAAATAGTACGGATAAAATGCTTTAAATGAGTTTAGCTTTTTGGGTTTAGCCATAATAATCCAGTTATGTCTTTATTTATTGCGGAACATTAAAGTGCCGGCAACGTCGCCTATCGTTATATTCGTTAATGTTTCATAATTATCGCCGTCAAACAATGGCTTATTATTCTCTTTTGTAACAAAAACAGCGACACCTTCGCTAATTTGATTTTCCGAAACAATTGAGTCTACGGCCTTTACTAAGTATTGACCTAAGCCATGGTGCTGGTGATCTGGATGAATGGCGATAAAAGTAAGAAGGTGGTAGTGCTCGTGTGGGATCGCAGCTGCAACCTTTTTTTCTTTTTCAATCATGTTTTGGGTACTTAGAAAACCAGCATGAAGCATCATTTTTAATCGCCAATGCCAAAACCGTTCTGGCTCTAGGCCTTTCTGTGGTTCTATAAGACAAGCCACCCCTAGTAAATGAGGACCCGAAAACAACCCAATCATCGGCTGCTGAGTTTGCCAAAATGCTGATAACTCCTCTCTGATTGCACCGCGCAAGCGAGTATCATAACCTTCTTTGGTGCCATCAAATATTTCTTTGAAAATGGGATCGTCGTGGTAAGCAACATATAAAAGTGAGGCCGCTAAATTAACGTCTTCTGCGGTTAAAAGAATTGCTTTTATACCATTATCTTCAGCTAGTTGGGTTGTGACAGTCATATATTTGAATACCTGCATTTTTGTTGTTATTTTAACCAAGTTAGCAATAACTATTAAAATATCCAAGAATATTTTTTTCAGTACCTAAATAAACAAGCTATTTTATATAAGAGAGTTTTAAAAACTTAGGGGGTTTTATGGATACGTCGATACATTCAATATCTGGGCTATTTGAACAATTAGGTCTAGACGGCACGCGTTCTGGTATATATCACTTTGTTAAAGAACATAATATTCCGGACGACGTAACAATAGATGAAGCGTCTTTTTGGAGCGCGTCTCAATCTTCATTTTTAAGAGATTCTCTGGAATCGGATGGTGATTGGAGTGAAATAGTAGATCAGTTAGATGCGATGCTGCGAAAATAACGCATAGAATACAACTTAGAATGATGAAGCCAAGAGATGTCAAAGTCGTTCATAGGTTTATAGGTTTAGTCGTATAATAAATAGGGCTGTTGTACGCCCTAATTATTGTTTTTAACTAAGCTCCCTGATGTTAATCAACGTAGAGCTTTTTCTTGAATTTAATTGTTTCTGTACGATTTCCTCGTTGAACTTCAATCGTAAAGTTAAGGTTTTCTTCGTCTCTGTGCTTGAGCTGAGCCAAATAATAAATTGCGTCGCCTTCCTTTACTTTTTTGAAGCTAAGCTGCTTAGTTTGGCCTAAGAGATTTTTTGCATTGCCAGTTAAACTCACATTTTGGGCTTTCTGTGTGCTGCTATCCAAAACCGATATATTGACAATAGCCATATAACGACTGCGCTCCAAGTTATACTCGCGAGCAGTTTCTGGTTTAATAAACGAACTTGGAAAGGCAATGTAATGGATGTCCCAATCACCTTTAGTAATTTTTTGTTCCGCACTCGTACTAGGAGATAACAGCAACACTGAAACGAACAAGGTAATGGCTAATATTAATTTATTCATAATGAATCTTCCGTTCATTGCTTTTATAGTAAACGACTTAAAAAGTCATTAAATAATAATTGTACAAACTGTAGGGCAATCAAGAATACTAGTAAGCTTAAATCTAGACCGCCTAGAGGTGGAATAACCTTTCGAACTGGCGCAAGCAGGGGGTCTGTGAGTTGATGCAATAATGCCTCAATCGGATTGTAACCTTGACTAATCCAGCTCAAAATAGCTCGAATTATGGTCACCCAAAAAACCAACGTGAACACCTCTTGCACAACCGTTATCAAACTGGCTACTAAAATACTAACCCAAGGAAAAGCACCGCCAAACATGAGTTGCAACGTAGCGACCTTTGCAAATGCAACAAAGATAACTAATAACACACCGGCCCAGTCTATTCCTCCTAGTCCCGGTACGACCTTGCGCAATGGAATGAGCAAAGGGTTTGTCGCTTTAACAACAAACTGACTAACAGGGTTATAAAAGTCAGCACGAGCCAATTGTAACCAGACTCTCAAAATGGCGACCATTAGATAGAGGTCGAATAAAGTATTAACTAAAAATTGGGTAGCTTGCATAATTAAAGTTTACTCATCTCTTGAGCTCTAGTTACCGCAGCATCGAGTGCCTCATTTACAGTAGCTTGAAGGTTGTTATTATTAAATACGTTTAAAGCAGCGGCAGTAGAGCCTCCAGGAGAGGTTACATTTTCACGCAGCTCGGCAAAACTCTTGTCTTTGTTAAATGTCATTTTTGCAGCGCCAATTGCGGTTTCTTGAACCATTATATTGGCAACATCTTCGCTAAACCCAAACTCTTTAGCCTTATTAGCCATCGCTTCCATAAAGGCGAAGAAGTAAGCGGGACCAGAACCAGAAACGGCGGCAAGTTGATCAATCTCTGACTCCGATTTCAACCAAACTGTAGCGCCAACGTGGCTAAATAATTCAGTCGTTATTTGTATATCTTGTTCGATTACTGATTTATCGAAACGAGCTTGGCTAGAGCCAACATATAATCCAGACACGCCGTGACCAACTAAAGATGGCGTATTTGGCATACAGCGAACAAATCGTACATCGCCAATTATGTCAGTATAACGTTTCACCAATAAGCCAGCAGCCACAGTTACCACAAGTTTGTCAGAAAAGTCTGCACCGTTTGAAACTAAGTCAGTTAACACATCAGCCATCATTTGTGGCTTAACACCTAGGATTACAACGTCAGCCTGTTTAATAGCTTCTTGATTATCTAAATCAGTAATAATGCCAAACTTAGCTTTTAAAGCTTGTTGTTTTTCCTTTGTACGATTGGTTGCAATAATTCGAGATGGCTCTACACCACTATTAACCATTCCACCAATAATAGCGCCAGACATGTTTCCCGCGCCGATAAATGCATACGAAGTGTTGTTATTTTGTGTCATTAAAATCCCGTGATGTTGTTTATTTAATTAGTACGAGGGCCAAATATGGCGGTACCAAGCCTAATCATAGTACTACCACTAAATATAGCGGCTTCCATGTCGTTAGTCATGCCTAATGACAAGGTATCTACCGATTGATATTGATGCTTAAGTGCCAAAAAACAAGTGTTTAGTTGTTCAAACTCTGCTTTTTGTTTGTTTTTATCTAAATATTCATCGGGAATAGCCATCAAGCCTCTGAGGGTTAAAGATTTAAATTCTTGAATCTCTTCAGCAAAATTTGCTACATCGAGAAGGGCAATGCCTGATTTTGTATTTGAGTCAGAGATATTAACTTGAATTAGAACATTTAATTGTTTGTTTAACTCTTCACAATGTTTGTTTAGTCGTCGGGCAATTTTAATGCGGTCTAAACTATCTACCCAATTGGCATGTTCAGCAATTAATGCAGTTTTATTACTCTGGATAGGACCGATAAAGTGCCAACAAAGGTTTTCTAATTTAGAAAGCTGTTGGGCTTTATCAGCAAGCTCTTGTACATAGTTTTCGCCAAACTCTAACTGCCCAGCTTGGAAGGCTGCTTCGATATCAGACGGCGGTTTTGTTTTGCTAACGGCAATTAAGCTGACATGTTCGGGAAGTCGGCCTGCTTTTTTTGAGGCATCGCTTATTTTGTCGTGGGCAGTTGCCAGTCGATTTGCTATGGTAATGTTAACGTTATTTTCTGACATATACAGTGTCTTAGTTATTTAATAGGTTAGCCATATGGATATTACTGAATTACTTGCCTTTAGTGTTCAACATAAAGCATCAGATTTACACCTTTCTGCTGGAACTCCACCAATGATCCGCGTTGATGGTGATGTTAGACGAGTTAACATACCTGCGTTAGATGCACGTGAAGTTCAAGCACTTATCTACGATATTATGAATGATAAGCAACGTAAAGAATACGAAGAAAATCTAGAAACCGATTTTTCTTTTTCAGTTCCTGATTTAGCACGATTCCGTGTTAACGCTTTTAATATAGATCGTGGCGCCGCTGCAGTATTTCGTACAATTCCTTCTGAGGTACTTAGTTTAGAAGATATTGGCGCTCCTGATATCTTTAGAGATATTGCGGAAAACCCTCGAGGCCTTGTTCTTGTTACTGGACCAACAGGTTCTGGTAAATCAACCACGTTAGCGGCAATGATTGATTACATTAACGCGCAACGTCACGACCACATCTTAACAATTGAAGACCCAATTGAATTTGTACATCAAAATAAACAAAGTTTAATAAGCCAAAGGGAAGTTCATCGAGACACGTTGAGCTTTAGTAATGCTTTACGATCTGCTCTACGTGAAGATCCTGACGTTATATTAGTTGGTGAGTTACGAGATTTAGAAACAATTAGACTCGCAATGACGGCGGCTGAAACCGGACATTTGGTTTTTGGTACCTTGCATACAACCTCAGCACCTAAGACTATTGACCGTATTGTTGACGTATTCCCTGGTGATGAAAAGGACATGGTTCGCTCAATGTTGTCAGAATCGTTACGCGCAGTTATTTCACAAACGTTGTGTAAAAAGACAGGTGGCGGACGAGTTGCAGCGCATGAAATCATGATGGGCATTCCTGCGATTAGAAACCTTATTAGGGAAGACAAAGTTGCGCAGATGTACTCATCTATCCAAACCGGAGCTGCACACGGCATGCAAACGATGGATCAGTGCTTATTAAACCTGATGAACAAAGGCTTAGTCAGTAAAGAAAACGCACAAGCTAAGGCACACGATAAGAATTTATTTAGCCAAGGTTTTGGTGGTGGTTTTTAAGAGCCAATATTGGAGTATGTAATGGACTCAATGGAACAAATATTTTTAAAGATGGTGGCAGAAAAAGCTTCTGATTTATTTATAACAGCAGGCTTACCCATTAGTGCAAAAATTAATGGAGAATTAACACCGTTAGATCACGAACCTCTTACTGACATGGAAGCAGAGCGACTAGTTCGTAGCTGTATGTCAGATAAACAACAAAACGAATTTGATTCAGAAAAGGAATGTAATTTTGCCGTCGCAAATGATGCCGGCCGTTTCCGTGTTTCTGCGTTTTGGCAAAGAGACAATGTAGGCATGGTTGTTAGGCGTATCGTTACAAATATTCCTGATGTAGATGAGTTAGGCCTGCCTGCGGCTCTAAAAGACGTTATCATGGCGAAACGAGGCCTAGTACTATTTGTCGGTGGCACAGGCACGGGTAAATCAACAAGTCTAGCTGCGTTGCTTGGCTATCGAAATCGTAATTCTAAAGGTCATATTCTTACAATTGAAGACCCAATCGAGTTTGTACACGAGCATAAACGTTGCATGGTAACTCAAAGAGAAGTTGGTATTGATACGCCGTCTTTTGAGTCAGCGTTAAAAAGCTCATTAAGACAAGCTCCGGATGTTATTTTAATTGGTGAAATACGGTCTCAAGAAATTATGGAATATGCACTGTCGTTTGCTGAAACAGGCCACTTGTGTGTAGCTACATTACACGCAAATAATGCTAACCAAGCAATAGACCGAATAATGCACTTAGTTCCAAAAGAAAAACACGACAAGCTTAAGTATGATTTGGCTCTAAATTTAAAAGCTATTGTTGCCCAACAGCTTATCCAAACTAGCGATGGTATTGGTCGAGTAGCAGCTATTGAAGTATTACTTAATTCTCCTATGGTAGGAGAGTTAATCAAAAAAGGTGATATTTCAGGCATTAAAGAGGTGATGGGTAAATCTAAAGAGTTTGGTATGCAAACCTTCGACCAAGCTTTATTTGACCTTTACCAAGAGTCTAGGATCAGTTATGCAGATGCTCTGCATCACGCGGATTCACCAAATGACTTAAGGTTAATGATTAAACTAAGAAACAATGAGCAGACTGGCTCTGGATTTTTACAAGGTGTAACTGTGGACGGTATCCAAAAGGATGACTAAGTAAAATCTAAGGGACTAAAATTTAATGTAAGCTGTAGCACTTTTAGTAAGCATAAAAAAACGAGGCAATAGCCTCGTTTTTTATTTTTAATAAGGTCTGTTTTACAGACCTTATTGTTTACGCCTTACAGCTTGGTAGCCTTACAACGTTTTTTGTGTTTCAGACGTTGCAGAGCCTGTAGCTTGTGACGCACCGCCAGTTCTTGCTGATACAACAACCTTAGTACGGTCTTCTGCAGCCATTACTGTTGGCATAGGGCCTTCAGTTTTCTCGGCAGGAGCAGGCTTTGTCATTGGCGCGCTAGACGTTCCTTTGTAGCTTGGTTTAGCAACACTAGGTTCGTGTAACACCTTCTCAATAGTTTCTGAAACTGGAGTCGGGTGCTTGTGGTTCTTTTCGAACTCAGCATCGTTCTCTGGATAGCGACTTTCTACAACCTCAGAATCTGCTTTTACTTCAGCATCCACTTTTACTTCAGCATCTACTTTAACTTCTGCTGGAGTTTCTACATTGGCTTCAGATGCTGGCTCTGAAGTAGGTTGTACTTCTGCCATTTTTTGTTCAACTGGAGCTTCTGTCGTTGGTTTAGCTTCAACAACAGGCTTTGCTTCAACATCAGGTTTAGTTTCAACAACTGGCTTAGCTTCAACAGCCTCTGAAGTTGAGTCTACAGCTACAGGCTCATCGTTCGACAAGTCTGAATTAGTCTCAGCTTTATCTTCAGTTTGCACTTTAGATTTAATAGAGCCTCTACGTTCTTCATTCTTAGTACTAGACTTAGACAAAGGTTTGTTACGCGATTTTACCGGAGCCTTTTTGCTTTCAGCTTCTTGAGTGCTTGTTGCCTCAACTGCTTCAACTTTTAGCGTTTCTGTCGGTGCACTATTTGATTCACTCATAGTTGTTTCAACTATTGGCTCTTCAGTTTTAGCGTCAACAGTAGGTTGCGTATTTACAGTCTCTACCTTAGGTACCTCAGCTTCGCTAACGTTATTAATCGCTGCATCCATCGCATTGTTTTCTGTTTTCTCAATGCGTACTTTTTTACGATTATTTCTGCGTTTACGACGCTCTTGAACCTTTTCTTCTTTCGCCGCAGGCGCTTGGCTTACTTGCTCAGAACCTACTTTCTCAGTAGTTTCAGGTTTTCTTCTGTTTTGATTACGCGGATTTTTAGGCTTGTTACGCTTATTGTCGCTGCGTTTTTCATCCGTATTTTCTACACGCTCATTACGAGAGTCTGCTTCTTTACTCTTGTCTTTATCTTGAGAGCGGTTTCTATTATTGCGGTTTTTGTTTTTATTGTTGTTGCGACGATTTGAGTTACGATCGTTTTTGTCGCCACGTTCATTCTTACCTTTACCACTTGAATTACTCTTGCTTGTTTTCTTTGCAGAGTCATCAGATGAAAATAGGTCAGAGATAAACTTACCAATTTTTTCAAATAAACCAGGGCCTTTAGCTTCAGCTTGTTTTGTTGCTGCCGCTGGAGTTGGTGCTGGTTGAGAAGGAGCTGGAGCTACTGGAGCTGCAAATCCTTTTAGTACAGGCTGCTCAATTTCTTTTTTCATTGGCACAACAATTTCTTTAACAAAATCATTCTGCTCTGGCTGCTTCACCATTTTGAAACTAGTATCAGCTAATTCTTCATCAACACGAACACGTAATACTTCATAGTGCGGAGTTTCTAAATGAATATTAGGAATAATAACAACGCTGACGTTATTATTTTTCTCAATGTGACGAACCGCATCACGCTTTTCATTTAGTAAGTAAGATGAAACAACAACTGGAACTTGAGCTTGAATTTGAGCTGTGTTCTCTTTAATCGCTTCCTCTTCGATTAAACGAAGAATAGAAAGTGCTAAAGATTCGTTAGAACGAATTGTGCCTTGGCCATCACAACGAGGACAAGTATGTTGGCTCGCGTCGCCTAATGATGGACGTAAACGCTGGCGTGACATTTCAAGCAGTCCAAAGCGGCTGATTTTGCCAATTTGAACACGTGCACGGTCTTGTTTAACGCTGTCTTTTAATCTGTTTTCAACATCACGTTGATGCTTTGGCGGTGTCATATCGATGAAATCGATAACTAATAAACCACCTAAATCACGCAAACGAAGTTGACGAGCAATTTCTTCAGCAGCTTCTAGGTTAGTATTAAGCGCCGTTTCTTCAATGTCGCTGCCTTTTGTTGCCTTTGACGAGTTAATGTCAATTGAAACAAGGGCTTCTGTAGGATCAATAACAATTGAACCACCAGATGGTAATCGAACTTCACGTTGGAAGGCAGATTCGATTTGCGACTCAATTTGGTAATGAGTAAATAACGGAACTTCACCTTGGTAAAGCTTAACGCGGTCTAAAAAGTCAGGACGGAATAATTCAATGTGGCTTTTTGCTTCATTAAATACGTTCTGGCTGTCGATAATTATTTCACCAACATCACGTTTTAAATAGTCACGAATAGCACGGAATACAACGTTACTTTCTTGATGAATTAAGAACGGCGCAGGTCGGCTGTCAGCTGCTTGTTGAATGGCATCCCAGTGAAGAAGTAGGGCACGTAAATCGTATTCCAATTCTTCGTAAGATTTACCAACACCAGCAGTACGAACGATTAAGCCCATACCTTTTGGTAACTCAAGCTTGCTTAATGCAGATTTAAGTTGAGTGCGCTCGTCACCTTCGATTCGACGTGAAATGCCGCCAGCTCTTGGGTTGTTAGGCATTAATACAAGATAACTACCAGCAACACTGATGAAAGTAGTAAGTGCGGCACCTTTTTGGCCACGCTCTTCTTTATCAATTTGAATAATAACTTCTTGGCCTTCTTTCACCACTTCTTTGATGTTAGGGCGACCACTGAATTTATAATCTGATGGGAAGTAATTACGTGCAATTTCTTTAAGTGGCAAAAAGCCGTGGCGGTCGGCACCATAATCAACAAAAGCCGCTTCTAAGCTAGGCTCTACTCGAGTGATGGTTCCTTTATAGATGTTGGCCTTTTTCTGTTCATGGCCTGGGCTTTCTATGTCCAGATCGTACAGTTTTTGACCATCAACCAACGCAACACGCATTTCTTCTTGTTGCGTGGCATTAATTAACATGCGTTTCATGTATGTAGCTCTTCTTTTAGTAGTAGGCCACATTCCATTAATGTTCGATGCACTTGAATACACCTCGACACTGTGTAGTTTCTCAACTAGTTATCTGTCAAATTTCAATCATCTCGACTGTAATTAAAGGTTTATCAATTCCAAATTTTTAGAATTCTGTCTGTGCCATTATCGTAAACAAAACGGGAATGGTGGCACTGGTTAAATAGACGCCTCGATTTGACTGGTCTGAACGGTTAAAGAAGAGGGTAATATGTTACTCGCATTACCTTACTTAAGTGGCGTGGAGGTTTGAGGTCTGGTGTTCTTTATTCGGTATGTTTGTTAAAAATGAAAGATAAACATACTCGGTTAATTCTGATATCATCGCGGCCTCAAACCCTGCTCCGTTACATGACTCTTACGTTCATTACGTGAGGCAGTTCAATCAGTTGCTTTATAAGCCGTGCTATTATCGACGTGAAAGTGGATTATAGCAACAGAAATTAAGCGTAAAATTGAATAAAATTATTTAAATTTGTGAGTGAATCAAAAACTATGTCAGAAAAAGCGATAAATTTCCCAAAAGTACAACAAATAGAAATAGACGATGTTCATGAGGGTCAACGCATAGATAACTTTTTGATCACCTTATTAAAAGGGTGCCCAAAGAGCGTAATTTATAAGATTCTCCGCAAAGGTGAAGTTAGGGTTAATAAAGGAAGAATAAAGCAAACTTACAAGCTGCAACTAGGCGATATTGTTCGAGTTCCGCCGGTCCGCGTAAAAGAAGAAAGCGAAGGTATTTCTGCCGGTTTAAGCTCAGTGCAAGCGTTGGAAAAAGCGATTATCTTTGAAGACAAGTCCCTAATTGTAATGAACAAACCTTCGGGCATCGCGGTGCATGGTGGTAGCGGCGTAAGTTTTGGTGTGATTGAAGGCTTAAGAGCGTTAAGACCAAAAGAAAAAATGATGGAACTTGTACACCGCCTTGACCGAGATACTTCAGGTATTTTACTAATTGCCAAAAAACGTTCCGTTTTAGTTTCGTTACATGAGCAATTAAGAATTAAGACTATGAACAA
The DNA here is from genome assembly GCF_039523615.1 of Psychrosphaera haliotis. Lineage (NCBI taxonomy): Bacteria > Pseudomonadati > Pseudomonadota > Gammaproteobacteria > Alteromonadales > Pseudoalteromonadaceae > Psychrosphaera > Psychrosphaera haliotis. The sequence continues at coordinate 526,506 of NZ_BAAAFQ010000001.1, read as the reverse complement.
GGTTTATTGGGCTTTAGTTAGAGGACAATGGTCAGAAAAACAAAAGTCAGTACAGGAACCACTTAAGAAAATCACCACTAAGTCTGGCGAACGTCTAGTTATAACAGATAGAGAGGAAGGCAAAAAGTCTTGCACGCTGTTTTCGGTATTGAGTAATTTCAAAGATTGTAGCTTAGTTGAAGCTCGACCTCAGACCGGACGAACACACCAAATTCGTGTTCACACGGCTTGCCAAGGGCATCCAATTGCATGTGATGATAAGTATGGTGATCGCGAATTTGATAAAGTGGTTAAAAAGGTAGGGTTAAATAGATTATTCCTTCACGCTAAGGAAATTTCATTTTTTCATCCGTTATCTGAAACTACAATGCGTTTTGAGGCGCCGCTTCAACCTGAGTTAGAAGTTGTGTTACAAAAGCTTGGTGAGCAGGCTATGATTGTTGCTGGTGAAAGCACAGACAACGGTTAGCTACCATTTAGCTATTATCCAACTAAATGATAGCGAATCAGCACAAGCTCTTATCGGAAATGCCCCCAATAGTTGAAAATTCCAATTACTGGGGGTCTTTTTATTTAAGATAGCCATTATATCTAAATAAAGATCAGCACATTTTAGGATGAGTCATTATTGTTAGTTGCTCTGTTGCGATAAAACCGAATAATCCATTTCGCCTAAAATGCCAACTAGCTTTATTAATGGTAACCCTATTAAAGTATTAGGGTCGTCACCAGTTAGCTTTTCAAATAAACAAATACCTAATGCTTCGCTCTTGAAGCTTCCTGCACATTTATAAGGTTTTTCAGCATAAAGATATTGATTAATCATTTCTAACGTTAATGTTTTAAATACCACGTCAAAGGGTTCAACAAGTGTTTTTGTTAATCCACTATTAGTATCAATCACTGTTAAGCCGGTTAAAAAGGTCACAGTATTACCTGAAAATTTACTTAATTGCTTAACGGCGTTTTCGTGAGTATGTGGCTTACCAAGTATTTCACCATCAAAAACGGCGACCTGGTCTGAGCCAATGACTATAGAGTTAGAGTGTCGTTCAGCAACGGCTTGTGCTTTTAATAAAGCGAGTCTTGCAACTAGTTTATCAGGCGTTTCGTTTTGAAGAGGGGTTTCGTCGACTTCAGGCTTGTCAGTTTTAAAGGATATATTTAATTTTTCTAATAAGGCCTTTCTAAATGGTGAAGTTGAGCCTAAAATGATGGTTCGATTTTCGCGATTAGTCATAATGATTCTTTTTTAATCTATTTAACGATGATAAAAGGAATATACGCTATTTTACATGGCTAATTTCTATTTTTTAAGGGAATAAGGTCATTTTCTTTTGACTCTCAGTTTCCTTCACTATAATATGCGCGCCCTATGCAAACGGTAAAAATTCCTCTCTCGATCGAGCCAGCGAAAGCTGCGTTAAAACGTATGACCTATGACGGTATTATCGTCAAGGGAAATCTGTCACGTCTAAATGAAGTGGCTGAAGTATTAACAGATCACGTGAATGTATCTATTGAATGTGGAGTTGATCCACAGGATTTGGTTGTGATTCAGGGCACGGCGACAGCTAGTTTAGAACTAACTTGTCAACGTTGTGGCAAAGGACTGAAGGCAGAGGTAACAGCTGACTTCGTTTATACGCCTATACGTAACGCGGCTAAGGAAAGTGAAGATCCAATACCGGAAGCATATGATGAAATTGAACTAGACGAATATGGCTCTATTAGCCTTGTTCATTTGGTTGAAGACGAATTAATGTTGGCGCTGCCTATTGTAGCAATGCATGAACCAAAAGATTGTGAACTTGGTAACAAGAACATGAGCTTTGGTGAGTTAGCGCCAGAAGCGACGGTGCAGGAAAAACCTAATCCGTTTGAAGTATTAAAAAAACTTAAAACTTAGGAGACGGCAATGGCGGTTCAAAAAAGTAAGAAATCCCGAGCTAGACGTGGCATGCGTCGTTCACATGATGCATTAACAATCGAAAACTTGTCTGTAGATCAAACGACTGGTGAAACTCACCGTCGTCACCACATGACAGCTGACGGCTATTATAAAGGTCGTAAAATTAAGTAAGGCCTAGCCTAGACTTAATATGCGTGATATCCACATCGCGCTTGATATGATGGGGGGCGATTATGGCCCCCGATCTACTATTCCTGCAGCGATCAAAGCTGTAGCTGATTTCCCATATCTGCACCTTTACCTTTGTGGTCACTCACAAAGTATTCATACTGCTTTAAATAAGAACAATGCATTAGGTCACCCTCGATTAACCGTTGTTCATGCCGAACAAGTTGTTAACCAAGATGAGCGTCCAGATCTTGCTCTACGTAGAAAACCGCATTCGTCTATGCGAAAAGCACTCGAGTTAGTGAAAGACAAGCAAGCTGATGCGTGTGTTTCCGCCGGTAATACCGGAGCGCTATTAGCCATTGCTCGATATGTATTAAAAACCTTACCTTCAATAAAACGACCTGCACTAATTAGCGCTTTGCCAACTTATGAAGACGACAAAGTCTTATTACTAGACTTAGGTGCCAATATTCACCACTGTTCCGATACCCTGTTTCAGTTTGCTGTAATGGGCGCTGTGATGGCAAAAGAAGTTGAAGGTATAGAAAACCCCCGTATTGCACTGCTTAATGTAGGTGAAGAAGACATTAAGGGAGCGGAGCATCTAAAACGCACAGCAGATAAATTAATGCAGTGTGAGCACATCAACTATGTAGGATTTGCAGAAGGCAATGATATATTTGCCGGAAAAGCCGATGTTATTGTGTGTGACGGTTTTGTAGGAAACGTTGCGCTTAAAACAATAGAAGGCGTTGCGAAGCTTATTATCTCTAAGTTGCGAGCAATGAGCGAAACCTCATTTTTCAGCAAAATCATGATTGGCATACTCATGCCAGGTATAAGAAAACTCTTTTCAAAGATGAACCCCGACCACTATAACGGTGCGAGTCTGGTAGGATTGCGCGGAATTGTTGTCAAAAGTCACGGCAATGCTTCTTCAAAAGCCTTTTACAGTGCTATAAAAGAAGCGATAACAGAAGCTCAGCGCCAGGTTCCGGAAAAAATAAAGGACAAAGTTGAGGTCATGTTAAACGCTGTTGACTAAATGAATTAGTCTTAAAGGCAAACAGAGAGGTTGCATGTTTTCAAAAATTATCGGTACTGGTAGTTATTTCCCGCCGCAAATTCGTTCTAATAAAGATTTAGAAAAAATGGTTGAGACTACGGACGATTGGATTACCGAACGTACAGGGATCAAAGAGCGCCGTATCATGGACGAAAATGACACTGTTTCTAGTATGTCCACTAAAGCTGCTAAAAAAGCATTGGAAATGGCAGGTATTGATGCCTCAGAAATTGACTTGGTCATAGTCGGAACGACTAGCCATGCGCGCGCATTCCCTTCAGCAGGCTGTGAAGTTCAAAGAGACTTAGGAATACCTTCAGGTGTACCCGCTTTTGATGTCGCGGCAGCATGCTCAGGTTTTTGTTATGCGTTGAGCATTGGCGATACCTTCATAAAAGCTGGCACAGCTAAAAAGGCACTTATTATCGGTGCTGACTGCTTAAGTCACTTAATGAACCCAACTGACCGTAAAACCATTGTTTTATTTGGTGATGGTGCTGGTGCGGTAATTATAGAAGCTACCGAAACGCCAGGGATCTTATCAACACATATTCATGCCGACGGCAATGCATCAGAGTTGCTTAAAGCGGAAATGCCAACTCGTGGCAACGAAGATTCAGTACACGACGCTTGGGGACATATGGAAGGTAACCAAGTATTTAAGGTCGCTGTCACAAAGTTATCAGAAGTTGTTGAAACGACATTAAAACTGAATAACGCTGAAAAGTCTGACATTGATTGGTTAATTCCACATCAGGCGAACATGCGAATTATTTCTGCCGTAGCTAAAAAATTAGATATGAGTATGGATCAAGTCGTTATTAACCTAGATAAGTATGGCAACACGTCAGCAGCTACCGTTCCAACTGCGCTTGACGAAGCCATTAGAGATGGCAGAATTCAACGAGGTCAAACTTTATTATTAAATGCATTTGGCGCTGGTTTTACTTGGGCCTCAGCGTTAATTAAGTATTAAAAAACACATATAAGAGACAAATTCACAATGACAAAAGCAATAGTATTTCCTGGCCAGGGTTCTCAGGCCGTAGGCATGTTAGCCGAATTATATGAAACATCTGAGGTTGTAAGGGATTCGTTTAACGAAGCATCAAGCGCACTTGGTTATGATATGTGGGCTGTAGTTTCTAAAGATGAAAATGAGCAATTAAATCAAACTGAATTTACTCAACCTGCGTTACTAACTAGCTCAGTAGCTATATGGCGTGATTATGTTGCTAAAGGTGGGGAACTTCCTTCCTACTTAGCGGGTCATAGCCTTGGTGAATACTCAGCGTTAGTATGTGCAGAAGTATTAACACTAGCAGAAGCCGTCTTATTAGTTCAGAAACGTGGTCAATATATGCAACAAGCAGTGCCCGCGGGTACAGGAGCAATGGCTGCTATTATCGGTTTGGAAGATGAACTGGTAAGTAAAGCGTGTACTGATGCTGCTAATGGTGACGTTGTTGCGCCTGTTAATTTTAATTCTCCAGGCCAAATTGTTATAGCCGGTGAAAAAGCTGCGGTTGAACGTGCCATGCTATTAGCAAAAGAGTTAGGTGCAAAAAGAGCATTACCTTTGCCAGTCTCTGTACCTTCGCACTGTGCGCTGATGAAGCCTGCTGCAGATAAGCTAGCAATAGATTTACAGCAACTTGATTTTAATACGCCTGTAATACCGGTTATAAATAATGTTGATGTAGCCGCGCCAACAAGCGCTGACGAAATTAAGCAAGCTTTAGTAAAACAGTTATACAGCCCAGTTAGATGGACTGAAACAATTCAGCAAGTTCATACTAATGGCGTTACAGATGTGTATGAATTTGGACCTGGCAAAGTATTAACTGGGTTAGGCAAAAGAATTGTAAAAGAAATTAATTATAAAGTTGCGAATGATACAGCAACAGTAGCCGCACTAGTTGCGGGTGAATAAAAGGAAAAGAAATGTCTTTATTTAGTTTAGAAGGCAAGGTTGTGCTTGTAACCGGCGCATCGCGCGGTATTGGTAAGGCAGTAGCGGAAACTTTAGTGGCACAAGGTGCTAAAGTGGCAGGTACGGCAACTTCTGAAAGTGGTGCATTAAATATTTCTGAATATTTAGGTGAAAACGGCAAGGGTTATGCGCTTAATGTGACAAACCCTGACTCAATTAAAGAAACCTTAGAAGCAATTAAGGCTGACTTTGGTGACGTTGACGTATTAGTTAACAATGCGGGTATTACTCGTGATAATTTACTAATGCGTATGAAAGACGATGAGTGGGCCGACATTATAGATACAAACTTAACGTCAATATTTAGGTTAAGTAAGGCTGTAATGCGACCTATGATGAAAAAGCGCCATGGCCGTATTATCAATATTGGCTCGGTTGTGGGCACTATGGGGAACGCTGGACAAGCAAACTATGCAGCAGCTAAAGCCGGAGTTATTGGTTTTTCTAAATCGTTAGCGAAGGAAATTGCCTCTCGTGGCATTACGGTAAATGTCGTAGCACCAGGTTTTATTGATACTGATATGACTAAAGCGTTAGACGACGCCCAAAGAAAAGCGATTTCAGATCAAGTGCCAGCAGAGCGCTTAGGCGACCCAAAAGAGATTGCAGCGACAGTTGCTTTTTTAGCCAGTAATGAGGCAGGATATATTTCAGGCGAAACGATTCACGTAAATGGCGGCATGTATATGGTATAAACGTCGATCTTGTAGCCAAGTTGACGTTAACTTACATGAATTTCTCTATGAGGTTCGACCACCGCCAGATATTAAATAATAACTTGAACACGTCGAAGAGTGTATTTACACTACGACACATTAAAAAATTACTTAAAAAGAAAAAAGGAAAATAACATGAGCATAGAAGATCGCGTAGCTAAGATCGTAGTAGAGCAACTAGGCGTTAAAGAAGAAGAAGTAAAATCTGAATCTTCTTTCGTAGATGATCTTGGTGCAGATTCTCTTGACACTGTTGAATTAGTAATGGCACTTGAAGAAGAATTTGATACTGAAATTCCTGACGAAGAAGCTGAAAAAATCACAACAGTTCAATCAGCAATTGATTACATCAAAGCTCACGCTGAATAAGAATAGTTTGTAGAAAGAAGGGCAGCCTAAGCTGCCTTTTTTTTTATCAAAAAAATGAAAATTTAGTACCGTAATAAAAGCTTTCGGAGAGTACAAGTGACAAAGCGCAGAGTAGTAGTGACAGGGATGGGAATGTTATCGCCAGTCGGAAATGATGTTGATAGCACGTGGAAAAATTTGTTAGCAGGTAAAAGTGGTGCGGAGTTCATCACTCATTTTGATACTGAGCAGTTTGGTACCAAGTTTGCGGCGATGGTCAAAGATATTGACCTTTCAGAGTATATCCCTCGCAAAGACGCAAAAAAAATGGACCTGTTTATTCAATACGGCATAGTAGCGGCAATCCAAGCGATAAAAAACTCTGGCATTGAAATAACTGACGACAATGCTCATCGTATTGGCGCTGCGATAGGTTCAGGTATTGGCGGCTTAGGTCTTATAGAAGAAAACCACTCAAAACTTGTTCACAATGGCCCAAGAAAGTTATCACCGTTTTTCGTACCTTCTACCATCATTAATATGATTGCTGGGCAACTGTCTATTATGTACGGCCTCAAAGGTCCAAACATCTCAATTACCACTGCATGTACATCAGGCGTGCATAATATTGGCCACGCAGCGCGAATGATTGCGTATGGTGATGCTGACGTTATGGTGGCCGGTGGTGCTGAAAAGGCTTCCACTGAGCTAGGTATCGGTGGTTTTGGTGCTGCACGAGCGTTATCAACACGAAATGAAGACCCAACTAAAGCAAGCAGACCTTGGGATAAAGAGCGAGATGGCTTTTTACTAGGTGATGGTGCAGGCATGATGGTTCTTGAAGACTATGAACATGCAGTAGCTCGAGGCGCAACCATCTATTCAGAGCTTGTTGGTTTTGGAATGAGTGGCGATGCTTACCATATGACATCACCTCCAGAAGACGGCAACGGTGCAGCACGCGCAATGCAAAATGCATTAGATGACGCAGGGATTAAAGCCGCCCAGGTGGGTTATATCAATGCGCACGGTACTTCTACTCCAGCCGGTGACAAAGCTGAAACTCAAGCTGTTAAAACTGTTTTTGGAGAATTTGCACACTCTGTACTAGTTTCTTCATCTAAGTCTATGATAGGCCACTTACTAGGCGCAGCTGGCGCAGTAGAGTCTATTATTACTGTTATGAGTTTAATTGATCAAAAAGTTCACCCTACCATTAATTTAGATAACCCAGACGAAGGTTGTGATTTAGATTATGTTGCTGATGGTGAAAGAGCCGTAGAGATGGATTATGCACTTTGTAACTCATTTGGTTTTGGTGGCACAAATGGAACGCTAATATTCAAAAAAGTATAGATTTGCACTGGTAGCAGGTGAATTTACACCAAAAATTTGATACAAAAGCTCAATGATCCTATTGGGCTTTTTTTATGATATTTAGTAGCTACGACAATAACTTGTTACCTATCGACCTTGAAGCTGAGTGGCAGCAACAAAGAAGCTTTTTATTTGGTGACGGCCACTTTACAACGGCCAAGGTTGAGCAGGGCAAGGTGGTCTGGTTACCTGAGCACATAAACAGGCTAAAGCTTGCCAATGAGAAGCTTAAGTTTGCGCCTATAAATTGGAACGTACTTTTTGATGTTGTTGAGTCAACAGCACGAGGGATTATCGACGGCATAATAAAAGTTCAAATAAGCAGAGGGAAGAGTGTCCGAGGCTATCAAATATCGGAAGAAATGCGACCTAGTGTATTTATATTTGAATTGACGCAGCACATGCCTGCTGTTCGTGATTTAAAGCAACCTATTGAATTACAATTATTGGCAACACAATTAGGGCTAAATCCACAGTTAGCCGGAATTAAACACTGTAACCGTTTAGAACAAGCGATGATTGCGTGCGAACTTAAAGAACGCAAGTTGAACGATGGACTCGTAACGAACATCAACGGTCATGTAATTGAGTCCTCTAAGGCAAATGTCTTTTGGCATGATGGCACTCATTGGAACAGCCCAAGTTTATCACATAGCGGAATAGATGGAGTTGGCAAAAGCGTGATAGAAAAAAGCCTGCCAATGCTAAAAGTCAGCGATACTGATTATGAAACAATTGCTGAAAAAGCAAAATCAATGTTTCTATGCAATTCCATTACGGGCATAATTCCAGTTGCTAAACTAAATGGTAAAAGCTTAGACATAGCTAATGTAAAGGAATTACATCTAAAGGTATTTAATGAGTAAATCAATCGTACAACTCTCGCTGAAAAAGAGCTTATCAATATTACTATTTATTGTTTTATTGTTCGCAATTGGTGGGGGACTTTATTTAAAGCAAGGCGTTGAGACACCACTGCGCATTAATGAACCTACGTTGTTTAAAGTTGAAAAAGGCGCGTCCGTTAACGCTGTGTGCCGTCAATTTATGAAGAACGATTGGTTAAGCGAATGTTTAACGTTAAAAGTCAGCAGTAAATTAAACGCTGTTTCTAGTCAAATTCAATCAGGAACCTATCAGCTTCAACCAGAGCAAACGCTTAAGTCTGCAATTGCTCTATTTGTAAGCGGAAAAACACACCAGTTTCCTTTCACTATTATTGATGGTGAAAATATTTATCAAGTACTGGATAAAGTTTCAAAATCACCGTATTTAATAGACGATGTAAATGACAAAAGTTTTATAGAATTATCTAAGGCGTTGAATTTAAGAGCTGATACACCAGAAGGATATTTAGCGCCGGATACTTATTTTGTTGAAGCTGAAACGTCAGCGACAGCGGTTCTTCTTCGTGCGGTAGAAAAACAAAAAATACGTTTAGAAAAAGTATGGTCGGAAAGGCAACCTTCTAGGCTGAAAACGCCTTATGAATTGCTAAAATTAGCGTCAATAGTGGAAAAAGAGTCAGCCTTAGCAAGCGAGCGAAATACGATTGCGTCGGTATTTTTTAATCGATTAGATGAAAAGATGAGGTTACAAACGGATCCAACAATAATTTATGGGATCTGGAAAGAATATAAAGGTGATATAAAACGCGTTCATATAAAGCAAAAAACACCTTACAATACATATAGAATAAATGGCTTGCCTCCAACACCCATTGCCAACCCTAGCTTGGGATCTTTATTAGCCGTGGCACACCCAGAGAGCACCGACTACTTTTATTTTGTTGCATCAGGTGATGGAGGTCATGTTTTTAGCAAAACACTAGCTGAGCACAATAAAGCGCTTCGAGCATACTTAGCAAAACAAAAGGCAAAACAAAAAGCCGAGCAAGAAACCAATGAAGCTAGCCAAAATAGATAGAACATAGGAAATAAATGAAAACTGGTAAATTTATCGTTGTTGAAGGCCTCGAAGGTGCAGGTAAATCAACAGCGATGTCACAAATACAGCAAATACTTTCTGAACAAGGGATTAGTTTTATTACTACTCGTGAACCCGGCGGCACACCGCTAGCTGAGAAAATGAGAGAGATTGTAAAAGCAGAAACCGAAGAACATCTGACGGCAGAAGCCGAGCTGTTACTTATGTATGCAAGTCGTATTCAGCTGATTGATAACGTAATTAAACCAGCGTTGGCTGAAGGTAAATGGGTTATTGGAGATAGACATGATATGTCTTCGTTAGCGTACCAAGGAGGTGGTAGACAGTTACCAGATTCTTTGTTGTTACCTATAAGAAATGCGGTTTTAAAAGATTTTGCACCAGACTTAACAATATTAATGGACCTCGATCCAAGGGTTGGCCTTTCTAGGGCTGCTGCACGTGGCGAGCTAGACAGAATTGAACGAATGGATATGGGCTTTTTTGACCGTACTCGAAATGTTTATTTGGAGCTTGCGAATAATAACCCTAAAGTGATCACAATCAATGCAGAAAATGAGTTGGTGCAGGTTCAAAAAGACTTAAGCACAAAAATTTCTAATTGGCTTGAGAAGAACAAATAGTGGCTGACTCATTGGTTACTAATTCATTACAGCAACAATTAGAGCGATTGGCTAAATCGCTGAAACTTGCGCATGCCTATGTTATTGAAACAAACGATCGAGAAGCCACTGAAGCGTCATTAACCCCAATTTATCAAAGCTTTTTATGTGATACAGCTACGCCTGATGACTTTACAGCCTGTGGAAAATGTAAAAGCTGTTTACTATATCAAGCTGGTTCTCACCCAGACTTTAAGTTGTTAGATGGCCGCACTCAGTCTGTGGGCGTTGATGACATAAGAGCCGTGAGTGACTGGTTAAATAAAACACCGCAGATAGCTAAAAATCAAGTCGTGTCTATTTTAGCGGTTGGTAACATGACAGAAAATGCCGCTAATGCTCTCTTAAAAACATTAGAAGAGCCAACATCAAATAGCTTCCTATTTTTAGTTAATAATGGCGGTGAAAAGCTTTTACCAACAATTAGCAGTCGCTGCCAATTATTAAAGCAACCTATAAAATTAACTGCGCAATTAAAGCAAGAGTACCCTAACGTACCAGACTATCTTGTTGGTTATGCAAATGGCAATGAAACACAGATTAAAGCTTGGCAAGATGAAGCAAACCAAGCTCATTACAAGGCGCTTTACGAGCTTTTTGTAGCTTGGCTGAAAAACCAAGTTAGTAATAATCAGTTAAATAATACCATGCAAAAACATGCTGAATTAACACCATTTTTTGTTTATTTAATTGAGCGTCGTTGTAAGCAAATGATATTAAATAATTATTTAAGCAATGCAGAAGAGGCATTGTCGGTTTTATCAAAATTTAATTTTGCTCAAAAAAATATAAAAGGGCAGAATAAGGAACTTGCCTTATTGGCATTCATTCAAAACTTGGAGTCTTGGGTAAAATAATGAATCGACTTACTTCAGAATTAGAAGATACAAAGGAATTGTTTAGATGTTATATGCCTTTTGTTAAAGGTGGTGGGCTTTTTATTAAAACAAACTTGCCAGCAAAAATAGGTGACAAAGTAGCGATAACATTGACACTACCTGATGCGCTAGAACCAGAAATGTTTGAATCTGAAGTTATTTGGGTTACTCCGCAAGGCGCTCAAAATGTGAATCCTCCGGGCGTTGGCGTTCTACTAAATAACACAGAAAATAGACTTCAGGTAAAAATTGAAAAGCTATTAGGCACAATGCTGAATCTACCGGAGCCGACTTACACTATGTAAGAACCACCATTTTTAAAGGACATATAGAGCGTTTAAGAAGGGATTTGCAAAAATTTAAAGTAAAAATATTTTCATGTTGTGGTTGATCTGAAACACTTCTACCCTTAGTAAGGTATAAGTAGCTAGAAAAACAAGCTGTATAAATTCATATATTTATAAAACAGGAGCAACTATGTCTACACAGTGGAAGTCAATTGCAAAACTGCAACTTAAAGATAAAACACTTAACAGCATTAGCTTTGACAAGCTCGAATCTCAATTTAACCTATCTCGATTACCTTACGCCGCAAAAATTCTACTTGAAAACCTTCTGCGCCATGAAGACCGACCTTTTGTGCAAGAAGACGATATTCTTACCTTAGCTAAATGGGATACTTCTTCTGATCAAGATCAGGAAATATCATTTGTTCCAGCTAGAGTCGTTTTACAAGACTTTACCGGTGTGCCGGCGATTGTAGATTTAGCGGCGATGCGTGATGCTATTTCCTCTTTAGGTGGCGACGCACAAAAAATTAACCCATTTAATCCTGTTGAGCTTGTGATCGACCACTCTGTCATGGTGGACCACTTTGCAACAGAAGATGCCCTGAAAAAAAATACTGATATTGAAGTAGAACGAAACAAAGAGCGTTACCAGTTTTTAAAGTGGGGACAGTCTGCGTTTGATAACTTTAAAGTAGTGCCCCCAGGACGCGGTATTGTTCACCAAGTGAATTTAGAATATTTGGCAAGATGTGTATTTGAAGGGGACTTTGACGGTGAAAAGTGGGCTTATCCAGATACACTGGTAGGCACCGATTCACACACCACAATGATTAATGGCCTAGGTGTTTTAGGGTGGGGCGTAGGTGGAATTGAAGCCGAAGCAGCCATGCTTGGCCAGCCAGTCACTATGCTAATACCAAAAGTTGTCGGCTTTAAACTTAGCGGTAAACTAAATCCTGGAGTAACGGCTACAGATTTAGTGTTAACAATTACAGAACAGCTTCGTAGCCATGGCGTGGTTGGTAAGTTTGTAGAATTTTATGGTGAAGGTTTATCACAATTATCGCTGGCTGATAGAGCCACAATTGCGAATATGGCACCTGAATATGGTGCGACCTGCGGTATATTCCCTTTAGACAAAGAGTCGTTAAATTATTTAAACCTGACCGGTAGAGACAGTGCTGATATAGACCGAGTAGAAGCATATGCTAAACAACTGGGTATTTGGCACGACCATGAAACACCAGAAGCAGAATATCATGAGCAACTTGAGTTTGATTTAGCGAGTGTTGTCCCGAGTATTGCTGGCCCTAAACGCCCTCAGGATAGAATTGCATTAGATGAAGCAGCCACAGCTTATAAAGACTGGTCTACGCTCAACGGTGCCGATTCTATCGACAAAAAGGCCAAAGTAACTAAAGACGGTAAAGAATTCGATCTTAAAAATGGCTCTGTTGTTATCGCCGCCATTACGAGCTGTACTAATACTTCAAACCCTTCTGTATTAGTTGCAGCCGGCTTATTAGCTAGAAACGCGGCTAAGTTAGGAATTAAGTCTAAACCATGGGTTAAAACCTCACTCGCTCCTGGCTCGCAGGTAGTAACTGAATATTTAGAAAACGCTGGTTTAATGGATGACTTAGAAGCGCTAGGTTTTAATTTAGTGGGTTATGGTTGTACAACATGTATCGGTAATTCTGGGCCTTTACCAACGGAAATTGGTGACACCATACGTAAAAATGACTTGTCAGTGACATCAGTATTATCTGGTAACCGGAATTTTGAAGGGCGAATTCACGCCGATATAGCGGCTAATTATTTAGCCTCACCACCACTGGTGGTTGCTTATGCAATAGCAGGTAATATGAATATTGATATTACTAAAGATGCAATTTGCAAAGACGCTGACGGTAATGATATCTACCTGAAAGACTTATGGCCAACTGACAAAGAGATCAAAGAAGTAGTAGAGAAGTCTATATCCCGCTCAATATTTACCGATAAATACTCAGATGTGTTTAATGGTGATGACAGTTGGAATGAGCTTGACGGTGGGTCTCAAAGCATTTATCAATGGCCAGACTCAACCTATATAAAACAGCCACCTTTTTTTACTGACATGTCTAAATCTGCAAAACCGGTAGAACCAATCAGTGACGCTGCATGTTTGGTGAAAGTAGGCGACAGTATCACTACAGACCATATATCCCCAGCTGGTACTATCGCTGATGATAGCCCGGCGGCTAAATACTTAAAAGAGCAAGGGATCACGAATAAAGACTTTAACTCATATGGCTCTCGTAGAGGCAACCATGAGGTTATGATGCGTGGAACGTTTGCCAACGTACGATTACAAAATCAATTGGCACCAGGCACAACAGGGAGCGCAACAACTCACTACCCATCAAACAAAGCAATGTCTATTTTTGACGCTGCGATGCTTTATCAGGAAGAACAAGTGGACACAGTTGTTCTTGCCGGCAAAGAATACGGTACAGGCTCTAGTCGAGATTGGGCAGCAAAAGGCCCATCTCTTTTAGGTATAAAAGTGGTGATGGCAGAAAGCTATGAGAGAATTCATAGATCAAACTTAATCGGCATGGGTATTTTACCTTTGCAGTTTAAGCCAGGCGAAAGCGCCGACTCTCACGGTCTAACGGGTAAAGAACGTTTTGATATTCCAGCGGTAGAAGCGACTCAAAAAGAGTTAGTAGTTCGTGTTAAAAGTGATAAAGAAACAAAGGAAATTACCTTTGATATTAGAATTGATACGGCTAATGAGTTTGATTACTTTTCTAATGGAGGCATATTATCTTACGTTATTCGGAATATGCTGGGAACACTATCTTAAAAGTTGTACCTACACCAAGCTGACTTTCAACTGATATCTCAGCGCCATGGTCTTGGAGTATTCCATATGAAATGGATAGTCCAAGGCCAGTTCCTACCCCCACAGGTTTAGTCGTAAAAAATGGGGTAAAAAGTTTCTCTTGGTTTTTTTCGCTGATACCTGAACCTGTATCGCTAATCGTTAATGTAACTTGGTTTTCAGCGTTAACGGTACTAATAGTAATAGTTCCGCCTTCGTCCATTGCGTGCTTGGCATTGATAAGCATGTTAACGATAACTTGTTCTATTTGACCAAAGTTTGCCTTGATAGTACTTACTTCCGCTAAGTTTTTTACCAGCTCGCAGTTGTATTTTAGCTCATTCCAAACTAATTGAATGGAGTCCTCTATACAATCGTTTAAGCTTATAGGTGTGTAACTTGAAGCATCACTATGAGAGAACGACTTAAGACCTGCCACTATATCTTGCACTCGCTTTAATCCTCCTTTAGAGGCGGTTAACAAACTATTTACATCAGACATGATAAAGTCGACATCTTCTTCTTGCCAAATGTCGGTAATTTCTTTCATTACGCTACTATCTTTTTCAACCTTTGGAACCTTGTCTAATAAACGATTTAACACCTCAACGTATTCAGTTAGGGTTTCATAGTTACTAATCACAAAACCAATTGGGTTGTTTATTTCATGTGCTACGCCTGCCGCAAGTTGACCAACGGAAGCCATTCGTTCAGATTGAATTAATTGACGTTGCGCGTCATCGAGTTTTTTATGCGTTTTTTCTAGCTCTTTAAATCGGTTACCCAGGTTAACTGTAGCCATTTGTCGTTGAACTGCAACGGCCAACATTGATCGTGAAGACTCTACGGACTGTAGTTTTAGAATATCTATTTTTGTGGAATCTGAATAAACAAAACAAGCAAAACCACGATTGTTGTTTATGCTAAATAGCGGTACTAAATAGGCATACTCAAATTTAGTAGTAATTGAAGAAATTGAATTCATTGGAAGTAGGGTACTTTCACCTGCGGACTCCTCAACTGCATCCAAAATAGTTTTGAAGTCAAATGCTTGTACTAAGTCTCTAATTACTAAAGCATCAATATCATCTTGCTCTAGCACATCAATCCGGCTCGCTTTAGCTGTCTTTTGCTGCTCTAACTCCATTACCGATGCTAATTTCCATTCAGCATTCGAATTAGCTTGCTTGAGTTGAAAAAAGATACATTGTGCATTATTCAAAAACTCACTAGCGCGACGCAAATAAACTTGCACCGTTGCATTTACCGAATCTGCATTCCAGATGTCAGCAGATAAGCCAGTTAAAAAAGAGAGCTGTAATTGTTGCAGCTTCGCTTCACTAGCTTGATTTTTAAGGCTCTGATTTGACTCATAAATTTCCCTAGATCTTTGTTCTAAGAGTGTTTCAGCCATTTTTCTAGCAGCTTTCTCTCGATCTAACGACTTTTTAAGTGTATCAACCTGCTTTTGTAATTCTTCTGTCATAGTCTGTTAAATGTAGTTCATTGAAAATTGAGCTATAGTTTAAAGATAGTACGTTTTTTAAGAGTTTATTGATTAACTATAGGCCTTTTATGTCAGAAAAGTACAAAATATTAGTTTTAGACGATGAAGTTGAAATTCTTAACTCCTTAAAGCGTGTATTTCGCAAAGATTATGCCGTTGATACGTTTAGTGATGGTGAAGATGCGCTGGTCGCGTTGGCTGAAACTGACTATGCCATTGTTATATCAGACATGAAAATGCCTGGTATGGATGGCGCTACGTTTTTAGCAAAGGCAAAAGAAGTTGCCCCTGAATCAGTAAGGATCTTGCTAAGCGGCTATGCTGACATGGATAGTACGATTAAAGCGATTAATGAGGGCGACATATTTAACTATGTCTGCAAGCCTTGGAATAACGATAGTTTAAAAGCGCTAATGGCAAATGCTATTAGCCGCTACTCGCTTAAATCCCAAAATAATGAGCTATCTGGAAAGTTAGTGGCAGCGAATACGCAGTTAACGGAAGCTAACCGCCTTCTAGAAGAGAAAGTTGCTGCAAGAACAAAAGAGTTGAATCACAAAGCCGCCATGCTGAAACGTTCGACGATAAAACAGAGAAAGTTCTTTAGACAAATCTTAGACATGGTTGGTTTAATCATTGAAGACAGGGCAGGTCATGAAAATGGTCACAGCAAAAGAGTTGCAGCACATAGTAAAGTATTGGCAGAGGAATTAGGGCTAAATAGAGCAGAAGCAATCAATATTTATTTAACCGGCCTAATGCATGAGGTTGGTAAGGTTGCAATTAGTGACATACTTTTGCAAACGGTAGAGTTTGAACGTACTACAGAAGAGAATATTGCCTTTAAGAGTCATGCAGTGGAAGGTGCCAAAATTTTGAGTAAGTTGCCAAACTTACGCGAAGTAGCGGAAAATATTAGACATCAATATGAGAACTATGATGGCTCAGGTTATCCGGATAATCTTAAAAAAGAGGAAATCCCATTCGGGTCAAGACTATTGAAGGTCGTTAGTGACTATGACTACTTATTACTAGGCCATAAAGATGGGAATAAGCTTTCGCCAGACAGAGCTGCTTTTCAAATAAAAGAGCAGCGGGGCAAATTATATGACTACAAAATTGCAGATCAGTATCTAGACTTGCTGACTCGTATTCCTGACATTGAAGAGCTTGATGCGGACTATTGTGTCGCTACTAATCGTCTAGAGCCTGGAATGATTGTATCAGACGACGTCAAAAACAAAACTGGCGGCATAATGTTGACTAAAGATACAACACTAACGGAAGCGGCTATAGCGAAACTCGTAAATTATGAAAAAGACAACGATTGTTTTGTTACTGTTTTCATTTACTAATTTCCGACTTAACTCTGCGTTTTGTGAGGTTGTTTGCCGCCTCTTTAAGCAATGAAATATCCACAGAATCATTTACTTTTTTGTTAGTGGAGTAGGCAGTATTGCTAATTAACTGACCTTTTTTAAACAACAGTGCGTTGTCTTTACTTACAAAGTAAAAGTGATCATTAGAAAAGTTGGTGGTGATGTGCTGTATATCAACCTTGGACAATGGTACGTCTATTAAGTTTGTTTCAACGTATTTTGGGCAAGATAGAGTATCACTAATATAAGTCGCAATTATGTTTTGCGGACTAAATGCCATGT
Organism: Psychrosphaera haliotis; assembly: GCF_039523615.1. Taxonomy (NCBI): domain Bacteria; kingdom Pseudomonadati; phylum Pseudomonadota; class Gammaproteobacteria; order Alteromonadales; family Pseudoalteromonadaceae; genus Psychrosphaera; species Psychrosphaera haliotis. Next base: position 509,109 of record NZ_BAAAFQ010000001.1, on the reverse strand, counting down.
CTGGTAATTTGTCGAAACCAATTAATAATGCTGTTGTTCGATAAAAAACGTTAGTGTTACTAGTGTCATGAAATACATAAATACGCTTGCTTGTTAAGTCTGAATAAGTTGAGTGAGAATTAAAATCAGTGCTAGTGAGTTCTACGGAAACTTTGCTTTGCTTCAAGTGAGTATTCACAGCAAGATCAACCGTACTTGACTGATATAATCCAGGAAGCCCACTTGTGAAGTTAAATAGTAGTGTTTTTAAATCGCTTGGAATACTGAGTTGGTTGGTTCGTTGATAATTAATATTGTTTTCAGTTAACCAACCTTCTACCGATTTCTGGTTTTGACTAGGTAATATGACTATATTTAGTTTAGGTTTATCAGCAATATCGCAACTTACTTCTTGAGTTTTAGAAATAGAGTACAAACTGTTGTTAACGAAAGCTCTGTTGGACTTATAGTCATTGTATTTATCTAAATCTAATAGGTCGTAGCGAGCTAATAACGTTTTAGCAGTCAGTGGGTAGTGTCCAGGGAACATAGAGCCTTGTTTAGCAATGTCTGTATTTAACGTTGCGTCGGCCCAAATATGCATAAAGTGGCTGAAGAAAAAACTTGCCACTAAAGTTCCTGCAACAACATAACGCTTAGAGAACTGCTGTAGCTTATGAATTCTTTTCCAAGTGAAATTACTGGCTAAAAACTGATACGCCAATATAAAAATGAAGACGGCGATCAACATGACAAAGTAGCTATCACCCATAAGGCCAAGGTAAACATCTTCAACTTCACTAAGTTGGTCAATGGAACTTGAACTTAAGTGGTAACCTAGTCCTCGATAAGCCAATACATCTAGGAATAAATACAACTGGAAAAGAGACGCCATGACGGCAGAAACGCCTCGTATATGACGCTTATATGGAAATAAAATGATGACGGGAAATATGGTAATTATAAAGCAACTCATTGACAAAAAGGCAAAGTGACCCAGCCAGGTTGTCAAAAAGTAAAGCCAACCCGAAACTGAGACGGGTAAACTATGCTCGTTAATATAGAAAAATGAAAAGCAAAGCGCTAAAAGCAAATTGGCAAATGTGAACCAGTGTCCCCAAGACAATAAGTTAAAAGGTTGCTCTGTTTCCCATTGATCTTTTAGTTTAATTACCATTTATGCTTGTCAGTCCTAAAAAGTACTGTTAGTGCTTAGATGCACTTAAAGAGTTCAACAGGGCATCTGCAAAACTTTTTGCTATTTGTTCTTTTATATCAGGTTTAATATTATCGTCAATAATATTACTAACGGTATTACCTAAAGCAATAAGCGCTAAATCGACAGAAACTTTGTTGTTTTCTACAACATCTAGTAATTGTTCTACTAAATTATTAATCTCATCGTTTGAGTATTTTGATATGATTGGCATAAAGAAATCTTATTAATGGTTCGTGATGCGGATCTTAACACAATAGCGGGCTAGGAAAACATATGTCATTAGCAGTAAATCAATTTTCTATCGCTTTTTACGAAAAGCAGGCTGAAACTGAATTTTCAACAAAGTGGGCAGTAATGGCCGACGAAAGTTTGACCAAGTCTTTAACTTTTGTAGAGCAATTGCATAATATTTATAACGCTAAACCAAGTAAAAGCTACGCGGCATTTTCGGAAGAGAAAAATACAGCGTTTTCACACAGACTGCATAGCTATTTAGGTCAAGAGGTCCCTTTTGATCATCTTTCTAAAGAAGTGCTAAAGATATTTCAAGCTGAACTAGAAAAGTACGAGTTTGAAGAGACTGGTTATTTGTTGCTGATTGATTATGAATATGTGGCAACTCGTTATGTGATGGTTGGTGTTGTAAATTTAACAGACCACTTTTCAGTTGATAATGAATTTGGTATTAAACGTGAACGCCATTTAGATATAAATAAAATTCAACTAGCCGCCCGTATAGACGTGAGTAGTTTATTGCACAGTAGTGATGATTTAAAAACTATTTCTTTTATAAAAGGCCGTGCTGGTAGGCAAGTAAATGACTTTTTTATGGACTTGTTAGGTTGCACTGAAACCATTAATGCGAAGTCACAAAGCAAAGAGCTTTTAACGGCGATAGATGACTTTATGTCTGTTGAAACCATGGATCCAAATGAAAAGTCCGAAACACGTGAAAAAGTTTATGAATATTGTAATGAACGTATCGCCAGTGGCGAAGATGCTAGGTTAAGTGAGCTTAATGATACGCTTTCTATTTCTTCCGACAATGAATTTAAAGACTTTATTAGCCAACAGGACTATTCATTTGATGACAATGTAACACTTGATAAAAGTACAGTTCGTAAATTAGTGAAATTGTCAGGTAGCGGCCAAGGTGTTTCCGTTTCATTTGACCGAATTTTGTTAGGTGATAGAGTTAATTATAATCCTCAATCAGACGAACTAACTATTAAGGGGGTACCAGCTTCTCTAAAAGCAGTACTACTTAATGAGTTTGGCCTAGAGTAAAAAATGAAAATTAAAGAGTCATTAAACCTAAAACGTAAAGTAGAGATTCGAGTTAGAGAGAAGGCGATTAAAAAAGCCGAAACTCGAATCATGCTTGCGGGCAAAACCCCGAGCGACTTTAATGAAGCCCAGTTGGAAATTCTTGTAAAAGAAGAAGAAGATAAAATTTATGGCAGCGCAAAGGAGAAGGGCTTGTTAGTGTTGGCTTCTCTATTGGGTTTGTCACTTTGGAGTTAGGTGATGTTTCAGCATATTGCTAGATGGACGTTTTTAATTACGGTTTGGAAGAAGTACAAAGGCCAACTGCTCTCAACTTTAGCGTATTTATTTGCACTTTTATTGGTGTCTTTGGTCCATAAAGACTATTTAGATTATGTTGCAACCGCAAATGAAGGCCAGAGTTTTATCGCCAGTTCATTTTTTATAAAGTGGATTGCCTATTTAGCACTAACGGGTTTCTATATTTATATATTTTCGAGCTTTTCTAAAACAAAAAAGCAAGGGCATCAAAATCTAAGCTTTTTGAAAAAGTTTGCAAAAACCTCTAATAACACGTCAACGACTTTTGGTAATGAAGAGTTGAAATCAAAAAAAGGTCCTCACACTAAAAGTAATAATGAAGACCCATTTTCTAACATTCGTAACAAGTCTAAATTAAGGTCTGAGGCTGACCTTATTATAGATAATGATGAACAACCTAAAAATTGAGTTTACTGAGTTCTTTTAACTTGCTAATGCGGTCTTTAGTCATATAAATCTCACACTCTTTAGCCATTGATATCGATGAGGATACGTCTGGCAACATAGCTATATATTGCCACTTGCAGGTGGCTTTTTTATATTTATTAAAGTAGCGAATAGAGGATTTATAAAGAAGGAGAGGGTTGTTTCCCGTTTCTTCTTTGTTTAGATCTCGTAAGATAATCTCTACATTGGTTTCCCAGGTCATCAGTTCCCGTTCAACTTGAACAAACGCCGCATCTAGGCACAGCGTATAGTCCATGGGCCTTTTATGTTTTTGTTTACAGTCAGTAATTTCTTTAGAGCTATAAAAGAAGCTTTCCTCTGCTGATACCAGCATTGAAAGGCTAAGCGAGAAACAAAAGATAAATAAACGGATTAACAAACTTACACCTCGGGTACTTTTATTTAAGGTTGTGGAACATTTTTTATTAAGGCAATACAACTTTATAAGGCTTAACTATAGATTGCGCATAAACACCAGCGGCCAAGTACGGGTCACTGTTTGCCCAAGTTTTTGCTTCTTCTAAAGAATTAAACTCTGCAACAACTAAAGAGCCAGTAAAACCTGCTTCACCAGGATTTTCACTATCAATGGCTGGTAACGGACCAGCAACCAGTAATCGGCCCTGTTCTTTTAATTCAATTAATCTAGCTAAGTGCTTTTCTCGAGTTGCCAATCGGTTTGATAATGAATTTGCCACATCTTCAGAATAGATCATGTAATACATTTTGTTTCCTTAAATTGGGTTGTAAATTATATTTTCAGCGGATCTTGCTTTAATTGCAGGAAAAATCAAGTTGAATGGGAAGACAGTGTTCAAATTACTTGGTAGCATGGCTCAGTACACAATTAAAAATAATTATAATAAAGGTAGTTTGTATGAGTGCGGAAAGAGAGCATTTTTCATCAAAGCTTGGTTTTATATTGGCAGCAGCAGGATCAGCAGTTGGCATCGGCAATCTGGTTGGCTTTCCAGTAGCAGCAGCTAAAAACGGCGGGGGAGCATTTTTATTCATTTATGCTCTGTTTGTCATTATCATTTGTTTACCAGTCATGATGGCCGAAATGGCCGTTGGAAGACACACCAATAAAGACCCTCTTGGGGCCTATTCAAAAATTTCTGAAAACGACAGTAAGTGGAAACTAGCCGGATGGTTAGGTGTTATTACGCCATTTATGATTGGGGTATTTTATCTAGTCATTACCGTTTGGATTTTCGGTTATTTGTTCTCTGCCGTGACTGGCGACTTAGCATTGCTAGCGGATCCAAATACATTTGGCCAGTTTGTTACTAGCTCTAAGTTATTTATATATATGGCAATTGTATCGGCGATTACGGGCTTTATTTTAATGAGTGGCGTAAAAGAGGGCATCGAAAAGGCGGCTAAAATCTTAATGCCTGCATTATTTTTGCTTCTAGTATTACTTGTTATTTATGTTCTAACACTTGATAACGCACTGGCTGGTGTATCATTTTATGTATTACCTGACTTCAGTAAAATTACTGGCAGTGTGGTAAGTGGTGCCTTGTCTCAAGCGTTTTTCTCATTATCGTTAGGTATGGGTATCTTAGTAACGTATGGCTCGTATATGAGCAAAAAACAAGACATTGCAGACTCTTCAAAATTGGTTGCATTAACTGATACGGGTGTTGCGTTTTTTGCAGGTCTATTAATTCTTCCTGCAATTTTCAGTTTTGACCCAAATGTAAACACGTCTGAGCTTTCTGAGTCCTCTATATCTCTTATTTTTGTATTGCTACCTAAGATTTTCTTATCGTTGCAAACAGACATTGGTTACGTTGGCGCAAGTGCAGTAGCTTCGATTTTCTTCTTGTTAGTATTTTTTGCCGCGATTACTTCTTTAGTTTCTATTATAGAAGTTCCTAACTCTGCAATCATGGGTGAGAAAAACTTATCTCGTAAGAAGTCTTTATCGACATTGGCCGTAATGGTTGTATTGTTATCAGTTGCAGCGACTATGTCATTTGGTATGTCTGACTTCTTTACTAGTTTCGTCAATTATGCGGGTGCAGATAAGTCTTTATTCGATGTAATTTATGATGTGTTCTACGATACTATTTTGCCACTAAACGGCTTGTTAATTTGTTTATTTGTTTCAATTCGTTGGAAAAAAGCCAACTTTAATAATGAACTTATGGAAGGTGCTGCGCCAGGTAAACATAAGTTTTTGCTTAAATACAGTGACTTTGCGTTATCAACTATTATTCCAATTTTGTTGACGCTTATATTCATTGATACAGTTGCGAGAAAGTTCTTTGGTCTCAACCTAGTATTTTAAATTCAATTAGTGTTTAAATTAAATTTGAGTTTTTAAAATCAACTAAATCAAAATGTTGCTATTAAAAATAACGAATAAAAACGAAATTTAAGATATAAAAAAGCCGCTTATAAAAAGCGGCTTTTTTTATTTAAACCCAACGAATTATTCTGTATATGAATCTTCTTCGTCGTCATAGTCATCATCACCCATGAATACACCCCAGCCATCTGAGTAGCCACTGTGCTTTTCTGCTATGCGCTTGTAGTCTTTCTCAAACTCACTGATCAGCTCATAAGTCGGTTTCAGTACTTTTGATACTTGCAACTCTATGGCATCACTTGCTTCACCACCATGGTCATAGTTACGAGTTTCTACTTTTACAATTGGCTCGTCTTCTTCTATGCGGCGCATAAATATTTTTGCAACTTTGTCTGCATCTTCCTCTTTATGAAATAGTGCAAAAAAGTCGATAACGTAGTCGGGTTCGAAATCAAAACCAGCATCGGCCATTTCTTGTAAAATTTGGCCAGTTTCGTCTTTTGGGAAGTTCATTTTAACTCTTCTTACTGTCTGTTGATTCTAATATTAAACGGAATAGTATCATGTATGTTAGAACGAAACGGGTTTATATCTAATCCACCACGCCTTGTGTAACGAGCATAGACACTTAATTCTGTAAGATTACAGTGTTCCATTAAGTCGGTATAAATTCGTTCTACACACTGTTCATGGAACTCGTTATGCATCCTAAAAGATATTAAATACCGTAATAGTGCCTCTCTATCAATTTGAGTTCCTTTGTATTCAATAATTACACTAGCCCAGTCTGGTTGGTTGGTAATTAGACAGTTGGATTTTAATAGGTGACTGTTTAGGGTTTCATGCACTGGCACGCCGGCTTTACTGGTTTTAAGCAATGAAGTATCAAACTGATAGTTATCTATCTCGACATCCAAGTCGTCAATGTTTTCGCCAGGTAACGCCTTAACCTGAAAATGGCTAACGTCACTTATGTCGTGTAAACGCACACTAACAGGCTGGCCAGCACAATTTGATAAATCAGCAATCATTGATGTATGGACTAAAGACCAGTCAGCGAACTTTGTTTGATTAAAGCTGTTTAAGTATAGTTTAAATGACTTACTTTCAATTAGGTTTGGGCTGGTAATGGGTACATAAAACTCAGCAATGGCAACAATAGGTTTACCTTTGGCATTTAACCAACTTACTTCGTATCCAGTCCAAAGATCGATACCTTTGAAAGGTAATTCAGATCCTAAGTTGAGATCGTCACGATTTAGGCTTCGCGGTACACCCTGAAGTAACTCAGGTTGGTATTCCGTAGCATATTCAGTTGCCTTGCCAAGGGATAGATTAGCAAGCGCTGCATCGTCATTATATTTTGCTGTCATAGTTAAAAATCTATATATTAGAGTGCTGTATATTGTAAATGCCAACCATTAAAAGTGAAGGTTTAATGTTTAAAAATTCGAATTTAACGCCGGTTTTAACGGAAGTAATTATCAACTGGCACGAAAAGGCAAAAGAGCGAGGTTATCCAGCATTAGAGTTGGATGATGATTGGCCATCGCCATGCGTGCAGTCAAACTCTGAAGGAACGTTTTGGCAACCTGTATTGCAGTCGGACCACACTAGCTCAAAGAAGAGCTTTGATAATGTCGGTGAGGCTTTTGAAATTGAGATAAACCAGCAATACAGTGACTTATTCACGCTTTATTTTTCAGATAATTTAAACATGAAGCATGAAAAAGGGGATTTTCAACTGCTACAGGTTTGGTCAGACGATGATTTTGAAAGGTTTCAACAAAACTTAGTAGGACACCTTTTGATGAAACAGAAGTTAAAGCAAAAACCAACGTTGTTTTTTGCTTTAACAGAGCAAGATGATCTAAATTTGGTTGTTGACAATACTACGGGTGAAGTTTGTTTAGAGTATGTTGGAAAAGAGCCGCATGAATCAATAGCTAACAATTTAACTGAGTTTTTAGAAAAAAGTGAGTTAGTGTTCTAAAGTAAAGTTCGCAATTAATTCGCTTCATTTTGAAAGCTCACCTTAACTAGTGAGCTTTTTTATAATCACTTTAAGTTCTTCAACTTGCTTCTTTAACTCCAATGTATCTCGCTCTAGCTGCACAATACGTTGTTTATCGGTTAGTTCAGATTCAACATGGGTCTCTTGTTTTTCTAGCGCTATGTTTGGGTTTGCAGAGTACTGTTTAATTCCTTCAATTATTAGCGGTAACACTTTAGGTCCCGTCATTCTTGTTTTAACCAAAGCGACGGAGGGTTGTTTGCCTTCTGAGGCAAGTTGTTTGCATATAGCTAGTACTTCATTTGTATTCATTATTTAGTGTTTTTGACCATAAAGTTATGTTTTTAACAAAAGTGCTTTGCGCTGGTTTGATAATTTTCTTTTATATCAGCCACTTAAAAGTTGGAATTGTTTTTGTATAATAGCTTTTAAAGTATAACAATAACTTCTTATTTTTAGAAAGGACTATAAAGTGAAAAACTCAAACTTGTATAAGTTACTAATTGCATTACCTTTAGCAGCCTCGCTTACTGGCTGTATCATTGTCGGAACCGATGACGGTCCAGACGCCAATTGGATAAACTCAAACTCCGACTCTGCATGGAAAGAAGAGCAACGAGTCAATAACCAAAAAATCGCTGATTTACAATTAGGCGACAGTTTTGAGAAAGTAAGAAGCCTAATGGGAACACCTAGGTTTAATGAAGCATTTGAAAAAGAAGGTAAGGCGGTTCAAGTTATTTTTTATCGTACTATGCACAAACATTCAGATGGTGAAACTACAAAAGATGAATGCACGGCTTTGATTTTTAAAGGTGGGGAATTGGTTGCTTTTGGCGATAAGGCTTACTCCCGACTTTAATCTGGCAAATGATATAAACCAGATTCGACTAATTTAAATATTGGATACGGGTAAAACCAGTCATAAAAAAAGGCCTGTAAATACAGGCCTTTTTGCACTAAATAGAAGAAGTTAAACTTTATTTTCTTCGCCTAATTTGTGGAAGTCTACTTTTTCACTAGATAGGCCTGCATCAGGATTGTTAAAGCGTTCGTAGTCGAATTCTTTTTCAGATGCCGCAACAACACAACTCACCATACAGTCACCAGTTACGTTTACTGCTGTGCGCGTCATATCTAATAATCTATCAACACCTAAAATTAATGCTATACCTTCAACTGGTAAGCCTACCTGCTGTAATACCATTGCTAGCATAACGAGTCCTACACCCGGCACGGCCGCAGTCCCGATAGAAGCTAATGTTGCAGTAAGCACAACCATAAGGTAGTCGCCTATTGTTAAATCAACGGCAAATATCTGTGCGATAAATACTGTGGCTACACCCTGCATAATCGCAGTACCGTCCATGTTTAAAGTTGCACCCATTGGTAAAGTGAACGACGCAATCGAGTTGTTTACACCTAGTTTTTTAGTCGCTGTTTCCATCGTAACTGGCAATGTAGCGCCTGAGCTTGATGTACTAAATGCAAAAAGGGCAGCGTCACGCATTTTTTTATAGAATGTAATAGGATTTAATCCTGTAAATGACTTTAATAGCAGGGCATAAACAACCAATCCATGGAACAGTAAAACTGCAACTACCAGTAGGAAGTATTTACCAAGGTTGGCAATGATTGCAAAGTCCATTGTTGTCATTAACTTAGCAAGTAAACAAAAGACGCCGTAAGGTGCTAGGTTCATCAAAATTACAACTAAACGCATAATCACGGCATTAATATCAACAAAAATAGTAGCAAGTCTTTCACCTGGTTTACCTGCTAAAGCCATTGCAATACCAAACAGCAATGCAAAGACAATAACCTGTAACATATTGCCGTTTGCCATAGAGGCTATAGGGTTAGTAGGGAACATGTTAATTAATACTTGTGCAAAACCAGGCGCCTCTTTAGCTGCATAATTGGCTTCGGTTGCCATGTTAACGCCTTCGCCTGGTGCAATAATCAAAGCGGCGACAATTGCTAAAGTAATGGCGATTGCAGTAGTTAACAAATATAAGGCAATAGATTTACCACCAAGTCGAGCAAGTTTTGATGTGTCATTAAGGCTACATGTGCCCACCACCAAAGATACAAAGACAAGTGGCACTACAATCATTTTTAAACTAGCTACAAATATGGCGCCACCGACATTAAATAACCCGTCGACAAAAAAGTCTTTTATAGAGAGTTCAGCAAACCCTAAAGGTATTACGAAGTCTCCTTTACTTCCAAATAGCGCTTGAAAAAATATACCGATGCTGATGCCGGCTATCATCCCTATTAAAATTCGAGCGGTTAAACCCATCTTTTTATTTTCCTGTTGAGGCGTCATGTTTATTTATTCTTATTTTATGAATTAATTTATAGGCCCAATATAATCATAAAATTGAATTAATTTCACCTTTGGGCGATTAATCATTGTTCAAAATACAAAAAATAATAGAAAAGCATTGTGTAATAAATTGATATTTATTAACTTAGCGTCAGAGATTGCTGCAGATGCATATTTTAATAGGGAGAAGTTACATGTCACCAGCGCTTCTTAAAAGCTCAATAAAAAGCTTTATAGTTGGTTTATTTACATTTTTAATCGTTGCTTGTAGTGGTGACGGTAGTCTGTCAGATGGCAGTTCCACAGATGATTCAGGTTCGGGGGATTCGAATGAATATGAATTGTCGGTAAATTATGTATCTTCAGATGGCTCAACTATATCTAGTATTGATTTTGGTGAAGTATGGACGTTAACCGCTACTCTAAGCTTAGATGGCGAAGCTGTCGAAGATGCAACAATCAATTTTGCGAACTCAAACAGTGCATTTGTTAACCTTAGTAGTACGCAAGCCGTAACAGACTCAAGTGGACAGGCTCAAGTTACTGTAACAGGAGCGTCGCAAGCAGGGGCAGGTTCGATAACAGTGAGCACCACGGTTGGTTCTGTAAGTACTGTTGTTATTGACTACACCTCAGTTGGAGACCAAGTAGCAAATAATAATCATAAAGCCTTTTTAGTACCTAGTGACACTCCTACAGCGTCATTCAGCTCCATTACAGATTCAACACTAACCACAATTTCATCTGCTGAGCCAGGTCGAGTAGTAGTTCAACTTAATGATGATAGTGGCAATCCGATAGAAAGAGACATTGTTTATATTGAACTTGAAGAAAGAGCCAGTGATCTTGCTAACCTGAGTGTTGACAATGGAGGTGTAGCGACTGACAGCAATGGCTTTGCAACTCTTACCCTTGAAGCAACAAACTCTAGTGGTGCCGGCGTTTTGAATGTTGTTTACGATGATGAAATTATCAAAAAGATTGTCTTTGAATCTGCCGGTGATGGAGACCAAGAGGTATCGAAAACAATTGGTAGCATAGAATTACTCTCCGATTCATTTCAGATGGCATCTTCTGGCGCTCAAATCGTAAACCTAGTTAGCTTAGTGAAAGACGAAAATAACAATCTAATGGACGGCGTAAGTGTTTCATTCCGGTCCACATCAGGTGGTATCGCCGTTACTCAAGCCGTTACAGGTGCAGACGGAAAAGCCGTTGCGACTTTAAATACAACAAATGCGCCTCAGACCAGAGATATTACAGTTGATGCGTTTGTTGGAGACAAAGTTGCCACAGTAAAAATATTGGTGACAGGGACCACTATAAAAATCAACGGTAATGATTCTATTGTTACGGGTAACGAAGCTGACATGACTGTTGAGGTATTAGATTCTGACGGTAATGGGATCGCACAAAAACGAGTTTATCTTACTAGCCTGCAAGGTAATGCACTGTTAAATAAAGACGGACAAGCTTTACCAACAGATTCAGCAAATAGCAATAAAGCTTATATAGATACAGGCACTACAGGTGGTGCTCAGTTCAAATATGATGCTTCTGTTAGTGGAACAGACACCATAACGGCGGGTGCACTTGGCGAAACAACTAGTTTTAATATTTCGGTTTCTCCAGATACTTTTGTCATTAACGAATTAAAAGTAGATTCAGAGGTTGTAACATCAGCAGAGGTTCCTATGAGTCAAGGTGGGACATTTAAGTTAGTGTGGCAAAAAGATGGCGTTCCATTTGAAGGAGATGTTTTATTTTCTACTACTCGTGGACAAATATTTAATGCAGGTGCGGATCCCGCTACTGACATGCCACTGACAACAGAGATTTCAACAAGCGCAGCGGATGGTTCTGTAGAAGTCATGCTGGTTTCTACTAATGCTGGACCTGCCATATTAACGGCAAAAGCGCCTGGCCTATCAGCAACATTTGATTTTGAATTTGTTGCGGAAACAGCCCATCAGATTACATTACAAGCCTCACCTTTTTCTATTGGTCCTAATGGTCAACAATCAACCGTTAGTGCTGTGGTTAGAGACTTGGATGGTAATTTAGTGAAAAATAGACCTGTTAACTTTCAGCTATATGACGTGAGCGGCGGTGAAATTTTTCCTGCTACTAACATTACAGATAGTAACGGTTTAGCAACAACGGTTTATACATCAAATACAGTTTCATCATCTAACGGCGTAGCAATTGGTGCCTGCACGGATACCAGTGGTGAGCTGAGTAACTGTACTAACTCTCGAGATACTCTTGACAACAATAATAGCTTGGATGACACCTACGGCTGTACTGTAAGTGGTAAAACCTGTGTTTCTGATGGTGTAGCGATTACGGTTGCTGAGCGAGAGCTATTTATAACAGCCGGCTTAGGCAACGCATTGGCAGAGCCAACGCCACAAGAATACCAATACGATATTCCGGTTTACGTTACTGACGTTAATAGTAATCCTATTGCTGGCGTTGAGTTAAGCATATCAGCAGTACCTACTCATTACGCTAAGGGCATTTGGGTTCAGCAAATTGATGCTGAAGATGATTCATTTATAAAATGGATTTCTCAACGCTCAGTTACATGTACAAATGAAGACATAGACCGTGATGGTGTATTAGACGCTACTGTTAACGGCGATGGTTTTGATGAAGACATTAACGGTAATGGTGTTTTAGACCCGGGCAATATTGTTAGAACAGAAGGTAACTTTGTTACAGATGAGAACGGCTCAACAATGATTTCGATTGTTTACCCGCAATCATATGCGGCTTGGGTTGATTTAGATTTTGTTGTTTCGGCAAAGATGGCCGGTACAGAGCATTCTCGTACATTGAAGATTACCTTGCCAGTTTTACAGGATGACGTAACCGATGAGAAGTTTGCTCCAACTCGACATGATTATGGAACCGACAATAGCTGTTTGACTACAGATTAACCTTTGTATAGCCATTAGAGCTTTTACTTTTTATTACTTTAAAGCTTTTAATGAATGCTAGATAAAGAGAAAAGGAGCCAGTAGGCTCCTTTTTTTATATAAAAAAGCGACGTAGAAGTCGCTTCTCTTTAAGACTCGCAAAATACTAACGTTGGAAGTCGTAAACAGAACCAAGGTTTAATATTTGAGTTAGCTCATCTAAGGCCGTACGAGATTCCATTACTAGGCTAGGGTCAATTAGGTCGTTTTCAGACAACTCATCGCGATAATGTTTGTCTACCCAATTGTTTAATGTGGCAAATAACTGATCTGACATTAGCACGTGCTGATTGGTCGCTGCTAGCTCTTGCTCGCTTAACGCAACGCGTAAACGTAAACACGCTGGGCCGCCACCGTTTCTCATGCTTTGCTTAACGTCAAAAAAGTGTACTTTCTTAATTGGTGTATTCTGGCTAACAAGTTGCTCTAAGTAAGCCGATACAGACGCACTTTCTTTACACTCCATTGGTGCAATGATAGCCATTTCATTATTACCGATATCAACTAATTGAGTATTGAAAAGGTAAGTTTTAACTGCTTCTTCGACGCTAACTTGATTCGAAGCTACTTTAACAAAGTGCATCTCTTTATTGTTTTGCGCTGCATATTTGCGGTTAAGCTCCGCTAGTTTTTCTTCAGTATTCAAAAACGCTTGCTCATGGTAAAACAGCACATTTTGATTACCTACGGCAATTACATCGTTATGGAATACACCTTGGTCAATAACTTCTGGATTTTGCTGAACGTAAACAACACCTGATTCGTTTAACTGATGCAACCTAGATACTGCGGTACAGGCTTCAAATGTGTGGCGAGCAGGATACTTAACCGGTGCAGGTTTATTGTGATCAAACGCATAACGTCCGTACACAAACATTTCGATTCCACCTTGGCCGTAGTCATCACAAAATCTTGTATGGTTTGCAGCGCCTTCATCACCAAAATGGTCATTGTCAGGCAGGTGGCGGTGATGAGCAAAATGTTCATCGTTTGCAAACATGGCTTGTAAAATTCGGCCACTTGTTTCTGGCTCTAAAGAGCGGTGAAACTTATTGGTCAGGTTTGCAGGTGTAAAATGAACTTTTTTGTCGGCAGTATCTGAACTCGGTGAAACAGTCGCTGCATTAGCGGTCCACATGCTCGACGCTGAATATACTGCTCGTAATATTTGAGGCGCATGCTGTTTAGCTTGCTGTAAGATATTTGCATCAGAGCCAGTAAAACCTAAGCGACGCAATGCATTCATGTCAGGGCGCTCTTGAGGAGCAAGTACGCCTTGTTTTAATCCCATGTCGTGCAATGCTTTCATTTTTTGCAAACCTTGTTTGGCCGCAGATTTAGGATTAGATACGTCTTTTGCGTTTGATAAGGAGGCTACATTACCAACAGAAAGACCAGCATAATTATGAGTCGGCCCAACTAAACCATCGAAATTGGCTTCAAAATACTTCATTTATTGATAACTCCTCTATATTCATTTCCAAATAGATTTTTATTCAGAAAAAAAATTATTATTTTTATAGTGAAAGCTGATTTTTCAACTTTTCAGTGTTCCAGAATGATTGAAAATAAAATTCAAAATTAAAACTAAATAATTTTGCAACTAACAAAAATCCCTGTAACACTTGTAAACATTGCCTGTCAGAGGCTGTAAAACGTTTATATTATACGCAGTTAAGCAGAAAAATCTAAGTTAAAGAAAGAAATTGATAGCGATTTATGCTTGAAGTCGAATAGAATCGCATATATATCTTATAAGTTAGTATAACTACGCAAATAAACCAAAAACACTCACGTGGCTTAAAAGTTAAGCGGCGAAACAGTTTTATAAGTGATTGAGGAATTATGGGAAAATCTCTGGTAATAGTAGAATCACCAGCAAAAGCCAAAACTATCAACAAGTACCTCGGAAAGGATTTTGTTGTTAAGTCTAGTGTTGGTCATATTCGTGATTTACCCACGTCCGGTGGACCTAAGAAGGCCGCGGAAAGAACATCAACTAAAGGCATGTCTGTCGAAGAAAAGGCAGCCTTAAAAGCAAAAAAAGACAAAGAAGCATTAGTTGGACGCATGGGCATCAACCCTGATAAAGGTTGGGCGGCTAAATACCAAATACTACCAGGCAAAGAAAAGGTAGTGACCGAACTTAAAAAGCTCGCAAAAGATGCTGACCAAGTTTATCTCGCAACGGATTTGGACCGCGAAGGGGAAGCTATTGCATGGCACCTGCGGGAAATTATTGGCGGAAGTGACGATAAATTTAAACGTGTTGTATTTAATGAGATTACTAAAAGTGCAATACAACAGGCGTTCTCAAAACCTGGTGAATTAAACATTGACCGAGTAAATGCGCAACAAGCTCGTCGTTTCTTAGACAGAGTTGTTGGCTTTATGGTGTCGCCACTGCTTTGGAAAAAGATCGCTCGAGGCCTATCAGCTGGTCGAGTTCAATCGGTAGCAGTGCGTCTTGTTGTTGAACGAGAACGTGAAATTAAAGCGTTTATTCCAGAAGAGTTTTGGCGTTTGCATGCGGATACAACGACGGTTGCCAAACAGGCGATTTTATTAGAAGTTGCTAAACAGCAAGGTAAAACATTTAAGCCTGTGAATAAAGGCCAAATGGATGCCGTTTTAGAAGACATTAAGTCTCAAACATTTACCGTTAGCAACCGTGAAGACAAACCTTCGAAGAGCAAACCGTCAGCACCATTTATCACATCAACTTTGCAACAAGCAGCGAGTACGCGTTTAAGTTTTGGTGTTAAGAAAACAATGATGATGGCGCAGCGACTTTATGAAGCTGGTCATATTACATATATGCGTACTGACTCAACGAACCTTAGTTCTGAGGCGGTTGGTGCTTGTCGTATGTTTATTCAAAGTGAATTTGGTGAAAAGTATTTACCTAAATCACCAATTATGTACGGCAGCAAAGATGGCGCTCAAGAGGCCCACGAAGCGATTAGACCGTCAAATGTTGGTTTAACGTCAGATAAGTTAGATGGCATGGAACGAGATGCTGTACGTTTGTATGAGCTTATCTGGAACCAATTTGTTGCATGTCAGATGGTGCCAGCAGAATATGACGTTACAAACGTAACGGTTACCGCTGGAGACTTTGAATTACGAGCGAAAGGTCGTGTGCTTAAGTTTGATGGTTGGACACGTGTTCAACCAGCTGTTAAAAAAGCAAACGACGAAAACCTTGAATTACCTGATGTTAAAGTGGGTGAAGAGTTAGCATTAAAAGAGTTGATGCCGAAACAACACTTTACTAAACCAGTGGCTCGTTTTTCAGAAGCCAGTTTAGTTAAAGAGTTAGAAAAAAGAGGCATTGGCCGACCTTCAACGTATGCGTCAATTATTGGCACAATACAAGATAGAGGTTATGTAAGATTAGAAAGCCGACGCTTTTATGCGGAAAAAATGGGCGAGATTGTTACAGATCGCTTAGTTGAAAACTTTACAGACTTACTAAACTACGACTTTACAGCAAGAATGGAAGGTCGATTGGATGAAGTTGCGCATGGTGATTTGAAATGGAAAGCGCTTCTTGACGAATTCTATAAAGAGTTCAAAGAGAACCTAGAAGTGGCGTCGCAAGAGTCTGATGAAGGCGGCATGCGCCAAAATACGCCAATTGAAACGGATATTGAGTGCGGTAAATGTGGTCGTAACATGAATATCCGTACAGCAAGTACAGGTGTATTCTTAGGGTGTTCAGGTTATGCACTACCTCCAAAAGAGCGTTGCACAAATACCATGAACTTAACCTCAGGTGACGAAGCAGAAAGCGTGACCAATGAGGAGCAAGAAGCGGAAGCGTTGCGTCATATGAAACGTTGTCCAGTTTGCTCAACGGCAATGGATAGCTATCTAATTGACGAAAAACGAAAAATTCATATCTGTGGTAACAACCCCGTTTGTGAAGGGTTTGTTATTGAGAATGGTGAGTTCAAGTTAAAAGGTTATGACGGCCCTCTTATCGAATGTGATAAGTGCCAATCAGATATGGAATTAAAATCTGGTCGCTTTGGTAAATATTTTGGTTGTACTAATTCTGAATGTAAGAACACACGTAAATTACTTAAAAACGGTGAAGCTGCGCCTCCAAAAGAAGATCCGACTCACTTGCCTGAGTTGCCATGTGAAAAATCTGATGGTTACTTTGTGTTACGTGATGGTGCCGCTGGTTTATTTATGGCTGCTTCAACTTTCCCTAAATCTAGAGAAACGAGAGCACCATTTGTAGAAGAGCTTCAAAGGTTTAGAGATAGGATTAGTCCTAAGTTCTATTACCTAGCAGACGCGCCAGCGCAAGACCCAGATGGTAATAAAACCAAAGTTAGATTTAGTCGTAAAACCAAACAGCAATACGTTATGACTGAAGATGATAATGGTAAGGCAACAGGTTGGTCTGCTTGGTTTACTGAAGGTGAATGGACAGCGGAAGACAAACGCAAAAAACCAAAAGCAAAGGCGAAGCCTAAAGCCAAAGCGAAAAAATAACGGTTAATATTGGAAACGCCAGTTAATCATTGTGAATTTTTGATTTACTAAAACATAAATAAAAGCCGAAAGATTTAAATCTTTCGGCTTTTTTGTTGATGCCTTAGGCCGGAATGTGTGTCATCCATTCTTTAAGCCAAGGTAGCGCTTTTGTTTCTGGCTCTAATGTTTCACATGCATCAATTTTTAGCATAGGAATTGGAGCTATGCCTTGAAGCTCATAAAATAACTCTTCCATTTTTTCACCAGCACCACAAAATGTCTGGTAACTTGAGTCGCCCAGAGCAATTACCCCAAAAGGTTTTTGATTTTGCATTGGCATTGTATCCCTTGCGCCAAAGTAAAAACCTTCAATATTATTAGGCAGATCACCTTGACCTGTTGTAGAAGTGATAACTAAACACGCATCAACGTCGTGAATGTCGCCAACTAATGCCGAGTTATTGTATATTGTTGTATGACCAGCAGCATGCAATTCATTTTGAACCGTGGCTGACAGGGTTTGAGCCGCGCCAAAAACGCTACCCATTATAATTGCTACAGTTGCCATATTTATTTTCCTTGTAAATCTGTTTCCCAACCGCACGTATTTATTAAATGATTTAAGGCGTCATCTAAGGGGGCAGTAATGGTAATGTTTTGTTTCGAAATAGGGTGATTAAAACTCAGTGATTTAGCATGCAATGCCAGTCTTGTTAAATCAAGGTTTGCTCGGGCTGATTTATTCTGTTTGCCGTCACCATGATTTGTATCGCCAATAATTGGATGCCTGATGTGTGCCATATGACGCCTAAGTTGATGCTTTCGACCTGTTTTAGGCGTTAACTCAACTAAAGAGTAACGGCTTGACTCATAACGACCCGATGGAAATGGAAGCTCAACCTTTGCTAGTGTTTTAAGTAGAGTTTGTGCTTCTTGTGGTGGCAAGTCTTTATCGCGATCTTTGTCGGCAAATTTATCGTGAATGTAACTCAATGCGTAGTCAATTTCTAAAGAGTCTGGTGTATGTCCTCGCACCACGGCTAAGTAAGTTTTCTCAATGGAGCCTTCTATAAACGCCTGGTTTATTTCATGGGCAACTTCACTGCTTAATGCAAATAGAAGAACACCAGAAGTTGGTCGGTCTAGACGATGCACCGGAAATACATGTTGGCCAACAAGATCTCTGGTTAATTGAAGTGCAAATAGCGTTTCACGTTTATCAATTTCACTTCGGTGAACCAGCAAACCCGATGGTTTGTTTATTGCCACTAAAAACTCATCTTGATATAAAATTGATAATTCAGGCGTTTGATCAAAAATTATGTTTCGCATTGTTCGTTTATTCAATGAATATTTAGCAGAAAGGATACCACTTAAAGGCGAGAGCCCCTATAATTGCCAGGCAAAATAATTCAAAGGATAAATAATGACGACGGCAACTCCAAATAACCCAGTTCCAACTATTGCAGACTTAATGGCGAAAGCTGACGCTAATTGGCGCGTTTTTGATATGGGCAGAAGGATTCAATCGATTAATAAAAATGACTTTGCCGTCATGGAACGAGGTGAAAAGCCTTACCCTTATCCATTGCAACAAAAAGCTAGATTTGCGGTTTTATTTTGGGATCAAAAAGAAAGTAAACAAGCGAAAGTAAACAACCCATTTATTTGGTTTTTACAATTTGATGTTGACGAGCTTGGCTTATTAAATTTGCAGCAACGTGATCACTTTATATCAATTGTTATTAAAGAGTTAGGTTCAGCTATTGTTGGCAATAACGATAGTTCATCTGAAAAATTAGACAACCATCCATATTCATTTACGCCAGATCAAAATAAGCAGGCGTCTTTTAATGCAAAAGTGAAAGTCGCGTTAAAACAACCTGCGTCTATGTATTATGAGCATGTTCAGTCGTACTTTAACAATGAAATTAGTACGGATAAATGGCAGGAGCTCACGGTTCAGGGTATAGCTGACTTTGCCGCTAGAATTGAAGATACGAACAACGAAAGTAACCTAATAGCAAAGTTAGATGAACTAACGGTACAGATATTAAGTGTATTAGGTGGCACGTTGGAGCACTCAACAATTTCAACATTGCTAACCACTAAACTAATAGAGCAACAGAACATCGCATTAGACTCTTCAGATCATGAAGAAGTATTTCATTTATTAAGATGTATGGCGGGCAGTGAAGCAAAAGGTTTGGTAAAGGAACAGCTTAGTCATTTGTTGGCGCAACCAGATTTAAATGAAGAGAGCTTATATTTAATAATTGCAGGTCGCTTTTGGGATTATTTAAACGACCCTGAGTTATTAAATCTTTATTTTGATAAAGTAGCGCAGCATAGTAACCAACAGTTATTTGCCGGGATTTTTGCAGACTTAGTAGCCGTTCCTGCAACACGTGCTAGTTTGCTTGGCCTATTGCGAGATCCAAATCGTACGGCAGCTGTTTCAAGATCAATTGGAACCTTGTTCGGCAACCAATAATATTTTATTGACGATGGCTTTAATGCCATTGCCTCTTGATGGACTTAGCTGTTGTAATAAGCCAAGTTCATCAAGATAACTTTCTATCTTAAAGTCTAATATTTGGTTTTGCTCTTTGTTGTTATAAGCAGCAAGAATAATAGTTATTAAGCCTTTTACCACTTTTGAGTCAGACGAGGCCGCCAGCTTTAATTGGCCATTTACCCATTGATAGTTTAACCACACATTACTTTCACAACCCGCAACTAACTTGTCATCCAGCTTTAATGAAACAGGCTGTTCAGGCAGTTCTTTACCTAATAACATGATACGTCGATATTGATTTTGCCAACCTTTTTCTTTTAGCAGTATTTCCAATATGTCAGAAGACGTAAAATGAAACTGATTGGAGAACTCAATAATATCTTGGTGCATTTTCGCCTACTTATATATCTAATAAACTGATGGTGTTGTTAAGTGCTTTAATAAAGGCTGTAACATCATTGCTGTCATTATAAACGCCAAGGGACACACGCACGGTACCATCAATACCTAATGCGGCCATGAGCGGCATTGCGCAGTGGTGTCCACAACGAACGGCAATCCCTTGTTGATCCAATAACATACCTATATCAGCCACCGATTCACCGGTAATAGTAAAAGATACTACGCCTACATTATTGTCCATATCACCATAAAGCTGAATGTTGCGGTTCTTTTTTAGCTCATTAACAAGTTGTGAATGTAATAGGGCAATTTGATTATGCTGTGTTTGATAATTTGGACTACTAATAAATTCAATAGCCGCCTTTAGCCCAATAACACCAGCAATGTTAGGAGTACCTGTTTCTAATAAGGCTGGAATTTCTCTAAATTGGGTGCTTGTTCTCGTCACCTTTGTGATCATCTCACCGCCAAAGTTTACCGCTTGCATCCCACTTTTGACCCTGTTGTGAATATACAGAACACCTATGCCCGTTGGGCCATATAGTTTGTGACCAGAAAAAACGTAAAAATCACAATTTAGCTCTTCTACATTTACTGGAAGGTGAGCAACAGCCTGTGCGCCATCAATTAAAACGGTCGCTCCTGACTCTTTTGCCATGCGCGTCATGTCTGCTATTGGATATATAGTTCCTAGCGCATTCGATACGTGTTGAATCGCAATTAATTTAGGCTTGTTTGCTATAACGTGGGCGTATTGTTCTAAATCGACTTGGCCATTTTCTAACAATTCAATAATTGTCAGCTTTAATTGTTTGTTAATTGCCAGTTGTTGCCAAGGAACAAAGTTGGCGTGGTGTTCAGAAGCTAACACTACAACTTCATCACCTGCTTTAAGATTGTGGTTTGCCCAGCTTTGAGCTACTAAGTTTATTGAGTCAGTAGTGCCTTTTGTCCAAACAATGTTACTAGAGCTGCCTGCACCAATAAATTTAGCGACGCTTGCGCGACTTTCTTCATATTGAGCAGTGACATGCTGGGCTGCTTGATATGAGCCTCTGTGCACGTTTACATTGTTAGCTTGATAAAACTGCGTCATGGCATCAATTACCTGTTTAGGCTTTTGAGTAGTGGCCGCGCTATCAAGATAGACAAGGTCAGGGTTATTGCTAAAAAATGGGAATAATTGTTTGAGGCTCATAATTACGCATAAAAAAGGGCAAACTAACGTGGCGCTAGTTTACCCGATTTCATAGTGGGGGTAAAAATTAACATTCAATAATATTGACTGCTAAACCACCACGAGCTGTTTCTTTGTATTTAGACTTCATGTCGTTACCTGTATCCCACATGGTTTTTATAACCTTGTCTAACGATACTTTTTGTCCGCCACTACCGCGAAGTGCGAGTCTAGCAGCGTTAATTGCCTTTATTGAGCCCATTGCATTTCGTTCAATACAAGGAACTTGAACCAAACCACCAACAGGATCGCAGGTCAAACCTAGGTTGTGCTCCATGCCTATTTCTGCTGCGTTTTCTACTTGTTCAACGCTTGCACCTTGAATTTCTGCTAGTGCGCCAGCAGCCATTGAGCAAGCTACACCAACTTCACCTTGGCAACCAACTTCAGCACCTGAAATAGACGCGTTCTTTTTGTATAAGATACCAATGGCACCTGCTGTTAACAGGTAACGAACGATAAGGTCGTCATTTAGTGGTTTTACAAATTTATGGTAGTACATCAATACTGCAGGGATAATACCGGCCGCACCATTGGTAGGTGCTGTAACAACACGACCACCATCGGCATTCTCTTCATTTACAGATAAGGCAAATAGGTTAACCCAATCCATAACCGTTAACGGGTCGCTAGATTGCTCACTGGACAGTTTGCGATGCAACGCAGGTGCACGACGTTTAACTTTCAGGCCACCAGGCAAAATACCTTCCGTTCTAATTCCACGGTCGATGCAGGCTTCCATCACATGCCAAAGCTCTACGAGTTGTTTTCTCACTACTTTTTCATCTAGCCAAACTTTCTCATTTGCCATCATCAGGCCAGGAATGCTCAGACCGTCTTGTTGGCACATAGCTAACAAATCCGCGCCTGTTGAGAATGGATAAGGAACAGGCGTTTCTTCAACTTGCTGAACCGCCGTTTCTTTTTGAATTTCAAAATCTTCATGCTTAACAATAAAACCGCCACCGATTGAGTAATAGGTTTGGCTTAAAAGTATTTCGTCACCCGATTTAGCGGTTAGTGTCATACCATTTGAATGTAATGGCAGCGTTTTACGGCGATGAAAAACAATGGCGTTTTTACTTGGGAAGTCTATTAGCTGATGACCTAACAAATTTAGCTTTTCTGTAGAGTCAATATCAGCAAGTTTTTTCGCAACAGAGTCAGGGTCTATTGTTTCTGGCTCATCACCTAATAAACCTAAAATGACGGCTTTGCCAGAGCCATGACCAATACCTGTTTGCCCTAATGAGCCAAACAGCTCAGTCTGTACAGACGTTACTTGTGACAACAATCCTTTAGACTCTAACAAGTCTCCAAACTGTTTTGCTGCGCGCATTGGCCCAACAGTATGAGAACTACTCGGCCCAATGCCGATACTGAACATATCAAAAACACTTAACATTTAATTTTTCTATCTTTAGAAAACGATAGATAGATTGTAACGTAGTTTGTAAATATTCACATCATACTACGCATGAGAAAATCTTATTCGATATGTCGGATGAGCTTTTGTAAGATAGCCGCTGTAGCACCCCAGATGAGTTTGTTTTCAAATCGGATGAAGTGGATTTTAGAAGGTTTGCCTTGCCATTCAGGGGTTAAATAAAATTGATGCTTTCTAGCCATTAAATAAGCTAATGGTACTTCAAATATGTCGCTCACTTCATCTTCATTAGCAACGAAGGTTTGATTGCCATCCACAAGTGCAACAAGTGGCGACATGGTAAAATGACTAACAGTATGCAGTTCAGGTAACCAACCAAGTGGCTGTATTTTTCTTGTATTTAGGCCTATTTCTTCTTCACTTTCTCTTATTGCCGTATCAGTGAGTGTATCGTCAACCTCGTCATGTTTGCCGCCTGGAAAGCTAATTTGACCTGGGTGATTTCTTAAATGATTGGCTCGTTGAGTTAACAATATGTGTAGACCGTTTTCCCTATTGATAACAGGGATTAACACTGCAGCTCTTTTTAACGGTGTCGCTGGACCGAATCGACCATAGTCAGATTCATTTTCATCAGAAAATGGCCGTAAACACAGTCTTGAGGCAAATTCAGTAGGCGTCATTATAAATCTACTATCCAGTCATTTCAGTTAAGGTAGGTAAAATTTTGTTCACCTTGTCTAAGGTTTCTTGATATTCGTCTTCACATTTTGAGTCGGCCACTAATCCGCCGCCAGCCCAACAGTAAATTCTATTATTACTACATACTAACGTTCTAATTGTGATGTTTGTATCCATGTCACCATTAGGTTTTATATAACCTATTGAACCGCAATATGCACTTCTCGGGTGTGGCTCCAATTCATGAATAACTTCCATAGCCCTAATTTTTGGCGCACCAGTAATAGAACCGCCAGGAAACGCGCCACGAAGTAAGTCAATAGAACTGGCATTATGCTTAAGCTCCGAAGTAACCGTACTTACTAAGTGATGAACTGCTGGATAACTCTCTATATCAAATAACTTAGGCACTTTTACCGAACCAGCTTTAGACACTTTAGCAATATCGTTTCTCAAAAGATCGACAATCATTAAATTTTCAGCACGATCTTTTGTCGCATTAAATAACTCATTGGCGAGTGACTTATCTTCACTGATAGATTTGCCACGAGGCCGCGTACCTTTAATTGGCTTTGTTTCAACAAGCTTGTTCGTTACTTGTAAAAAGCGCTCTGGCGATACACTTAAAATAGCACCTTCTTCCAATCGCATAAAGCTAGAGAAGGGGGCTTTATTCTGCTCTCTTAGCTTCAAATAGGCCTGCCACTCTGAACCAGTATAATCAGCACAAAAGCGTTGTGCTAAGTTTACTTGATAACAATCGCCAGACTGCAAATAAGCTTGAATCGCATTAAATTTGGTTTGGTAATCTAAAAACGTCATGTTTGATTGCCATGCATTGGTAAGCGCAAAACCTTTATTTGGTGACTGCGAAGGTATTTGTTCGAACTGTCTGTTGTCTATAATCGTTAGCAGCGTTTGATAATCATCTTCTGGTTGTAGGGACTGACTAAAGTAGTTAATTTTTCCGTTTTCGTGATTAATTACTAGGCCTGAAAGGTAAATGCCAACGGCCATGTCTGGGATAGTAATGTCATGAGGTTTTGGTTTTGGCAATGGCTCAAAATGACCACCTAATTCATAACCCCAAAAGCCTACGGCACCACCACTAAAGGGCAGACTACTATCAAGCTTCAAATTATAGGCTTGTAACGATTGGTCAATAAGAGTCAGTGGATCTTCATTAGATGTTGTTACATTGCCGTCAGGTTTTATTATTTGAGTAACATCACCAAAGGTTTTAAGTAATACAGATGGACTCCAGACACACAGTGAAAATCCTTTGCCTTCCGTTGAGCTATTTGCGCTATCTAGGAAAACAAAAGAAGGAGTTTCTTGTAAACATAGTAAAACGCGCTGAAATTCAGCGTTTGATAAAGATAAGGCTTTACGAAATACAGATTGGGACATTTTGATTGATTAACTTGTTTAACAATTCAACAAAATTATAAGGTTAACTTAAATTTTGCAGGTTTATATGTTGGTTTCAATTGAGCAGAAGAGTATCATTATCAATATTAATTTTCAGTAATCATGATCATTTATTGAAACTTTACAAAACTCGACGACAATAAACATACGTTTTGTTTTCAAAATAATATCAAAAATACAGAGGTCGCTATGACGGTTATTCGCCAACAAGACTTAATTGAAAGTATTGCAGACTCGCTACAATACATGTCTTACTACCACCCATTAGATTATGTTCAAGCTGTTGAAAAGGCTTACCATAAAGAGCAAAACCCTGCGGCTAAAGACGCTATGGCACAAATTCTTATTAACTCAAGAATGTCTGCAGAAGGGCGTCGTCCAATTTGCCAAGATACCGGAATAGTGACCTGTTTTGTGAAAATAGGCATGGGTGTTCAGTGGGACAAAACGGACATGACAGTTCAACAAATGGTGGATGAAGGTACGCGCAGAGCCTACTTAAACCCAGACAACCCATTAAGAGCTTCAATTGTTGCTGATCCAAACGGTGCGAGAAAAAACACCAAAGACAATACACCGTCGGTTGTTCATGTTGAAATGGTGCCTGGTACAGGCATCGAAGTTATGATTGCTGCTAAAGGCGGTGGTTCTGAGAATAAATCTAAAATGGCGATGTTAAACCCGTCAGATGACATTGTTGAATGGGTAACAAAAACATTACCGACAATGGGTGCGGGTTGGTGTCCACCAGGCATGCTAGGCATAGGTATTGGCGGTACGGCAGAAAAAGCAGCGGTTATGGCAAAAGAGTCATTGATGGATCCCGTTGATATTCAAGATCTTATGGATAAAGGTGCAGAAACGTCGGATGAACAGCTACGTTTAGACTTACTTAAAGCAGTGAATGACCTAGGTATTGGTGCACAAGGCCTCGGTGGTTTAACAACGGTTGTAGATATTAAAGTTAAGTCTTGTCCAACACACGCAGCGTCTAAACCTGTAGTAATGATCCCAAATTGTGCAGCAACTCGTCATGTTCACTTTCATTTAGACGGGTCAGGTCCGGCGCAATTAACACCACCTAAATTAGAAGATTGGCCAGAAGTGACGTGGGAAATGGGTGACAATGTTCGTCGAGTTAACATTGATACAATTACTAAAGAAGAAGTAGCGACTTGGAAAGCTGGTGATACAGTATTACTAAGCGGTAAAATTCTAACAGGTCGTGATGCTGCTCATAAACGTATTAAAGACATGTTAGATAAAGGTGAAGGGCTACCAGAAGGCGTAGACTTTAACGGACGCTTCATTTATTACGTTGGTCCAGTAGACGCTGTTGGTGATGAAGTAGTTGGCCCTGCAGGACCAACAACGGCAACACGTATGGATAAGTTTACTGACTTGATGTTAGGTGAAACTGGCCTTATGGGTATGATTGGTAAGGCAGAACGTGGGCCAGCAACGGTAGATTCAATTGCCAAATATGGCTCAGTTTATCTAATGGCTGTAGGCGGCGCTGCATACTTAGTATCTAAAGCGATTAAGAAATCTAGAGTCGTCGCTTTTGAAGATTTAGGTATGGAAGCCATCTATGAGTTTGAAGTTGAAGACATGCCGGTATCTGTTGCAGTAGACAGCACGGGTAACAATGTACATGAAACTGGCCCTGCAATGTGGAAAGGCAAAATAGCTGAAATGAATAAAAGCTAATAGTCGCATCAACGTTAAATAGCTTATTTAAATTGAAGATAAACGTGAAGGTTAAGTAAACGTTCACCTTCAATTATCAGTTTGGTTATTTATGTTAAATCAAAGTCAAAAGCCAGTTTACCTACCGTGACTGGCTTTTTAGTATCCAATTACGACAAAGGGCGGTTTAGAAATGAGCACTAAAACTGTTTTAACGAAAGCACTCTTAACCAGGACACTCTTAACCAAGATAAGAGTAACCCAATTCATAATGGCACTGGTTAGCTTCAGCTACGTTATTGACGTCAATGCTGCAACAGATAAGCAAAGTGATTGGGCGCTAGAATACAAAAATCCTCAAACGGTTATTTATACTAGGCCATATATTGCTGATAGAGCGCGGTTAACAATCAGCGCAGTAGATAATGCCAGGTCCAATAAAATGCCAAAAACTTCAGGTTTTTTAGAAGTAAAATCAGAGGTTAAGATAAATGCACCACTAAATTCCGTTTTGCCCTATTTTCAGGGGGAGAATGGGTGTTGGCAGTGGCAGTTGAAATGTAAGTCGTCGGTGATCCTAAATAAGATAAATGAGCATCATCAAGTGGTTTATACTGTTGTTAATATGCCCTGGCCCATTACCGATAGAGACTTTGTTTTTGAGGCTAAAGTTTCCGAACATAATACTGCTTCTGCTCAAGGTCTAACTAAAAAGGTTGTTATTAGTTTAGCGCCGCATCTGAACCCAGAGCAATATAACAAAGAAAAATCAAAGCTCGTTAGAGCAACCTCAAATATTGTTTATGAACTCACTGCAAGTTCGGACAATAAAACGCAGTTGAATATTTACATGCACACAGACTTCTCAGGTTCTATATCACCTAAATTAATAAACAGTCGCTTAGCAGACTCACTCCGTGATGATATTGACGCACTGTTACAATTAATCGACGGAAATGCAGGACCGTCAGCATAGACTTTACCAGGTGATAATATTAATGTACGTGGTTAAATAGTAGAGCTTATTTGACAGCGGGAAGTCATGCTTAAAATAAAAGAAATAGAAAAGTCATTCAGAAATGGGGATGAAGTTGTAAAGGCATTAAATGGTGTGTCTTTAGAAATATCAGAAAACGAGTTTGTTGCCTTTATGGGTAGCTCAGGTTCAGGTAAATCAACGTTAATGAATATTTTAGGTTGTTTAGATACACCTACACATGGAGAGTATTTTTTAAACGGTGCAAATGTTGCATCATTGTCAGACGAAGCCTTGTCCAAAGTAAGAAATGAACATATTGGTTTTATTTTCCAAACCTTCCATTTACTGCCTAAATTAGATGCCATCGGTAATGTGAAATTACCGCTCAGGTACTCCAATATATCAGATGAAGAAGCCACAGAGCGTGCGGTTCACCTTTTAAAAAAGGTAGGCCTTGAACACCGTATGCATCATAAACCTTTTGAAATGTCAGGCGGACAACGTCAACGTGTCGCTATTGCAAGAGCGTTAATTAATAACCCCGCTGTTGTATTGGCTGACGAACCAACCGGTAACCTCGATAGTAAAACGTCAGAAGAAATCATGGCGTTATTAACAGACTTGCACAAACAAGGGCAAACTATAGTTATGGTTACTCACGAAGATGACATTGCTGAATTTGCAGAACGAGTTGTGAGAATGAAAGACGGCCAAGTTATTAGCATGGAGAGTAATAATGTTTAACAAACGAAACGTTACGCAACTTCATCAATCTGTTCGTACCACCTTAATATCTAGTGCCTTTTTACTTTTGCCATTTGCAAATGCAGAATCAGTATTGATTACTGGGGAAATAGCCTCGTTGGAGAAACAAATCGTAACTGCGCCAAGAACGGACCGTTGGCAGGTACAAATTCAGTGGATGTTTGAAGAGGGAAAAATAGCGAATAAAGGTGACTTAATTGCCGTGTTTGATTCTGGTTCTTTAAAGTCTCAGATTAAACAAAGTGAAGAACAACTTTCATCAGAAAAGCTCCTGTTAAAGAAGAAAAAGTTAGATTTAGAACAAGCCGTCACAGATGCTCAAAGTGCATTAGTTGTTGCTGAGTTAGAGGTGGAAAAGGCAAGAATTGAAGCTGGCATAACGTCGACAGATGTTAGCAAGTATGACAAGGGCCGTTATCAAATTGCACTCGAGCGAGCTTTGTTAAATAAGATTAAAGCACAACAGTTATTGCTGGTAAGAAAAAAAGAGCAAGATGTTGAAACTTCAAAGCAAAATATTTCAATAACAAAAATAGAAGAGAGACTGGCGTATCAATACCAGACGTTGGATAGAACCTCAGTAAAAGCTGAAATAACTGGTCAGGTTACGCATGCAATGCACCCTTGGCATGGTGAAAAAATTACTGCAGGAACCATGTTACAGCAATCAATGAAAGCCATGCTAGTTCAAGGTAAAGGTGGGTATCAGGTTCAGGCTTGGGTTCACGAAATTGATGTAAATAAGGTACAGGCGGGAAATGTTGCCTCGCTTCGTTTGGATGCCTATCCAAATCAAAAGCTTGAAGGGCGAGTTGTTTCTGTCGCTAGTCAGTCTGAAAAAAGAGAAAATTGGAGTAACAGCTCCTATCACCGTATGTATTTAGAATTTAAACAGCAACCTAATGCTGAGTTATTGCCAGGCATGAGTGTGCAAGTTGTGGTGGAGGGAGACGCTGATGAATAAAATTAAAATTATATTAACCTCATTCCTTTTGAGCCAAATCATTGGTTGTGGAACTGAAGTCAGTGTAACTACTGAGGTTACGAAACCAGCAAGCCTGACAGCAACGGGTGTATTAGTTTCAAAAGAATCAGCAACAGTATCGCCACCGAGTGTTTCTAGTATGTGGCAATATAAGATTCAATACCTTGTTAAAGAAAATACGCTCGTGAAAAAAGGCGACACTGTGGTTCGTTTTGACCCTATGCAATTAAGAAATGACTTAATGAGCAAACAAAGTCAACTTGATGCCGCCGTTAAACAAAAAGAACAAAGTGAATTAAATCAGACCCAGATACTACAAGACTTAAAGTTAGCGAGAGCAGAAGCTAAAATGAACAGAGACAAAGAAAAGCGCAAAGCTGAAATTGTTGATGCTTCTCGTTCTGGTATTGAAAAAGAAAAGCAGGCTAAGCAATACGAAATAGCGCAAGCAATTTTTGCCCAAGCCGAGCAACGATTAAAAAGTTACTATACAAGCACCTCTATAAATGAGGAAGTATCGGATGCAACAATCAACCGATTAACTATCGACGTGGATCGCATAAAATCTGAAATCAGTTTACTTAATGTTAAAGCCAGTAAAGCAGGCATAGTTATGTATGTTACCGAGCAGGATGGGGAGAAACCAGCTATTGGTGAAAGCATCTGGCAAGGTAGACGTATTTTAACTATTCCGTCATTGGATAAAATTGCGGTGCAAGCTGAGTTTGATGAGCCTGATACAACAAAGGTGAACGTTGGCGACGACGTTAAAATCACCCTTGATGCTTACCCTGAGATGCCTTTTGTAGGCAAAATTACTAGCCTTGGGCAATCCTATAAAACAAAATCTTATAGAAATCCTAAAGTTATTTTTGACGTTTTTATTGATATTGAAAATATTAATCCAGAGATAATGCGTCCAGGCATGAAAGTTAAAGTTGAAATGGCAGGAGGCCAATTGTGAATTGCTCAAAAATTAAATTACTGATACCTGGCTTGGTACTCTTGTTGTCGGGCTGTTCAGAAGAGCAGGAAACCATACCGACTTATACCATTGAAGCTTCAACACTGAGCGTAAATGTACCTGGAACTGGCCACTTAGAAGCTGCATCATCACAAGTTATTAACTCTCCTGGCCGTCAACCAATGACAATTGCCTGGTTAGCAGAGGAATACAAAGAAGTTAAAAAGGGCGAGCTGATTGTAAAGTTTGATGGTGAAAAACTATCTATAGATTCACGTAATGAACAATTAGATATGATGCTTATCGAAAAGGATATTGGTAAAAAAGTCACTGAAAAAAATAAACTTGAAACTGAGGTTGACGCAGAAAAAGAGTTTGTTAGTGAAGAGTTTGAATTTGCGAAAAGTTATTCTGTTGATGACTTGCGAATCTACTCCCAGTTGGAAATTATCGAATCAATAGAAAATACTGAGTTTTTGAGCGCAAAAGATGAGTTCTTAGATTGGAAAAAGGGCAGCATCAGCGAACAAAGTCAAAGTGCCGTAGATGTTTTAGATATACAAAAAAATGGCCATCAATCCAAACTAGAACAACACCAACAAGCTCTAGCCCATTTAGAAGTTAGGGCGCCTTTTGATGGGTTGTTAGTCTACGAGAAAAACTGGCGCGGTGAATCTGCTTCTGTTGGGCAATCGGTATTTCCCGGTAGACCTGTGGCAAA
The DNA here is from genome assembly GCF_039523615.1 of Psychrosphaera haliotis. Classification (NCBI taxonomy): domain Bacteria; kingdom Pseudomonadati; phylum Pseudomonadota; class Gammaproteobacteria; order Alteromonadales; family Pseudoalteromonadaceae; genus Psychrosphaera; species Psychrosphaera haliotis. The sequence goes on along the minus strand of NZ_BAAAFQ010000001.1, from coordinate 477,980 downwards.
GATACCTAACCTGTCTAAAATGCAGGCAAAACTTTTCGTCTTGGAAAAAGAAGCGATTGGCTTAGCCAAGGACCAGAAAGTCAGTTTAACGTTAGATGCCTATCCAGACAAAACTTTCAAAGGCACTGTGGTTGAAGTTGCTGGTTTTGCAAGAACGATTCAAAGAGGAAACCCTGTTAAATTTTTTGAGGTAACGGTGGAGATTGACCAAGCGGGAAATGATACTTTCAGACCGGGTCGCAAGTTGTCAGCCACCATTCATGTGGAAGAGTTTAATCAAAAGCTACTTGCGCCAATCCAAGCTATTCATAACGAAGATGGTGGTAATTTTGTTTACCTGAAGCAGGGTGGCGAATTCAAAAGACAACCTATTTCAACGGGCGCAAAGAACCTGTTTTTAGTAGAAGTCATGTCGGGTCTAAAAGAAGGTGATCAGATTGCCTTAAGTACTCCAGGAGAAAATAAACATGGATAAGTTAATGCCTTTAGTATTCGATGCGTGGAGTGAACTAGTGTCGCAAAAGTTAAGAACGTTATTGACTTTGTTAGGTATGATTTTTGGAGTAGGTGCCGTTATTGCTATGTTAAACATTGGCGAAGGTGCGGAAAAAGAAGCTCTAAAGTTGATTGATTCAATGGGGGTCAATAATTTAATTATTGAGGGTAAGCAATATAATAAAGAAGAGCTTAAAGAGTTACGTGAAGAATCACTCGGCTTGTCTATGTCAGATGTTGATGCCATGTTATCTACTTTGCCCTTTATAACGGGTTATAGTGCTGAAAAGTCTATAAAGACCCATGCCTTGTATAGCGAATATGGGAAAGCTGAATCAGAGACAGTAGGAGTGAATGAGCGATATTTTGAACTTGCTAATCTGTCGGTACAAAGTGGGCGATTAATCTCAAAAGAGGACAATACTAAGGTTAGCCAAGTTGCGGTTTTAGGCGCTGATGCGGCGTTGTCTTTGTTCCCTAACGCAGATGCAATAGGAAAATTGATTAAGGTTAATCATGTTTGGTTGCAGGTCGTTGGTGTACTGACAACACCGGCACTAAATAAAGATGAATTCCAAGGCGTTAAACTGGGTGGCGACCGAAACAGAATTTTCGTTCCGCTATCTACATCGCTAAAAAAGTTTTCGTCAGACAGATTAGCCAGTGAACTTGATGTTGTTAAAGTGTCTATTCAAAGTGGCTATAGCCCAATATTAGCTTCTAAGGCTATTTCCCAGTTGCTTTCAGTTCGCCATAGTGACATCGAAGATTACACCCTGGTGATCCCATCAGAATTACTTGCACAACAAGAGCAAACGCAACAAATTTTTAATATTGTTATGGCTTGTGTTGCTGGTATTTCTTTATTAGTAGGTGGCATTGGAATCATGAATATTATGTTGGCCAATGTATTAGAGCGTACCAAAGAAATAGGCTTATTAAGAGCGGTTGGAGCAACAAAGCAGGATATTAAGCTACAGTTTATTACAGAAAGCTTTGTTATTTCATTTCTAGGCGGTGTATTGGGCGTTATATTTGGCCTACTACTTTCTGAAGTGATTGGCTTTTATTCTGAGTGGGCAGTGACTTGGTCAATGTGGGCAATCTTCTTGTCGCTAGCGATATGTATGATTGTTGGTGTTTCTTTTGGAGCTTACCCAGCGATAAAAGCTTCAAGACTAAACCCTATAGAGGCATTGCATTCCGACTAGGCTTAAACAACGTTTGTTGAGTTTTATGTCTAACGAGCATAGTAATTTAATCTACATCCGTTACTATGCGCTCTTCATTTTTTGTTAGGGGTAATGATGGCAACGTTTTTAGGCTTTTTTGCTATTTTTATGTGGGGTATGTTGGCGGCACTAAGTGTGTTTACAAACCGTATCCCACCGTTTCAACTTCTTTTTATCTGCTTCACTATCGCCAGTTCGTTAGTTTATGTAAAACGAGCAATTAAGCGTGAGCCTTTAATAAAAAAGCCTGCAATGGACCGAACTCAATGGCTGGTGGGCGTAACTGGACTGTTTGGCTTTCATATTTTCTACTTTTTAGCACTTCGCTTTGCGCCACCTATTGAAGCAACCTTAATTATCTACCTTTGGCCTTTGTTATTAGGTGTACTATTGGCAACTAAGGGCAATAAACGTTTTGCTGTGTTAGGCGGGATTATAGGCTTTTGTGGCACGGTAGTAATGATTGCAGACGGTTTAGACACAAACCAAGGTGAAAGCGCTTTAGCGGTTGTCGGTTATCTTTGTGCGTTAGGTTGTGCACTTATATGGACCAATTACTCTTGGTTTTTATCGAAAACAAAAAGTGATGTAGAGGATATATCTTGGGTTGCACTAGCTGTTGCCTTCATCGCGTTAGTGTGTCATTTGCTCTTTGAAAATGGCGTGTGGGATTTAACAAATACGGAAGTGGCGATGCTAATACTTATTGGTATAGGGCCAACAGGCGGTGCTTTCTATTTATGGGATATTGGCATGAAACAGGGCAATCAATCTTGGTTGGCATCAATTAGCTTTGGTACACCGGTAATTGCGTCGGTATCTTTGTATTTGTTTGGCTTTAGTGAGCTAACTGTTTCAATAATTGTTGCGACATTATTAATTGTTGTAGGTGCAGTTGTTAGTAACTCACTTAGTAAAACCAGATAAGTAAATAAAAGCAGGTGTTTGGCCTGCTTTTATAATGTATGTACAAGGGGGCAAAGACTAGCCAGGAAACCCGCTGTCTTCTAATAAGTCTTTTGATTCTGCTGCGGCTCTTGCTAAATCATCGACAATTTCATTTTCAGTATGACCACTATGACCTTTAACCCAATGCCATTCAATAGTGTGTTTAGCAACTGCGATGTCTAATGCTTTCCACAAGTCTACATTTTTTACAGGTTGCTTGGCTGCAGTTTTCCAGCCATTTTTCTTCCAGTTTTTAATCCACTTGGTAATACCGTCTTTGACGTAATTTGAGTCTGTGGTCACATCTATCTTGCAGGATTCGCTAATGGCTTCAAGACCTTTTATAACGGCTAAAAGCTCCATCCGATTATTGGTGGTCTTTTTATAACCTTGATGTAATTCTTTTTTATGGCCGTTATAAATAAGTAGTGCGCCATATCCGCCTGGTCCTGGATTTCCTAAACAGGAACCGTCTGTGAAAAGTTGTACGGATTTCATAAACTCATTGATCCTAATGGGTGATTTTATTTTCAATTACAGAGTATACTCTAACTATCAAAATCATTGAATACAGTAAATTATGGCCAAACGACAAATTATTTTAGATACAGAAACCACTGGTATTGACCCAAGAGCAGGGCACCGCATTATTGAAATTGGTTGTATCGAAATGGTAAACAGGCGTCTTACCGGTAATAACTTCCATGTTTATATTGACCCACAACGCATGATAGAAGATGAAGCGATTGGGGTGCACGGTATTACAAATGAATTCTTACGCGGCAAACCTTTATTTAGGGATATTGCCGATGAGTTTTTTGACTATATTAGGGGCGGTGAGCTTGTTATTCATAATGCACCGTTTGATATCGGTCACATGGATAATGAATTTGGCATTTTATGGCAGGATTGGACACAAACTGCAGAGTTTTGCGCAGTGGTCGATACATTAGTGATGGCAAGAGACAAACATCCCGGTCAAAAGAACAGTTTGGATGCGTTATGCCGACGTTACGAGATAGATAACTCTCATCGTATGCTGCATGGCGCGTTACTCGATTCAGAAATTTTGGCTGATGTTTACCTGCGAATGACAGGTGGTCAAGTTGATATGGACTTAGCGCATCAATTAAAGGCGCAACAGTTGAATCAAGACGGCTCAAATAAAACTCAAATGCGTCATTTGAAAATAGTTGCAGCGAGTAATAACGAGCTATCTGAGCATGAGGCTCGTTTAGACATAATAGAAAAAGAGGGTGGAGTACCACTGTGGCGAACATCTCAGCATTAAAAAAGAGAATTATTAATAAGGTAGATGCCTTAGTCTTAAAAAGAGTATTTGTTTTTTTAACATTAATGCTCATGTTACCAGTTGCTAATTCATTTGCCATGCCTGGCGCTGTATTACCTAAAGTCCTTGACCCAACAAAAGCACAAGCACAGCCAACGCTAGAAATGCTTAAGAACTTTAAGGGCACTAACCAGATCAAACTTCTTAATAATCGTTTTAGAATAGATTATGAAGTAGATGAGCTACTGCTCCTGTTGTTTAGAAAACGAGGTTCAACGCCCGTTGTACTGGTTAAGCCTGATGGTTCTAAAATTTATGTTACTGCTGCTGAGACAGGGGAAGTAGATTGGCATGCAGATGTTAGTTATGACCTAATTCGATTAAAAAACCCCATGCCTGGTCCTTGGCAAGCCTTAGGTCGAATCGAAGACTCCAGTAAAATACTGGTGTTGTCAGATGTTCAACTCGTTGTTGAGCCTTTACCTTCATCGGTATTTCAGACAGAGCGAATAAAAGCAAAAGCAAAAGTTACTAATGCTCGGGAGCTTATTAGAGACCCAGCCATAAGAGACGTAGTAAGGTTGCGTGCTTATTTATACTCAACTAATGATGCTGAATTAGAAAACTTTGGAGCAGGTATCTACACACTTGGTGAGTTTTTTGATGATGGCCGACTTTTGGATGAGCGGCCTCGAGACGGTGAATTTACCGTTCAGTTCGACTTTAATAGTGAAGTGGGTAAGTGGACACCTAAGTATAGAGTTCAGGCTGAGTTATTTACTAGAGAGGTGGTTCAAGCTGAAATTATGGTCCTGCCAGCACCAATTAGCTTTACGGTTAAAACCGCAGTTGGCGATGAAAAGTATCATTATGTAACGATTGAAGTTGACGATACGCATTTAGACAATGAACAACTTGTTTTCCAAGGCGTCATTACATTTCCAAATGGAGACACTGAAACTTTTCATTTAAACAATGATCAAGACAGAACGCTCAGTTTATTTCAGGCAGATTACGGGCAATTCCAAGTTGAAACCGAAGTGTTTGGTAAGGACAAGGAAGGAAGAGAGTTTGTGCTTTCACCTCCTGCTTATATATTTACAACGGACATTCCAGACCCAGCTGCGACAATGACTGAAAATGAGAGTGGTGATGAAGCAACAACGGATACTTTGGACCAGGAATTAAGTGAAAATTTAGAGGCATCCGCTGATAAAGTAGAAGAAGTAAAAGAAGAGCCTGTACCTGTTGCACTAATTATTACTTTGAATTTAGTGATTTTAACGGTGGGTTTTTTAGTTATTTGGTTATTTGTTCTAAAAAGAAGCATACCGAACCCACTTAAATTAATAAAATTCAAAAAGAAATCTAAATCAGACAAAAACACGGATCCTGAAAATAAAGAAAAGTCGGCTGAAAAAGCACCAAAACAAGAAGGTTCTGATGATATTTTAGACCTTTCTTTGCCAGATGATTAGAAACTAAGCAAACAATTCATTTATTTATAAAAAGGTGTTGACGGTTGCCCAATCAAACTTTAATATTCGCGCCGTTGTTTAGCAAAGCTGACAACAAGTGATAAGCAACGGAGCGGTAGTTCAGTTGGTTAGAATACCGGCCTGTCACGCCGGGGGTCGCGAGTTCGAGTCTCGTCCGTTCCGCCAACATCACTTGTGCAATGCTAAATATGTAAACTAAGCTGGAGCGGTAGTTCAGTTGGTTAGAATACCGGCCTGTCACGCCGGGGGTCGCGAGTTCGAGTCTCGTCCGTTCCGCCACTTAGTTTGCAGCATGTTATAGATTGGAGCGGTAGTTCAGTTGGTTAGAATACCGGCCTGTCACGCCGGGGGTCGCGAGTTCGAGTCTCGTCCGTTCCGCCATCTATAATGTCAAAAAAGGTTGGAGCGGTAGTTCAGTTGGTTAGAATACCGGCCTGTCACGCCGGGGGTCGCGAGTTCGAGTCTCGTCCGTTCCGCCACTTTTTTTGCTTTGAGATAAACCCCACTATCTAAAAACAGAGCAAAACGTTATTCCCCATAAAATATTCTCAATTTAAAATCGTTACCAATACCAATACCAATGCCAATACCAATACTGTTTGTTCGCGGCTTTATTTTAAATATTGTTTAGCAATAACTCTAAACAGATGGCTCACAAACACTTTGCTTCTTAATAAACCTTCGATCTATCGTATTTTTGTTGTTTCGTGTCATCAATCTGATAATTATGCTATATCTATGCAAATCATCAGATTTTTGAATAAAAACAATAAAAGGAACCTGCCATGCGTAAACTCGCATTTAGTACGACCTTGATTGCTTCTTCTATTATTGCCGGCTGTACAGGCATTGAAGCTCAAGATCCGAAAGTTGAAATAAATCCAAATCCATATCCAAGTACATACGAACCAATGACACAAATGACGACCTTAATAAAGGGTGCAACGGTGTTAACGGGCACAGGTGAACGACTTGATAATGCCGACGTCCTATTGGTGAATGGTAAGGTTTCTGCAGTTGGTGCAGATTTAGAGCACGGCAGTGCGACAGTAATTGACGGTAAAGGCAAATGGGTAACTCCAGGCATTATAGATGTGCATTCGCACTTAGGCGTTTACCCTTCACCAAGCGTTGAGTCTCACAGCGATGGTAATGAAGCAACGGCTCCAGTTACGGCTGAAGTATGGTCAGAACACTCAGTTTGGCCTCAAGATCCTGGTTTTGAAGCAGCTCGTGCCGGTGGTATTACTACTTTGCAGTTATTACCGGGTTCGGCCAATCTTATTGGTGGTAGAGGCGTTACACTTAAAAACGTGCCATCGCATACTATGCAAGGTATGAAATTCCCTGACGCGCCATATGGTTTAAAAATGGCGTGTGGTGAAAACCCTAAACGTGTTTATGGCAGTAAAAACATTTCGCCTTCAACCAGAATGGGTAACATGGCTGGTTACAGACAAGCTTGGGCTGATGCTGCTGAATATAAAAGAGCATGGGAAAAATACGACCGCGACTATGAAGCGGGTAAAAACCCTGAGGCGCCATCACGTAACCTAACGTTAGATACGCTAAAAGGCGTACTAGACGGTGATATTAGAATCCACAATCACTGCTATAAAGCTGAAGAAATGGCTATGATGATAGACCTTGGAAAAGAGTTTAATTATCACGCTGGTACGTTCCACCACGCAATTGAAGCCTATAAAATTGGTGATTTATTAGCTGAGAATGGTAACTGTGCTGCAATGTGGCCAGACTGGTGGGGTTTCAAAATGGAAGCCTATGACATGATTTTAGAGAACGTGGCAGTCGTTGACTCGTTTAAGAACTCATGTGCTGTTGTACATTCAGATTCAGGCACAACAATTCAACGCTTAAACCAAGAAGCCGCGAAATCAATGTACAGAGCGAATGAAAACGGCTTTGAAATCACTGAAGCGGATGCTATCAAATGGATTACCTATAACGCCGCTAAGTCGCTAGGTATCGAGAATAAAACCGGTTCACTAGAAAAAGGTAAGGCTGGTGATGTTGTCATTTGGAACCAAAGTCCATTTAGTTCTTATGCAATCGCAGAACAGGTTTTTGTAGATGGTGCGAAAGTGTTTGATGCGAATGATGATACTTACAAAGCAAAAAGTGACTTTTTACTAGGTCAGCAATAAGGAGAAAAACATGAAAATTTTAAAACTCTCATTGGTTTTCGCTGCCCTAGCTACTAGCTTTGCTAGTTTGGCTGATACCGTAGCGATCACAAATACAACAGTTTATACCGGCACTGAACAGGGCGTTCTAACGGGCGCTAGCGTAGTTATCGAAGATGGAAAAATTGTTTCGATTAACCCAGCAGAATTAAACGTAGATTCTACTGTAGATGGTCAAGGTCGTATTTTAACGGCGGGCTTTATTTCATCTTTGAATCAATTAGGCCTAGTTGAAGTAGATGCAGTATCTGCGTCACGTGATATGGGCGCTAAAAAGGGTGGGATTACATTTGAACCTTCAATTGCCTTTAACCCAAACAGTGCCGTAATTCCTTTTACTCGTAAAGGCGGTATTACTCATAGCTTAGTTGCGCCTCGTGGTAGCGAAGGCATTTGGGCAGGTCAAATATTTGCTGCTGATTTGTCTGGTGAATATGACAGTGTTGTTGCGTCAAATGTCGCTACCTTGGCTTACTTTGGTTCAGAGCGTCGTGGTTCACGAGCATCTAGCTTAGTTAGCTTAGAAGAAGAGCTGCAAGCTCACATAGACAAAGCTGAAAAAGCGAAAAAATCAGACAAAAAAGAAGAGGGCGATAAAAAAGAGCCAAGTAAAGAAGAGAAAATATTGTCTTCTTTGCTAGACGGGTCAAAACCTCTTATTGCTGATGTTGAACGAGCAACTGACATTCTCCATTTGTTAAAACTTAAAGAGAAGTTTGGTTTAAACCTTGTTTTATCTGGAGCTAAGGACGCAGTGCGCGTTAAAGAGCAAATTGCTGAAGCGGGTGTTCCTGTGATCATGGAGAGCTTATCAAACCTACCTGGTAGCTTTGACTCTTTAAATGCATCACTAGAAAATGCGGCTATTTTAGAGCAAGCAGGTGTTAAGCTTATTCTTACTCAACCTGACACCCACATAAGTTACAACCTTAGAACAGATGCTGGTGTTGCGATAGCGAACGGCTTAAGTCGTGATGGCGCACTAAAAGCGGTAACTAAAAATGTAGCGGAAGTGTTTGGTATTCCTGGTGGCGTAGTAGCCGAAGGACAACCAGCAAACTTAGTACTTTGGAGTGGTGACCCGTTTGAAATCAGTTCAAGAGTTGAAAACATTTGGATTGACGGTGAACAAGTGACGACAGAGTCTCGCCAAGATAAGTTACGTGATCGTTATACTTCTAAAGAAAACAAACCTCGTGGTTATATAAAATAGACCATAGGTAAATTTGAGAAGTGCGCAGGGTCAGTATTTACTGGCCCTTTTTTTATACCTAAAAGGAATATGCAAGTAACTGTTTGGTTATATTAATTCTAGTCAGGCTATTATATATTAGAAATTACTAATATATAATGTCGGCATATATAGTTAATTAACTAAGAAGACTTACATGAATAGGCTAATAAATTCATCAATACAACTGAGCCTTGATCACGCTAAAAAGATATATGCGGTAATGATCATTATGGTAATAGTTGCCTTGGCTTTTATGCCATCAATTCAAATTGATACTGATCCAGAAAACATGTTGCCGGCTGATAATGCGGCGCGCGTTTTTCATAACCAAACAAAATCCGACTTTTTAATGCACGACTCTATTGTTGTTGGTGCAGTCCAAACTGAACAGTTTGGTGTGTTTACACCTACAGTACTTAAAGAAATTGAGCAGTTAACTAATCATATTTTAAGTATTGAGGGTGTTATTGAAAAAGACGTTATGTCGGTTTCTGTAGTGGATAATGTAACTCAGGAGCAAACGGAATTTGGTTCAAACGCAATTCGATTTGAATGGTTGATGAAGCAAGCGCCTGAGAACCAAAAGAATGCAAGTGCTGTTTTAGAAAAGATTAAAAAGCTACCACTATTAAACAATACCCTAGCCTCTGAAAATGGTAATGCAGTGGCGATATATGTCCCACTTGAAGATAAAAACAAAAGCTATTTAATCGCCCAAGAAATTCAAACATCGATTGATTCATTTTCTTCATCAGCCGATTGGCATATTACCGGTTTGCCTGTTGCTGAAGACCGCTTTGGTTATGAGATGTTTGTCCAAATGGGTATATCTGCACCGCTAGCTGGTTTAGCTATCTTTATTCTATTATTTATTCTTTTTAAAAATATAAAGTTTATTTCTGCAGCCATGATTGTGGCAATGACAACCGTAATCGTAATTATGGGTTTGTTGATTGGCTTAGGCTATACGGTTCATATCATGTCTTCTATGATTGCGATTTTTTTAATGCCAATAGCCGTGGTTGATTCGGTTCATATAATGTCAGAATTTGCAGACCGTTATAAAGAAGGGCAAGACAAAAAAGCCGTCATCAAGACCGTGGTTGGTGAATTGTTTACACCCATGTTATTTACTTCAGTGACATCTACGATTGGCTTCTTATCACTTATGCTAACACCAATCCCACCAGTGCAAATATTTGGTGCGTTTATCGGATTTGGTATTATTTTAGCGTTTGTGACCACCATATTATTCGTACCGGCATACATTAGTCGCCTTAGCGATAAGTCATTAAAACAGTTGCAAGTTTCTCATCAACAAAGTTTAGAGCAAAAAAGTGGTCTAGCTGCGTTTGTTAATGTTATTGGCAACATTGCGAAAAAACGCCAAGCCTTACATATAGTCATTTTCGGCCTGATTTTTATTTGGTCTGCTATTGGTGTAACTAAAATTCAAATTAATGACAATCCTGTACGTTGGTTCAAAGAAGACCACCCAATTCGAGTGGCAGACAAAGAATTAAACCAACAGTTTGCTGGGACTTATGATGCTTACTTTGTTTTGCAAGACGAGTCGGTACTGCCTTCTGTTAAAACCTTGTTGGAAGGTAGTGAAATTCCTGCGAGTTTAATTGAGTGGCATACGAGCCAACTGCAAGTCTCTTTATCGAACGATAAAACTGTAGCAAACCAATTAAATACACTGGTTTATGAAATTGAAGATGTGTTATTTGAAGTGTCTGATAAACCAGCCATTACTTGGTTGGAGTCTAAACTTAAATCAATTGAAATTGTCCAGCAAAAATCAAAGCGATTCACATCACCTGAAGTATTAACTTACATAGAGAATTTACAAAACTATTTGGCAACAACTGGTTTAGTGGGTAAGTCGAACTCATTGACGGATATTGTAAAAGTAGTGAACCGAGAGTTACGAAGTGGTGAATTTGTCGATTACCAATTGCCAGACTCTGCAAATGGTGTTGCTCAAACCTTAATTCAGTACCAATCGTCACATCGACCGGGAGACTTATGGCACTTTGTAACACCAGACTATAGAAAAAGTTTGGTTTGGTTACAGTTAACCAGCGGCGACAACCAGCATATGTCCTCGGTTATAGAATCCGTTGAACAATATATTAAAAAAAATCCATTACCAGAAAACATTTCTACAGGATGGGCCGGTAAAGCCTATCTGAATGTAGCTTGGCAGGAGCAAATGGTAACTGGCATGTTAGACAGTCTTATGAGTGCCTTTGTTATCGTATTTATTATGATGGTTCTGCTATTTAGGTCTTTTGTCTATGGTTTGTTAGCCATGTTACCGCTGACGATCACGATTACCTTTATTTATGGTCTTATTGGTTGGATTGGTAAAGATTACGATATGCCTATTGCCGTGCTGTCTGCACTGACCCTTGGGTTATCTGTGGACTTTGCAATTCACTTTTTGGAACGCGCTAGAAGCGCACTAAAAGAAACGGATTCAATTAAACAAACAATGAATATTATGTTTGGCGAGCCAGCTAATGCGATAACAAAAAATGCGTCTGTAGTAGCTCTTGGTTTTACGCCATTGTTATTTGCACCTTTAGTTCCTTACGTAACCGTTGGGGTGTTTTTAGCGAGTATTATGGCAATTTCAGCGTTAGTTACATTAATTTTATTACCGGCAGTACTGACTATTATAAAGCGAGGTAAACATGACTAATTTATTAAAAAGTATTACAACACCTGTTGCGCTAGTAGCAGCAATCTTAGCAAGCGGCTCAGTGCAATCGGCAACTGAAGTAACGGCTGAACAGATAATTTCTAAAGCAGAGTTAGCGGCATACTACGCTGGTAAAGATGGCAAAACACAAGCTCGAATGATGATCATTGATGAACAAGAGCGCAGACAAGTAAGACAATTTACTATCTTACGCAAAGACGTTGAGGACGGTGGCGATCAGAAAATGCTAGTGTTTTTCTCTCGTCCGGCAGACGTTAGCGGCATGGTGTTTCGTGTTGAAAAACATAACGATGTATCAACAGATGATGACCGTTGGTTATATTTACCAGGTTTAGATTTGGTGAAAAGAATTTCAGCAGGCGATAAACGAACCTCATTTGTGGGCTCTCACTTTTTTTATGAAGATGTTTCAGGGCGTTCTACCAAAGTTGATAGTTTTGAGCTCTTGGAGCAAACCGAACAAAGATACACTTTAAAAGCAACGCCTAAAGTAGCAAACGACGTTGAGTTTTCTTATTACAAAATACAAATTGATAAAAGCTCATACCTACCAATGGTGATCGAGTTTTATGATGCCTCTAATACTTTATACCGAAAGGTTGAAACCTTAGAAACTGAAAATATTTCGGGTTATGTCACTGTGACTAAATCAAAAATATCTGACGTGAAAACAGGTGGTTATACGTTAATGGAGTTTCGTAATATTAGTTACGACATTGGTTTGCCAGACAGCATATTCACTGAACGTAGTTTAAGAACTCCGCCTATTGAATGGTTACGCAGATAGGGTTAGAAAAATCATATGAAAGTTAACAGCTTATTTTCCAACTTGTTATCTAAGAAAACTATTTTGGCTTTGCTTAAAAGTATAAGTTGCGTTGGTATTCTATTTACTGCCAGTGCATTTGCTTCAACTAATACCGATTGGCCTGATGACATTTGGGGTGACGATAAAGCGAGTGATGATAGCTGGGGCGATGATCCATGGGCAGAAAAAGCGAAAACTAGCTGGAGTAATTTAGCGACTTTTGTTGAGGTTGCCTTAGGTAAAAGATTGAGTGATGACCCAGCTTTAAAGACAAGTAGTACTTTAAATGATATTCGAATTCAGGCTCAGGGTGACTATAAACTTAATGCTTCAACCATTAAATTGAGAGGCCAAGTTTTTTACGATGGCGTTCAATCAAAATGGCGTGGTCAAATTAGAGAATTAAATTGGCAGGGTAAAGTAAGTGATCGTTGGGATATAAAAGCCGGTCAGCAAATTTTAACTTGGGGAACAGGAGATTACTTGTTTCTCAATGATATGTTCGCAAAGGACTGGCAGAGCTTTTTTGCAGGTCGAGACGATGAGTACCTAAAGGCGCCGCAACTCGCAGTAAAAGCTTCAGGTTATTATGACTTTGCAAATGTAGACTTGGTAATCACGCCAAAATTTGTATCAGATCAATATATTAATGGAGATGTGTTTTCGTTTTATAACCCAATAGCAGGGCAGCTAAATGGTGGAATAAATATAGCCCCTGGTTTTGATGTGAGCGATAAAAACACACCAAAGGGTGCAGAGTACGCTTTAAGGGTTAAAAAGCAATATGACGCTATAGAGTTCGCTTTATATGGTTATAAAGGCTTTGATAAGTCTCCAAATAGCTTAACTTCTGATTTTCAGCCAACCTTTACAAAGCTCAATGTCATTGGGGCCAGCATGATGACCCCATTATTTTCGGGCTTGTTTAACCTTGAAGTTGCCCAACATAACTCTGCAGATAGCGAGGGTCGTAATCCTTTGATACCAAATCGTGAATCAAAGTTGTTAATTGGTTACCAGCAAGAGTTAGTGACTAATCTTACGGGTTCGATTCAATTTCAATTAGAGCGTCAAAATGAATTTGATCCTGCGTTATCTTATTCTCCCACAGATAAGCAAGCCAGAACGTTATGGACAGCCCAGCTTTATTATCGATTGATGCAAGATACATTGAGTTTGCAATGGTTTACCTTTTATTCACCTTCAGAGAATGATGGTTACAGTAGAGTCAAAGTGTCTTATCAACCAATAGAGAATTGGCAACTGACTGGGGGAGTAAATTATTTCTGGGGTAAACAGAAAACAACGTTTTTTGGTCAGTTTGAAGATGCATCAAACGCATATCTAACTATACGAAAATATTTTTAATTTGATTTAATGAGTGAGGAAATATCATGTCTTTAGAAAGAGCGGTGGCAGCTTTTGCCGGTTTTATGGTTTTACTATCTGTAGTTCTGACTATTTATGTGCACCCTAATTTTGTGTGGTTTACTGTGTTTGTCGGGGCCAATTTATTCCAGCAAAGCTTTACCGGCTTTTGCCCAGCTGCAATGGTTATGCAGAAGCTAGGCATAAAAACGGAAAAGCAATTAGCGACAGAGAAATAAACTTTCTGAGCTGCAAGTATAATTACTTAAAGCTCAGAAATGACAATTCGACTAACTTTTAATTTATTAAATTATTTAACAAGTTGCATCGCTTCAGCTAGTTCAAATTTGCCTTCTAGCAATGAACGACCAAGAATAACTCCGCTTGGGCTGTTATTTGCTAAACCAGAGCCTTTGATGTTCGCTAGAGCTATTTTGATGTCTTCTAAACTACTAATGCCGCCAGAAGCTTGCCAACTAATTTCAGGATATTGCTCAGCTAGAGCACTATAAAGCTCTTGGTTTGGACCTTGAAGTGTTCCATCTTTGCTAATGTCTGTGCAAAGTACGTGCTTAAGTCCAACGTTTAGAAACTTATCTACCACTGACTCTAACGTTGTGCCTGAACTTTCTTGCCAACCGTGCGTAGCAATATACTTGTTGCCGTTTTCGTCAATGTTAACGTCCAGTGCCAGTACAATTTTTTCTGCACCGTACTTTTCAAACCATGATAGCACTAGGTCAGAGTCATTAACGGCCAATGAGCCAATAACCACACGACTAACACCAATATCGAACAGGTCAATTATATCTTGCTCTGTTCTAATGCCACCGCCAGCTTGAAACTTCATTACATCTAAATCAACCATGCTTTTAATTAACGACAACTGGCGTTTTGAAGTGTCCTTTGCTCCCGTAAGATCAACAATATGCAGCCATTCTGCTTTTGCAGCGCCATATTGTTTTACTAATTCAACTGGATCAATTTTATATTCTGTTTTTTGCCCGTAGTCGCCTTGGTATAAACGGACAACAGATCCTTCTATTAAGTCTATTGCTGGGATAATCATGTAAATCCTAATATTTTTATTATCTTTTTTAACTAATAACTAATAACTAATAACTAATAACTAATAACTAATAACTAATAACTAATAACTAATAACTAATAACTAATAGCTACATTGAGCCTTCAAAAGCAACTTTTGTTATAGCTCGATAAAGTTCCTAAGTAATTGCTCGCCGGCTTTACCACTTCTCTCAGGGTGGAATTGCACCCCAAAAAAGTTGTTATGATAAATGGCAGCAGAAAAATCTAAGTGATAGTTACATTTAGCTAATGTATTGACTGATATTGGCGCACAAAAGCTATGTACAAAATAGAAAAATGCACCTTGTTCTATGTTTTTAAACAAAGGGTGAGGGGAATCCAGTGTCACTTCATTCCAACCCATATGCGGCAGTACTAAGTCTCCCGCTTCCATTCGTTCAATTACGGTGGGGATCAAACCTAAACACTCAACGGTATCTGTTTTTGACGTAACCAAGTGCGAACCCGGTTTTTCGTTTGAGCTTTTGGCCATAAGCTGCATGCCCAAACAAATACCAAGTACAGGCTGAGTTAGGGACTGAATAACGCTAGTTAATTGCTTTTGCTCGATACTTTTCATAGCCGCAAATGCTGAGCCGACACCAGGTAACAACACCTTGTCAGCCGATTTGATAACTGCAGGGTTATCTGACACGGTAACTTCAACGCCAAGACGTTCAAAAGCACATTGCACAGAGTAAATATTGGCGCACCCGGTATTAACAATAACCAAGTTTATTGGCTTAGAGTCACCCGACATTACAACGCTCCTTTTGTTGATGGAAGTACATCACCTTCAACTTTAATTGCGGCGCGTAAAGCTCTGCCAAATACTTTAAACAAGCTCTCTACTTGGTGGTGGGCGTTTCCTTTTGTAGTAGACAGGTGCAAGGTGAGTCCCATTGCCTGACTTAACGAGAAAAAGAAGTGCTCAACCATTTGTGTGGACATATCACCTACACGGTTATCAGTAAATTCAGAGTTAAAAACTAAATAAGGTCGACCAGAAATGTCTAGCGTTGCTTCTGCTTTACATTCGTCCATAGGCAGTACAAAGCCAAAACGACCAATGCCACGTTTGTCACCTAATGCTTCTTTTAGAGCTTGTCCTAGCGCAAGAGCGGTATCTTCAACAGAGTGGTGGTCATCAATGTGTAAATCACCATCGGTTGTTAGGTCTAAGTAAAAACCACCATGCGATGCTATCTGATCAAGCATATGGTCAAAAAATCCGATACCCGTTTGAATATTTGATTTCTCAGTACTATCTAAATCTACAAATACATTGATGTTTGTTTCAGACGTGGTGCGCGTCACTTTTGCCTGGCGGTTTTGCTCTTTTTGTTGTGCTAATAACTTTTCAATTGCTAACCAATCCATTTTTTCTGGCGAATATTGAATGCCAACAATACCCATATTTTCAGCGAGTTGAATATCCGTAATGCGGTCACCAATCACATAAGAATCAGTGAAGTCGACTTTACCTTCTTGAAGGTAATCTTTTACCAGGCCTAACTTTGGTTTTCTGCAGCTACAATCTTCATGGTCAAAGTGAGGACATATTAAAACATCGTCAAAAGTAACACCTTGAGATTCAAAAAACGCCATCATTTGATTGTGTGGTGCATCAAAGTCAGCTTGAGGAAATGCGTCTGTACCAAGTCCGTCTTGGTTAGATACCATAACTAGACGATAACCTTTTTGCTGTAAACGAGTTAATACCGGCACAACTAGCGGCTCAAATACGAGTTTGTCTAAACGGTCTAATTGTTTGTCTACAGGCGGCTCTTGAACAAGAGTGCCGTCGCGATCAATAAATAGTATAGGTTGTTGCTTGCTCATTGTGTTAGTCCAGTTTTTGTTCAATTAGGTTAAATACGTTTTCAACAGCGGCCATTTCTTCTTCACTACCAATGGTTACCCTAATGGTATTATTTAGCATTAACTGTTTAGATTGATTGCGCAGTAAAATTTGTTGTTCGGTAAATAATGTCATTACCTTATTAGCGTCAAGCGTTTCAGATAGTTTCATCAAAACAAAATTTGTTTTTGAAGGATAAACTTCATTTGCAAACCGCCAAGTTTTTGCTTTTTCTATAAAGGCATCGCGGCGATTGTTTAATTCGTTAACGCATCGTCGCATCCATAATAATCCGTCTTCACTTAATGCTTGAGTTGCCATTTGTGCAACTGGAGCTGGAATAGGATAAGGCGCAATGACCTTTTTCATAGCGTTAATAATGGCTTCAGACGCCAGTGTAAAACCACAACGCAAGCCAGCTAATGCAAATGCTTTAGACAATGTACGTAATACCACTAAATTTGGATATGAATTCAATAGTTCTGTAACGGTATCTTCACTACTAAACTCGATATAAGCTTCATCAGCAACAACAATGGCGTGTCCTTTGGTCGCTTCTAAAACCGATACTAGGTCGTTACGGTTTATTACATCACCTGTTGGATTGTTAGGCGAGCAAATAAAGACGATTTGTGTATTATCAACTTGGTTAAGTATGCTGTTAACGTCCAATTGAAAAGACGGTAAAAGTGGAACTTTAGTTACATTTACGTTTGCCGTTTCAGCACTAATTGCATACATACCGTAAGTAGGAGGGCAGATAATGATATTCTGTCCCGGACTACAGAAAGTTCGTATTAGCAACTCGATGCCTTCATCAGCGCCTCTTGTTGCTAACACTTGTTCCGGCTTTACTGCGGCATATTGGCTGTAAGCGTTAATGAGTGGTTCAGGCTGAAAGTCTGGGTAACGATTGTAAAGACTAGGATCAGCGCTAACATTAGGGCTGTAAGGGTTTTCATTGGCATTTAGCCAAACTGTATTGGTATCGTCAGAGCCTGACATGCTGAATAAACGTCGAGCCGACTCATAAGGCTTTAACTCTTTAAGCTCAGGGCGGATAAGTTTATCAACGAGTGTTGAAGTCTTATTTAGATTATCAGTCATTTGATTTCTCTTTTTGCAATTGCTCAAGTCTAAGACCAACCGCGTTTCTGTGCGCGTCTAAACCTTCAGCAGCGGCTAACGTCATAATTGCCGGACCAATAGCCGCTAGACCATTAGGCGTTATTTCTTGTACCGTAAATTTACGAGTAAAGTCTGCTAAGTTTAGTGAGCTTAGAACTTTAGAGTACCCATAAGTAGGTAAAACATGGTTTGTGCCACTCGCATAATCTCCGGCGCTTTCTGGTGTATAAGCACCTAAGAAAACCGAAGCTGCATTATCTAACTTACTAAGCCAGCTTCTTGCATTGTCAAACTGCACAATTAAGTGTTCAGGGGCGTACTGATTACTAATTTCAACCGCTTCGTTCAAGTCCGATGCTAGAATAAAGCGACTATTAGCCAATGCTTTTTTCGCAATATCAGCACGAGGCAGCAAAGTTAGCTGTGACTCGATATCCTGCTTGGTTTTTTCAATTAGCGGCAGTGAATCTGACACTAATATAACTTGCGAGTCAGGTCCGTGTTCGGCTTGCGATAAAAGGTCCGCCGCTACAAACGCTGGGTTTGCATTGGCATCAGCAAGTACTAAAACCTCAGAAGGACCTGCCGGCATATCAATGGCAGCTCCAGCAGGGTCTTGAGCAACCAACTGTTTAGCTTCAGTAACAAAGCTATTACCAGGCCCAAAAATCTTATCTACTGCGGCAATCGACTCAGTACCATATGCCATTGCTGCTATTGCTTGCGCGCCACCAGTTCGGTAAATTTCTTTAATGCCACATAGTTTTGCTGCAT
The DNA here is from genome assembly GCF_039523615.1 of Psychrosphaera haliotis. Classification (NCBI taxonomy): domain Bacteria; kingdom Pseudomonadati; phylum Pseudomonadota; class Gammaproteobacteria; order Alteromonadales; family Pseudoalteromonadaceae; genus Psychrosphaera; species Psychrosphaera haliotis. The sequence continues at coordinate 459,318 of NZ_BAAAFQ010000001.1, read as the reverse complement.
AAAGGATTTCAGCGGTAATTCCGCCTTTGTTGCCCTCAGAAGTGTCCGGCGGAGTACACAAAACGGTTCTTTTACAGCCTGCTATTTGAGCTGGAACACCTAGCATTAAAACAGTTGAAGGTAACGGAGCACTGCCACCAGGAATATATAAACCTACTGAGCTAATAGCTTGCGTGATCAATTCACAAACCACACCAGGACTCGTTTCTACTTTAACGTCCGCTTGTACCTGTGCTTCATGAAAACGTTTAATTTGGCCATAGGCTAATTCAATCGCAGCTCGTTGCTCATCACCAAGTGTCGCAATAATGTCTTCTGCTTGCGACGAAGCCAGTGCCACAGAGTTTAGTGATAAACCGTCAAACTTTTCCGTCAGCGTGAGTAACGCTTCGTCTCCTTTGTCTTTGACCATATTTACAATGTCTAAGACTTTACTTGTTAAATCAGCACGATTTGCGATCGCCGGTCGAGACAATGCCGACTTTTGCTCTGCTAATGTTAGATTTTGCCATGTGATCATGTGGAAATTTACCTTTAGTGCTTAACCAATTAGCCCATCATTTTTTCAATTGGCATTACCAATATTGATGTGCAACCTAACGCTTTTAATTGCTCCATAGTCTCCCAGAAAAGGTTTTCTGGACTAACAACGTGGATAGCGGCTTGATCGCTGTTTTCTGACAGAGGTAATACAGTAGGATCTTCAGCACCTGGTAGAAGCTTTTTAACTTCTTCTAGCTTAGCGATAGGGGCGTGTAGCATGATGTATTTAGATTCTTTAGCTTGCATAACGCCATTAATTCTTGGCAGAAGGGTATCTACTAATTTTTGTTTTTCTGCAGTCAGCGCTTCAGACTTTTGAATTAAAACAGCTTTAGATACAAAAATTTCTGTCGCTTCTTCTAATCCGTTCGCTTCAAGTGTTGCTCCGGTAGATACCAGGTCACAAATAGCTTCAGCAATACCAGCTCGAGGTGCTACTTCAACTGAACCTGTTAACATTACCGGTTGTGCATTTATATTATTAGCAACTAAAAAGCGCTTAAGTAAGTAAGGGTAGGTTGTTGCTATTTTAGTTTGATTTAAAGACTCTAAGCCCTTGTAATCAAATTCATTAGGTACAGCAATAGATAAACGACAACCGCCATACTCTAATCGTTTAAGTGTTTTATATTCTGCAGGTTCATTCGATGCTTGTCTTTCAAGCATTTTTTCTTCAAGTTCATTTTCGCCAATAAAACCTAAATCTGCGATACCGTCCATTACTAAGCCTGGAATATCATCATCGCGTACTAATAATAAATCGATAGGTAAGTTAGTGGAGTGTGCAATAAGCAGTCTGTCTCTGATTGATAGCTTTACACCAATCGCTTTAAGTAACTTTATTGACTCATCGCTTAAACGACCTTTTTTCTGTACCGCGATTCTTAATCTATTCTTGTCATTCATGTGTATTCCTACTTTATTTGCACTAAATTTTTAGTATTAAATTAAATTGTTAAACCCTAAAACGAAAAAACCCCAGAAGATATTATCCTCCAGGGCTCAATAATTATGTGCTTGGAGGACTGACAATAGCCTCCAGCGAAATTAGCCGAAAACTATTCCGTTGGTACGTGATGATGGAACCAAATTGTATTTACGTTTGTAAAGTTCATGAGTTTTCGTTTTTTCTAATTTCGTAAAGTTGATGTGCACAAAATAAACCTAGATGAAAATAAAAGCAACCGCTTGTATATAACAAAACACAAAAAAACTTAATCTATTTGCATATCGGTCGATAAGTGGTTAATAATTGCACAGAATATAAGCTTTACTCAATTATTCAGCCCTGTTCATTACTAAGGATATAAGGACAAAGATCATGGTGGACTTCATTTATAATGCGATTCGCAGGCCTGTTGCGAATGAACCAGACAAAAAAGATATTTATCATGTAGATAAAACGCCAAAAGATGCGAGAGCAAAGCGCATTGAAGAGGATGATCCGAGTAATCAGCAACAACAAAACACTGATGGGAAGCCAACTAAAGATGAGCAATCATCTCACTCGGACGACAATCAGAATAAATTGATAAAAGCATCAGGTACAAACAAACAGAATAATGAACATGAACTAACACCAAAAAAGCAGGGCAAAGGTAAATACGTTGATGAAAATGGCGTTGAGCACCTAGATTTTTATGCTTAGCCTCACATTTAGTTTTATATCGGTTATAGGCTTAATTAAACCTTGAGCAAAAAACGGACTCTAAGGTCCGTTTTTGCTTTCTACTCTATTGCAATGCCTCTGAATAGCTATCTTGGTTGCATTCTTATTGCACCATCAAGACGTATAGTTTCGGCATTTATATATGCGTTAGATGTTAAGTGCATAACCAAATCTGCAAATTCTTTTGGCTGGCCCATTCTTTTCGGGAATTGGATGTTTGCTACTAAGCTTTCCTGCACGTTATCTGGCATCGCCAACAACATAGGCGTGCCCATAATGCCCGGTGCAATGGCATTTACACGTATACCCGTGCGAGCTAAGTCACGCGCCATAGGTAAACTCAATGCAATTATTCCACCTTTACTTGCTGCATATGCAGATTGACCCATTTGGCCTTCATATCCGGCAACAGATGCTGTGTTAATGATTACACCGCGCTCTAGAGCTTCACCCATAGGTTCATTTTTTGCCATTTGCTCAGCAACTTGTGAAGCGACATTAAAGGTACCAATTAAGTTTATATTGATGGCCATTGAAAACTTGTTTAATGCCATCGCTTTGCCTTCTCGGTCTAAGACTTTAGCGGCCGGCGCAATACCAGCGCAGTTCACTAAAATGTGAATTGCACCGTAAGCCTTCATTACTTCTTCTATTGCTGAGCTAACAGACTCTGCATTAGTGACATCTACACTGATAAACATTGCGTTATCAGCACCAAGCTCATCGATTGCTTGTTTTCCAGACTCTTCATTCAGATCAAAAATAGCGACTTTAACGCCTGAAGCTACCAAACCTTGGCTGGTGGCTTTACCTAAGCCTGAAGCTCCACCCGTAACAATTGCAATTTTATTTTCTAATTCCATGATAATTCCTTAAATCTCTTTTAATAATTCACGAGCAATGACAATTTTTTGCACTTCGCTCGTTCCTTCATAAATTGTTGTGATACGAACGTCTCTAGCCATGCGCTCCACTGGATATTCGCTAATGTAGCCGTATCCACCGAGCAACTGAATAGCGTCGTAACAAATTTCGTTGGCTTTTTCTGTGGCAAAAAGTTTAGCCATCGATGCTTGTTTTGAGAAAGGTTGACCTTGCTCTTTAAGATAAGCAGCTTGCATAAGAAGTAACTTTGCAGCTTCTAGTTCGGTATAACGGTCAGCGAGTTTCCACTGTAGACCTTGAAACTTAATTAATGCCTGGCCAAACTGCTCTCTCTCTGCGATATACTGGCGAGCATAATCCATGGCAGCTTCAGCAACACCTAACGCTAGTGAACCAATACCTATACGGCCGCCAGCAAGCTCTGTCACAGCTACTTTAAATCCGTTATTTTCTTCACCCATAAGAGCTGTTGCTGGAATGCGACAGTTATCAAATCTAACTTCATTGGTGGCTGACGCTTTTTGGCCCATTTTATGTTCAGCGGCTTCCACTGTTAATCCAGGCGTTCCGTTTTCCACTAGAAAACAAGAAATGCCTTTGCCTTTTTTAGCTTCTTTGTCTGTGACAGCCCAAACAACAAATACGCCTGCATATTCCGCACTAGTAATAAACATTTTACTGCCATTCAATATGTAATCACTGCCATCTTTTGTAGCTGTGGTTTTCATACCTGCTGGATCAGAGCCCGCACTTACTTCTGTTAAGCAAAAGCCAGCTGCCGGATATTCGCCGGAACATATTTTAGGAAGATATTTATTTTTTTGTTCTTCGTTTCCAACGGCTTGAATGACTTCGGCAACCATATTGGTCACGGAAGTGGTGACAGCAGTTGATGCACAACCTTTAGCGAGCTCTTTAATTGCAATACTAAAAGCGACGGTTCCTACTTCACTACCGCCATAATCTACGCTGGTATTTAAACCCATAAAGCCCAATTCGGCTAATTGCTTGAGGTTGTTCAGGAGAATTTCGCGGTTTCCCGTTTTATCTAATTCGGCCGCGTTAGGAGTCAACTCATTTTCTGCAAATTGGCGCGCAGTATCTTGGATTAGGAGTTGCTCTTCAGTTAAAGAAAAGTTCATATTTATTGCTCAAGTAAAGAGGTGTATTAGTTACACATTAAAGATGACGTCAATCTGCCAGAAACCACCATATATATAAAGGGTGGCAGCTCAAATAGTTATGTGGTCTATGTATTGATATTTTTACTTTGTTATTTGTCTAATAAAACTAGAGTGATATTTAAGATTGATGTGCCATAGTTATTTTCAATTAGCGTTTAAATAAGAGTATAAATAAAGTTTGGATAAAGGTGTAGAGGGAACAAAATGAGATTAGAACATGTAAATTTAGTAGTCAGAGATATTGAAAGGAGTTTAGCTTTTTACAAAGCAGCTTGTCCTCATTGGAGTATAAGAAGCAAAGGGCAAAGCGAATGGTCAGGTAAGCCTAGAACTTGGATTCATTTTGGTGATGACTACAATTATATTGCTATATGCGATAACGGAGAAAGCGATGGGCGTGATCTTGCTGGGCATCAAGTTGGTTTAGCTCATATAGCATTTGAAACATATAACATTAAAGAAGTAATATTTAGACTAGAGCAGGCGGGCTTTTCTATCGCTAAGCCAGGTGCAGAGAATCTTTATCGTAAAAATGTATATTTTTTAGATCCAGACGGAATTGAAGTAGAGTTTGTTGAATATAGTTCGGATTTACCGTCAGAGCGTAATAATGAAGATTGATAGTTTCTGAAGACTTACCGAAGAGTCTTGAAAGTGGTGGGCGGTACTGGGCTCGAACCAGTGACCCTCGCCTTGTAAGGGCGATGCTCTCCCAACTGAGCTAACCGCCCACTTTCAAGAGTTGACTTTAATTGGTGGGCGGTACTGGGCTCGAACCAGTGACCCTCGCCTTGTAAGGGCGATGCTCTCCCAACTGAGCTAACCGCCCAATTAAAATCTGATAAAGCTGAGACCAATTCTTTAGGGTAAAGTATTGGTGGGCGGTACTGGGCTCGAACCAGTGACCCTCGCCTTGTAAGGGCGATGCTCTCCCAACTGAGCTAACCGCCCAGCTTTATCTCTTAAACAGCTTAACTGCTCAAGTGGTGCGTATTATAGGGAGGCCAAAAAAAGAGTCAACACTAATTTCAAAAAAATGATTTGTTCGGACAAATCTTAAACAAACTGTTTAAAAAAAGCTTTTTTTGTTTGTTTTATAAACTGTTCTGAATAGTTAAAGTGATAAATCTTGGTACTTAACGTTGTAAATCCGTTTTAGTGGCGTTTACTATGAACGCCCATTGGTCTTTTGAAACCGGTTGTATTGAAAGTCGGCTTCGTTTTACTAATACCATATCGTCTAACGCTGGCGTTGCTTTTATAGTAGTTAAGGGTAAAAACGATTTAGCATGCGATTCATATTTAATATCGATTGATACCCACCTCGGTTTATCTTGTGTTGCCTTACTATCAAAATATTTACTTTCAGGATCAAATTGAAGCGGATCGGGGTAGGGCTCTGAAACCACAGAGGCAAAACCAGCAATACCAACCGTTTTACAACTTGAATGATAAAAGAGTACACCATTGCCCACTTTTATATCATCGCGAATTAAATTCCTAGCCTGGTAGTTTCTAATTCCATCCCAACGGCCAATACTATTTTTCTCAGCTTTTAAGCTATCGATGCTATATTCATCAGGTTCTGATTTAAATAACCAATATTGCATTTTAAGTCCCTCACGTTTTTCTATAGAATAGCGTGCAAATTTTAATGAATAAACTAAATGGATACATTAATGAGCGTTGTTACTCGTTTTGCCCCAAGTCCTACGGGCTATTTACATGTTGGCGGTGCACGTACTGCACTATATTCTTGGTTATACGCTAAGCGTAATAATGGTAAATTTATATTACGTATAGAAGATACTGACCTAGAACGTTCTACTCCAGAAGCAGTTCAAGCAATTTTAGACGGTATGTCTTGGTTGGGTATGGAAGGAGATGGCGAGGTTTTTTATCAAACCAAACGTTTTGATACTTATAAGAAGTATGTTCAACAATTAGTAGACGAAGATAAAGCTTATAAGTGTTATTGCAGCAAAGAGCGTTTAGAGAGTTTACGTGAAGAGCAAGAGAAAAATGGCGAACGTACTAAATATGATGGTAAGTGCCGTGATTTAAATGACGCTGATCAACCTGCAGATGCACCGTTCGTAATTCGTTTTAAAAACCCTACAGAGGGCGCGGTTGAATTTAAAGATTCTATTCGTGGTGATATGCGCATTGCTAACGAAGAAATGGATGATTTAATTATTCAGCGAACTGATGGCACGCCAACTTATAACTTCTGTGTCGTTATCGACGATTGGGAAATGGAAATGACTCACGTTATTCGTGGCGAAGACCATTTATTAAATACCCCACGTCAAATTAATATCTTTGAAGCTCTAGGTGCTCCAGTTCCACAATATGCGCATTGCTCTATGATTTTGGGTGATGACGGTAAAAAGTTATCTAAGCGTCATGGCGCTGTTAGCGTAATGCAATATCGTGACGATGGTTACTTGCCTCAAGCCGTTATCAATTATCTAGTTCGTTTAGGCTGGTCACATGGCGACCAGGAGATTTTTAGCCTAGAAGAGCTATTTGAGTTATTTGATATCAACGACATCAATAATTCGGCATCAGCGTTTAACACTGAAAAATTAAACTGGATGAATCAGCAATATATGAAGTCTTTACCGGCTACTGAAGTTGCTGAACACCTGTCATGGCATTTTAATAATATGGATATCGACGTTTCAAAAGGGCCAAGTTTGTCAGCTATTGTTGAAATTCAGGCTGAACGAGTCAAAACATTAAAAGAAATGGCAGAGATCAGTACTTATTTTTATAAAGATTTTGATGCGCTAGATGAAAAGGCTGCTAAAAAGCACTTACGTCCTGTTGCGAAAGAATCATTGATTTTAGCGAAAGAAAAGCTAAACGCATTAGATAACTGGCAGGGTAGTGATATCCAAGCTGCTATTAATGCAACTGCTGAAGAACTTGAATTAGGCATGGGTAAAGTTGGTATGCCACTAAGAGTTGCAGTGACAGGCGGTGGTAACTCACCTTCTTTAGACGTTACATTAGAATTAATGGACAAAAGTAAAGTTATTGAGCGTATTGCGAATGCAATTATATTTGTAGAGCAACGAGAAGCCGCACAATAATAATTAATTTTTAGTCAATATATGGGTTATTAATATATTTAGTATTATAAATTTAATGATTATTTCAAATAGTCGTATCTATAACGATAATATTAAAAACCCTTAAAGTTAGAAAAAGCCGGTCATTTGATCGGCTTTTTTATTGATTTTTAACCATCTTGTTAAAAAAATGACCAAACAACCTAAAGTTAGCTATTTTTATTAAAATAAGGGTTGACGAAAATAAGAGGAGTGCATAGAATGCGCCCCGCAGTTGAGGCAAACATGTCGACGCTGTAGTTGATACCAGTTCTGTAATATGGGGCTATAGCTCAGCTGGGAGAGCGCTACACTGGCAGTGTAGAGGTCAGCGGTTCGATCCCGCTTAGCTCCACCAGTATTATATTATAGAATTGAGATTAATAAGTCCTGTGCTCCCATCGTCTAGAGGCCTAGGACACCGCCCTTTCACGGCGGTAACAGGGGTTCGAATCCCCTTGGGAGTACCACTTATTATAATCAACAGTTAATTGTCCTGTGCTCCCATCGTCTAGAGGCCTAGGACACCGCCCTTTCACGGCGGTAACAGGGGTTCGAATCCCCTTGGGAGTACCATCAATTAACAACAAGTTTAAGTCTTAGTGCTCCCATCGTCTAGAGGCCTAGGACACCGCCCTTTCACGGCGGTAACAGGGGTTCGAATCCCCTTGGGAGTACCACTTAAATTTAAAACAGTTAAAAAGTCCTGTGCTCCCATCGTCTAGAGGCCTAGGACACCGCCCTTTCACGGCGGTAACAGGGGTTCGAATCCCCTTGGGAGTACCACTTTTTAAATGTTATACTTCTTCAAAACTTCAAAACTTCAAAACTTCAAAACTTCAAAACTTCAAAACTTCAAAACTTCAAAACTTCAAAACTTCAAAACTTCAAAACTTCAAAACTTCAAAACTTCAAAACTTCAAAACTTCAAAACTTATTTGTCATTGCATTTTAATACGTCATCTATAAAAAAACGCCGAAACTAAGTCGACGCTTTCTTTGGTTTAAAAATGAAAAATCTTAATCGGCGATCAAAGACTCAATCACTTCTTTCATTTCATCTCTTATGATTACTTGCGCACTAACATTTGGGTGAATACCGTCTGGCATCATGTAGTTTTTATTCATAGCTACTTTCTCCATAAAGAAGGGCAGTAGTTTAATGCTGTTAGTTTTCGCTAAGTCTTTATAAACGTCCTCAAACATAGTTGTATAACGTTTACCGTAGTTTGGTGGTATTCGCACTTGCATCAATGCAACATTTACATTGTGACTTTTCACTTGATCAATCATTAACTGTAAATTTGTTTTAAGTGTTGATATAGGAAAGCCGCGTAAGCCATCATTGCCACCAAGTTCTAAAATAACCCAGTCGCCTTCGTTTAATTCTTGTCTTTTCATAACAGAGGCAAGCCTCGCTACGCCACCTCCAGTAGTTTCACCACTTATACTCGCATTGACTAAATTTATTCCTGCGTTTTCTGTTACAAAAGTTTGCGATAAAAGGTAAGGCCAACTTTGCTCTGTTTTCATCCCGTAACCCGCGCTAACACTATCGCCATACATAAGTACTTTTGTCGATTTAGCATGAGAGGCAATCGAAAATGTGAAAAGTAACGTAAATAGTACAAATAGGAAGCTTGTGTTGTTTAACGAGTTTCTTTTACTATATAAATTCATTGCTTTGATTGGATCCTATTTTCATGAATAAAGATGCTTTACCAGCGCTAGTCGCCAATAATATTAGTAAGACAGTTATATTGTCTAATTCTTCAAGTAACAACGCAGACGCTGAAAAAAAGATCACTATCATAAGTGATATTGAACTTTCAATCGAGCATGGTGAGTCAGTTGCCATTGTCGGCGCTTCAGGTTCTGGTAAATCAACGCTTTTAGGGCTCTTAGCTGGACTGGATTTGCCAACAACGGGCGCAATTGAATTCTACGGTAAACAAATTCAAATTTTAGACGAAGAAGATCGTGCTGCGATAAGACGTTCTGATATCGGCTTTATCTTCCAACAGTTTTTGTTAGTGCCGAGTTTAACCGCGCTTGAGAATGTAATGCTGCCAGCAGAGCTGTCGGATAATATTGAAATTAGAACAAAAGCGAAAGAAAACGCGCAGAAATGGTTAGATAAAGTGGGGTTAAGCCATCGTTTAGATCACTTTCCAAATCAATTGTCAGGCGGCGAACAACAACGTGTTGCAATAGCGCGTGCCTTTATCACTGAACCTAAATTATTGTTCGCAGACGAACCATCTGCGAACTTAGATTCTGTTAACGGCCATTTAGTGGAAGACCTGTTGTTTGAGTTGAATAAAAGTGCCAATACCACATTAGTATTAGTGACTCACGACCCGGCATTAGCCAAGCGCTGTGAAAAAACATATATCATTAAAGATGGACACTTATCTTTGCAGGAAGTGCCAAAACCAAAACTTGCCGATGTCACACCTATTCAAAAGGCTAAACAAGATGCAAAGTAAGTTATTAACCTGGCTTGGGCTGTCATTTAGACTCTTTAAGCGCGAGTTTGGTCGCGGAGAGCTCACAGTAATCGCCTTGTCTATTGTTTTAGCGGTTTCATCGGTTATGGCGTTAAGTAGTCTAACGGATAGAGTACAAGCATCCATTTTGATGAAAAGTGCCGAGTTTTTAGCAGCAGACAAGGACTTAGTGAGTCCAACTGAAATAAAAAAAGAAGTTTATGAATACGCTGAATCCCTGAATATTAGAACCGATAAGCATATTTATTTCTCATCAATGGCCTTTGCCGGCGACAAGATGAATCTAGCGGTGGTAAAAGCGGTAACTCAAAACTATCCACTGCGTGGAGAATTGTTTATTGAGCCTTTGAATGAGGAAAGTGAAATTTTTAAGGCAAAAGGACCAGAAGTAGGGAATGTTTGGATCAGTAAAAGACTGTATTTTGCCTTAGGACAGTCGAGTCAAATAGATGTTGGCGAAGGAACGTTTACGGTATCTGGCATTATCGATGCTGAACCAGATGCACCTTTTCAGGTATTTAACTCGGGCACTAGGGTGATCATGAACATCAATGACATTCCTAAAACTGAAGTGATTCAGCCCGGCAGCCGAGTTACTTATGCAGGGCTGTTCGCTGGTGAACCGCAAGCACTTGACGAACTAGAGTCATGGGTAAAACCTCAGCTTTCTGAAAGTCAGAAGTTTAGAGGTGTTAAAGAAGGTGCCTCTAATATTACTAGCTCATTAGAGCGTGCTGAGAGCTTTCTCATGCTTGCCGGAGTATTGGGTGTATTGTTAGCGGCTGTGGCAATATCGGTATCAGCTAGGCTTTATAGCCAACGTCATTTAGATTCAATTGCCATTATGAAAACTTTAGGCGCCAGTGTTCGTCAGGTGCAGGTTATTTATTTAACGCAACTTTGTTTAATCGCGGTAGTTAGTATTTTGATTGGTTTAGTTGTTGGTTCGGGCTTACAAAATATCGCTCTGATCTCATTAGCTGAATACCTTCCTAAAGACATTCCTGACATTGGATATCGTCCTTTTGTAGTCTCAATTGTTACTGGTTTTGTTTGTGCGCTGATGTTTTCCGTACCCGCATTGCTTAAGCTATTTAATGTACCGCCGCTAAGAGTATTACGCCGTAACTTAGGAGACGGAGTGTCATCGTCTATAAGCGCACAGGCTATTATGGCCACTACAACCATTGGACTGGTGTGGTTTTACAGCCAAGACATTAAACTCACTGGCATTGTATTAGGTGCAGGATTAGTTTTAAGCGTATTAATCCTCCTAGTTTCTAGACTCTTATTAGTAGCCTGTAGAAGCGCGAGTAAACGTATTGATAATCCATCTCTTAAACTTGCGATTGCATCATTGCAACGACGTTCAAAGGAAAATGTATCTCAGGTTATCGGGTTTACGCTGGCAATTATGCTTGTCCTAATTTTGTTTTCACTGAAAAACTCAATTATACAAGAGTGGCAGGAACAAATCCCTCAGGGAGCGCCCAACCATTTTATAATTAATATTTCGCAACAAAACATTGAGAAAATTGAGCAAAGGTTTAGTGAAAAAGGAATTCAACCAGAACAGTTTTATCCAATTATTCGCGGCAGATTGACTCAAATTAATGATGAAGTTCTTAAGCAAAAGCGCCCAGAAGAAGCTGACGATGGTGCTAAATTTAAAGGCAAAGGTGAGTTTGACGACAACAGCGAAACAGCTAATAAAACACAAGAACAAGCAAACAAGGACAAAGAAGAAGCCAGAACCGGCTTTGGACGTGAACTCAATTTAACCTTTACAGACAAGTTCCCTAATAACAATGAACTTATTGAAGGTACTTGGATGCCACAGGATGTGCAAAAGCAAGTGTCTGTGGAAGCTAAAGTTGCAGAGCGTCTTGAGTTAAAGCTAGGCGATGAACTTAGCTTTTTAATTGGTTCCCAAACTGTTAGGGCAACTGTAACGAGTATAAGAACAGTAGATTGGAACAGCCTACAACCTAACTTCTACATGATATTCAGTGATGACGTTATTGCAGACTTTCCAGCGACCTATATCACGTCTTTTTACTTGGCAAAAGAAGATAAGCTTTGGTTAAACGAACTGTTAGCAGACTACCCAACGTTAAGCATCATCGATGTTGCAGCTATGCTTGAGCAAATACAAAGTGTAATAGCCCAAGTATCGGTAGCGATTCAGTTTGTATTGCTGATAGTAGTAATAGCGGCGACTTTAGTGCTAGTGGCACAAGTTCAGTCTTCTTTAGATGAACGTAAAAAGGAAACAGTCATTTACAGAACAATTGGTGCAAAGGGCAGTGTTATTCGAAATGCAATATCCTACGAGTTTATTAGCCTAGGTGCTATCTCTGGATTTATTGCGGCTTCGGTAGCTGAGTTTAGTTTATATCTACTGCAAACTTACTCTTTTAAAATGACTTGGGTACTGCATTGGGAGTTGTGGATGATAGGGCCTTTATCTGGCGCCATATTTGTTGCGGTAGTTGGCTCACTAAGCACACGTTCTTTATTAAAAATTACACCTAGTGAGTTAATTAGACAATTGGCTTAACGGTCTGTTAACTAAGGAAAAAGCCCTGAAACGCTTTTGGTTATTCTTCCAAAAGCGTTTCTGCTACTTGACCAATACCGTCATTACGTAGTGGCTGAGACAGCTCTGCACGTTTAGAGTCAATTAAGCTAATACCTTCAACAATTAAGTCGTAAGCCTTCCACTCACCCGTTTTGCTGTTTTTTCGTAGCTTAAATATCATCGATAATGGTTTACCGCCTGGCTGTAATAATTCAGTTCTTACAGCCACCATTTTTTGATTCGATACGTCTCTTTTAGGCTCATATCTAACTTCTTGGTTATTGTACTGCACCAACGCTGATGAATACGTATCTACTAAGTTTCTCTCCATCGCATCAACAAATAAATCACGCTCTTCTTTTGTTGATTGCTTTAGTTGCGGCCCTAAAATTTTATAAGCAGCAAAACGTACATCTACAAACGGTAATAGTTGCTGCCTAACAATTAATTGCATTAGCTCTTTTGTTGTTTTTTCATCACCTTGCGCTTTTGCATTCGCAACTGACTTAAAAACAACTTTAGATAAAGACTCAACAATGTCATAAGGTGAACTGTCAGGTGCTATCTGTTCAATTTCGGCTTTATATTTGGAAGTGAGTTCTTCAGCATTGTAGTCTTTTGACTGAGCTGTAAATGAAAGTGATGAAGCCAGAAGAAAGATAGTAGTGAGTGTAGTTGATACAATACGCATGTTTTTATGTCCTTAGATTTTGAATATGCGATTGTAATACCGACCGTTCGGTATGTAAATGCAAATTTATCCTAAAATCTTATAATTTAATGGAATAACTTAAAGTTATAGGAGGTACGAAGGTTATGCCTTTTTTTCTCACTTCTTTTATTAGATAATTGTAGTTCAAAATTTTGGTAGGGGTAGTTATGCGATTTGTTGATTCACATTGTCATTTAGACAGAATTGATTTGGAAAAAGAAAAGATCGACTTTGGCACTTTGTTTGAAAACGCTCAAGCAAATAATGTGGAGCATATGTTGTGTGTTGCTATTTCATTAGATCAGTTCCCTGCCATGGTAGAAAAGTCTAAAAATTATAAAAATGTTTCTTTCTCTTGCGGTGTGCATCCATTGCATGTTGGTGAAGATAAAAACTTTACGTTAAAGGACTTACATGAGCTAGCTTCAGATCAAAGGGTTGTTGCCGTTGGGGAAACTGGCTTAGATTATTATTATTCTAAAGACTCTATTGCTGACCAACAAAAGGCGTTTGCTCATCATATTGAAGTTGGAAACAAACTAAATAAACCTATTATTGTCCATACTCGCGATGCTAGAGAAGATACAATTGCAATCTTGAAAGAGCAAAACGCCGATAAATGCAGAGGCGTACTTCATTGTTTCACAGAGTCTTGGGAAATGGCCAAGCAAGCAATGGATCTTAACTTCTACATTTCAATTTCTGGAATTGTCACGTTTAAAAGCGCAGCTGAGCTTCAGGATGTAGTGAGAAAAATGCCTTTAGATAGGTTGTTAATTGAAACAGATTCACCTTATCTAGCGCCCGTTCCATACCGAGGTAAACAGAACCAGCCAGCCTATGTAAAACATGTGGCAGAGTTTGTAGCGCAATTGAAAAATATTTCGGTTGAAGAAGTCGCTGAGCAAACGACACAAAACTTCAAAGACTTATTTACTACGGCAAAACTATAGGCAAAAAAAAGCCCAGAACGATTCCTGATCTGGGCGAGGGGAATGGCTCATTAAGAGCCGTGCGCTAAAACTTGTGTACTTAATCTTAACTTTGTCAAATTCATCAATATCTGACTAACTGAAATTAAGATTAGCTGAATTATTTTTTTTATTAAAGTTGGACTGGCGGATTTTTTTTACTTTCACTTTCAGCAGCCTTATTAAAAGTCAAAACTTATCAAGCTCCTTGTTAACGGCTTTTCCTCAGGTTATCCACAGGTTTTCTTTGTTATAAGTGGTGCTCAATAATACGCCATTGTAACCTTTTATTTACAATTTGTGTGTTTTTTATATTAGCGTCCAGATTTTTTTTGCAGCAGGCCCTAGACTTTTGTACCTGTTTTTGACAATTCGAATTTCATTGCTTATGGGAGATGAATTTTTATCTATTGGAAATCTAAAAAAACGAGATTCCATGTCAGAACTCCAATAACTATCAGTTATTGGACCCCAACCAAGTTTAGCGTTTAACGCCGCTAGCATTGCGGTTAAGTTATTTACTTTAACTATACTACGGCCAATAGGCTTCATTATTTTAGTGTGATTAAGTTTGACGCTAAATTCGGTTGGAACAATCTGTGGCAATTGCATCAACACTTGCTCTGTTACGTCGGATTCTTTAGTGATTCCTAAAGTTGCCGCTAAGTCTTTATGAATACAATAAAACATACTCATTGTTTTTACTGTTTTAGACTCAAATTCACCTTCACTTGCAAAAGTAAATATCCATGGTGTAATCGCTAGTTGAACTTCCTCTTTTGCTAATCTTGTTAAACTGTTTAGCCTACTTTCTGTTTCTATAACAAGTTCAGTGTTTGGAAATAAAGATTGCACAGGTTGAAGCTTATTTATTATTGAAGCAATGTTAGCCGTATCTTCTATCGCAATAGAAACTTTATGCTCTATGCAAGCAGTAAGACTTGTACTTAAGTCTTGAAGTTGATGCATTTGATCTAAAATAGACTTAGCTTTTTGATAATAGATATGTCCTCTGTCTGTTGGTTTTAGTCTATAGTTTGTTCTATCAAAGAGTTGAAAACCTATAGATTCTTCTAGGCGTTTAAGCGTCATACTAACTGCTGGCTGAGTTCTTCTGAGCTGCTGTGCGGCAGCATTTATAGATCCGGTCTCAAATACCGTAGCAAAGGTTTCTAGTTGGTCTATTTTAATCATTAATCAAAGCTTCTAAAAATCATAATTAAATATTATATAGATGTTAATTTAATATAAATATCAATTATTAAGATTGCTGTTAGAATTTAAAAAATTGCTTAAATATAAGGTTTTATCAATGGCTTATTCAAAATTAATAAAAGTAACAATGTTATTCACGGCGGTTATTGGTGTGCTCTTGGTTACTGGATGCTCAAATGAAAAAGAAGAAACTAGTAAAACGAGCAATATTAGGCCTGCAAAATTGGCACAGGTTAAAAAGCTTCAAGGCGATACGATTCGAACTTTTCCAGCTACGGTCGAACCATCAATTTACGCTCACCTTGCATTTAGAGTAAATGGTGAGGTCGCAAAAATTTCCGTTGTTGCAGGTCAACATGTAGAGAAAGACCAAGTTCTAGCAAAACTTGATGACAGTGATTTTATAATTCAGCATAAGCAAGCATTAGCGAGATTTGACTTAACTAAGTCACAGTTTGATAGAGCCGACAAATTACTTGCAGAAAAACTGATTTCATCCGCGGAGTATGATCAACTAAAAGCTGAATTAGATATTGCATCAGCCCAATTAGAAGCCGCAAAAAACAATTTAAAATATTCTACAATCAAAGCACCATTTCCTGGTGTGGTTGCGCACGTTAATGTTGAAGCTTTTGAGTTTATACAAGCAAAACAACCGATTATGGAGCTTCAGGGAAGAGAAACAATAGATGTAGTAATTCAAGTGCCTGAGCAATTGATGATCAGGTTACCAAAATCCTCAAAGGCTCAAACTTACCAACCAACATTGATATTTGATGGTGAGCAACAAAAGAAATATAAAGTTACGTTAAAAGAGCACGACATTATTCCAAACTCTGCAACTAAGTCTTACCAAGTTGTTTTTACCATGCCAACGCCTGAAGATCTTAATGTACTGGCCGGCATGACAGCTGCACTAGAAGTAGAATTAGATAAATTATTAACTAGTGATGTAAACGCTCTCATTGTTCCAATTTCCTCTTTATTTGTGCCAAATAGCAAAGTAGGTGAGTTAGAAAACTCCAATGTAAAGTTTGTACTAAAAGTAAAAAGTAACATGCAAACCGAGTTAGTTAGGGTGAATGTGATTGAAACAAGACAGACAGGTGTTGTGATAAAGCCTATCGAAACTGGTTTACTAACAAGCAGTGATAGAGTCGTTGCAGCAGGACCTCATTTAATATCAGAGGGAAGTGTGATTTCTGAGTGGAAGCAAGAGAGAGGACTTTAATAATGTCTGACGGTTTTGATATTGCTCGACACTTTGTAAAACAGAAGACAACGTCTTGGTTATTTGCAGTCATTCTTTTTGTCGGTGGCTTAATTTCATATTTTCAGCTTGGGCAACTTGAGGATCCTGAGTTTGTATTAAAGCAAGCCATTGTAATTACTCAATACCCTGGTGCTTCTCCAGTTCAGGTGGAAGAAGAGGTAACACACCCATTAGAAAACGAGATTCAAAAGCTCGCTTACGTGGATAACGTAAAGTCGATAACGAGTGCAGGTATTTCACAAATTATTGTAGAAATGAAGTCTACCTATCGAAAAACAGAATTACGTCAGATTTGGGATGAACTGAGACGAAAAATCAATGATTATCAGCCGCAATTACCTGCCGGTACAACTGCACCTATTGTTAAAGATGACTTTGGTGATGTATTTGGCGTTTTACTCGCGGTATCTGGGGAAGGTTACAGCAACGATGAGCTTAATGATTATGTAGATTACATAAGACGTGAACTGGTTCTCATAAAAGGGATAGGCAAGGTAACAGTTGTCGGTTCAGAACAGGAGCAAGTTGTAATCGAAATGTCGCAAAACCGAATGGTGTCACTAGGTATATCGACAGACTATTTGTATCAATTATTAGCGCAGCAAAATGTTGTTTCTAATGCCGGTTTTGTTCGTGTTGGGGATGAAAAAATTAGATTTGATCCAACAGGAGAATTTGAATCTGTTCAAGAACTTGGTGATCTTGTTATAAGTCCGCCTGGCCAGTCAAAGCGAATCATACTGTCTGATATCGCTAAAATTTATAAAGATTACGATGAAACACCAAGCCATATCGTGCGACATAATGGGGCTCCTTCGATATACGTCGGCCTTTCATTTACCTCTGGTGCAAACGTGGTAGATATAGGTGAAATTGTTTCATCTAAACTAAAAGAGCTAGAACTACAGCGACCTTATGGAATGGATATTAGTACCGTTTATAACCAACCGAAAGAAGTTGAACAGTCTGTTTCCGGTTTTATTCAGAGTTTGGTTGAAGCCGTAGTAATCGTCATCATCGTTTTGTTACTATTTATGGGCGTTAAAACGGGCTTGTTAATTGGTGGCATATTGCTATTGACGGTTCTTGGCACGTTCATCTTCATGAATATTCTAGACTTGCAGTTACACCGAGTTTCACTTGGTGCGTTAATCATTGCGCTTGGTATGTTGGTAGATAACGCAATTGTTATTGTTGAAGGTATTTTGGTTGGTATGCACAGAAAAATGAGCAAAGCGGATGCTGCTAGCTTAATTGTGCGTCAAACAAAGTGGCCACTGTTAGCTGCAACGTTTATTGCAATTATTGCTTTTGCTCCAATTGGTCTTTCGCCAGATGCAACAGGGGAATTTGCTGGGTCACTTTTTTACGTACTGCTTATTTCTCTTTTATTAAGCTGGGTTACGGCTATTACAATTACTCCTTTTTACGCCAGTATTTTATTCAAAGAGTCCAAAGTCGACAATGATGCAAACGAAGAACCTGACCCTTATGCAGGCAAGTTATACGTTGGATATAAAAGTCTACTAATGAAGGCGTTAAACTTTCCAAAAACAACCATGCTGTCAATGTTTTTATTGTTTGTTGCAGCCGTTGTTGGTTTTGGCTCCGTAAAGCAGTCGTTTTTTCCTGCTTCTAATTTACCTATGTTTTATGTGGAGTATAGATTGCCGCAAGGTTCAGACATAAGAGCAACGGAAGAGGCTGGTATAGCATTAGAGAATGCATTAATGGAGCAAAAACAAGTTGAGTTTGTTTCCAATACAATTGGACGCGGTGCCGCGAGATTCATGCTTACCTACAACATGGAGCTTAACTATAGTAATTATGGTCAGCTAATTGTACGGGTAGCAAATAAGGATGATCTAGAGCCTTTGATGACGTTTGCTCGCCAATATATTTCTGACAATTATCCAACAATTGAGTCAAAGTTACTGAGAGTTGAGATTGGCCCGGCGCAAGCTTCCAAAATTGAAGCTCGTTTTTCAGGTCCGGATCCAATTGTACTCAGAGGCCTTGCAAATCAAGCAAAAAATATTTTGTCAGCAGAGCCAGATGCTAGAAATGTATCTGATAATTGGAAAAATATGACAAAAGTAATGCGTCCTAAGTTTGATGCAATCGCAGCTAGAGAAGTCGGCATTACCAAATCTGCGGTTGATGACTTACTGCTAACCAACTTTGTAGGCAAAACAGTGGGCGTCTATCGTGAAGGCACTGAAAGGCTACCTATTGTAGTAAGAATGCCAGAACAGCAGCGAAATGTTATTGATAGCATTGAAGATATGCAGATTTACTCTCCAGTGTTATCTCAGTATGTTCCGTTGTCTAAGGTTATTTCTGATTTCACCATGGAATTTGAAGATCCAATTATTAACCGCAGAGACCGCAAGCGTACACTTACCGTGATGGCCGATCATGATATTTTGTCTGAGAAGACCGCAGCGCAGTTATTTACGAAAGTTAAGCCAGAATTAGAAAAAATTGAACTGCCTATTGGTTATGAATTGAATTGGGGTGGCGAATTTGAAGCCAGTAAAAAAGCCCAAGCACCAATATTCAGCGCATTACCGCTAGGCTTTGCTCTGATGTTTATCATTACTGTTTTGCTATTCAATTCTTTTAAATTAGCAACGGTGATATGGACCACAGTTCCGTTAGCTATTATTGGTGTTTCCTTTGGTTTTTTAACCACGGGTATTGCATTTGGCTTTATGAGTTTGCTTGGGCTGCTAAGCCTATCTGGCATGTTGATTAAGAACGGTATTGTTTTAGTTGAGCAAATTGAGTTGGAAAAAGAAGACGGTCGTACTTTTTATAATGCAATTGTTCATGCTGCGGTAAGCCGTGTTAGGCCAGTTTCCATGGCCGCAATTACAACTGTTTTAGGTATGGCGCCATTACTAACTGACGATTTCTTTAAAAGCATGGCAGTGGTGATCATGTTTGGCTTAGGGTTTGCGACAGTATTAACGTTAATTGTTGTTCCGGTGATGTATTTGTTGTTAATGGAATCAAAAGCTAAAAGCGTTGAAAATTAATTTAGTTGCACTAAATGACTCACATAACTAAAAATAGTGAGTCACTAAGCACCTGCTAAGTTGAGCCTCATAAGTATAATAAATAAAACTTATGAGGCTTTTTTGTTTACACGCCGGTTCTGGTGGCTTTAGCCGCAACAGCGTTAGCGCGTTTAAACAAGCGCTGTGTTCGGTCCGCTAGTTTAAGTAATAGCACATAAGCTAGAGGCACTAGGAATAGGCTAGTGGCAGTAGAAAATATGAGTCCACCCATGATGGCTATAGCCATAGGTGAGTATTCTGGGCTGCCTGTTCCTCCAATATTAGCATCGCCGATTGCTAGCGGAACTAAACCTAGAATAGTGGTGGAAACCGTCATTAAAATGGGTCTTAATCTACTAGTACTACCATCAATAACCGCAGTATAAAGAGTTACGCCTTGTTCACGTAACTGGTTTATTCGATCGACCAGTACAATCCCGTTATTTACTACAATTCCCATTAAAATTAGTATCCCAATCATCACCATTACCGACATACTTGTTCCCGTTATCGCGAGCGCCCAGAAGGTACCAGAGATAGAAAACAGCAAGGAAGTAATGACAGCAGTAGGTAATATCAGACTTTCAAACAAGGCTGCCATAACGATATAAATCATTATTAAAGCTAATAGCATATTAACCTGCATGATGTTTTCAGCTTCTGCCTGACGTTCAAAACTTCCTGTTAAAGTCCATTTATAGCCAGTTGGCAGCTCTATTTGATTCATCATTGATGTAATACGCTCTTGAGCTTGTTCTAGTGTCGTGCCTTCTTCTAGGTTTGCGCCAATGGCTAAATTAGTTTGCCTAAAGCGTCGATATATCTGGTTTAACCTAGGTGTAATAACAATGTCAGCAAGTTGGTCGAGGCGATAATCAATTCCATTTCTAGAAATTACAATAATAGACTTGAAGCGCTCTAGGGACTTTTCTACGTCGTCGGCGAATTTTAGTTTTACCTGTATTTCTCCTGCATTAGGGTCTCTAAATGTTCTTAAGTTTAAACCTCTTAACGCAGATGATGCCGCTTGTGCAACTTCTCGGCTGCTCAAGCCAAAGCGTTGTATCTTTTCCCTGTTTACAATGATTTGAATTTCTTTTTGGTCGCCTGTTATTTCAGATTTTACATCTTGTAAACCTTTGGTTTTGGACAATAAAGGCACTACCTGATCGGCTATTTCAATCAGAACTTCCGTTGAAGGGCCAGCCAGACTAACTCTAACACCGCCACCATTGCCTTGGTTCCAGCCAAATTGCGGTTTTGCGATTACTAGCGCTGGCCAGTTTTCTTCAATGTGCTTTTTAATGGCACTTGGTGATTTGGTCAGCTCTTTGTTCATATTTAACGTTGAGCGAGCAAATCCAGCACGGTAATAAGAATAGACGCTTTCAAACTCAAACAACTCTTGGTTCTTATATAAGTAGTTTTCCATTTGGACAACAGCTTGTTCTACTTCTTCTAGGCTTTGATTGCCTTGGATATTGTAGTTTAGCCACATTCTACTATTACTTACGCCATTTTCTTCATCACTTGAAACCATACCTAAAGGGATGGCCATGGAAATAAACAATAAAAAGCCAATAAAAAAAGACTTCTTCTGATTATTCATTACCTTAGTGAGAATGTTTTTATAAAAAACATGAGACTTGTTGTTGTCGCTATTGGACTTTGGAATATTTTTAATTTTACTTGTTAGTAACGGTATTAACGTTTGAGCGATAAGAAGCGAGGCAAATAGCGATATACAAATTGCAATTGCCACATGCTCAAGGAAGATGGTTACATCAATTTTTTTACCTATTATGTTGGGTAAAAAAACAATGGCCGTTGTACAAGTACCGGCAATAACGGCTAATGAAACATGGTTAACGCCATTAACGGTTGCTGTTTTAATATTGCTGTCGGATTGTCGCTCATGGAAGATAGATTCAGTAACCACCACAGCATTATCTACTAACATGCCAATTGCTAGCATGAGTCCCATCAAGGACAGGACATTTAAGCTATAACCTAAAACATACATTGCACCTAATGTTATACAAATAGCAAAAGGCACAGAAAGCACAACAATAACGGTGGTGGCAAAGTGTCTTAAAAATGAATAGAGCACGACGATAGAAAGAAATGCGCCTATTAAACCAGCTTCCGTTAAATTACCAAGTGAGGTGGTGACATCTTCGGCTGTATTTTGCATTACAAAAAGTGAAATTCCATCAAACTGAGGATTGCTTTTAGCTTCTTCAACTACGGCCATTACTCGAGTTGCGACATCCACTAAATTAGCATTAGATTCTTTCATTACATCCATACCAATGGCATAGGTTTGATGTAAGTGACGACCTTCTTCACGTTCAGGCAGTTCATAGGTGATATTTGCGATATCTTTAAGCTTTACGAACTCGGTAATAGGGGCGTTTTGTACTTCCTCTAAAGTTTTAAACTGTCCATTTGGAGATATTAGTATTTTGCCTTTTGCCGTATTCAGAAATCCAGCAGACTGACTAAAGTTCATGCCTCGAAGGCGGTTTATAATACTCGGTACTGACAGTTTGTAAGCGGCAATTTTGGTTTCATCTAAACGAATTGAAATCTCACGTTTATCTACCCCGTATAACGTAACCTGTGACACGCCAGGTACACGTTCGATAGGTCGCTTTAATTGCTTATCTAAAAGATCATAAGCAAAAGAAAGGTCGCGCTCTGATGATATTCTTAGATTAAACACCGGAAAGTCACCAGTATTAAACTGATAAACCATGATGCGCTCTAAATCTTCTGGTAAAAGCTCTCTGATTGCGTCTATCTTTTCTCTAGCTTCAATAGACTTTGCACTAATATTCTCATCCCATTTGAATGATAAACCAATATTTGCGCCCGATTCATTTGACCAAGATTGTGCCTCTTGAATGCCGGAAATAGTCGCCAATACCTCTTCAACGGGTTTTGTAATTTGACGCTCTACTTCAGCAGGCGTTGAGTTAGGGTAAGGTATGTTTATGAAAAGTTCAGGTATCTCAATTCCTGGAAACTTTTCCAAAGGCAATAGACGACTAGATATCGCCCCAAGCATTAACAACGATAAGAATAAAATTACCGTTGTAACAGGTTTGCGCAATGCAAAGGTAGCTAAAGACGTTGAAGTACTACTTTGTTGTGATGGCAACGACATGGTCATCTCCCTTTACTTCAAACTGCTTAAGGTCGAATAACCAATATAGGGCAGGTATGAACAACAGTGTTAATAGCGTTGAGAAAACTAATCCGAATATGACAGTTAATGCCATTGGTGTGCGCATTTCGGCTCCATCACCAAAGCCAATAGCAAGTGGTAATAAACCAAGTGTAGTTGTTAGAGTTGTCATGATAATGGGTCGCAATCGAGTTTCAGCAGATTGCTTTATAGCTTCGACTTTTTCTATCCCCTGTTCTCGCAATTGGTTAATTCGGTCAATTAATACAATAGCGTTATTTACCACTATGCCGGCTAACATAATAAATCCGATGAAAACGACAACGCTTAAGTTTGTACCTGTGATGAATAATCCATAAATTGATCCAGCGCCGGCTAATGGAACCGTAAACAGTATTATCAATGGGTGAAGTAGCGACTCAAACTGTGACGCCATAACGATATAGACCATGAATATCGCCAGTGCTAATGCCATCATAAGAGAATCAAACGAGTGTTGCATGTCTTCATTTTGGCCATCAATACTGGTATTAATATTTAGCGGCAAGCCACTTTTATCAATAATGTCTTGTACGACTATTACCGCAGAGGCTAAGTCGCCTGAACTAAAGTTTACGTCAATTAAGGCAACTCGTTCTTGTTGAAGCCGGTTAATTTCACTCGGTCCAGTGGTAAGACTTATTTCAGCAACTTCTTCCAGAGTAACGGAACGATCAGCAGTTGGATTAATAATCAGTTGTCGTAAGTCATTAATAGAGTTTCGTCTCGACTCCGCGGTTCTCACAAGAATATCGACCTTTCTGTCTCCAATGACTAACTTGCTGGCGACTTTTCCGCCGACTTGTGTCGCTACAATTTCTGATACTTCTGATGCCGTAAGGCCAAGTTGAGCTAGTCGTGCATGATTAAAGTCGAGAGATATCTCTGGGTTGCCAGCTTTTAGCGTTGGGTTAATATCGGTAAGAAGAGGGTGGTCTTTCATTTTAATAACCAGTTTACTGCTGGCTTTTTGAAGACCATTTAAATCGTAGCTTGTTAAAACAATTTGAATAGGCGCTTTAAAGCTCATTAGTTGAGGACGTTCAATAGTTGAAACAACACCAGGCATTTTCTCAACAATAGCGCGCAAAGACTCAATGACCTCAGCTTCATTTGTTTTATCAGCGTCGCTTTTTAAGACAATATTTAATCGGGCCCAGTTGTCACCACTTTGTGCAGGGGATGCATTAAGCAAACTGCCAGTACCAACCATGCTATAGGTTTTTTCTACCATAGGAAGCTTGTTAGCCACCTCGCTTAATGATGATATTTTAGAGCGAGTTTCTTCTAGCTTTGCACCTGTTGGTAGCAAAATATCAACGTAAAACTCACCTTGAGACATTGGTGGTAACAACTCAGATCCTAATTTAGAAACTAGAGGAATAGATCCCGCTGAGACTAAAATGATTAATGAGATAACGGTTTTAGGCCAGTTTAACGTTTTATCTAAGGCTTTTTTATAAGCAAAGGATAGTTTGTCAAATAACCAGTTAAATGCGGTTGCTGTTGGATTTAAGATAAACGACGCAATTTTGGCAACCAATTTGACGAGAGATTTAAATACAATGACAAGTGCTAAGGGGATCCAATAAATAACGGTTTTTGTTAATGCTCTGATTGGCCAAGTGAGTATATAAATTACATTAGCCACTTTGCCCCTTTTAGCTGACTCTTTTTGTGTTGGTGCAACTTCTGGAATGTACTTGTGCTCTTTCTTTTCTCTTGAGGCTAACATAGGGATAAGAGTGATTGAGACAATCAAAGACGCGAGTAGAGCAAAGGTGATTGCCATGGCTTGATCACTAAATAATTGGCCTGCAATGCCTTCAACAAAGGCGAGGGGAAAGAACACCGCCATCGTAGTCAGTGTAGATGCCGTTACGGCCATTGCGACTTCATTTGTTCCATTAAGCGCAGCTAGTTTGGGTGCCATTCCTTTTTCTTTATATCGAGCAATGTTTTCAAGAACAACAATGGCGCTATCTACCAATAAACCAATCGCGAGGGCTATACCGCCTAAACTCATAATATTTAGTGATATGTTGTTGCCATACATAAAATTAAATGTGGCGATAACAGATACTGGGATAGACAGCGATACAATAAAGGTTGTCCATGAATTGCGCAGAAAAAGAAAAAGTACAAGCATGGCGAGCACGCCACCAATAATACCTGCTGTTTTTACTTCGTTTACAGCAGATTCAATAAAGTCAGCTTGATTATAAATTGTCTTTATTGCTAATCCATTTGGTAAATTATCATTTATTGGCTCTAACTGATTTAATACTGACTTAGCCACTTGAACTGAGTTAGCGTCACCTTCTTTATAGAGTGAAATTTCGATACTTTCTTGGCCATCTATCTGAGTTATGGAGTCACGCTCCTTATGACTATCACTAACATAAGCAATGTCACCAAGTCTTATTACTTTAAGTTGTTCTTGCTTAACAATGAGTTGTCGTATTTCTTCTACGTTTTTGAATTGATTTATAGTACGAACAAAATAGTCTTGGTTAATGTCTTTTACACGACCGCCAGCCATGTTGATATTTTCATCTCTTAATCGTTGAATGATGTGCTGTAGCGGTATTTGATGGTGATTTAGCTTAAATTGGTCAATTTCGATGTGTATTTCTTGCTCTAAACCGCCGCCAACTCTTACTGAAGCAACGCCTGAAATAGATTCTAATCTACGTTTAATTTGCTCTTCAGCAAATATGCGAACCGATTTTAAACTAGCGCTTTCTTCATCGGAAGTTAAAGCTAATCTCATGATAGGATCTAAACTTGGGTTAAACCTTAACAGTACCGGTTTTTTGATATCTAGAGGCAGTTGCAGAATATCCAATTTTTCACGAACATTTAAGCTCGCCATGTCCATATCTGTACCCCAGTTGAACTCTAAGATAACATCTGATTGGCCTGCTTTAGATATAGAACTTACTTGTCGGATATTTTTAACGATTCCTATCGCTTCTTCGATGGGCTTACTAATCAACAGTTCTACTTCCGAAGGAGCAGCACCGTCATAATCTGTTCTTATAGTCAGAGTAGGGTAGGATAAATCCGGTAGTAAGTTTATTGCTAAACGTGACAGTGAAACCATTCCGAATAACATTACAGCCAATACAAACATCCATATTGTAACTGGGCGCTTAATAGCAACTTCAACAATTTTCATGGTCTGTCCTTTTACTCTTGAACCGATACAATTGAAACTAATGCATCATTTTTCAAATTATTGTGGCCAGCTACAATCAATGTGTCTTCGTCTGAAACACCAGACAAAACTTCCACTAAGCCACTGTGTCTATAGCCCGCTTCTATTTTTGTTTTAACGGCTTTACCGTCTATTATTTTATAAACGTAATCACTGTTATCGATAGAAATGACAGAGCGTGAAGGTGCCACTAAAGCATTGCTATGAAGGCCTAGTTGAATATTCACTTCGGCAAACATACCTGGTTTTAATAAGTTATCTGAATTCACAACTTCAACGACCACTTTGAATGTACCGTTGTTTGCATCAATAACTGGACTTATTCGACTTATGTGCGCGTTAAACGACTGAGCGCCAATAGCAGGTAACTTAAGCTGAACGGGTTGATTCTTTTTGACTTCTGGTAACCTACCTTCAGGCAAATAAATAACACCTTCTAGTTTGTCTTGGGCAACAATATTGAAAAGATTTTGATGCTGATATTGGTGAACTAAATTACCAACCTTTACATACCTATTAGATATAAAACCGCTTATTGGGGCTAGTATTTCCGTTTCTTTTACGTCTAACGTAGCAATATCAGTTGAAGCTTGTAGAGATTTGTACTGCCACTCTAGTTTTTCTAGAGCATCAGCGCTAATAAGCGACTGATTTTTTGCGGAGTTTAAACGATGTAACTCACTTTTTACTTGCGCTAAGTCAGCCTCTCTTTGTTGCAACGCTAGTACATAACGAGATGAATCTAATTTTGCCAAGAGTTGACCTTTCTCTACAAAATCTCCCTCTTCGACATAAACTTCTTCTACTAAACCTTGGACCTTACTAATAACATCGGCCTCGGCTCTACTTTCAAGTACCGCGTTCGCAGCGTAATAGCTACCAATATCTTGTCTTGACGCTATCTCAGCTTCTACGGGGACCTTTACAATCTCTTCTTTTTCCGCTGCGTTATCCGAAGAAGCGGTTGCATCTTCACAAGCTTGTATAGAAACAATAGAAATTGATAGTAAGGTGTAAAAGGACAGTCTTTTAAGAAGGTGATAAGTGCTCATTATTATATTCCATTTTTAATGCTATTTATTACTGGCTCTATCGCATATGTCATGCCATTTATTAAAAGTGTTATATAACAATGTTTTATCGTATTTTGTGCGATTTTTTTAACTCTTTCTCTAATGTAAAAACTAATTAGTTGAAAAATTTGACTAAAAGTTAGTGATATTGGCTAAGTTGGTGGGAAGTAAATGTCTAGATATAATTGATTTTTAGGCATAAAAAAAGCAGCCAAGTGGCTGCTTTTTAATTAATAACTAGAGTTATCGTTTATCAACAGTTACGTAGTCACGCTTAGCAGGACCAGTATACAATTGACGAGGACGACCAATCTTCTGACCTTTTTCGCTTAACATTTCGTCCCAGTGGCTTATCCAGCCAACAGTACGAGACATAGCAAATATTACTGTAAACATGCTTGTTGGAATACCAATCGCTTTAAGAATAATACCTGAGTAGAAGTCTACATTTGGGTATAGTTTCTTTTCAACGAAGTATGGGTCTTCTAGAGCAATACGCTCTAGTTCCATAGCAACATCTAGTAGTGGGTCGTTAATTTTTAATGCAGTTAAAACTTCGTGACACGTTTCACGCATTACTTTAGCGCGTGGGTCGAAGTTTTTGTAAACACGGTGACCAAAGCCCATAAGACGGAACGGATCCGCTTTATCTTTTGCTTTTGCAACAAACTCAGGGATTCTATCAACTGAACCAATCTGTTGAAGCATAGTTAAACAAGCTTCGTTTGCGCCGCCGTGTGCAGGGCCCCATAAAGATGCAATACCAGCAGCAATACATGCATATGGATTTGCGCCAGATGAACCTGCTAAACGCACTGTAGAAGTAGACGCGTTTTGCTCATGGTCTGCATGAAGCATGAATATTTTATCCATCGCTTTAGCAATAATTGGATTTACTTCGTAGTCTTCTGCAGGAACAGAGAACATCATATGTAAGAAGTTTTCTGAGTAAGACAGTTTGTTTTTCGGGTAAACAAAAGGTTGGCCGATGCTGTATTTGTAAGCCATCGCCGCAATAGTTGGCAATTTAGCAACTAAACGGTAAGCGCTACGCTTACGCTGAGCAGGGTCTGTAATGCTTAAGTCATCATGATAGAAGCTCGATAATGCACCTACAACACCACAAAGCATCGCCATTGGGTGAGCATCAACAACAAAACCGTGGAAGAAGTTTGCAATTTTCTCATGCACCATAGTGTGATGAGTAATTGTTTCTTCAAATTCTTCAAGTTTCTCAGAAGATGGTAACTCTCCGTGCAACAACAAGTAGCATAACTCTAAATAAGAAGAGTCGTTAGCTAGTTGCTCAATTGGATAACCGCGGTGTAATAAAACGCCTTTACCGCCATCAATGAAAGTAATCTCTGATTGACATGAAGCAGTGGCCAAAAAACCCGGATCATATGTAAATACGCCTTGAGCGCCTAAAGTACGAACGTCTATTACGTCGTTACCCGCAGTGCCTGACATTATTGGTAAATCAAATGGTTCTTGTCCAGTGACTTGAACTGTGGCCTTTTTATCTGCCATGCATGTTCTCCTCGAATATGTAGTTGTTTTAATTAATCATAGTCATCAGTATAGAAGAAAATGAAATAATTAAATAAGTCATTAAAAAAATCACGCCATTGTAACTCTAAAGTAGAGTAAAAAGTCAATTTTATTGCACAAATGTTCAATTATTATTCACTACTTCAAATGAGGTGTATAATTATTGCGCTTTAACACGTTAAATTTAAACAGAAATTGATATATCTGAAATCGCTATATATACTGCATGTACTGCACTCGTATGCAGGTACTGTTATTGAGCTTTATTTAGAATAATTAAAAAATTTCAAGCTCGACAAAACCATTGGTGTACTTCAACGGTATACTCTATAAATAAACAGCTCTGATAGGCATGTAATCGTGAAAAAACAAAGACCTGTAAATCTAGATCTGACTACCATTTCAATGCCAGCTACGGCGAATGCGTCAATTCTTCACCGTGTAACTGGTGTAGCAATGTTCTTCGCTCTGATCTTCGTTATCGTAGTTTGGGCCATTTCTCTTCAATCTGCTGAAGGTTTTGAATTAGCTAAAGAGCTAATGCAAGGCGTAATCGGTAAGATTATTGCGATTGGTACATTGGCAGCACTTTCTTACCATATTATTGGTGGCTTACGTCACTTAGTAATGGATATGGGACACTGGGAAGAGTTGGAGTCAGGTAACCTAAGTGCCAAATTGGCGATTGCTATTTGGATTGTAACAGTAATATTAGCTGGAGTATGGATATGGTAATCAATCAAGCTTCTTTAAAAAGAGACGGTGTACAAGATTACGTATCGTTGCGCGCTACTGCGTTACTGATGACAGCTTACACGTTCTTTATTTTATATGTGTTTTTATCGACACCAGAGATGACTTATGACATATGGTCTGGTTTATTTGCCAATTTAGGCATGAAGATATTCACATTTATTACTTTGCTATGTATTTGGGTTCATACTCGCATTGGTTTGTGGCAAGTGCTAACAGATTATGTGAAGAATGCGACAGTTCGCGTAGTGTTAAGCTTTATTCTTAATACTATAGGTTTGGCTTACGTTGTTGCCGGTCTATTTATTTTGTGGGGTGTGTAGTGAGTATTTCTGTAAGAGAATTTGATGCCGTAGTAATCGGTGCAGGTGGCGCGGGTATGCGTGCCGCATTGCAAATTTCTGAATCAGGGCAGTCATGTGCCTTGATCTCTAAAGTGTTCCCAACTCGTTCTCATACTGTTTCTGCTCAAGGCGGAATTACAGTTGCATTAGGTAATGCGCACGAAGATAACTGGGAATACCACATGTATGACACTGTTAAAGGCTCAGACTTTATCGGTGATCAAGATGCAATTGAATACATGTGTAAAACAGGCCCAGAAGCAATCTTAGAAATGGAAAACAAAGGTTTACCTTTCTCTCGCTTCGAAGACGGTACTGTTTATCAACGTCCATTTGGTGGCCAGTCTAAAAACTTCGGTGGAGAGCAAGCTGCTCGTACTGCCGCTGCTGCTGACCGTACTGGACATGCATTATTACATTTGTTGTATCAACAAAATGTTAAAAATAAAACAACCGTTTACAGCGAATGGTACGCACTTGATTTAGTTAAAAATCAAGATGGTGCGATTGTAGGTTGTACCGCGATAGATATTGAAAGCGGCGAAGTTGTTTTCTTCAAAGCTCGCGCAACTGTTCTAGCAACAGGTGGAGCAGGCCGTATTTATGCTTCAACTACTAATGCACATATTAATACTGGTGACGGTGTTGGTATGGCAGTTCGTGCCGGTGTTGCGTTACAAGATATGGAAATGTGGCAGTTCCACCCAACGGGTATAGCTGGTGCAGGTACATTGGTAACAGAAGGTTGTCGTGGTGAAGGTGGTTATCTGTTAAATAAAGATGGCGAACGCTTCATGGAACGTTACGCACCAAACGCGAAAGACCTAGCGTCTCGTGACGTTGTTGCACGTTCAATGATGACTGAAATTCGTGAAGGTCGTGGCTGTGATGGTCCTCAAGGTCCACATCTTAAGTTGAAGCTAGACCATTTAGGTCGTGAAACGCTCGAATCGCGTCTTCCAGGTGTTTGTGAATTATCTAAAACATTTGCACACGTACATCCTGCAGATGAACCAATTCCAGTAATCCCAACTTGTCACTATATGATGGGTGGTGTACCAACTAACGTAAATGGTCAAGCTTTAACTAAAGCAGAAGATGGCTCATTTAAAGAAGTTGAAGGTCTATTTGCTGTTGGTGAAATTGCATGTGTATCTGTTCATGGTGCAAACCGCTTAGGCGGTAACTCACTGCTTGATTTAGTTGTATTCGGACGTGCTGCAGGCCAATACCTAGAAAAATATCTAGGTGAAGGTAAAGGCGCAACTGACGTTTCTGAAGACGATATTAACGCAGCTCTAGAACGTTACAACCGTTGGGAAAACAACAAAGACGGTGAAGACCCAGTACAAATTAAGAAAGATCTACAGAGCTGTATGCAACTTAACTTCTCGGTATTCCGTGAAGGTAAAGCGATGGCACAAGGTCTAGCTGAACTTAAAGAAATTCGTGAACGTTTAAAACATGCGAAACTTTCTGATAATTCTAGCGAGTTTAATACACAGCGTATTGAATGTTTAGAGTTAGATAACTTAATGGAAACTGCTTACGCAACAGCTGTTGCCGCTAACTTCCGTACAGAAAGCCGTGGTGCTCACAGCCGTGAAGATTTCTTAGACCGTGATGATGAAAACTGGTTATGTCACAGCGTTTATGATCCAAACTCTGAAGAAATGAGCAAGCGTGATGTTAATATGTCACCAAAATACCGCGAAGCGTTCCCGCCTAAAGCGCGAACTTATTAATAAGGTAAATAACGAATTATGAAAACTTTGAATTTCTCAGTATACCGTTATAACCCTGACGTTGATGACGCACCATACATGAAAGACTATCAACTTGAAGTTGAAGAAGGTCAGGACATGATGGTTTTAGATGCTCTTAATTTATTAAAAGAGCAGGATCCAACGTTAGCTTATCGTCGTTCTTGTCGTGAAGGTGTTTGTGGCTCTGATGGCATGAACATGAATGGCAAAAATGGTTTGGCTTGTATCACGCCACTTTCAGCTTTAGGTAAAGGAACTATTGTAGTTCGTCCATTACCTGGTTTACCTGTAGTACGTGACCTTGTAATTGACATGACTCAGTTCTACACTCAATACGAGAAAGTTAAGCCGTTCCTAATTAACGATGATAAACAACCGCCTGCGCGTGAACACCTTCAATCTATTGAAGAGCGTGACAAGTTAGACGGATTATATGAATGTATTTTATGTGCATGTTGTTCAACTTCATGCCCATCGTTCTGGTGGAACCCAGATAAATTTATCGGACCTGCAGGTTTGTTACACGCTTATCGATTCTTAATCGACAGCCGTGATACTGCAACGGACGAGCGTTTAGCCGATTTGGATGATGCATTTAGTGTATTCAGATGCCACGGTATCATGAACTGCGTTAATGTTTGTCCTAAAGGTTTAAACCCAACAAAAGCGATTGGTCATATTAAATCAATGTTGTTGCAGAGGTCAGTCTAATCTTGGCAGAGTGTCCAGCGGTTATACTTTAAACACTAAGAGTCGTTCCATTTACTTGGAAGGGCTCTTTTTTATTTTAATTTTTGTAATAAAAAGTCGTTAAGACTTACAAGGATATATATCTAATGCACGAAGGTGTTATGCAAACTTGGCTAGATAGTTCACACTTATCAGCTAACAGCATGGTATATGTTGAGCAGATGTATGAACTGTACTTAGATGATGCAACGTCAGTTGGTGATGAATGGCGTGAAATTTTTGATCAACTGCCAAAAGTTCAAGGCGTGTCGGTTGAAACAAAGCATTCAGAAGTTCGTGACTTATTTGCTCAGCTTGCCAAAACCAAAGATCGCGTCGCGGTTTCTGCGGCAGATCAAGCTGATGAAAAACAAGTAAAAGTGTTACAGCTAATCAACGCGTTTCGCTTTAGAGGTCACCAAAACGCTAATCTCGATCCATTAGGCATTTGGGATAGAGAGAAGGTTCGAGAACTGTCTCTTGAACACCACGATTTAGCGGATGTTGATAAGTCTAAAGAGTTTAATGTTGGTTCTTTTGCTGTAGGTAAAGATAAAATGCCTCTAGGCGATCTTTACCAAGCACTTCAACAAACTTACTGTGGTTCTATTGGTGCAGAGTATATGCACATAACGGACACAGATGAGAAACGTTGGATTCAAGGAAAGCTTGAATCAATTAAAAGTAAACCATCTTTCTCCAAAGAAATTAAGACTCGTATTCTAAAAGGCCTAGTAGCCGCAGATGGTTTAGAAAAGTATTTAGGTGCTAAATTTCCTGGCGCTAAACGCTTTTCATTGGAAGGCGGTGATGCGCTAATTCCGATGATTAAAGAAATTATTCACGCAGCTGGTGAACAAGGTCAAAAAGAAGTCGTTATTGGTATGGCCCATCGAGGCAGACTTAACGTTCTTGTGAATGTTCTTGGTAAAAAAGCGGGTGAATTA
Organism: Psychrosphaera haliotis; assembly: GCF_039523615.1. Lineage (NCBI taxonomy): Bacteria > Pseudomonadati > Pseudomonadota > Gammaproteobacteria > Alteromonadales > Pseudoalteromonadaceae > Psychrosphaera > Psychrosphaera haliotis. The sequence continues at coordinate 425,985 of NZ_BAAAFQ010000001.1, read as the reverse complement.
TTTGAAGAGTTTGGCGGCAAAGTAGACCCAAATCTTACAGCGGGTGACGTTAAATATCACCAAGGCTATTCGTCAGATTTTGAAACTGCAGGTGGCAATGTTCACTTAGCACTTGCCTTCAACCCGTCTCACTTAGAGATTGTTAACCCGGTTGTTATGGGTTCTGTAAGGGCTCGTCTTGACCGTCGAGGTTGTGAAACTGGTTTAAAGGCATTGCCTATTACCGTTCACGGTGACTCTGCAATCGCAGGTCAGGGCGTGGTGCAAGAAACCTTTAATATGTCTCAAACTAGAGCGTATAAAGTAGGCGGAACCATTCGTATTGTTGTAAATAACCAAGTTGGCTTTACAACATCAAACAGTGAAGATACTCGCTCAACTGAGTATTGTACTGACATTGCTAAAATGGTTCAGGCGCCAATTCTTCATGTTAATTCTGATGATCCTGAAGCAGTTGCGTTGGTTTCTCAAATAGCCGTTGATTATCGCAATAAATTTAACCGTGATGTTGTTATCGACTTAGTTTGTTACCGACGTCATGGTCATAACGAAGCAGATGAGCCAAGCGCAACTCAGCCTCTTATGTATAAAAAAGTTAAAAAGCATCCAGTACCTAGAGCTTTATATGTTGAACAGTTGAAAGGCGAAAATGCCATCTCTGATGACGAAGTGAAAGGGTTAATGGATGACTATCGAGCTATCCTAGATAAAGGTGAGTGTACGGTAGAAGAAAAGCGTCCTATGACACAGCATTCTGCTGATTGGGCGCCTTACTTAGGTCATGATTGGGATATTGACTATGCCAAGTCAATTGAACTTGAAAAGTTGAAAGACCTAGGTGCGAAGATTACTAGCTACCCTGAAAGCCACAAATTACATTCGCGTGTTAAAAAACAATACGACGAACGTATTAAGATGCTTAATGGCGATAAAAAACTAGACTGGGGTTTTGCAGAAACACTAGCTTATGCTGATATCGTAGACCGAGGCACAAACATCCGCCTTACAGGTCAAGATTCTGGCCGTGGTACTTTCTTCCACCGTCATGCTGTATTACATAACCAAGAAGACGCTTCTACTTATACACCGTTAGAAAATGTAAAAGAAGACCAAGGTCGCTTTGAGATTTATGACGCCGTATTATCAGAAGTGGGTGTATTAGCATTTGAGTATGGCTATGCCACTGCAGAACCAGATTCACTAGTAATTTGGGAAGCACAGTTTGGTGACTTTGCAAACGTAGCTCAGGTTGTAATCGATCAGTTTATCAGTTCAGGTGAGCAAAAGTGGGGACGTTTATGCGGACTTACTATGTTACTGCCGCACGGGTATGAAGGCCAAGGGCCTGAGCACTCGTCAGCTCGACTTGAAAGATTCCTACAACTTTGTGCTGACCACAATATGCAGGTATGTGTACCTACTACACCAGCTCAAGTATTTAACATGATCCGTCGTCAATCAATCAGACCTATGCGTCGACCGTTGATTGTTATGACTCCTAAATCATTGTTACGTCATCCTTTAGCTGTTTCTACTATGGAAGAACTAGCGGAAGGCACTTATCAAAACATTATTGGCGAGATAGATGATATTGTGCCTAAAGATGTTAAGAGAGTGGTATTTTGTTCAGGTAAAGTTTATTACGATTTGCTTGAGCAACGTCGTAAGAATGAGCAAAACGATGTGGCAATTGTTCGTGTTGAACAGCTTTATCCATTCCCTCATGAAGAGATGGACAAGGTTATTGAGCAGTATAGCCATGTTAAAGATTTTGTATGGTGTCAGGAAGAACCACAAAACCAAGGTGCTTGGTATTGTAGTCAACACCATTTCTGGAATTCAATTCCATCGGGCGCAAACCTAACTTATGCAGGTCGAGTAGCATCAGCTTCTCCAGCCGTAGGTTATGCTTCTGTCCATGCTAAAGAACAACAAGCGTTGGTCAACGACGCATTAACGATTAAATAATCTCAAGGATTAACCATGACTACTGAAATTAAAGTTCCAGTATTACCTGAATCAGTTGCAGACGCATCAGTGGCTACTTGGCACGTAAAGGTTGGAGATAAAGTATCTCGTGACCAGAACTTAGTTGACATTGAAACAGACAAAGTTGTGTTAGAAGTAGTTGCACCAGACGACGGTGTTATTACTGAAATATTAGAAGAAGAGGGTGCTACCGTTTTAGGTGAGCAAGTTATTGCAAAAGTTGGAGCAGCAGATACTGCGCCAGCATCAAGTGAAGCACCTAAAAAAGACAGCTCAAAAGCTGAAGCAACTAAAGAAACTAAAGAAACGACAGTTGTAAAGATTAAAGTTCCAGTTCTTCCTGAGTCTGTTGCAGATGCGACAATTGCTACTTGGCATGTTCAAGAAGGTGACACCGTTGAACGCGATCAAAACTTAGTTGATATCGAAACTGATAAAGTGGTTTTAGAAGTTGTAGCACCAGAAGCCGGCGTTATCAGCAAGATAACTAATGGTGAAGGCGATACGGTTCTTGGCGAACAAGATATCGCAGAAATCACAGCAGGCGGAGCCGCACCAGCAGCATCAACTAGCTCAGAAAGCGATAGCGAAGCAGAATCTGGAGATGAAGTAATGTCTCCTTCTGTCCGTCGTTTAGTTTCTGAGAAAGGCTTAGACGCAAGCAAAATTAAAGGGTCTGGTAAAAACGGTAAAATTACTAAAGAAGACGTTGAAACGTTTGCAAGTAACGCAAGCAAACCAGCGAAATCTGCACCAGCACCACAAGCCGCTGTTCAAGCACCAACAGGCGACAGAACGCAAAAACGTGTTCCAATGACTCGTTTACGTAAAACAATTGCAAATCGCCTGTTAGAAGCTAAAAACTCAACAGCGATGTTAACAACGTTTAACGAAATCAACATGAAACCAATCATGGACCTTCGTAAACAATATAAAGACGTATTTGAAGAGCGCCATGGTGCTCGTCTAGGCTTTATGTCTTTCTATGTTAAGGCAGTAGTTGAAGCACTTAAACGATTCCCTGCAGTTAATGCTTCTATTGACGGTGATGATATTGTTTACCACAACTACTTTGACGTTAGTATTGCGGTATCAACTCCACGTGGTCTTGTTACTCCAGTTTTACGTGATTGCGATAAAATGAACTTTGCTGAAATTGAAAATGGCATTCGTGCATTAGCCCTAAAAGGCCGTGACGGAAAGCTAACAGTTGAAGAAATGCAAGGTGGTAACTTTACAATCACAAACGGTGGCGTATTTGGGTCACTGTTATCAACACCAATCATTAACTTACCGCAAACAGCTATTTTGGGTATGCATAAAATCCAAGATCGTCCTATGGCGGTAAACGGTAAAGTTGAAATTTTACCAATGATGTACTTAGCTCTATCTTACGATCACCGTTTAGTAGACGGTAAAGAGTCAGTTGGTTTCTTAGTAACAGTTAAAGAGTTACTAGAAGATCCTGCTCGATTACTACTAGATATCTAATTACGCGAAAATTAACGCAATAATCGGTAATTTAACCTAGCTTTTATTGCACTAATTGAGGGGTTAACTATAATAGCCCCGCTTGTTAATTATGGCTGCATAAGTAGTGTAGCCTTTTACTTATAACAGAGATGGATAGAACATCATGAATTTGCATGAATATCAGGGCAAACAATTGTTTGCTCAATACGGGCTTCCTGTATCTAAAGGCATCGCAGCCGAGACTCCAGCGGAAGCGGCAGCAGCAGCTGACCAAATCGGCGGAACAGAATTTGTAGTTAAAGCGCAAGTACACGCCGGTGGCCGTGGTAAAGCGGGTGGCGTTAAACTAGTAAAAACTAAAGACGAAATTAAAGCATTTGCTGAAAAGTGGTTAGGCGAACGTCTAGTTACTTATCAAACAGACGCTGCTGGCCAACCAGTTACCCGTATCTTAGTTGAAACATGTACTGACATTGACCAAGAGTTATATCTTGGTGCTGTTGTAGACCGTTCTAGCCGTCGTATCGTATTCATGGCGTCTACAGAAGGTGGTGTTGAGATTGAGAAAGTTGCTGAAGAAACTCCAGAAAAGATTCTTAAAGCGACAATCGATCCATTAGTAGGTGCACAACCTTATCAAGGTCGTGACTTAGCATTTAAATTAGGCCTTTCTGGTAAGCAAATAGGTCAGTTTGTTAAGATCTTCATGGGTCTAGCTAAGCTTTTCAAAGAAAAAGACATTGAATTAATTGAAGTTAACCCTTTAGTTATCACACCAGCTGGTGACTTACATTGTCTAGACGCTAAAGTAGCTATCGATAGCAATGCTGTTTACCGTCACCCAGACATCAAAGAAATGCACGATCCTTCGCAAGAAGACGCGCGTGAAGCTGATGCTGCAAAATGGGAACTTAACTACGTAGCTCTAGACGGAAACGTTGGCTGTATGGTTAACGGTGCGGGTCTTGCAATGGGTACAATGGATATCGTTAACCTTAACGGTGGCAGCCCAGCAAACTTCCTAGATGTAGGCGGCGGCGCGACTAAAGAGCGTGTTGCTGAAGCATTTAAGATCATTTTATCTGATGACAATGTTAAAGCAGTTCTAGTAAACATCTTTGGTGGTATTGTTCGTTGTGACATGATCGCTGAAGGTATTATTGGTGCGGTTAAAGAAGTTGGCGTTAACGTGCCAGTTGTTGTTCGTCTTGAAGGTACTAACGCTGAAAAAGGTCGTGAAGTATTAGCGAATTCTGACGTAGACATCATCGCAGCAGAAAGCTTACAGAGCGCTGCTGAACTAGTAGTTAAAGCTGCAGAGGGTAAATAATGAGCGTTTTAATTAATAAAGATACTAAAGTAATCTGTCAAGGTTTCACTGGTGCTCAAGGTACATTCCACTCTGAGCAAGCTATTGCATACGGCACTAACATGGTTGGTGGTGTTACTCCAGGTAAAGGTGGTCAAACTCATTTAGACCTTCCTGTATTCAACACAGTTGCTGAAGCTGTTGCTGAAACAGGTGCTGATGCATCTGTAATCTACGTACCAGCTCCTTTCTGTAAAGACTCTATATTAGAAGCGGCTAACTCTGGAATCAAACTAATCGTTTGTATTACAGAAGGTATCCCAACTCAAGATATGCTTGATGCAAAAGTAGTGTGTGACACATTAGGTGTTCGTCTAATCGGCCCTAACTGCCCAGGTGTAATCACTCCTGGAGAGTGTAAAATTGGTATCATGCCTGGTCACATCCATAAGCCTGGCCGTGTAGGTATTGTTTCTCGCTCTGGTACTCTTACGTACGAAGCGGTTAAGCAAACTACTGATGCTGGTTTTGGTCAGTCTACTTGTGTTGGTATTGGTGGTGATCCAATTCCTGGTACTAACTTCATTGACGTTTTAGAGTTGTTCGAAAAAGACCCTAAAACTGAAGCGATTGTTATGATCGGTGAAATTGGTGGTACAGCAGAAGAAGAAGCGGCAGCATACATTAAAGAAAATGTAACTAAGCCAGTTGTTTCTTATATTGCTGGTGTTACTGCTCCAGAAGGTAAGCGTATGGGTCATGCCGGTGCGATTATCTCTGGTGGTAAAGGTACTGCTGATGACAAATTTGCTGCTCTTGAAGCTGCGGGCGTAAAAACTGTACGTTCACTAGCTGAAATTGGTAAAGCATTAAAAGAAAAAACAGGTTGGTAGTCAATTAACGTAGCATTAGCTAACGTATATTGAACCAACAAAAAAAAGCAGCCATATGGCTGCTTTTTTTATGTCTACAATCTTTAAGACTATAATGATTGAATAAATGCTTTCAAATTATGATTGATGTGTAGTTAGTAATAGGCGACGTAATTGCCATAAAAAAAAGCCCCAATCGGGGCTTTTATAATTTAATAGACTAAAAGTATTTATGTTTATTAATTCTAATTAGAACTTATAAACACCTTTTAAGTAGTAGAACCCACCGTTAATACCAATAGGAGATGTTACAGGGTATTGAGCACCTGCAACTTCAGTATCCCACATTGTATTTTCGTCTGGAGTTTCATCTAGTAAGTTCTTAGCACCTAGAATCACTTCAAAACTTTCAGTTACATCATAGGCAACTTCAGCATCTATAGTGAACTCTGCACTGATATCTTCAATTGGTAATGCAGAATCTAAGTGATCCTCGTAAATACCAGCAAAGTAGTTAACACGAACCATTGCTCTCCAACCCTCATTTGAATGAGTAGTTGTAAAGCTCCAGCGGTGCTCAGGAAGGTTTTCTTCTATCATGCGAACACGTTCTGTCGAAATGTTTTCTGAATGCTGTGTAACTTCAGTTTTTGTCCAGTTATACGCTAACGCATACTTGTTCTCGCCATCCATAAAGTCGGCGCTGTAGTTTGCTACAACATCCAGTCCTTCTGTAGATGTATCAAAGTCGTTTGTGAAGTAACTTACTTCAGAGAAGCTAGATGCATCTTGTACACCTTGTGCTAGAAGCAAATCAATATCGTCTGACGTTAATTTAATACCAGAAACAGTCGCTATTCTGTCACTCACATCGATATTGAAATAATCGGCAGTTACAAATAGACCATTATCTAATTCAGCAACAACACCAAAACTAATTGCTTCAGACTCTTCTGGTGTCAAAGCAGTACCGCCTTTAAGAACTGAAATCGGGTCTGTTGGTGGCAATGTTGCTCTGTCAATAAGTGCACCGTCAGTACCAAAAGCTGTTGTTACATTTCGAACAGTTGATTGTCCAATCGTAGGTGCTTTAAAGCCTGTACTAAAGGCACCACGTATCGCAAACTCGTCATTAAGTTGGTAACGACCTGCTAATTTACCCTTTGTAGTGCTGCCGAAGTCTGAGAAATCTTCAAATCGTAATGCACCCGATAACATAAAGTCATCAGTAACGTTATATTCAACGTCTATGTAGGTAGCGAAACTATCTCGGTCATTTTTGCCAGCACTCTTAGCTGATAAACCCGGGAAGCCGTTTGAACCAATACCAAAGCCTTGTGCGGCTAGAGGCCCAATTTCCCAAGACTTATAATCGCCAGCAATGCTTTCATAAGACTCGTGACGGAACTCAAAGCCACCTGCTACGTTAAGTGCACCATCATTAAAGTTGTCGATGTACTTAGAGAAATCGATATTTAATGATTGCTCAGACTGAATGTATTTACCCGGCTTAAATGATGTAGGAGTATCAGGCCCTAAGCTTGGGTTGATTGTATTGCTAATCATGAAGTCAACTTCATTAGAGCCAGCGTAGAAGCTTATGTCATACATTAGCTCGTCAATAAACGCATTACTCTCACCCTTTGTGCCCACAGCAATTGATGAGTCGACGATCTTTCCACCGAATTTAGGAGTGAAACCACCAGGGAACATTTCATTGAAAGCAAAACAATCAGGGTTATTTGCTACTTCATCAACGTAACGAGGATTGTTTAATACATTGCTACCAGTTTGGATGTCCATTGGACAATTACCACTCATGTCAGCTGTTAAATCAGCAACGAGAAGCAATTGTTGGTCATCATCGTTAGTGCCGCCATCATACACACCGCCACGGTTGTGAGGGTTACGGAAGTAAAAACCACCTTCAACTTCGCGCTCTGCGTAGTTCAAAAACATGTATGCTTCAGAATCATTTGATAACTCTAATCCAAAGTTACCAAAAACTTTTACGTCATTTTTAAACTCTGGGTTACCCCAAACTTGAGCTGGGACTCCAACAAAGTTATTACCACCTGCGATTAGAGATGCTGCGTCATCGCGTTGAACACTTCGACTTGTTGGATCTGCTTCTTTAAATTCGAAAGAAAAGTTAGCGAAACCTTTGTCAGTCAAAGGCAGGCCAATGTTACCAGCGACTTGTAAAGTATCACCGTCACCTTCGTAATAAGAACCGTGTTTAACTTCAAATCGACCACCTTCAGAAGCGTCGTTCAAAACAAAGTTAATAACACCAGCGATAGCATCTGAGCCATATTGGGCTGCAGCGCCATCACGTAATACTTCTACTTGCTTGATAGCAACAGAAGGGATAACTGATAAATCTGGTCCTTGAGCACCATCTGATAAACCGCCACCAAGGAAAGTAATTACTGCTGAACGATGTCGTCGCTTACCATTTACCAAAACTAGGGTGTGGTCAGCCGCCATGCCTCGCAAGTTGGCCGGACGTACTAATGATGATGCATCGTTGATAGGTTGTTCGTTAACGTTAAACGAGGGAACAGTGGTTTGCAGCATAGAAACCATATCTGTAGAGCCTTGTTTATTGAATTCTTCTGCACTGATTACATCTACAGGAACAGGGGAGTCACCAATTGATCGAGGAGCGGCACGAGTACCAACAACAGCAATTTTTTCTATATTTTTTTCAACTTTGTCATCTTCAGCAAAGGCAAGAGTTGGCACTGCTGCACCAACCGATAAACTAGATAGCAAAGTATATTTCAATACCTTGGAAAGTGGCTTTAATTTATACATGTTTGTTCCCTTTTTGTTGTTCTTTTGTACCTTTGTTAGTTGTTTTTGTTTCAAAGGCAAATTAAACCTACAACGAAAAAAGAAATTTTGCTAGTTGTAAAGCGAACGAAATGGTTAAAAATTATACGTTTTTGGCTATTTTTTTTATATGTATGCGATAAGTGTACAAAAATGGGCGGTAAGGAAGGGTTTTTAGGGTTGTTTTTTTATAATTAATGACAGACTTATTTCTGCCATTAATTATATTTTAGCTAGGTATTAGAAAAACTATTTACCGCCATTTTTGATTATTTCTTGTGCAAGAATATCAGCAACTTGGTGTGTAGGTTTGTTCTCTTTATCTGCTCTAACAAAAATTTCAGTCAAGGTATCGTATATTTCTTCAACTTTTTTATTAGCTTTGCTTGCAGAGTATCCATCTTTGTCTTGTTCAAAAAAGATATTTATAATTCCCCCAGCATTAATTGCGTAGTCTGGAGCATATAAAATCCCTAAATCTTTCAGCTTTGTTCCATGAATAGGCAATTGCAGTTGGTTATTAGCACACCCTGCTACAACTTTAACCTTCAATTGAGGAATGGTGTCGTCGTTTATAGTAGCACCTAAAGCACAAGGGACATATACATCTGCATCCACTGCATATATTTCATCTAGGCCAACGGCGGTAGCACCAAACTCAGAAATCGCTTTCTCGACAGACTCTTGATTAATGTCGGTAACGATTAGTTTGGCATTTTCTTCAAATAGCCTCTTACACAGGTACATACCAACAGATCCTAAACCTTGTATAGAGAAGGTTAGGCCGTCTAAACTTTCACGGTTGAATTTATGTTTAACCGCAGCTTTTATACCTAGGTATGTGCCGTAAGCTGTAAAGGGGGCAGGGTTTCCACTTTTTCCTTCTAAACCCACTACAAAGTCTGTTTCTTGGTAGGCTTGCATGATATCTGTGGTCGTAATATTAACGTCTTCTGCTGAATAATAGGTGCCGTTTAGGTTATTAAGTTTTTTACCAAAAGCTCTAAATAAGGCTTCTGATTTTAACTTCTTAGGATCACCGATAATAACGGCTTTACCACCACCAAAATTTAAACCTGCCAAAGCGTTTTTGTAAGTCATTCCCTTGGATAACCTTAATACGTCTACAAGAGCATCTTCGTCATTGTCATAGTTCCAAAAGCGACAGCCGCCAACTGCTGGACCACAGTTTGTATTGTGAACGGCAATTATTGCTCTTAATCCGGTCGCTTCATCATTTGCAAAAACAATTTGCTCATGGTTATCAAATTCAGGCTGGGAAAATACAGTCAACGGTAACTCCATGTGTAGGTATAAATAATTTTCACGGACTTTATCAGAGAAGTATTAATTAGCAATCTAGTTGACGTTAGAGGCTACTGGTTAGACCACATTTTATTGTAAAGATTATATCCCATGGTAAGGACGGAATAGGGCAGAAGTAATATTGCAAAGTGAAAGAATGTAAAAGTTAAAAGTTTGTAGAGACGGAGCTTATTGAAAAATAAAAGAAAACTAGCAACTGCAGAATACTAGTATCATTATATTGGTTTTTGTTTTAGTGGAGTACGGTTGGGGCAATCTTAAATAATTCTAACGCACACATCAAAGGTTGCTTAGCAATGCCGGCATCCATGTATACTGTGCCTGTGGGAACAAATCCTTGTTCCTTATATTTATCAACTTCATCTAGTCTTGAGTCAAAGTATACTTTTTTGAGGCCTTTAGTTTTAGCCAACTGCAATAACTCTTTAATCACTTGTCGTCGAACTTTTATATTGCGGTGTTTCATTAATACCGCTACACGACTTATTTTACCGTCGTCGCAGAGCCGACCTGTTGCTATAGCGACACCTTGTTCATCTCGCACTAAAACGTGCTGGCAATGTGTGTCATGGTGGTCAAACTCTGACTCTAATGGGAATTGATATTCGTAAATAAAAACTTGTTCACGAATGGCGCGAATTTCCTTTGATGACTTCCTCCACGAAACTTTATCAGCTTTGTAGTTCATTTTTACTCGTCTATAAATAGATAACCTGTATTAATAAGTGTAGTCAAAAGTGAAATATTTTCTAATTGGTTTAGGGAACTTTTTAGATTAGATTTGTCAAGGGACTCAGACCTGTGTAGCACACTTACAAATTCTTGTTGTGAATCAATCAGTTTAAAATATGTACCGTTGCAATAAAAATGCAGACCTTGATCATCTATAAAGTAAGAAGTTTTTAAGGCTAGAACTTTATTAATACGTATATTACTCGACTGAAGTAATTGCGAAAGTTGCTCTTCGCTCCATTCCTGTTCACTTGGAAGGATATCTAACTCCCTAGTTGGCTCCGTTAGGAATTGATGTAAAAACTTTTCAAATTGGTTGTTTTGTAATGACTCTAACATGAAGTTTTTTAGATCATTTACTGTAGAGTCTGACATTGTTGAGCTATCTTGGCTTTCTGAATTGTTTATATTCTCATTAACAAATCTAGTTTTACCCTGTTCGTTTTCATAGATAAAATCAGCGAAAGAAGTAAGTAATTCTGTCTGACTTGGTGCACGAAATCCAATAGAGTAACTCAGGCTAGGCTCTAAACTTACTCCGCAATGAGGAGCAAAAGGTGGAATATATAAAATATCACCCGGTTCCAATACTTCATCAATAATAGGACTGAAATCATCGACCTGTAACAAGTCTTGCACAACTTCTTTTTGAGACAAGCTTTTATCTACTGAACCTACTTGCCATTGTCGTTGGCCACTTCCTTGAATGATAAAAACGTCATACTGATCTAAATGGGCACCAACACCACCACTTATGGCGCTGTAAGAAACCATCACATCGTCAACGCTCCACTTAGGAATAAAGTTAACTAGTTCTCTTAAGCTATAGATTTCTGGTATCCAACGGTCTACACCTTGTACTAAAAGAGACCAAGCTTGTTCAGGTAAATCATCAAACTCTTTGAACGGCCCGTGTTGTACGTTCCACTTGTTATTAGTTTGTTTAACAATTCGAGACTCTACCACTTCTTCCATTGCTAAACCGGCTAAGTCATTGGCGTCAATTGGATCAGCAAAGTCAGCAATAGCATTTTTTAAAACGACAGGTTTCTGTTGCCAATAATAGTTAATAAAGTCTGCTTGTGTAACGTTGGTCCAATTAATATTCATGATGACAATTAGCCTTATTCAGTAAAAACAAAGCCAGTCTTTTGACTGGCTTTTATCATTTGTTATTCATTGGATTAATATACGATGAATAACATTTCATTATGTTAGTTTAGTCTAGTAACGCTACAAACTTTTCTGCATCACCAATATAGTTTGCTGGCGTCATGGTTTTAAGTTCAGCTTTTACCGAGTCAGGAAGTTCTAAGTTATCAATAAACTCAGCCATAACTTGTTGGTTAACCTTTTTACCACGTGTTAAGTCTTTTAGCTTTTCATACGGTTTTTCAATACCGTATCGACGCATAACTGTTTGAATTGGCTCTGCTAATAGTTCCCAGTTATTGTCTAATTCGTCTAATAAGCTTTGCTCGTTTACTTCTAATTTACTCATACCTTTAAGCGTTGCTTGGTATGCAATAATTGAGTGAGCAACACCCACACCTAAGGTTCTTAATACCGTTGAATCTGTTAAATCACGCTGCCACCTTGATACAGGCAGTTTGGTGGCTAAATGTCCAAATATAGCGTTAGCGATTCCAAGGTTGCCCTCTGAATTTTCAAAATCAATTGGGTTTACTTTATGTGGCATGGTTGAAGAGCCAATTTCGCCAGCAACGGTTTTTTGCTTAAAGTGGCCCATTGCAATGTAGCCCCAAACGTCACGATCAAAGTCTAATAAAATAGTATTGAATCGAGCCATGGCATCAAATAGCTCAGCAATGTAGTCATGAGGTTCGATTTGTGTAGTAAATGCGTTCCACGTTAAGCCTAACGACGTTACAAATTGCTCAGACTGACCATGCCAATCTAGTTCTGGGTAAGCAGAAAGGTGAGCGTTGTAATTACCAACAGCACCGTTAAATTTACCTAGTATTTCTACATTGGCAATTTGGCTGCGTTGACGTTTAAGGCGCATGAAAACGTTAGCCATTTCTTTGCCCATCGTTGATGGAGTAGCAGGCTGACCATGAGTACGGCACATCATAGGAATAGATTTGTATTCGTTAGCTAATACTTTCAACTCAGACAATATTTTGTCGCAATATGGCAAGATTACGTCTTCGCGAGCAGCAGTTAACATTAAGCCATGTGATAGGTTGTTAATGTCTTCTGAAGTACAAGCAAAATGAATGAACTCGTTAACGGCCGTTAATTCAGCGTTGTCTGCTACTTTTTCTTTTAAGAAGTATTCAACCGCTTTTACGTCGTGGTTGGTAGTGCGCTCTATATCTTTAATACGCTGTGCGTCTTGTTCTGAAAACTCATCAACAATTTTGTTCAATACTGCATTTGCTTCATTAGAAAAAGCAGGAACTTCTGCAATTTCAGTAATGCTCGATAGTCTTTGTAACCAACGAACTTCTACTACTACGCGGTACTTAATAAGACCGAACTCGCTAAATATTGAGCGAAGTTCAGAAGCTTTGCTACCGTAACGTCCGTCTACTGGTGAAATTGCTGTAAGTGCAGAGAGTTGCATGATGACCTCTTAACTGATTGATGATAATTCGTTGTTAAATGAAATTGCGCTTTTTAATATTTTATTGCGACTAAAAATAAATTGTCGTCTTTTACCACCCATTTGACGCCATAACACTGCGGCTCTAACGCCTGCTAGTAATAATGCTCTGACTTGGTTTTGGATAATGGGTTGTTTTAAATTTTGTGGGGTGCCGATGACTTTAATTTTTTGGCCAATAGGGCTGATGTTTTTGCTGTAGATATCAGCAAAGTTACCAATAATTGATGAGTCTGTAATGTCAAAATGTTCCAGTCGACGCTCAACCTCTTTTAAAGATGTTGATAAGCCCGTTAATGCAGTTTGATTATTAAGAAGCTTTTTTGATAGAGACATCATGCCAGCCAAATAACGAGTCACTTCTACATCTTTACTCGTTGCTTGGCCGCTTAGTTGGTGTACAAGCAAATAGCTGCCTTGTTTTAAAGACGCTAGGTTTGGATAGACTTGGTCAACATTTTCAGGGGCGGTATTCATAATGCCGCCAACTAACGTCGCTACTGCTTGGCTATCAAAAGCCTGACCTTTAGATACTTGCTGAATGAGCAGGGCTGCTTCACAAAGCGCAGCCATTGCTATTGTTTGGTTACGCATTTGTTCGCTCATATTATCTTAAGTACTGCTCAATAATACCGCCGCCTAAACATACATCACCGTCATAAAAGACAGCAGATTGTCCAGGTGTTACGGCTCTTTGAGGGGTATCAAACAGGACTTTTATTGTTCCTTTTTCCAAATCTGGCGTCACAGCGCATGGTATATCTTCTTGGCGATAGCGTGTTTTCACGGTTAAGCGCATTGCGTTTTGAGGGCCTTTGCCATCTACCCAATTTAACTGGTTCGCCACAAGACCATCAGAAAACAGAAGAGGGTGGTTTTTACCTTGACCAACAATTAATACATTGCGCTTAACGTCTTTATCAACAACAAACCAAGGTTGATCTTTAAACTCTTTTAAACCACCAATTAAAAGGCCTTTACGTTGGCCCAATGTGTGATACATCAAACCTTCATGTTGACCAATAACTTCGCCTTCTGGCGTTTCAATATCACCTGGCTGGGCGGGTAAAAACTTTTGTAAAAAGTCTTTAAACTTACGTTCACCAATGAAACAGATGCCCGTTGAGTCTTTTTTATCAGCGGTTACTAAACCTTGTTCTTCAGCAATGCGCCTTACTTCCGGCTTCTCTAATTCGCCAACAGGGAATAACGTTTGTGCTATTTGTTTTTCGCCAATAGCGTACAAGAAGTAACTTTGATCTTTATTGTCGTCAAGACCACGTAACATTTGGGTATTATTGTCGTCAGCAGTTCTGCGAACATAGTGGCCAGTTGCAATATAGTCAGCGCCAAGGATTTCTGCAGAAAATTGAAGAAAGGCTTTAAACTTAATTTCTTTGTTGCACATGATGTCTGGGTTCGGGGTGCGGCCTGCCTTGTACTCTTCCAAAAAGTGTTCAAAAACATTGTCCCAGTATTCTGATGCAAAATTAACCGTATGAAGTTCAATACCTAACTTGTCGCACACGTCTTGCGCGTCTTTTAGATCTTCAGCCGCTGAGCAATATTCATCATCGTCGTCTTCTTCCCAGTTTTTCATGAAAAGACCTTCCACCTGGTACCCTTGCTGTTGCAATAGATAGGCAGAAACAGATGAGTCAACACCGCCGGACATACCAACGATAACTTTTTTTGTTGCATTTAAGCTTAGCGTTTCAGATGAAATCTCAGACATAGGTGCAGTAAATTATTCCAGACAGTTAAAATTTGCGCGGATTCTAACATAAACCGCTATTAATAAGTAAGTTCGAAATGGCCCTTTTTAAGGTTTTTCGATGACTTTATAGGTTCCAACATCGATACCATCCAGCGTCCAGTTTCCAACCCTATATCTAATTAATCTTAAGGTAGGGAAACCTATGTGGGCTGTCATTCGTCGTACCTGTCTATTTTTACCTTCAGAAATAGTAATCTCTAACCAGGTTGTAGGAATATTTGCTCTTTCTCTAATGGGTGGAACTCTTGACCATACTAATTCAGGTTGTGCTATTTTTTGTACTTTTGCTGGTTTTGTTAAACCGTCTTTTAGTTCAACACCGTCTCTTAATGGTTGAAGTTGTTCTTCTGTAGGAGCGCCTTCAACCTGAACCCAGTAACACTTAGTGGTTTTGTGTTTTGGACTCGCTATTTTATTTTGCAAAGCCCCATCATTAGTTAAAACTAACAATCCTTCACTGTCTCTATCGAGCCGTCCCGCTGCATAAACACCTTCGATATCTATGTAGTCTTTTAATGTTGCTCGACCATCTTGATCACTAAATTGTGTTAATACTTGAAAAGGTTTGTTAAACAAAACAACTTTACTATTCTCTTTAGGTTGATCGGATGCCTTATTTTGACTCGAAGGTTTTCCTCGGCGTGCTTTAGCATTAGACGAGTAGGCACCACCCGAAGTCCTCTTGTCACTAGAACTGGATTTGTCTGATCGAGAATTAGACGATTTATTTTTACCAAATCGTTGATTATTTGTGTTTTTGCCCACATTTTGACGTTGGGCATTATTTTTTACAGTTTTCATAGCGCTATTATAGATAAAGGTCTTTCTTTAAGTACCGGTATTTTATAGTATGCACAACCAAAATTCAGACTTATATTCAGATAATCGTCCGCTATACTTATTCGGACGACAAACTCACTGCAAATGTAGGGAATCTAAATGACATCAAAAATCATCTACACAAAAACAGATGAAGCGCCAGCATTGGCGACCTATTCATTTTTACCAATTGTTGAAGCGTTCAGCAAAACAGCTGGTATCGAAGTTGAAACTCGTGATATTTCACTAGCTGCTCGAATTATTGCTAACTTAGCCGATTTTCTGCCAGAAGATCAGCGAGTAAACGATGACTTAGCATATTTAGGTCAAGTTGCTAAAACTCCAGAAGCGAACATTATTAAGCTTCCTAATATCTCAGCTTCTATTCCGCAATTAAAAGCGGCTATCAAAGAGCTTCAAGCACAGGGTGTTAAACTTCCTGAGTTTCCTGAAGAAGCGAAATCAGATGAAGAGCAAGCAATCAAAGCCGCTTACTCTAAAGTATTAGGTTCAGCAGTAAACCCAGTTTTACGTGAAGGTAACTCTGACCGTCGTGCACCAGGTGCTGTTAAACAGTACGCGCAGAAAAACCCACACTCAATGGGTAAGTGGGAAAAGACATCTAAGTCTCACGTAGCACATATGAGCGATGGCGATTTCTTTGCAAGTGAAAAGTCGACAACTATTGCGAAAGACGGCTCACTAAAAATTGAGTTTGTTGGCACTGATGGTTCATCAAATGTTTTAAAAGACTCAGTTCCAGTATTAGCCGGTGAAGTTGTTGATGCAACGTTCATGAGCGTAAGTGCGTTAAATACCTTCTTAGCAAAAGAAATTGCAGACGCAAAAGAGCAAGGAGTTTTATTCTCAGCTCACCTTAAAGCAACGATGATGAAAGTTTCTGACCCAATCATTTTTGGTCATATCGTTAAGGTTTTCTACAAAGACGTATTTGCAAAACATGCAGCTACTTTTGAAGAGCTAGGTGTTGATGTTAAAAATGGTTTAGGCGACGTTTACGCAAAAATTGAAAAATTAGATGCGGCGAAGCAAGATGAAATCAAAGCAGACATTATGGCGGTTTATGAAACTGCACCTGATATTGCAATGGTTGACTCAGATCGTGGTATTACAAACTTACACGTACCTTCAGACGTAATTATTGATGCATCTATGCCAGCTGCAATTCGTACATCAGGTCAGATGTGGAA
Source organism: Psychrosphaera haliotis (assembly GCF_039523615.1). Classification (NCBI taxonomy): domain Bacteria; kingdom Pseudomonadati; phylum Pseudomonadota; class Gammaproteobacteria; order Alteromonadales; family Pseudoalteromonadaceae; genus Psychrosphaera; species Psychrosphaera haliotis. Next base: position 409,010 of record NZ_BAAAFQ010000001.1, on the reverse strand, counting down.
TGCGGAAGGTAAGCTTCAAGATATGAAAGCAGTTATTCCTGATCGTTGTTATGCAGGTGTTTACCAAGAAACTATTTCATTCTGTATTGAAAATGGTGCTTTTGATCCGTCAACTATGGGTACTGTACCTAACGTTGGACTTATGGCTCAAAAAGCAGAAGAGTATGGTTCACACGATAAAACGTTTGAAATCCCAGCAAATGGTACTGTTAAAGTAACAGACCAAGACGGCAATGTTGTTTTTGAACACGCTGTTGAAACTGGCGATATCTACCGTATGTGTCAGGTTAAAGATGCACCAATTCAAGATTGGGTTAAATTAGCAGTAAATCGTTCACGTTTATCTGGTATGCCAGCGGTATTTTGGTTAAACGAAAACCGCGCACATGACGCTCAATTGATCAAAAAGGTAAATACATACCTTAAAGATCACGATACAGATGGTTTAGACCTACGTATCTTAGCGCCTGAAGACGCGACTCGTTTCACACTAGATAGAATCAAGAAGGGCGAAGATACGATTTCTGTAACAGGTAACGTATTACGTGACTATTTAACTGATTTATTCCCTATTTTAGAGTTAGGAACATCAGCTAAAATGCTATCAATTGTCCCTCTAATGAACGGCGGCGGTTTGTTTGAAACTGGTGCAGGTGGTTCAGCGCCTAAGCACGTACAACAGTTTGAAAAAGAAAACCATTTACGTTGGGATTCATTAGGTGAGTTCCTAGCGCTTGCGGCTTCTTATGAGCATTTAGGAAACACAGTTGGTAACAACAAAGCAAAAGTTTTATCTGTAACCTTAGATAAAGCGACCGCTAAGTTTTTAGACAACAACAAGTCGCCGTCACGTAAAGTGAATGAGTTAGACAACCGTGGCTCTCACTTCTTCTTAGCACTTTACTGGGCTCAAGAATTAGCGGCGCAAACGGATGATGCTGATCTTCAAGCAACATTTAAAGCGCTTGCTGAGTACCTAACTGCTAACGAAGATTCAATTGTAACTGAACTGAATGAAGTTCAAGGTGCTGCGATGAACATTGGCGGCTACTATAAGCCTTCAGATGAGCAGGGTTTTGCAGCAATGCGTCCAAGCCAAACATTAAATGACGCAATGTCTAAATTGAGCTAATAAAAACGTTAAGAAACTAAGCTTAAGGTTAGTTTTGACCCGTCCTGAAATAGGTTGACACTTATTTCTTTTAAAACGCTCGATGAACTTCATCGGGCGTTTTGTATTTTAAGGCCGAGTGTGGCCTCTTTTGATTATAGATCGCTACTGACTCGGCGACCATTTTCTTTGCTTCATCTAAATCCTTTGGTTTGTGTAACAGATATTCAGATTTGAGTATTCCATTAATCCGTTCAGCTAAGGCGTTTTGATAACAGTCATATCCATCTGTCATCGAACACTTCACTCCGTACTTTTCGTGCAGACCTTGATACTCCGCAGAGCAGTATTGAACTCCGCGGTCTGAGTGATGAATCAAGTCTCCTTGTTTTGTTCGCTGTTTCAGGGCGCTAGTAAAAGCTTTTTTGACTGAGTTTGTTTTCATATGACTATCAACCTGGTATCCCACGATCTTTCGTGAGAATGCGTCAGTGATTAAGCTTACATATGACTCACCATCTCGTGTTGGCAGATAAGTGATATCGGCCACCCACAATTGCTCGGGCTGCACAGCCGAATAACCATTTTTTATTACATTGGGGTGACAATGAAACCTATGGTGACTATTGGTTGTTCGATGGTAGGCTCTTTTAGGGCTGACAAGCAGCCGTTTATCTCTTAATAAGTTGAAGAGATGGTCTCGACCAATAAAAATATTTTTAAGGTTAAGTAGGTACTTGAGTTTGCGTGCTCCAATGCGAGGGTGAACAAGCCGTTCATTTCTAACCTGTTCAAGCACGGACGCTTCGTGTTTATTTTGAGCAGCCTGTCTTTTACCACGTTGGTATAAAGCTTGGCGTGAAATCCCCAGATAAAGGCACGCTTGAGTGACTGTTAGGCCCGGTATCACTTTATTCCGGATTACTTGCCCTTGGGCTTTTTTACAACACGTACTCCATAGTCTGTCTCCTATACATTAACAACGGCCTCAAAGAAGTCGGCTTTTTGTTTGGATTCAACCAGTTGCTGCTCGAGTTGCTTTATTCTCTGCTCTGGGGTTAATGTCGATTCAGGTTTTTCCATAATAGGCCCTTGTGTTAGGAACTTAGGTGTTCCCTTAGACCAATTTAGACGACCATGCTTCCTAAGCCAAACTAAAACAGTTGAACAACCTTGAATTCCATATAAGTCTTGGGCAACTTTATAGGTCATTTCACCTTTTTCTACCTGCTCGACAACAGATAATTTAAAAGCGAGGGTATAATCTTTTTGAGTACGTTTAGTGGTTGTTTTCATAACACTCTCCAATTTATTGATTGAAAAGTGTCAACGTTATTTAGGACGGGTCAATTTAAAGGTAATAAAAAAGGCCGCCGAAGCGACCTTTAAATCTGAGTAGCGTCAAATTAAAATTTAACGTTAACACCAGTAAAGATACGACGACCTACGATGTCGTACATTGGGTTGATAGTGTAACCCGGAGGTAACTTATCAAATGCGTTACGTACACCAAAGTCAAAACGAACATTATCATTTAAGATGTAGTTAGCTGAGAAGTCATGAGTAACGATTGAAGGAACCCAGTACGGGTAAGCATCTTCTGGTGAACCACCACCTGGAGATACATCATAAGTTACAGAGCGCTCGACTGAACGCATTGTCCAGTTAACTAATAAATCGTCTAAACGGTAGTTAGTAGATAAACGTACTTGTAACTCAGGGTCACCTACTTCACCGTGTTCAACGTTAATTTCGTCCGGGCGGTCTTGGAATTCAAACTGCTCTAATTCGATTAGTTTAGATACGAATAACTTAACAGATAATTCACCTGGTAATTCGAAGCCTTCTAACGAAGTTCTGTAGTTGATTTCAGACTCAATGCCACTCACGTTAAGTGCCGCTGCGTTTAAGAAACCAGAACGAACCAAGTCAATGTCGTTAGTCGTTGGATCGCGGTCAATCGCGCTACAGTACAACTCATCTGGACCACCAGTTGCGTCAACACAGTTATCAGCAATATCTTGCACTGCTACTGAAATGATCGCATCTTCGATTTCGATGTCGTAGTAATCTAACGTTACCGTGAAGTTCTCTATGAACTGAGGTGCCCATACTATACCAACAGTTGTTGATGTTGATGTTTCTGAGAACAGGTTAGGGTTACCACCTGAAAGCGTATCAACAGATACGTTATCGTTTGCTTCGAATCCAGCTGGGATACCTAACGCAGCACAGTTACCTGCACGATCCGGATCTTCGTTAATGTTGTCTGCATCACATGGATCAGAAACACGGCCGAAACCAGGAGAAAGTGGGCTAAATGCTTCACCTAAGTTAGGTGCACGTACTGCTTCACCAACAGTTGCACGGATACGTACATCTTCAATCGGTGCATACATTAAACCAACTTTCCAGGAATCAGCAGAACCTGCGTGTGAGTAATCAGCCGTACGGTATGCCGCATCAAGTGTTAACTCATAAGCAAAATCAACTTCAGCAAGAAGTGGTAAGCTAATTTCAACGAAACCTTCTGTTACGTCGTAATCGCCGTACTCATCAGGAGTTGCCGCGTTTGATAACGCGCCAGACTTAGTTAACTCGTCTGTAACTGTCGTGTACGTTTCTTCACGGTATTCAAAACCAGCTGCAAAACCAATCGCGCCGCCTTGAAAAGAGAAGAACTCGCTTGTATCTGTCGCGATTGAACCGCCAACGATTTCTTGAGTGATTTGGTCAGAACGTGTTACGTCAGCAGAGATCCAATCTTTCGCTGCTTCAGAAGCGTTGTTAAAACCAAACGGGTTGTATGCAACACAGTTACCTGCGTCAACAGTACCAGCTGTTGGGTCTACACATTCTGCTTGACCATCTGCACCAATTTGAGAATTGACTGCCGCTGCGAAGTTCCCTGGGATTAGGTCATTTTCTGTTACACGAACGTTGTTTGTTTCACCGTAAACGTAAAATAATTCCCAATCAAAGTTCGTATCGCTAAGTGTGAAGTAACCGTCTAAGCCTGCAACTGCACGGAATAATTCACGTTCGTTTGCTGCAGAGCGGTTACCAAGTTCGTCAAAGAACTTGGACATAGGAACTACGCCAGTTCCACCTAAGCGCGTGCGTGCTTCGTCAGATAAAAACGCATTGTTTTCAACATCAATATCTATGCCACCAAAATCAAAACTAGGTTGGAACTGCTGTTTGATTTCTGCTGAGTTGTATTTGAAGTCACCGAAGAAGCTTACTTGATCAGTAATTTCATAGTTCATTGTTGAACCAACATAGAAACGCTCTACCGATGGGTAGATGTTTTCGTAATCTTCAGTCATGAAGCCTGTTTTACAGTCTGCTGGTAATTGGCCAAAAGCAAAGCTGTTCGTACCAATGCGCTCACACTGTTCGATAACGTTACCGGCATCGTCAAATGTGAAACGGTCGCCACCAAACGGATTGATAACACCAAAACGGTTGATCATTTCTGAACCAACATTCGGTACACGTAGACGGTCAGAAATACCGTCATCTTCACCGCCGTCTTCAGGGTTTGATATTGTTCCCCAGCTATTAAGTTGACGAATGTCAGCTGACATTGTTTCTTCAATACGCTCAACACCAGCAAAGAAAGTCACGTTACCACGGTCGCTTGATGTACCGCCTACGATGCTTACAGTGTGGTTGTTTGCTGCTACGCCCTCAGTTGAACGGCTTGCAGTTGCATTTAGTTCTAGGCCTTCAAAGTCGCGCTTCAAAATAACGTTAATTACACCTGTTACCGCGTCAGAACCATAAATCGCTGATGCGCCACCAGTAATGATTTCAATACGTTCGATAAGTACGGCAGGTATAGTTGATAAATCAACAGTAGATGAACCAGGTGAGCCTGCTACGTGACGTTTACCGTTTACCAGTACTAGAGAGCGTTTTGCACCTAGACGACGTAAATCAGCCGAGCTTTGACCCGCTGCTGAGTTGCTGTTCGCGTTTCCTGATAATGTGTTTGTTGCACCGATAGCTGGTAATTCAGCAAGTACGCTACCTAAATCTGGTGTACCAAACCGTGCGATTTCAGCTTGACCTATAACTAAAACAGGCGTCGGAGAAGATAATTCTGTTTTGGCTATACGAGAGCCGGTTACTGTGATTTTTTCTACGTCTTCTTTAACTACTTCATCTGCGGCGAACACAGATTGCGCACTCAAAGAAAGACCCGTTACTAAAGCTAAGTTAATAGCTTGGCTTACTAGTGATCTTTTTTTCATTATTAATTCCCGTGGAATTTTAGCCTCTAATGGGCGTTTATTTTTTTGTTGTTTAGTGTTGTCTATTCAGATCAACACGTGTAAGAAATCACATATTAGCTCTAGGGTCAAGTTGTAACGTGATTAAAGGGGGATAACTGATGATAAAAAAAACAAAAGTGTTACATATGTGCTTTCTAAAACACATAGTGAAAGTATTAAGATAAGAGTATATCATTCTAAATTGTTTGATGTTTGGGAACGTTTACTTTAAAGTCTATCTAGTATTATGTTAGGGATAAAAACGCATGAAAAAAACTTTATTATCATTGATAACGGCAGCGACAATTGTGTTCGGCAGTATGGCAAGTCAAGTTAATGCAGAAGAAAACCAAAGCTATAAATTAATTACGGTTTCTACATATTTAAATTTTTATTTAATGAATTTAAATGCTTGTGAAGATTTCCACCCAAGTACACGAGCAGAAGCCTACAAAGCGGAAGGTACTTTGTATCCTTATTTCGCGAAGCTAGACGCTAAAGTAGCCAAACTAAACATCGATAAAGATGATAAAAAGGCTATCCAAAATACAGTATCTGATCGTCGTAACAAGCTTGATAAACAAATTGCCGACGGCGAGTTTACGCTAGAGCATTGTAATGCGGTTATCGGAATCGTAAATGAAGGTTTAGACGATACTTTGTTAGCGACAATTAAATAATCTATTTATTGACGTTAATATCTGAATAAAGAAAAGGGCTTTTTAGCCCTTTTTTGTTTGGTGTGAAATTTTAAAATGGTTAGATCTAAATTAACCAATTAACCAATTAACCAATTAACCAATTAACTAACCAACTAACCAACTAACCAACTAACCAACTAACCAACTAACCAACTAACCAACTAACCAACCAACCAACCAACCAACCAACCAACCAACCAACTAACCAACCAACTAACCAACTAACCAACTAACCAACTAACCAACTAACCAACTACCCAACTACCAACTAACAAATCGTTTTATAAATTGCTTAAGTTGTTGAGCAACCAGTTGTAACGCTTCAATATTGCTTGTTGTTCGTATCCATCTTTTTTATGCCAATTTTTGTAAACCATAGCTTGCCTTGGGTTATTGCCAAACTTGCCTTCATGTTTGTTCATAAAGCCCCAATATAAACTGTTATATGGGCAAGACGTGTCACCTACCTTTTCTTTAACGTCATAGTGGCAAGACTTACAATAATCACTCATTTTGTTTATGTAATTGCCGCTTGACGCATAGGCTTTGGAGGCTAGTAAACCACCGTCGGCAAACTGACTCATGCCTCTTGTGTTAGGTAACTCTACCCACTCAATAGCATCAATATAAATACCTAAGTACCAGTCATCTACTTCATCAGGGTTAATACCGGTAAGCAAGGTAAAGTTACCTGTAACCATTAAACGCTGAATATGATGGGCATAAGCGTAATTAAGGCTTTGTGTTATTGCATGGTGCATGCAATTCATTTTGGTTTCACCTGTCCAAAAATAATCTGGTAGCGTACCTTTAGCGTTGAGTTGATTTTGAGTTTTATAGCTAGGCATATTTATCCAATATATTCCTCGGACAAACTCACGCCAGCCTAATATTTGACGGATAAAACCTTCTATTTGCTCAATTGAAATATTGTCATTATTTCGATAAGTTTTTATCGCTTGATCAATAACGTATGCTGGCGAAATCATTTTTGCATTTAATGCAAACGAAACTCGAGAATGGTATAGGCTCCAAAGTGATGACTTCGACTTATTGCTATCATGAGTCATAGAATCTTGAAAATACCCAAAGTTGCATAAACATTGATCTAAGAAAAATTGCAAAAGCTCTTTGGCTTGCGACCTTGATGTTGGCCATAGTAATCGGTCTGTACCAACACCTATGGTTTTTACGCCGTGCTTTTCTATTCGTTTATTGATGTCTGTTACGTCATTTGAGAACAGAAGGGGTTGTGGCACCTGTTTAATTTCGTCTGGTTTCATTTTGTTGCGATTGGCGCCGTCGTAATTCCATTTTCCTCCTGCAGGTTGACCAGCCTCATCAAGCAGTATTCCAAACTGAACCCGAAGTTTTCTGTAAAAGGCTTCCATTCGATGAGCGGTATCGGGTTTAAAGTATTTGTTTATGTTTGTATGCTCGATAAAAAAATGTTCTGTTGAATCAACCGTCACATTTAAGTTTTTATCTTCATTGAGCACTTCAAGTTGAGCCGAAAGTCTATATTCGTCAGGTTGCTGATATTCAAAATTGCTTATTTTATGTTTCGAAATTAAATGCTCAATTAGTTCCACTAAGGTATAGCCAACAGTATCATCTAAGGTTAAGTGCAATACCCGATGACCTGATTTTTTTAGAGCTTGAGCAAAACACTCCATACTTTTAAAAAACGCCTGCGTTTTCTGAATATGATGGTTAGCGTAGCTTTGCTCTTGGTGAAGCTCTGCGATTAAATAGAGTGTGCTTTCATTTTTATTTTTATACCAACTGTGATTTGCGTTCAGCTGATCGCCTAAAATTAACCGTAGCTTTGAATATGACGTCACGTTTAAGGCTCCTCATTAACTATTGGCCAATCAACATAGTCAACACTGTCTAGTGGCAACGTTGTAGCGCTAGAAATCCATTTATTAATATAGGACATGTTTGGGTCGTATAAATTTTGCTGCTTCTCGATATTAAATTTACGCTTCCCTCTAGGATCGCAGCCTACACCCGCTAAGTATTGCCAGTTTCCCCAATTAGAAGCAACGTCATGGTCAATTAATTGTGACTGGAAATAAGCGGCTCCATAACGCCAATCTATGTTTAGCTCATTTACAAAGTAGCTTGCGGTTAGTTGCCTCGCCCGGTTACTTATATAACCCGTTGTTTTTAATTGATTCATTATAGCGTTTATAAAGTGAGAGGGTGTTGCACCGTCAATCCATTTGCGAAACCGTTCTGGATAAAAGCTTGATAGGGGTTTTTGTTGTGTGATCCCTGAAAAGTGGAATAGTTTTTCATTGTATTTTGCGGCATACCAATGAAAATACTCACGCCACAATAACTCAAACTTAATCCAGTATGTAGACTCATTACTGCCGTTTTTTAACTCGTACTTTACAATCTCTCGCCAAATTTGTTTAGGAGATATGTTGCCTAAACACAAAGCAGCACTGAACTTGGTTGATGCTGTCCAATTGTCTAAAAAGTTTCTCGTTGTTTTATATACACTAGGCGAAGTGAGAGAAAAGTAATTGTTCATATGGTGCACCGCTAAACCTTCACCACCACTAAATTCGATCTTAAGCTTGTTTGCGGTGTCTAACGCATAGCTAAAAGCAGGCGTTTGGTTCAGTGATAAATAAGACTCTTCGAAGTTGGCCAGCAATTGCATGGCGCAATTAGTTTTGTGAGATAACTCAGGTAGCTTTTGATAGTGAGTAAATAACTCATCGAGAGGTAAAGCTTCAACAACTTTTCGAAAGCGAGTGAAGGTTGCTGGTAAGTCATTTATTGCAAATGGTAATGTAGCTTTGTTGAATAACGACGTTTGGAAGTCGTTGTGAACCGTTAAGCCTTCAATTTCGGCATTACGGTATAATTCACGTTCGTAACTGCCTGTTGGCGAAGAGTAGCCTAAGCAAGTGACATTATATTTTTTAATTAGGTTACCAAGGTTAGCACTTTTGTTACCAATGCAAATGTCTAATAAAATACCTTTGTTGGCTAAGACTTGTCCTAGCTCTTTTAGAGATTCACAAATTAGTTTTAATTTAGCAGGACTGATTAACGCAGACTGAAAATTCTTGGGTTTTAAATCTTCTGGATCAAAAAGGTAGGCGCATTGAAGTTCTCCATGCCCGCTATCGTTGATTTCTTTTATAAATTGAGAGAGGACAGGTAAATAGCTCGTCCGTAAGTCGTTGTCGAATATATATAGATAATTAGAGGCCATGAGTCATTTTTAATAATGAATAATAGCCTCATTACGAATAATCTGAACTTTTAGTTTAATTTACCTGCAGGATAAGCATCTCAGATAGGTAATCAACACACTTCAATTGCAGGTTTAAAAGCTGCCTTATTTGTCAGACTTTTCAATGTTTGGTTTGATAACTGACTCTTCGTTATTGGGTTTTATGTTACCTTCAAACTGAGCTTTCTCTTGTTCTTTTAATTCTTTGATTTTAGGCAAAGCTAAGCCCATCTCTCTGCCTCTGAAGCGGGCAAAATAGGTGTTACCTATAAAAGCAGCAGTGAGTAAAATCAGCTCGATAACGATAAATAGTTTATTACCTTCAAACGTCCATATTGCTGTGAGGCCATGAAGGTAGCACCACATAATGACAAAGTTACTCCATGCAAAGGTATATGGATTACCTTGATAAATACCTTTAACGGCAAAAAGTAATGGCACCCAAAATAATACTAACGTTATATAAGATAAAGAATTACCAGCAGTATCAAGCAAGGTAAATAAAATAGGATAATAAATTACTAATCCAAAGAAACCAAAGGAACCTAACCTTTGTAGTTTCTTTACAAAAGTTGCCATCGGTGCGGTTTGAAAGTCTGTAGCTGTTGCGTTGTGTTTTTGCATTTTATTTAACTATGTCGCCTGGTTAGTATTCATTAATTTTGCGGTGTTTGCTAAACGTATCCCTAATGCTATAGCAATACGTTTTTCAGATTCGCTTAGTTCATTAGATAACGACAAGCCTGAAACATGGCTGGCTCCATAGGGCGTGCCACCAGAGTCGGTTTTATGCAACTCAGGCTCTGAGTATGGTACCCCTAATAGCATCATCCCATGGTGTAATAAGGGTAAGCTCATGCTTAGTAAAGTACTTTCGTTGCCACCATGTAAACTTGAGCTAGAGGTAAATACTGCGGCTGGTTTGTCAATTAGCTCTCCGCTTATCCAATGATTAGACGTGGATTCCCAAAACTTTTTTAACGAACTCGACATCATCCCGAAATGACAGGGACTACCCATTGCAAGTCCAATACAGTTTTTAACATCGTCGGTATCTACTGCAGGATAATCTGAGCAATGATCATCACTGTCAATAACCGTTCGGATACGAGCTTCGACTCCTGTTTGTTCAATACCTTTGGCTATTGATTTCGCAAGATTCAAAACAGATCCATGTCTGGAATAGAAAAGAACTAAAACAAATGGCTGAGACATTAAAGAATACTCAATACGTTTTCTGGAGGTCGTCCAATAGCTGCTTTATTTCCGTTAATCACGATAGGTCGTTCTATTAATTTTGGGGTAGATGCTAGAATCGATAGCAACTCAGAGTCGGATAAACTCTTATTATCAGCGCCTACTTCTTTATACTCAGATTCTTTGGTACGAATAATATCTCTTATATCTACGCCAAGCATTTTAATAATGTTAGAAAGTTCAGCAGATGTAGGGGGCGTTTTTAGGTATTCAACAATATTTGGCTCCACATCATTCGACTTTAGTAACTCTAATGTTTGTCGGCTTTTTGAGCATCTTGGATTGTGGAAAATAGTAACGGTCATTAAATGGTTCCTTTAATGTCTTTTATATATTGCTGGCGTTCTCGGTACTGGTACTTTAACGCTTGAATTCGGCTTACTTCGGCTTTATCAGTTTTACCCATCATTGCTAACGCTCTATCTAAAAATGTAATAGCTTCGTTGTAGCGAGCCATGAGTGCGTATAACTCACCTTTAGTGATATTGTATTTTGCCATATTTTTAGCGTCTTTGTATGCATCAACTAACATTTGAGTGGCTAATAAATCGTTTGGCTTTTTTAATAAGAAATACTCTAATAGCTCAATCGCTTTGTCATATTGCTTAGCATCTAATGCGACGTTGGCGTAATTTAATGTTACCACGTAGTTGTTAGGCTTGTTTTTATAAGCCTTTGCTAAGGCATCAAGCGCAACTTCAGGTGTCTCCGCAGCTATAGCAAGGTCAGAGTAGGTATCTAAAAGGAATAAGTTGCCAGGTGCGTATTCGTTAAGTTTTTCCCATATTTCAAATGCTTTATCAATTTTCTTATTATCTACTAGGGTAAGGAGTAACTGGTACTGAAGCGCAAACCGTTTATTACCACTCGTCTTTTTTATTCTATCTACTAAATTTGTTGTGTCTGAGTTATCAGCTTGGCTTTTTACATATCTTGCATCTATACGAGCTTTTACTAATAAGAAATCAAGTGAGTCGGTATAGAACTTTTTTTCATATTGCTGAGCACGAAGTCTTGCATCGGTAACACGCGTATCAGGAAGAGGATGGGTAATTAAAAATGCAGGAATGTCACTTTTGTAGCGCACTTGTTCTTGTAGTTTTGTGAAAAATTCAGCAGCTGCATATGGGTCGTAACCAGAATTAGCCAGTATATTCATGCCAATTCTATCTGCCTCTTGCTCGTTACCTCTTGTATAATTGATCATGGCTTGCTGCGTACCCGCAGTTGTTGCCATCATAGAAGCCATAACTAATTGAGGGCTAACGGCGGCTAAAATGATAGAGCCTACAATTCCCGCTAGTGTTAAAGGAGCTCTATTTGATGCCGCTTCTTTGCTTCTTGCAAGGTGTCGTTGTGTTACGTGAGCAATTTCATGAGCTATTACTGAAGCGAGTTGGCTTTCATTTTCAGACTTTGCAATGAGGCCAGTATGTATCCCAATATAACCACCATAAAAAGCAAAGGCATTTATTTGACTGTTGTTAACACCAAAAAAAGTGAATGGGAAATTTACATCATTTGACTTCGCCACTAATCTATTTCCCAGATCATTAATATATTCAATAATAATAGGATCCTGCAAAATAGCGGTTTGGCCTCTCAATTGGTCAAAAATGATGTTGCCTAGTTGCTTCTCCTTTTCTATCGATAATGTACTTAAAGCCGATGCGCCTAGATCGGGCAATTCATTGTCTACGGTCATAGAGTGTGCCGAAGCGGAAAAAATAAAAATGGCGGCGGCTGATATAGAACTAAACTTAGCTTTAACTACCTTTTGAAAAGAGAACTGCATAAGGCGTTGTTTTATCCTTTTTTTTGGTTTTCGATAATAATATCTTCCGGTGTGTCGTCGGGGCTTAGGCTTTGCTTTTTAAAACCTTGATCAATGCTTAAACCACGTATTTCGTGTACATCTACTTCATTCTCTAACATTGAAATCATTCGATTTACCACGTTATGTGCATGAACTATTAAAGCCATGTCTGCGTCATCACCATTTACCAGCGTAAAGGCAATAAACTTATGCAGTTCTGGAATTCTAACGAGTACTTTCATCTGAGATGGATCCCATCGACGAAAGTCTAATTTAGGATCATTTTCTCTAAACTCATCAATTAATACACTTTTGACGTATGGAAATGCTAAAAGTTCATACCCAGTTTTATTAAACACATGATACAAACAAATTTTAGGACGTCTTATCGGCTCAAGTGCGTGCTCTGCCATTGTCCTATCTGCATTGACAGGTATACCTAATTTTTCATAATTCCAGTTTTTCCGATCAACGATTTTTTTGAATGCATTGTCAAAACCATAATGTATAAACCCTTCGGCATCGGCTATGGATTTACCGACGAGTTGAAAAAAAGCTGGAATTTCGCCCCAGTTTATTTTTTTCTTAAATGCATTTATGTCTTTGATCTCGGCTTCATCTGGTAAGCCGTATTTATCTGGATATAAGCCCATAATTCTCTTTTTCAATAGGTTTACTGCATTAACACAATCTTAGGTGTAGACTACCCAAAATAGAGCAAATTGCCAAAAGGCTCCAATTTTGAATTCTGTGTATCAGTTTGATGCTAGAGGACTAACTTGTCCACTGGCTTTTGTACTAGTTAAACAACAATTGCTAAAAAAAAGCACAAAATCATTTATTTTGGATGATGACATTACTTTAAAAAACTTTGTTAGTTACTTAAAGTCCGAAAATATAAGCTTTGAACAATCCGTTCAAGGTTCGGATTTTAACGTTGAGATATTGGATTAAAATAATATAGGTTGGATAGCCAATTATGTTCGAAGTGATAAGACAGTGGTACAGAAAAAACTTTTCAGACCCAAACGCAGTAACCTTAGCTATGGTAGTCATGCTAGGGATGTTAGCCTTTTTTTGGTTTGGGAAATTACTCACTCCTGTTCTAGTAGCTGTCGTATTTGCGTTTTTATTGGAATGGCCAGTAAAGCGTGTATCACGACTAGGTTTCAGTAGAAATATCAGCACAACAATTGTCATTACCGCATTTGTTGGTGCACTCACCACGCTTATAGTTAAAGTTATTCCTGTCATTTGGCAACAAAGCATCAGTCTTGTAAAAGAGCTGCCAGAGATGATGAATGATTTAAAAAAATTCATCCAAGAGATACCAGAAAAATACCCTAATATTGATCCTATGTTAGTAGAAAAGGTCATGGGCAATGTGGACAATCGTTTTGTTACCTTTCTTGAAGAGCTGCTACAAGGTGTTATGACATCAGTAACAGATCTAGTAGCTCTATTAATATACTTAATACTGGTACCACTAATGGTGTTTTTTATGCTGAAAGACAAGGTATCACTTTATGCTGGCTTCGACCGGTTGTTGCCTACAGAGCGAACCTTGATCACACAAGTATCAACTGAAATGAACCAACAAATTATTAATTATATCCGAGGCAAGTTATTTGAAATACTTGTGGTTGGTGTTTCTACATATATCGCGTTTGTCATTATGGACTTGCGTTATGCTGCTGTTTTGGGGTTACTGGTTGGCTTATCGGTGCTCATTCCATATATAGGGGCTGCAGTAGTGACAATCCCCGTTATAGGTGTTGCTTTATTTCAGTTTGGATTAAGCCCTGATTTTTATTACGTTATGATTGCCTACGGCATTATTCAAGCGCTAGATGGTAACTTGCTGGTGCCATTATTGTTTTCAGAAGCGGTAGACTTAAACCCTGTTTATATCATCGTTGCAGTTTTATTTTTTGGCGGGTTATGGGGTTTTTGGGGCGTGTTTTTTGCGATACCTTTGGCGTCACTAGTTAAAGCACTAATCAATGCATGGTCTGTTAAAGAGCTACCACAGAGTAACGACGTTAGCACAGAAGAAGTAAATTGCAGTAAGTAGGTTCACCGTCATAGATAGTTTAAATTATTGAAAATAAAAATTAGTATAAAAAAAGCCCAATATAAATATTGGGTTTTTTTGCATTTTAATGCCTCGTCTAAATAACGTTGACACTTTTTAATAAATATATTGCAGAGAGTTATGAATTCAAAAACTAAGTGACAGATAAATCGGATTTAAATATGGCACTCAGGTTTTTATATTCAGCTATTATTTTTCTGCTAAAACATCAAGTACGGCTTGGTGATGATCTTTAGTCTTGAACTTATTAAAGAAATGTTTGATTTCACCGTCTTGCCCAATTAAGAAAGATAGACGATGAATGCCGTCGTACTCTTTACCCATAAACTTCTTTAAGCCCCAAACACCAAAGTCGTCGGCAACTTTATGGTCTTCGTCAGACAAAAGAGGAAAATTCAATTCATCTCTTTCGGTAAATTTTGTTAATCGTTTCACAGCGTCTGGACTAATACCTACAGCAACCGTGTTATATTTTTCAAGATCTGCTTTTACATCACGCAAGTTTTGCGCTTGTACTGTACAACCTGGTGTCATTGCTTTTGGATAAAAGTAAACCAGCACTTGGCTTGTTTTAAGCGTTTCCGCTAAATCGAATAATTCACCGTTTTGGTCATTAAGTTTAAACATTGGCGCTTTATCGCCTGCTTTTAATGTGTTCATTAGACTACTCCTTTAATTAACTTCAATGGTAATTGGACTAATTGTACAGCTCATCTCATAAGAGCTACAAAGTGAAACAAATTCACTTTCTATACTGTTCACTGTTTGTTCCGTTGGCATTAAGCACTCAATTTGTGCTGACTGCCATTTGTTACCTTGTCGTATCTCTGTACCTGACTTCAAACTTGTAATATCGATACCTTGCTTTGCTAAATACGAAGTAAACACCTTAATGGTTCCTGCTTTATCAGGCCCATCTATGGAAATTAAATAGTGATTGTTTAAATCGTCAGCCAAGTGACGCTTTTGCGTTCGTTTCATCATAGTGAGCAAAGATAAACTCATTGCTAAAGGCGGTAACTGAGTTTCTAGTTGAAGTAGATCGACATGCTCACCTTCGAGTAACATGATTATAGAAAACTCATTGGCAAATATCGCCATTTTGCTGTCAACCACATTGCAGCCACACTGATAGACTAGCCCGGCGAGTTCACTAACGAGGCCGGTTTTGTTCTCTCCAATAGCTGTGATTACGAGGTATTGTGGAGCTGTATTTATGGTGGTCATAGGCAATTGTAAAGCGCTTCTATTTTCAAAATGGTCAAGTAGTCTACCATAAGGGAATAAAAACGCATTATTGGCAAATATCTTACTTGTTTATTGGTACGTGCCTAAGTAACATACCTTGCTAAATATACGGAGGAATTATGAGTTTAAAGGCAAAATTTCAGGGCAGCTTTGTCGCCTTAATTACACCAATGTTGAACAATGGTGAAGTAGATTTTGATAGTCTAACTAATTTGATTGAGTGGCATATTGCTTCTAAGACCGACGGACTTGTAATACTTGGAACAACAGCAGAATCAGCAACATTAAATGAAGCTGAGAAAATGCAGGTTTTAACTCATAGTATTGACGTTAACGATGGGCGTCTTCCTATTATTGTTGGTAATGGTTCAAATTCCACAGCTGCAACAATAGAAACGACTCAAAAATATGATCACTTAGAAATTGATGGTTTTCTTACAGTAACACCATATTATAACAAGCCTAGTCAAAGAGGCATGATTCAGCATTTTAAAGCGATTGCAGAAGCGTCTTCTAAACCTATCATTTTGTATAATGTTCCAGGCCGCACTAATGTTGATTTAAGCAATCAGTCGGTAATGGAGCTAATGGCGGTAGAAAATATTGTTGGCATTAAAGACGCTACTGGCGATTTAAGTAGAGTTAGAGTACTAAAACAAGCAAACCCAGACTTCATATTGTTTAGCGGTGACGATGTAACGTCAAAAGATTTTTTACACCTTGGTGGTGATGGTGCTATTTCTGTTACTGCAAATATTAGACCTGGGCAACTGCGTGAAATGGTTCAATATGCATTGGCAGGTGAGCAACAAAATGCAAACGATATTGACAAGAAACTAGTAGCATTGCATAACGACCTATTTATTGAGCCTAATCCAGTGCCAGTAAAATGGGCGTTGATGTTAGAAAACAAAATTAGTTCTGACTTTGTTCGATTACCTTTAGTTACGATGGAACCAAATCATCATAACATTATCAAACAAGCTTTAGAGCAAAGTAAATAATAATAAGATGGAGAAGTGCGTGAAATATCTTAAACCGGCTATATTGGTTACCTTAGTATCGTTAACCACAGGCTGTACATCGGTTAAGAATTGGCTAACAGATACGCCAAATGTCAAGAATACAAAGCAAAGCACAGACACACTTGTTGTGCCAGAAAGCCTAAATGCACCGGCTAAAAGTACTGAGTTTTATTTAGCTAACAATAGTAAAACTGCAAAAAATTCTGAAGTAATTACCTCACCATCAAGCGTATTGGAAATATTTCAGGGGAGTTGGGTAAACTCAGATGATAGCCATCCATACAAAATTATGTTGGAAAAGCCTCAACAAGTAGACGACTTTTCTCCATTTATTGAACAAGGCGTAAATGGTTTAATTAATAGTCGCGGCTATAACCTTCTTAATAGTGGTGATAGCCATCGCATTGAAGTTATAAAAACGGTGGAAGTTGGGTTTTGGTTTTGGACTCGCGAAGTAGAAACTGAGCGTTTCGTTTTTGATCTGACTTATAATGTTCAACCTCACGGCAGAAGCGGAGAAGCTTTTGTAACGCCAGTTAAACTTGAAATGTTAAGCAAGACACATGCTCCAAAGTTCAGCAAAGAGTATCGAACTCAGCAGTTAGCTATAGAAATGTTAAATCAATTCTCGTTAGAACTAGATTACCAATATCGAGTTGTAGTGCAAAAACAGCGTGTATTAACTGACGTATCTTTAGTATTGGGAACTAACCCAGCTGGCGATAGTGTTATTACATCACAACGAGATATATTGTTTGTCTTTAAGAAGTTAGAAGATGTACTAGAAGATCTTGGCTTTAATATCGAAGAAGAAGACAAAAAGCTATTTTTATATACCTTGACGTATGATAAGAATGACAAGTCTATTTGGGGTTCAGCGTTTGGCTCAGAGTACCAAAACCAATTATCTTTAGATGCTGGTGAATACGAGGCTGTATTGGTTACGACTATTGATGGTGTCTATATTCAGTTTACCGATAAAGAAGGTAAACCGTTACCACAGAGTCAAGTTCAAGAAATCTACAATCTAATTATTAAGGTTGTGAAAGAAGAAGAGATTGAGTTGTAATTGCTTTAAAGCATAACGCAAGTCAGTATTAAAATAGCGCCGCTTTCATTAGCGGCGTTGTTGTGTTTAGTTATTAGAATAAAAATAGTTTGAAGGGATAAAATGCCAGCATTAAATCGGATAATTCTTATAAATACCCATATGACCGGAGTGGTAGAACTAAATCTAAACGGTCATACGAATATCTGTGGTACAAACGCGTCGGGTAAAACAACGTTGCAGCGTCTTATTCCTGTTTTTTATGGTGAATACCCGAGTCGTGTAGTACCCGCTACCCGTGATTCGTTTGAACGTTGGTATTTGCCACAATCTAATAGTTACATAATTTACGAATACCTTAGAGGTGAGCAAGATTCAGATGTTTGCCAGGTGGTGTTAACTTCGTCAGGTAAAGGTGTTGACTATAGATTGATCAATAAAGCCTTTGAATTAACCGATTATTTAAGCGCGGGCATGTTGGAAGGTCAGCACGCTGCAAATCCTGTTGAGTTAGTTCGAACTATCAAACGTGATGGTATTTTGTGTAGTCGTAAATTAAACACCAAAGAGTTTAAAGCTATTATCCAAAACGACAGGTCAATTCTTGCCTCACATAGAGATTTACCAGGTTACGCTCGTCTTTTTAGTTTATGTGATGGCTCGAACAATTTACGACACATAGAGAAGTTAGCAAAGGCAGTCCATAGTAAAGAAGGAAAAATGGAAACCATTAAAGCAATGGTTGCCGCGATTTTAGAAGAAGATGGTGTAACACCTGGCGAAACAAAACTTAGCCCGACCAAAGTGGATGAATGGATTAGAGAGTGTAAGCTGATCAAAGGCTTTGAAGAGATCCGACCGGATTTTACAAAGCTAGAGGCTTCTTATACAGATTATAATCAAATCTTAATCAGGCTCGCTGAATTAAAGCATCAAATCTCTATTGACCAAACGGTATTAAGCTCCAATAAATCGGAATTAGAGGGCGCGATTTTACAAAATAAAATGGACGCTCAACAGTTAGAGTCGCAATGGTCTGAACAAAGAGACACACTAAATCAAAGCTTATCTGCGGCCAAATCCGATGTAGAGATTTATACCTCTAAACTAGATGAAGTAGAGTCGGTTTATGACACATGGCAAGATAAAGAAATTGAAACCCATAAAGACAACCTAGAAAAGCTGCCACGTTGGAATAGTGAGCTTAGTAGCGCAGAGTCCAGGCTTTCGTTATTAACGGAACAACATCAAGATGTTGAAGGTCGATACAATAAACAACTCTTGGAGATACGAGAGCAACACGCTGACGAGTTAGAAGCATACAAAGAACAAAAAGAGTCTTTGAAGGATTTACGCACAGAAAAAGTTCAACAGCAAAATCAACAGCTAACGAGCTTGGAATCTAAATTTAAAGGCGAGATTAGTCAGCTTAATAGTGACTTTAAAGAACAAAAAGTTGAGATAGACCTAGAGATAACTAAATTAACAACACTTGCGAACAATGTGGGTTTCACTCAACAAGAGCAGCAGCAAATTGAGTTGTTAGAGCAAACAATTAATGAAGCAACAGAGTTAGAAGACCTTGCAAGAGAGAAACACAAGCAAGTGAATGATGAGTTAGCTAAGCTTAAGTCAGAACGTCATCAACAAGATTTAGTACTCCAAGCAGCAAGACAAGAAGTAGCACAACAACAAACCTCTTTAAATGAATTAAATTCGGTTATATTTCCAGGCGAAGGCACTCTATTAGAGTTTTTAAGATCAGAAAAGCCAGGCTGGCAACAAAGCATAGGTAAAGTTATTAACCCTGCTTTATTACGACGAAAGGATATGCAACCTTCATTAGTGGAAGATGAAAATAGTTTGTTTGGGTTAAATATTGACGCTGACAATATAGAGTTGCCATCTGAGTGTGCTAATGAATCTGACTTACAAACAAAACTTCATGATTTAGAACTTGCGATAAAAGAATCGTTGGAAGCTCAGCACAAAGAAGAAACATCATTAGCAGAGCTTAACAATGCGCTGAGAGCAGCAGAAGTTAATCTAGCTAAAGTTCAGTCTGATGTTAATAACGCCCTACAAAATAGAAAACGTGCTGTTGCGGATAAGTCGGCATCTACGCAAGCATTTCAAATTGCTCAAAAAGAACGAAAGCAGCATTATCAAAAGCAAATATCATCGTTAAAGTCGAACCTACAGAGCTTGCAGCTTAAACAAGATGAAGCGTTAGAAGATGTTGCTGATCAACAACGTGACGCCGAAATGGAACTCAAGACTCATTGGCAAAACCTTGTTAATGATATTGAACAACAGTTAGCACAAGTTGAAAGCCATATTACGCAATGCCAGGTGTCATTAAAAACGGAGCTTAAGCAGCTAGAGAAGTGGCAGAAAGATGAATTAAATAATCGTGGCGTTGATGTTGATGACATAGGTGACTTAAAACGAAAAATTAAAACGTTAAAAGCCGATATTACCGAAACAGAAAAACAACGTAATCAAGTGTTGGAATTTAATGTTTGGTATCAAACTAACTACGTAAAACAAAAAGTGACGTGGCAACAGCAATTGTCTGATGCTCGTCAGTTAGAAAGCCAATCTAAACGAGACTTAGACAAAGCGCTAAACACATACAAGCAAACAGCGAGCAGCATTAAGACAACACAAAATGAAGCGGAAAAGTCTCTTAAACATTTATTAGAGCAAGAGTATCAAGCTCAGTCAGTTTTAGCTCAAATGAGAAAGCTTAAGCTCACAGACAGTGTGCCTCAGTTGGAAAACGGCAGTATTTCACAACGCCTAAACGAAGCTACTAGCCTAATGGCGCAAAGAGAAGAGCAACTAAGTGCAATCAAACACTATGTAGAAAGTTTTGATCAAAAGATTGCGGCGCAAAGCGGCACCGGATTTTATGATGCTTGGGAGCGTAGTCGCGAACTATGCAGTGTTATTGATGAAGAAGGCGTTCGTCACGTTGATCCTGTTAAGCTAGTTCCTGAACTCGATCAGCTTATAAATGGACTTATTCCACAAAAGTTGAACAGTATTAGAGAGCAGGGACGTATCTTTGGCTTAGCGCTTTCTGAGTACTACAAAATTCTTAAAGATATTGAAAAGCACATTGGTTTGCAAAGCGAACGCATTAGTAAAGAAGTTGATGAAGAATTGTTTTTAGATGGTGTCTCTGACTCAGCGGTTAAAATTCGCTCAAAAATTGATGAGTTGGAGTTTTGGCCTGATCTTCAACGCTTTAGTGAGTTGTATGGTAAGTGGATTGAAGCCGGAGCTCATGAATTACCAACGGACGAGTATGCCGCTAGCATGCGACGTGTGATTGATATATTAGGTAAAGCGGCGCTTGCTGGTGGAATTAGTAAGTTACTCGATATTGAGCTTCATATTAAAGAAAGTGGCCGAGACCTTATTATAAGAACTGACCGTCAATTAAATGAATCCTCGAGTCATGGAATGGCATATCTTATTTTATGTAAGTTTTTGTTGGCATTTACGAGATTGTTAAGAGGGCCTTCAAGTGCGATTATCCACTGGCCAATTGATGAGTTAGGCACTTTACATCAAAGCAATATCAAGAAAATATTTGATGCTTGCCAAAATAACCAAATACATGTTGTTGGGGCGTTTCCTAATCCTGAATCAGAAGTATTAAGTTTATTTAAAAACCGATACTTAATAGATAAGCAGAAAAAACAACTTCAAGTAGTAGAGCCTAAAGTGAGCCCTATATCTGAGCGTATAAAAGCAAAAATGAAAAGTGAATCTTCAAACGAGGTATCGGCATGATTAGTCAAAAAGGAATTGTGTTAGAAAAATTACTATCTGGACACTTCATTTGCGAAACTACCGATGAAGATAGTTATCGCTTTTTAAAAACGTCTGCTGGTCGAATGGAAGTAGAAGCACATCTTGCTGTACTTAATAGGCAACTAACGCATGCGGCTGAGGAACAAGTTTTTTTCGCGTCGTATCAGACTATTGGTGAAACTGAGAGAGTTAAACTTGGTAAACAGTTTGAAGATGTATCTAATCATTTATTGCCATTAATTGAATGGTTGTTGTTAGTTCAAGAAAGCTTAAACAACGACTTAAGTTTATCTCAAGGCATGAACCTACGATTAAATGAGTTACAAACAGTCATTGAAGATACGCCAGCTTATGCTGAACAGCTAAATAAAATATCTCGTTATGCACTCTTTGGCTCTAAAGCTGCAGAGCTTGATGCTCAACTAAAGTTAGTATTTAAGCGTTTAGTTGAGCTTGGTTATTTAATTAAACCAAACCAAGATAAACAGATTTATACCGTTACTGGAAAAATAGACTATCTATTCGATGTTCTTAAGTTTATTGATGAAACGGAACAACTGTCATTAGCTAAAAAGGCTGAAGATGCCATGTCTCAGTCAGATTTGATTTAGTGGAAGTTTAAGATGAATTACAATCTTAAAAAAGCAGGCTCATCGCTTCTTAATGCACTTAGTAATCATTCTGAGTTAGTCATGGAGGCGTACTTTTCTGGCAGCATTAACGAAGCCGACTGCACGCCTAAAGTCATCAATAACCTGTTAGACCTAAAAGTTATTTGGCGACCTGAAAATGAACGTCAGTTACGTTTAAGGCCTGCGCTTAGAACGTTATTAGAAGAAAGCTTACAGGACGAAAATAATAGACAAATTGATGCCAATATTGGCAGTAGTTTAGTGTCAATTAAAACCCAAGCTGAGCATTACAAAGAAGCATTAAACGCAGGACGCTTTAAAGAAGCGGAATCTATGCTGTCTGATGTTACTGAGCGTGTGTATAGCTTGACGGATATGTTAGCCACTAATGTACGTTTGTTATGGTCGCGTATTAGCAATGAATTTGGTTATGTTGCCACTGTTGATGCCAAAATCAGAGAGAATGAACTGGCTCAGTCTCAAGTATCAGAATTGCTAAACCAATTGAGCATGTTCCAGTTTGACCAACTTAGTGATATTTCTGGTTCACATCGTGAGCTACGACATTTGTTGGTAGTTACTCTACAAAGTAGCTTTGCACATTGTACGCAAGAGCTCAGCCTAGCTCAGGCTAAACTTATTGATTTGTTAGGTCGCTTCAGAGAGTTTAAAGGCCGCACACGACTACTCAAGGGTTTTGTATTGCACCTAGAACAAAATCCTAGCTTTGCGCCTCAAAATTATTCGACTTTGAGTAATGTGCCTGCGTTGTTTAATGTTGCGGAAAATACCATTGCCGCCGCAGCCATTGATGTAAACAATGTAGAACAAGAGCAGTCGTTACTAGAAGTAATGAGCAACATAAAACATGTGAACAGGCAAAGAGATACTCGAACCAATTTGAATAATGCATCACCTCTAACGATGCAAGATGAAAACGCAATAGAGTTACAAGAGAGTCTACTGAAAAGTGAAGTGGACGCATTCTTTTGTGCAGTGATTGATTCTGGCACAAATCAAACGGCATTAGATTATTATAAAACTGAGAACTTAGACTTTGACCCTGAGGTTTGGCTTTATCAGGTTATTGGTGGCTTTCACGGTTTGCCAGAACAAGATAAAAGTTACTTTGCATTAGAAACTCGAGGCGTTCCGGATCCGGTATTCTCAGGTAATTTTGTTATTACAGATATTGAAATAGGGCTACAGTAAACTAGCCCTGTTTTTTTATTAATTCTTCTACAATAAGTTTCAATAAAAAGGTTTCTCTTTCAATAGACATGCCTTTTTTTTCACTATGCGCAATCGTATTTTCATTGTGCTTTATTGCGTCGTGAATATTCACCCATTGTGGTTTCATACCATTTTGAATTTCGTGAGCTTCAAATTGCGGCTCAAGTAAATCCCCGTCTATGTCACATGTAAAACAATAAGATTCCATATGTACTACATCAAAGTCAGGCTTGTACCAAGGTCTGTATTCGCGATATAGGCCAAATTCTTTTACGTTCGAAATGGCTTGTGCGCCAGTTTCCTCTTTTAGCTCTCGAATAAGCCCATCAAGGTGGCTTTCATTTTCATCTATGCCACCGCCAGGTAAGCTAAAGTCGTCGTAGCGCTGAGTGTAAAGCAGTAAAATATTATTGTTATTAACCACAATAGCTCGAGTTGCTTTTCTAGTAAAAGTAGAGCCATTTAAGTCTGTAACTTGAGGGTGGGTTGCTAACTTTAATAAACGCACAATACACTTCTTTATATTAAAAAGCGGGCATTGTAACAGCTTATTAAAGTTAGGCTAATTGTTGGGTCGTTAAATAGAGTTAAGTCGCGTTAAAAGAAACCCTAGGCTCGGCACCTTTTTTATAGTCAATAGTTGGTGAGCAACCAAGAATACGTTTCGATTCAACATTTCCTTCATTTACCAAATAAGCCTTTATCTTTTCGGCTCTCGCTTGGTTTAAATCCATTAACTCTTGTACTTGCGTAGCGGTAATTGATTTTTGAGTAACAACATCCTGGCTTTCTATCTGTTCGGCACTTGTAGTTAAATCAGCGACAACGCCTATAGGGCACACTTTAATACTGGTTGTATCGTGTTTTTTTAATACTAAGCTAAGTTGAGACAATCGTTCAGTTTGGGTTTCGGTTAATTCCGAGTTTTTAGCCGTTAATGCTAGATCATTAAACCTAAGCTTTAATACATGTTTGCTGGCCGACAACGCAAAGTTAACAACGTTGGCATATGGCACAAAGGTATTAATAAGGTAGTCTTTAGCGGCTGACATTGTTGCTCTTTGCACTATGAGTGACAGAAAACCAGTAAAACCAACAGAAGGGTTATTTAAATCACCGTCGAAAGGTACGTTCAAATCAACATTGCCATCACCATCTTTTAGCATGCTCAGAGCGTAATTAAAGGAAATCGCACCACCACTAAAGCCACTTTCCTCACCTTGATTAGAAATAGCTGTTAAGTCGACTGAACGCATTAATAAATCGGCTTCTCCGTCTATTTTGTTACCAATGACTTTGGCGTTTACTTCACTGTCTAACTGCCCGGTATTTATATGATAACCCAGTGCAGAACTTACATATGGAGACAAAGATGCTAAATCCATTTCATCTAGAAGCACCTTAATAGTGTGTGTTGGTTGTTCGATAAATAACTGACTTTGATTCGAAATATTAATTTTGGCGTAAGTGTTGTTCGTCGCCGCTAAATCAAAAGTGGTAACAAGTTGAGGCTGTGTGCTGTCAATGTCAGCTAAACGGAATTTTTGCACTTCTATTAGAGAGCGAAAGTTAGGTTCCACACTTAAATCAAGTGTATTTAATTTAAATGGTCCTGCATTTACCAATTCAACAAGTTTGATATCCATTTTCTTTGAAGTAGCGTCGTCGTCATTCAAAGTTGTTTGTTCTGGTAGGGCTTCACTTGGTAAATCAGCGGCGGCAAGAACAGCCTTATTAGCACTTTTTTGATTGGCTTTATTGTTTGCTATTTCCGCAACTTGTTTACTATTGTTTTGTGAACTTTCTTGATTGGTAGCCGAATTTTCGTCATCAACAGTTGGTTTTGGTAAAACTAGGTTGGCTATAGACTTGTCTTTGTTTACAACCACGTTAGTTACTAATGAACCAATCTCAATTTTTTCTATAGACGAGAGTTGATTTGTAAAAGAACCATTGGTGATACTAAGAGATTCTAAGTCTAAAAGGGCAGGTAGAGTTTCCTCTTTATTTGGCATGGCTTGAGAGTCAACTAGCTGAATGTCGGAAAATGCCACATCATATTCAAGAACGGCTCCGGTCATGTTTATTTCGGATGCGACGTTATTTAACGCTAGTTTTTCAAAGGTAAACATTTTGTGTTCAGAGCCTATAGTGGACACATTTAGGCCTTCTATAAATGAATTTAACAGCAAATCACTTTTTACGCCGCCATCTGTAGACGCATTAACGTCCGTTAAATTGGTTTGCCACGCTTTAAAGCTAAGTGCAATATCTTGAACACCTGATTTTACATTGGTTTGTTGTAATTTTAATAAGAGCGACTCTGTTTGAAACTGGAGGTTGGCAATGTCGTTTTTATCAAAAATAATATCTGGCGCAGTTTCTAAGAACAAGTTAGTGCTTAATGATAGTGTGCTATCGAGATCTTCTAATTTATATTGCAGGCTTGTATCGAACAAAAATGAAAGCGCAGTTGGTTGGTAGAGTTCACCTAATTGCAAGTCTAGTTTTTCTATTGTTAATGACTCAATAGCGATGTCATGCTCCTGCTTTACAACTTTTGCATTCACATTTAAATCTTTAAAAACAATGCTTCCAATTTGGACTTGATTTATAAATGGCTCGCTCTTTTCAGCAGGCTGGTTGTTCTCTGTATCCTTAGCTTCAATATTTTTGTTTTTAGAGTCCAAGTTAGCGATAGACCAACCTCCAATCATAAGTGCTTGGTCCGCTTGCTGATCTACACTTAGATTAAGACCAGAGAATTCAAATTTATTTATCAAAAGTGTTTTACTAAACAGAGGTAGCAGATCAAAATTAACAATAAGCGACTTAAAGGAAACTAACTCTTCGGAATTTTGATACATCAGTGCTGCATCAGAAATCGTCAGTTCACTTATAAATGGGTCGTAGCTTAATTGGAAGTTATCTTGCAGAGTTAACTGTTGTTCTAGGAAGGTTTCTTTCACTGCCCATTTTGCTAAATAAGAAGAAAGAGATAAAAGACCGATAATTAAACTAGCGGTAATTGAAACTAATATTAAAGCAATGATTCTCTTCATTTTTACTCCTAAAACGATGAAGCTATAAGTTAGCATGTTTAGCCTACTTTGGCATGGGATAATAAAACAGTCACATGAAATTTTTACTTCGTGGTAATTAGGTTAAAGTATATACTCTAGCTTTATGTTAGCTGATTCACGTTAGCCTTGTTTATTGGAATACAAATGCCGGTATCTCTTGCCTTTTTAGTTGTTGTACTTGTCTGGTCTACTACGCCTCTTGGTATAGTTTGGAGCAGCGAATCAATATCACCAACACTGTCATTGTTAATGCGAATGGGAATTGCGGCATCTTTTGGGCTGTTGCTCATGAAAGTCCTCAATATTAAATTAAACACGTCAAGAAATGCCTTAAAGGTATATTTATTTTCTAGCATTAGCTTGTCTGTAGGAATGCTGTTTTGTTATTTTGCAGCTCAATATATTTCGTCGGGATTAATGGCGCTAAGTTTCGGTTTAACACCGATTTTGTCTGGTTTGTTGGCACAGCGCTGGCTATCAGAAAATAAATTTACGAAAACAAAAAAGATATCCTTGTTAATAGCATTAGCTGGATTGGCCATTGTCTGCAGTGAAAATATGATAATTAACGACGGTGCTATTTATGGATTTAGTTTTATATTTATAGGCGTAGTACTGTTTAGTTTAAGTAGCGTTTTAGTAAAAGGTGTCAAAGTTGATTTGCACCCTTTATCAACAACCGTGGGTTCTTTGCTTGTATCGCTTCCAGTCTACTTAATCGCTTGGTTTGTCCTTGATGGTGAGGTGAATTACCAAGAGTGGCAGATGCGATCCATTTGGGCCGTGATTTACATGGGACTATTTGCTTCGCTTCTTGGCTTTTTAGCTTACTTTTATATACTTCAAAAACTTGAAGCAAGCACAGTCGCTTTAGTAACGATGTTAACGCCTGTGGTGTCTATGAGCTTAGGTATTATTTTAAACAACGAACGCTTTTCTATAAGTTTATTAACAGGTGGCTTGCTAATTGTTTTGGGGCTGGGTGTTTTTCAGTTTGGGAATAGGGTGTTTAGTAAGTTTAATCGGTCAAAAAATGGTTCAATAAACATTTAGTTTGATCCAAGTTAGTTTTTTCCTCTTTATTTTTTGATTACGCGCTAAAATCACATATAATTCGCCGCATAAAATAAGAGGTTAAATTATAATGTTATCTATTGTTGATTATAAAGCTGATAATGCAGCGGAAGAGTTTGTAAAGTCTCTTCATGAAACTGGTTTTGGTGTACTAAAAAACCATCCTTTACAGAAAGATCTTTTAGAGTCTATTTATAACAACTGGGCTGGTTATTTTTCATCGGAAAATAAACAAGACTTTCACTTTAATGTTGATACACAAGACGGATTCTTCCCAGATACAGTAAGTGAAACGGCCAAAGGTCACGACAAAAAAGACATCAAAGAATATTATCACTATTACCCTTGGGGACAGTGTCCGGAAGCATTGCGCGAAGAAATTCATAACTACTTTGTTCAAGCGAACGAGTTAGCGTCTACACTTTTAGACTGGGTAGAAAAGCACTCTCCTGCAGATGTAGCGGTAAACTACAAAGCTGCGCTGTCTTCAATGATTAAGGATAGCGAACAAACGTTATTACGAATTCTTCATTACCCACCAATTACAGGTGACGAAGAAGTAGGTGCGATTCGTGCTGCTGCGCACGGCGACATTAACTTACTAACTGTATTACCGGCTGCAAACCAAGGTGGTTTGCAAGTTCAGAAAAAAGACGGTAGTTGGTTTGATGTACCAGGCGACTTTGGTTGTTTAGTGGTAAATATCGGTGACATGCTGCAAGAAGCGTCAGGCGGTTATTTCCCATCTACTATTCACCGAGTAATTAACCCGGAAGGTGCAGATAGAAGTAAGTCTCGTATTTCTTTACCTCTATTCTTACATCCACGTCCAGACGTAGTATTGTCTGACCGCTATACTGCGGGCGAATACTTAGATGAGCGTTTGCGCGAGTTAGGCGTTAAATAAGCTTCTTTGTACTAGGTAATATGAAGTCATAAAAAACGGCAGTTAAACTGCCGTTTTTTAGTATCTACTACAAATGTAACTACTATTTCTTACTAGTACATTTGCAGTATTGGGTCGGTATTATTACCAACCACACTGACGATTTACATTTTGTTTATCTAACCATGTTTTTAATGGCGCAAAATAGTCAATTACTGCTGTCGCATCCATCTCTTTAGAGCCTGTCATAGCCTCTAAAGCTTCTTGCCAAGGCTTGCTCATGCCCATTTCAAGCATCGCATTTAACTTAGTGCCCACTTCTTTGTTGTTGTAAATTGAACAACGGTGCAGAGGACCGGTTTCGCCGGCTATATCACAAAGCTCTCTATGGAATTGGAACTGCAATATGTGTGCTAAGAAGTAACGTGAATAAGGCGTATTCGCAGGAATGTGGTATTTAGAACCAGCGTCAAAGTTTTCTTCGCTGCGGGCTACCGGAGCTTTCACACCTTGGTACTGTTCACGTAATTTCCACCAACCTTCGTTATATTGATCAGGCTTTAACTCACCGCTAAATACCTGCCAGCGCCATTTGTCTACCATTAAACCAAATGGTAAAAAGGCAACTTTATCCATAGCCATACGCATTAAAAATGGAAGATCGCCAGATGCATCTGGCTCTTCTTCAATCAAACCAATTTCTTTTAGATATTTTGGTGTAATTGATAATGCTACTGTATCGCCAATAGCTTCGTGGAAACCATCATTAGCACTGCCTCGATACAATAAAGGTTGCTTTTGATTATAGGCACGCTGATAAAAATTATGGCCTAGCTCATGGTGTATTACATTAAACTCCTCACCGGTTTGCTGAATACACATTTTTA
Organism: Psychrosphaera haliotis; assembly: GCF_039523615.1. NCBI lineage: Bacteria > Pseudomonadati > Pseudomonadota > Gammaproteobacteria > Alteromonadales > Pseudoalteromonadaceae > Psychrosphaera > Psychrosphaera haliotis. Next base: position 379,550 of record NZ_BAAAFQ010000001.1, on the reverse strand, counting down.
TACGGTAATCCGTATCTGTAACATCCCATGCACTGGCATGACATACTGAATCTCTGCCTACTGGTTTTTCAAACTGAGAACGAGTCCAAAAAGTGCCCGGCAACTCTTCGAATCCAAGAGAGGTGAAAAAACCTTCTGCTTGCTCAACCATCTTAATTGGCGTGTAGTTGTGCTCTTTAAGTTTAGTTGTAACATCAACGCCTGTTCCGCCTTCAGGCGCAACTAAGTCATAAATGTTGCCCCAGGTCTGTGCCCACATGTTACCTAGAAGGTGAGCAGGGATTTCGCCTTCGTTAGGAACTACGTCATCGCCATATTTTTCGTTTAGCTTGGCTCTAACATGACAATGAAGTGAGTCGTATAAGGGTTTTACTTGCCCCCAAACCCTGTCCATTTCATTTGCAAAGGCATCTGGTTCCATGTCGTATTTAGAGCGCCACATTGCGCCAACATCATTAAAGCCTAAGTCTTTAGCGCCTTGGTTAGCAATCTCTACAAGGCGGACGTATTTATCTTTCATGCTAGGAGAAACTTTACGCCAATCTATCCAGGCATTTAACATTGCTTCTGGATCATCCGAGGTTGCCATAGTGTTGGATAAGCCAATTAAGTCATACTTGTTGCCATCAGGCGTTGAGCCAGAGCCATAAATTGCAGATAGTTTGCTTTCGATTTTCGCTAATTCAGAAGCTAGTTCCGGTGAGTCTGCTGGAGCTGGTAAAGTTAGACCGAGTCTTAAAAGGTCTAATTTTCGTTTGGTATCATAATCTAACGTTAAGTCTTTGAATTTTGCGGCACCGTTGGCAAGTTCAATTCCCAAAAGCTTAATTTCTTCATTAGCTTTCGAGGCAATAAATTGTGTATCTTCAGTGATATAGGTTTGAGCTACCCATTCTGCTTTAGCGGCGTATTCATAAATTTCTGAAAGGCGCTGTTCCGCGTTGACAACATAAGCTTTTGCATCAGCTTCAGATAATTGCTGGTTTTGAGTCGTTACATTATCTGTTTTTGTTTCTACTGAGCAACCAGCTAACGCAATAGATATAGCAGCGGTTAACATTAGTCGTTTAGTTGTAAAGTGTTTTTGCATTTTAGATCCTGATTATTTTATTTTTATGAATCATAAAGTTCAGGATAAAATAACCTAGCTAACTAGTTTCTGCAATATTGGCATAATGTTGATGTTCTTGTTGTATTGCGTTCAGCATTTCGTTGGTCTTTTTGATGGTTCGGATAGACCTAAAAAATGGTTCTGCTTCTGGGTAGTTCATCTTTAAATAAACCATCCATTGTTTCACTCTGTTTGAATAGTAAAGTCCTTTATCGCCTTCAATTTCATATTCAGAATATTTAATTAACAGTGCCAATACCTGAAACCAAGTTAATGGCTGTTGGTCACCTTTAATCCAATTTGCTAAGTTGGGAAGGGCTAATGCACCTCTGCCCAACATAATATTTGTGCAGCCAGATCTTGATTGACATATCTTGGCTTGTTCTGGGTTCCATATTTCGCCATTGGCAATTAGAGGTGTTTTAACGTGCTTGGCAATGAGCGCAATGTGTTCCCAATAAGCGGGTGGTTTGTATCCATCACTTTTTGTTCTTGCATGAATAGCAATTTCAGTGGCACCACCTTCTGATAAAGCTTGTGCGTTTTCTATTGCTAGGCTAGCGTCATCAAAACCTAGTCGCATTTTTGCGGTAACGGGTAAATGCTCAGGGACGGCACGTCTCACTGCTTTCGCTATGTTATAAAGCGTATTGGGGTCTTTAAGTAAAATTGCGCCACCGCGACTTTTATTAACGGCCTTTGCTGGGCAACCAAAGTTAAGGTCTATACCCGGACTACCTAAAGAAGTCGCAACCACGGCATTTTCGGCCAACCAATTAGGTTCTTGTCCAAGTAATTGAATCCGAACAGGAGTACCGCTTGGTGTTTTACTCCCGTTGTATAATTCTGGGCAGTATCGATAAAAAACACGATCAGGCAGTTTCTGATCGACAATACGAATAAACTCAGTAACGCATAAGTCGATGCCACCCATGCTGGTAAGCATGTGCCTCATTAGGTGGTCAATTACACCTTCCATAGGCGCCAACGTTATTTTTGGTTTAGTCATCGAGTTCATCTTTAAAAATTGAGGCCGCGCATTATACTGGCTTTGTTAAAAAGTCACCAGTTAGGATTTTATCACTAGGCTTTTAATGTTTTGAAATTTTAAGCATGTTAAATTAATTGCGTTTTTATATTTTAAGTTAGGAGACACCAATGGAATATGTCCACACTATGGTTCGAGTCAACAATCTTGAAGCATCAATGAAGTTTTATTGTGACCTATTAGGCCTGCATGAAGTTCATCGCCAAGATAGTGAGAAGGGCAGGTTTACACTTGTGTATCTAGCAGCTTCAGACCAGTTAGAAGAAGCAAAAGAAACACAGAAACCTACTATTGAGCTAACCTACAACTGGGATCCGGAAGAGTACACAGGTGGTCGTAACTTTGGGCACTTGGCATTTAGAGTTGATGATATTTATGAGCTTTGTCAAAAGTTACAAGACGGTGGGGTACTGATTAATAGACCGCCAAGATGTGGCCATATGGCATTTGTACGATCACCCGATGGAATTAGCATTGAGTTATTGCAAAAAAATGGCTCATTACCACCAAAAGAACCGTGGGTTTCAATGGAAAACACAGGTAGCTGGTAGTCTTTGATTATTGACAAACAAGGTCTACTCGTTAGGAAATAATTTAATCGTCTAACAGTGGCCTTGCCATTAAACTGTAAAAATATACAAAATGAACAATTAGTGTGGTTAGGTATACACAACTAAACTTGATGTACATCTAATTGTTCACATTGCCAACAAAACTCAAAGTTTGCGTGGTTTTCTTCGCCACAATGAGTGCAATTCCAATCGGGTTTGTCAGTTTTTAATTCTTGCTCTATCGCCTGACACGCTGACCTTGCGATATCTAAATCACTGTCATTTAATACCCAAAGTTGTGGCCATGCTTCAGTGAAAGGAAGTTCTCCGATTGCTCCAGAGATGTACTCGTTTTTAACTAAATGTTTTATATCTAACCGCTTTAAAGTTTCAATAAAAGGCTGAAGTTCTAGATTATTGCTACATTGGTAAACTTTCTTCATTTAACCGCCTGTTTTTGTGTATTGTTTTATACTATGACCTACTCTGATAGTTTTCGCCAAGTTAACTAAAACAATTAATGCGATGCGTGATAATTATCTTTATAATACCGGCTCGAATTAAAGAGAGAGAGTAATATGCAACTGTTTGTTAATGATTTAACCGTTATCGATTTTTCCTACCTGTGTACTCAACGAGGCATGGTGGGTGAAAGCTGGATTGTCGATTTGACATTGCACGGTGAACTTGATGAACAAAATATGGTTTTGGACTTCTCTAAAGTTAAAAAACAAGTTAAACGTATTATTGACGATACGGTTGACCATAAGTTGGCTATTCCAACTGAATACAGTGGTGTTAATGTTCAGCATATCGAAGGACAAGACTACATAAAGGTTGAGTTTGAGTCTAATAGCGGCGAAAAAATCGCGATTTCTAGCCCATCTGACGCTTACTGTTTTGTAGACGCTGACCGCATTGAAATGTCTCATGTGATTAAGCATTTAGCGTCAGTTATCAAGCCTCAACTGCCTGCTAATGTTAAAAAGGTTGAGTTGTCATTAAGAGCGGAAGATATAAGCGGCTTCTATTATCACTACACGCATGGACTAAAAAAGCACGATGGTAATTGCCAACGTATTGCTCATGGCCATCGTTCTAAAATTCAAATCTTTGAAAATGACATGAAATCTCCACGTTTAGAAAAAGAAGCTTCTAAACTGTGGGAAGATATTTATGTGGCGACAGACGAAGATGAAGTAGCTGAATCAGAGTTAGAATTCATTTCAAAAACACAAAGCCAGGTTGCATACAAATATGAGTCTTCTCAAGGTAAGTTTGAGTTAGCAATGGAAAAAGCTTCTGTCTACTCTATGCCAGTGGATACGACGGTAGAACTAATAGCTCAATACCTTGCCGATAAACTAAAAGCTCAGTACCCGCACAACAACTATAAAGTAGTTGCTTATGAAGGTGTTGCAAAAGGCGCAATTGCATTCGCTTAGTAAAAATTAGCTGTAGCATTGCAGTGGATATTTGGTCAGTTTAAACGGTAAATTTAATGAAGGATGTTATTAAATGAAATTGGTAGTAATTAAACGGCTTTTAATGAAGCGACTATTCGTAGTGGCTACCATGCTTTTTTGCGTCGCCAATGCCAATGCTAATAACAAAACCGATAACAAAGTTGCAACTGGCGGAGTTAGAACAACTCTTTTTGGTGACGTAATCCAAGGCGGTTTGTTATATGGAAAGTCAACGGAAGCGGTTAAAAGCGTTAAAATTGATGGCGTAAAGGTTCCTGTTCATCCTAATAATAATCTGTTTGTATTTGGCTTTGGTGTAGATGCACAGGAGCAGTCAGAACTAGTTATTACTTATGCCGATGGAAGCATTGAAAGACAGCCATTAAATGTTGCCCAACGTGAATATAAAATAGATAGAGTCAATGGCGTTGCTCAAAAATATGTGTCGCCTCCTAAGTCTGTGTTGAGCCGAATAAGCTCTGACTCTGCTAAGGTCAAAAAAGCTCGCGAGAAAATGTCTTATCGTACCGACTTCCTTGAAAAATCTATACGACCTGCAGAAGGGCGCATTAGTGGAGTTTATGGTTCGAGACGTGTATTTAATGGTGTACCAAAACGTCCACACTTTGGTTTAGATATAGCTGGACCTACTGGAACCAAAGTTATCGCGCCTTGGGCGGGAAAAGTCGTGTTAGCAGAGCCTGATTTGTATTATTCAGGTGGTACTTTAATTATCGATCATGGCTTAGGCGTTACATCAACTTACATTCATTTAAGTAAAGTTGATGTAAAGATAGGTGATGAAGTTCAGCAAGGTGATAAAATTGCTGAGATTGGTGCTACCGGAAGAGTAACAGGCCCGCATTTAGATTGGCGTCTGAATTGGTTTAATCGCCGATTAGATCCTGCCTTACTATTAGACGAATAACCTCTGTTTAAGCTAGTTGGATTAAGAGCTTTACTTAAGCTAGGTAATAAATCTCGTTAAATAAAAGTTTAAATCAAAACATTCAATCAAAACATAACAAAGCCTAACTAAATACATGCTTAATTAGGCTTTTTTGTTTCTAATTATAGGCATTTAGAATGCTTTGTTAGTTAAGCCACTTACTCAGCTTGTCTTTATCTTCAATCGTAAACCCAGCAACAAACTTATTGTTTTGACCAAACGTTATGTCAGAGCGGTAAAGTAAATCTTTTCTAAAGTAGTGAATTACATTGTCTGAGTCTTTAACAGCATTTATTAATAAAGGCTCGATGGCGTCACTGTTAATTTTGAGGTTGTTAAAAGCAACTAACGTATCTCCTGTTGCAATACCGGCTTGCTGTGCAGGCGAGCCTTCTAATACTTGTCTTACTACAATATTACCTTGGACATTAGCTAAAACAGCACCAAGCCAAGGAGCTGACTTCGTATTTTTAATTGCTTTTTGAGTGAGACTTTGAGCTTGTTCGTTAGATTGGGTTTGCATAAAGCTTACCGGCTTAAACCACTGACTTGGTTTGTATTGATCATAGTAATTTATATCTAGCCCAACACGTTTAAATGTTTCTTTTAAGTTTACTTTTTCTTTGCTGTGCAGCAATTCTAAAAAGATTGAGTAATCTTCGCCGGACAAAAAGTTACTAAACAGGCTTTCTAAGTCTTGCTGTGTTGTGCCTAAGTTATTGACGCCAAACTTAACCCAAGCGGTTTGCATTAGGTCTTTAAGTGACTGTTCGCCGTTTGATTGTTTTCGGATGGCAATGTCAGCAAAACAGGCAATAACAGCGCCTTTAACGTAGTAACTTACTATTTGATCAGGTGCTGTATCGTCTTGTTGATAGAACTTTGTCCACGTTAAAAAGCTACTCTCCGTTACCGACTGTCTAAGTTGTCCTTTACCTCGTTCTAGGCGGGTAAGGGCTTTTGCTAGTGCATTTAAGTATGCTTCATTAGAAATAGTATTAGTGGCTACCAAACTGAAATCATCAAAATAAGACGTCATTCCCTCATAAAACCAAAGTTGGTCGGTATAGACCTCTTTGTCCAATTGATAAGGAATAAACTCGGTTGGTTTTAAACGTTTTACGTTCCAAGTATGAAGATATTCGTGACTGCATAAACTTAAAAAAGTTTGATATCCGTCAGTAATCGCTGCGTCATCATTAATGATATCAAAGCGACTCGCTACCAATGCTGTTGAGTTTAAATGCTCGAGCCCACCAAAACCATTGTCGGTTATCATGGTCAAAAACAGATATTGGTCTACATCAGTAGGCAATCCACCAAACATATCAGCGTGAAACTGGCAAAGTGGCGTTAAGTCTTTGGCGACACGAGCTAGCGAACCAAAATGTTGACCAACGGTTACCACGTGGTGCGGAATTTGGTTTATTTCAAAGGATGCAATGTCTAATTCGCCAAATAATATTGGATAGTCGGTAAATGCTAGATAACCTTCAATACTGTATTCGCCCCAACTGAAAGCTTTAGTATTTACTCCTTTAGATAACCCAGAGGCAGGTAGCCAGTTTTTACAAATTGAAGACGTAGGCTTATGTAAAATGACATTGCAAACTTGGTGTTCATGACCTTTGATTGCAAAGCAACTACTTGCTGGGTTAATGAAACCATATTGTTGATCTAAATAGGCTTTACGAACACTTAAATCAAACGCGTAATATTTATACTCTATCGTTACGGGTTTATTATTGTGTTGTAACTTAAATGTACTTTTGTCAGTAGCGTGCAATGCAAGTGAGCCATGTTTGTCAAACGCCTTAATCTCTAATACGTGCTTGGCAAAGTCTCTTATCATGTAGCTGCCAGGAATCCAGTTTGGCAAATATAATTCGTCTACTGATTCAGTTAGAGGGGTATATTCTATTTTTATATTAAATAAATGTGCATTTGGGTCTTCAATTGAAAAGTGATAATTAACCGTCGACATAACAAAATTCGTCCATAGTGACTAAAAAAATAACACTTAATGGAAATAACATAAGTATTCATCAAGGTTACTGTAAGAATAGGTTTATAATAGAGTTAAACCAATAAAGAGTAGAGTGATCATATGGAATATTCAGAAAAAGTCCAAGCCAGAATTAATTATGCAACAACCTACACCACAAAAACGGTATTCCCAGGTCGAACAAATCATCACAACACTTTATTCGGTGGTGAGGCTTTAGCCTGGATGGATGAGGTGGCCTTTATATGTGCAACTCGCTTTTGTCGCAAACCACTGGTAACAATATCGTCTGATCGAGTCGATTTTAAAGAGCCTATCCCTGCAGGTTCAATAGTTGAGTTGGTGGCGAGCGTTTCACAAATAGGTCGCACGAGTATGGTTGTTGAAGTGAATATCTTTATTGAAGGTATGTATCAAGATGACAAGCACAAGGCCATTTCTGGTTCATTTAAGTTTGTTGCGTTAGACAAAGATAGAAAACCTACGCCGGTACTTTCAGATATAGAAATGTAAAACTGAATTTTTTGTCTTGTCATTAAATAGCATTCCCGTTTATATTGCTCTCAAATTATAAAAATAAAAGAGCAATATAGATGAAAAATTTACAACAGTGGTTGTCGGAGTATGGCGAAAGCCACCAAAACAGTACAAACAAAATTATTCACTACCTTTGTGTCCCCGCTATTTTTATGACAGTGGTAGGCTTGTTATGGGCCATTCCATTTCCAGGTGAGAATGTTTCACCAATGGTTAACTGGGCAACGCTACTTTTGATCCCAGCGATGTTGTTTTACATTAAACTTTCTGTTTTTCTTGGTTTAGGCATGATTTTCTTTTCAGCTTTAACTGTCCTATTTGTGCACTGGTGGTCTTTAAACATGGATATGTCAGTGTTAATGATGTCTATCATTGTGTTTGTCGCAGCTTGGATACTTCAATTTGTTGGTCACAAAATTGAGGGTAAAAAGCCATCGTTTTTTAAAGATGTTCAGTTTTTAATGATTGGTCCTGCTTGGATATTTTGTCATTTATTCGGTTTGGATAAGCAGGAAGCTTAATACAAATATTCACCTATGTTATGCGACTAACGACCCGCTTAGCGGGTCTACTTACCGTATTTAATAAACCCTTCTCCTTATAATGTATTCAGTAGCTGTTTTGCGCTGAGGGGCGATATAAATTTGAATGTACAAACACTTTTAGACGACAGAAAAAAATTCTTTTGGATATTGCACATTGTCGGCTGGTGCAGTTTTGCGCTCGTTCACTACATTGGCTCCTTTGTTGATAACTTCAGAGACAGCTACATATTTATCATCATTTCTGATGCTTACATTGGCGCTATGCTTACCCTACCGTTAAGGTATTTGTATCAAAAAGTATGGGAGATGACGCCGACTAAACTTATTGTAACCATACTCAGTGCGTCGTTTGTTGTTGGCATAACATGGGGCGTTATAAAGCGCTTTAGTTTTTTCGAATTCTATAAATTTGGTTCACACCCTGAAGACTGGACCTACTACTTCCACAATACATTAGGTAGCTTTTATATTGTTCTATGCTGGAGCGGATTGTATTTTGGTATCAAATACTACCAAATGTTGCAAAAAGAAAGGCAGAAAGTGCTTACTGCCGCAAACATGGCGAACCAAGCACAGCTCAAAATGTTGCGCTATCAATTAAATCCACACTTTTTGTTTAACACACTAAATGCGATATCCACGCTCATAATGTGTGAAGAAAATAATACGGCAAATAGAATGGTCAGCAAATTAAGCGAGTTTTTAAGACATTCATTACACACAGATCCCATAAAAAAAGTGCCTCTTAAGCAAGAAATTAAAGCGTTGTCCCTTTACTTAGAGATTGAAAAAATTAGATTTGAAGACAGGTTAACGGTTAACTGGAAGGTTTCTGAAAATGCTGAACAAGCGTTAGTTCCGAGTTTACTGCTACAGCCATTAATAGAAAACTCAATTAAGTATGCCATCGCAGCTTGCGATGATGGTGGCGTTATATCGGTAAGCGCAGAAACATTTGGTCATGACTTGTTATTAGAAGTAAAAGACAATGGGCCGGGCTTAGATAATGGGCATTATAATACTAGCCAGAAGGGTGTTGGCGTGGGTATCACTAATATAAAAGAGCGTTTACAAAATTTGTATGATGATCATTCATTTGTATTGTCATCGGTAGAACCAAATGGGTTAAAGGTGAATATCCGTATCCCATTAGAATTTGAAGCTGAGTAGGACTTGTTTAATGTTAAAAACTATTAAAACGATAATTGTAGACGACGAGCCTCTTGCGCGTAAGGGCTTGTTACTAAGGCTGAATAAATTCGAACGTGTTGAAGTTATCGAGCAATGTAAGAATGGCCACCAAGCCATTGAAAAAATTATTGAGTTGAAGCCGGATTTGGTATTTTTAGACATTCAAATGCCTGGTATGACAGGTTTTGATGTTTTAAATAAACTACAGCAAGAAGTGAGCAATCTACCAAAGATTGTCTTTGTAACGGCTTACGATCAGTACGCATTAAAGGCATTTGAAGTGCATGCAATTGACTATCTATTAAAGCCAGTTGATGAAGAACGTTTGCAGGAATGTATGCAAAAAGTTGAACGAAGCTTTTTAACGAATCACGATACAGAGCAACAATTGCAATTAGTTAAATTAATGGCGCAGTTAACCGGCTCAAACTCTGATGAGATTTTAGATAGCTTAGCAAAAGGTGAACCGCTCGCTGTGCAGGGGTATAGAGACTATATTTCGGTAAAAGATGTAGGTGAAACCACCCGAATTGCTGTACATGATGTCCTTTGGGTTGACGCGGCCGGTGACTATATGTGTGTCCATTGTAATGATGGTGAAACGCATATTTTACGTAAAACAATGAAGCAACTTGAGCAAGAACTGAACCCTAGATTGTTTGTCCGAGTTCACCGTTCAGTGTTAGTAAATAATAACGCAGTAAAGAAAGTACTCACGTTAAGCAACGGTGAATACGTTATACAGTTAAATAATGAGCATGAAATTAGAGTCAGCAGAAGCTACCGAGATAAGGTACGATCACTATTTTTGTAGGCGTTTGCAGAAAAAACCAACAAATAATGAGTTTTTGCCAATTTTATTAAGCCAAGCGCCTTTAAATTTAAGGTGATTAGGGGTAACTTAGCAGGCTATATTTTTTAACTTAAATAAATCTGTGGGATAACTTTGGATAAAAAAGAATTCTATCGTGAAATTACCATGCAAGCGAAAGCATTGTGTGAAGGCGAACCTAATTTAATTGCTAACCTTTCGAACATTAGTGCCATTCTTTTTGAAAGATTAGACGATGTAAATTGGGCAGGATTTTATTTGATGGGTGAAAGTGTAAACGGTCAATCAGAAGAACTTATTCTGGGTCCTTTTCAAGGGCGAGCGGCTTGTGTACGTATTCCAGTTGGTCGTGGTGTTTGCGGTACTGCCGTGTCTCAAAACAAAACTCAATTGATTATGGACGTACATGAATTTGAAGGTCATATTGCCTGTGACGCAGCAAGTAACTCAGAAGTTGTTGTACCAATTAATGTTAATGGCAAGTTAGTTGCGGTACTAGACATTGATAGCCCAACAGTTGGCCGTTTCGAACAAGCAGATGCTGACGGAATGGAACAGTTGGTAGAAATGATCCAAAGTATTTGGTCTTAGTCCATAATGAAAGAGTTTATAGACGTTCGTGACTTTTTAGTTGGCATTGAAATCGTAGGTGATTGGGATGGCGACGAAGAAGAAGTAGTAGAACGAATAAATGAAATGGTTTATCAAGCATACGGAATGTTGCCTGACCACACTACACCATTGATGGCTGAAAAATTATTCGACGAGTTATGGGAAGCAGTAGCTGGCCAAGACTTTGTTATAGAAAATGAATTAGATGAATTAGAAAGCTGGTTAACTAGCTTTGTAGTTCAGAAATTAGATGAAATAGAGAACGATTAATGCAATCTCAACAGAAAACAGACCTTAAAACGGTTATTGAATTTTTAGCAAATAAATTTCCACAAAGCTTCAGTATCAAAGGCGCAGCTAAACCATTAAAAATCGGTATTTTTAATGATATTGCAGCGGAATTGACCGATGAAGATCCTGTCTCTAAAACGCAAGTTCGTCATGCGTTACGTCGCTATACAAATAGCTGGAGATATTTAGAGGCAGTAGAGAAAGGTGGGATGAGAGTAGACTTAGTGGGTGCTGATGTTGAGGCACTTACCAATGAACATATTGAACATGCAAAATCTCAATTAGCTGAAAGTAAGGCTAAGTTTGATGAGAAGCGTAAAGCCGCTGCTAAAAAAGATGCTCCAAAGCGTCCAGCTAAGTCAGCGAAAAACCCGCCTAAGCGCAAGCCAAAAACAGAAAAAGCCCCACAAAAAGAACCTGAGCCAGCTAAAGAATTAGTGAGCAATGAAGACTTTAGTGCAGGAACGTCTGTTTTAGTTAAGTTAGGAATGAAACCAATGGCTGCGACAATTGTCGAAGCTTCAAAGGGAGAGGTTTCAGTTCAGTTATCTTCAGGTATGGTTATGAAGGTATCAAAGGATAGTATTTTTAAAGCATAGGAGCGTATATGCAGACAGTTAAGAACGTATTAGCAAGCTCGATAATCGCATCATTATCTTTTTTCAGTGTTGCAAATGCTGAGACTAAAGTAGAAGATTTTGTTGTTCCAGATTTGGTACAGGAAGCACAGCATAAAGTAGCTTCAAAAAGGATCACGGCCTGGTTTTCTCGTTCGCATTATAAAAAGGTTCACTTAGATGATGAACTGTCTGCCAAAATCTACGATAGATATTTACGTAATTTAGATTATAACAAAAGCTTATTTACGGCTGCCGATATAGCCAAATTTGATCAATATGCCGATCAATTTGATGACGGTATTAGTAAAGGCTCTTTAGACTTTGCTTTTGAATTGTTTGAAGAGTCTATTAAACGCCGAGTGGATAGATACAAACAAGCTATCGAATGGTTAGCGTTACCTATGGATTTTACCAAAGACGACGTCTTTTATTTCGATAGAGAAGAAACTCCATGGGCCGAGTCTACAGCAGAACTTGATGAGTTTTGGGCGCAAAAATTAAAGTATGATGCGTTGAACTTAAAACTTGCTGGTAAAGACGTTGAAGGTATCAAAGAGACGTTAAAGAAACGCTATGTAAATGCAATTCGCCGTTTGACTCAGTCCCAAAATGAAGATGCTTTTCAGTTAGTGATGAACTCGTTCGCTCGCAGCATAGAAGCTCATACGTCTTATTTATCTCCTCGTAGAGCGGATCGCTTTAAAGTTGAAATGAACTTAGAGTTAGAAGGTATCGGAGCGGTACTTCAGCCTGTAGATGAGTTTACTGTTATTCGCAGTCTAGTTCCTGGTGGACCAGCAGATCAAACGAATAAATTAAAACCAGAAGATAAGATCATCGGTGTAGCTCAAGGAAAAGAAGATTATGTAGACGTTATAGGCTGGCGTTTAGATGATGTTGTTGAACTTATCAAAGGTAAAAAAGGCACTGAGGTAAAACTTCAAGTTGTACGTGGTGACAACTCATTAGCTAGCGCTAAAGAAGTTGCTATTATTAGAGATAAAGTGAGACTTGAAGACAGAGCCGCAGATTCAGAAGTCTTTGAATCACAAACTGGCGAGTTAGGTGCAAAGGTTGGGGTGATTACTATCCCTAGTTTTTACAATAACTTGTCGGAAGACGTAAAAGTTCAAGTTAAAAAATTAAAAGACCAAAACGTTGAAGGCATTATTGTTGATCTTCGAGGTAATGGCGGTGGCTCTTTAACGGAAGCTTCATTATTAACTGGCTTATTTATTGATAAAGGCCCAGTTGTACAAATTAGAAATAGCATCGGAAATATAAGCCAACGAGGTGACTATGACGGCGTTAGTTATTATGACGGTCCACTTACCGTTTTAGTAGATAGATATAGTGCTTCTGCATCAGAAATATTTGCAGCAGCTTTGCAAGATTATGGTCGTGCGCTAGTTGTTGGTGAACAAACCTTTGGTAAAGGTACAGTTCAAGAGCATCGCGGAATAGGTAGAGCATTTGATCGATTTGATAATAAACTTGGATCAATTCAATTTACTATCGCTAAGTTTTATCGAATTGATGGCGGCAGTACCCAAAATAAAGGCGTTGTTCCAGACATCATCTTTCCATCGGCTATAGAAGCAGCAGAATGGGGCGAAAGTCAGGAAGAAAACGCATTGCCTTGGGATAATATTCGCCCAGCTAAATATAAAACTTCTGCGCTGGTGTCTAGTCAGGTTGATTTGTTAAATAAACGTCATCTATCACGTATAGCTAAAGAACCTGAGTTTAGTTATTTATTTAGTGATATCGCTGAATATAAGATAAACAAGGACAAGAACTTTATTTCTCTTAATGAGGCTGAACGGTTAGCTGAAAGAGAGAAGAATAAATCTGAGCGTTTAGTTCGAATTAATGAAAGACTAAAGCGCTTTGGCTTAGAGCCAATTGAGTCAGTAGATGATGATTTACCTGAGCAACTAGAGAAACTTGATCCTTTTCTTGAAGAGTCTGCTCGAATCGTTGCCGACCTAGTGTCGTCAGGTCAGTTTGCTAAAGTGACTAAGTAGTTAATAATCGGGTTAAAGAAGAGCAGCCTTAGGCTGCTTTTTTATATAAGAATAAAAAACAATAATAATAAAACACAATTTAAGGGGGACACATGTCAACAAATGTTGATCATGGTCAATGGTCTAGCAGACTAGCGTTTATTTTAGCGGCAACGGGTTCTGCCGTTGGTTTAGGAAACGTATGGAAGTTTCCATACATAATGGGCGAGAACGGTGGTGGCGCTTTTGTCATCGTGTATCTAGTTTGTATTTTTGCAATTGGTATACCTGTCATGATGGCGGAAGTATTAATTGGTCGTCGTGGACGATTAAGCCCAGGAAACTCAGTAAGAGCATTGGCGTTAGAAGCCAAGGCAAATACAAAATGGAGTTTAGTTGGTTGGGTTGGCTTGATAGCGGGCTTTTTAATTTTATCCTTTTATGCGGTTATTGCTGGTTGGGCAATTTCTTACATATTTGAGTCAGCAGCGGGTAACTTTGTTGGAGCTTCGCCAGAAAAAATTCAGAATATTTTTAACGAATTACAAACAGATCCGTCTACTTTAATAATGTGGACAAGCATAGTGCTTGCTGTCACTGGCTTAATTGTTGGTAAAGGCCTTAAAAATGGCCTTGAACGTGCAGTGACATACGCAATGCCTACAATGTTTGTATTGCTACTAGTAATTGCTGGTTATGCGGCCATTAATGGTGACTTCGCGAAAACTATCGAATTTATGTTTTACCCTGACTTCTCAAAATTAACATTTTCAGGAGTGTTGATAGCACTAGGTCACGCTTTCTTTACATTAAGTTTAGCGTCAGGCGCAATGATGATTTACGGGGCTTATTTACCTCAAAAAACCAGTATCTCTCAATCTGTTGTTGCAATTGCAATTGCGGACACAGTGATTGCTCTAATTGCTGGTCTAGCAATTTACCCAATCGTTTTTGGTAATGGTTTAGAGGCAACGGCCGGTCCTGGATTAGTATTCGTAAGCTTGCCAATCGCCTTTGGACAAATGTGGGGCGGTATCGTTTTTGGAACGCTATTCTTTGTAATGTTGGGATTTGCTGCCTTTACTTCTGCAATAGCAATGGTCGAGTCAGCTGTTGCTTGGCTAGTAGAGCGACTGGCGTTTTCTCGTGGAAAAGCGGCATTTACAGCAGTTATAAGTTTGTGGTTTGTTAGTATGCTTACAGTATTCTCTTTCACGGGTGCTGAATGGGCCAAGTTGGACTTTGTTTTTGTGGGTAAACATGTTTCAAATTATTTTGAATTGATTGACCACCTTACAGCCGACGTTTTACTACCTCTAGGTGGCTTGGCTACTGCTGTTTTTGTGGCTTGGATAATGCAGAAAGAAGCGGTCAAACAAGAGCTTAATTTATCTGAGGGTTTATTTAACCTTTGGTATGTAACGCTGCGTTGGTTCACGCCAGTAGCGGTTCTATTTGTTTTTCTAAACCTAATAGGATTAATGAGCTTTGGCTCTTAATCGCAGTATATTTTTTAGAGGATTTTCACTTGAAATCACCACAACAACCTTCATTTTTTGACGCGATAATACCGTTACTATTTTTGGTATTGTTATTGGCTGCGTCTGTTGGACTTTATGGCGCTGATAGCTCCTATGGTCCGAACCAAATAGTTTTATTATTAGCGACTGCAGTAGCGTGTTTGATAGGCATTAAAAACGGTTATAAATGGGATCAATTAGAAGAGGCTATGATACATGGCATCTCTGTTTCAATGGGTGCTATTTTTATATTGTTAGCGGTAGGTTCTTTAATTGGTACTTGGTTACTAGCCGGCACCGTGCCAACACTAATTTATTTTGGTTTAGAAATTTTGAACCCTGACTGGTTTTATGCTGCTGCCTGTTTATTAAGTGCGATTGTAGCAATGAGCATTGGTAGTTCATGGACAACTGCTGCTACGGTAGGTGTAGCGCTAATGGGTATCGCAACTGGTATTGGCATGTCACCAGCAATTGCAGCCGGTGCCGTAGTGAGTGGTGCTTATTTTGGAGATAAAATAAGTCCACTATCTGAGACAACTAACCTTGCTCCTGCAGTGTCAGGAAGCGACCTGTTTGACCATATTCGTCACATGCTTTGGACAACGGTACCGTCTTTTGTAATTGCGCTAATACTGTTTACTATTTTAGGTTTTACTGAACAGGCAAGTGCTGAAAACGTTTCTATAGGTAATGTACAAGAAATTATTAGCAGCACTTACGACGTGTCACTAATTCATTTATTTCCACTATTAATTTTAGTTGTGATGGCCATTAAAAAGGTTCCTGCCTTTCCAGCTATTTTCATCGGTGCGCTAATTGGCGCAGTTTGGGGATACATTTTTCAGCCAGACCTTTTAGCTAGCATCGCCGGTGGCAATGGCTTTGTTGAAAAAGTATCAGTAGTTTGGAAAGCAATGTTTGACGGATTTAGTGTAGTAACCGGTGACGACAACATGGACAAGTTGTTAAGTGGTGGCGGTATGTCATCTATGCTTAATACTACATGGTTGATCATGACTGCATTGATGTTTGGTGCCGTTATGGAGAAATTAGGACTGCTAGCGGTTTTTGTTAGAAGTATTTTATCTGCAGCAAAGTCCTCTGGCTCGCTGATCACAGCAACAATAGGTACGGCTTTTGGTATTAATGTAGTAACGGCCGACCAATATATGTCATTGGTAATGACAGGTCGTATGTATAGAGAAGAATATGAGCGTCGTGGATTAGAGAATGTTAACTTGTCTAGAGCGTTAGAAGATGGTGGTACGATTACAAGCCCACTGATTCCTTGGAATACTTGTGGTGCCTATATGGCAGGCGTGTTACTTGTCAGTCCACTTGAGTATTGGCAGTATGCCTTCTTTAACTTACTTAATCCTATCCTAGCGATTACGTTTGCCTATCTAGGAATAAAGGTACTTAAAAAACAAGCTGCCTAGCATAAAAGGTAGTACACAGTAATTAAAGCGGGCTAGTAAATAGTCCGCTTTGCATTTAGGGCCAAATTAAAAGGTTTTAATATGAATGACTCAGTAATAAAAAATCCTACAGCTAAATTTCGAAAAGACTATCAAGCACCAAAATTTCTCATAAATAAAACATACCTAAATATCCATCTTGATGATCACCAGACAATCGTTGTTGCAGAACTCGACATGCTCCGTAACGGTGACCACGTCGATAATTTAGAGTTAAATTCTGAGGTGTCGGTTGTTTCTAAAGTGCTAATTGATGGAATTGAGCTAAATGAAAATCAATACACTCATGAAAATGGTCTTCTAACAATAAAAACGGATAAAACCGAATTTAAGTTAACCACCGAGTCAGAAATAGACCCAAGTAATAACTTACAGCTCGAAGGCTTATACAAATCAGCAGGTGTATTTTGCACACAGTGTGAAGCCGAAGGCTTTAGGAAAATTACGCCTTATCTAGATAGGCCAGATGTGCTTTCAATCTTTACTGTTTCTATAACAGCTGACGAGTCTTATCCTCACGTATTGGCTAATGGTAACTTAATTTCTAAAAGCCTAGACGACAAAACTGGACGTGTAACCTTCACATGGTTTGACCCATTTCCAAAGCCAAGCTATTTATTTGCGTTAGTTGCTGGTGATTTTGACTTACTACAAGATACGTTCACCACCAGAAGTGGCAAAGAGATTGCTTTGGAGTTATACGTAGATAAAGGCAATTTACACTTATCTCACCATGCTATGGCGTCTTTGAAGAAGTCTATGGAATGGGATGAGAAGAAATACGACCTCGAATATGATTTAGATACCTACATGATCGTTGCCGTCGACTTTTTTAATATGGGCGCGATGGAAAATAAAGGGTTAAATGTTTTTAACAGTAAATATGTTTTGGCCGACTCAAAGACAGCAACAGATACTGACTATCACGGAATTGAATCTGTTATTGCTCACGAATACTTTCATAATTGGACGGGTAACCGGGTAACTTGTCGTGATTGGTTTCAACTCAGTTTAAAAGAAGGGTTGACTGTATTTCGGGATCAACAATTTAGTGCTGATATGGGCAGTGCTGTGATTGAGAGAATTTCTCACGCCAATGTTATGCGAACCATGCAGTTTGCCGAAGACTCAGGACCAATGTCACATCCTATACGACCAGAAAAGGTTATAGAGATGAATAACTTCTACACGGTCACCGTTTATGACAAAGGTGCGGAAGTTATTAGGATGATGAACACACTGTTGACAGAAGAGGGCTTCAAAAAGGGAATCGATCTCTATTTTAAACGTCACGACGGCCAAGCCGTAACTTGTGATGACTTTGTGTCTGCAATGGCAGATGCAAATAATAGAGACTTAACTGGCTTTAGCCGCTGGTACAGTCAAAGTGGAACACCTGTAGTAACTGTCTTAGAAAAGCAAACGACATCAAAATTAACCCTCGAGTTTGAACAGTCTATATACAAAAGAGCTGAACACTTTGAAGCACTGACGATACCTGTTAATTATGAACTGCTATCAATTAGAAGTGGTCAGTCTTTACAACGTGGCACCATCGAATTAAATAAACATCAACAAAGTTTTGATATTGCATTATCTGAACCGGTAGACGTTGTGTTGTTTGAAAACTTTTCAGCGCCAGTGAAAGTTGTAAGAGACTTAGAGCTAGAAACGATTCAAAGAATAATTGGCAATGCGTCTGATCAATTTTGTCGATGGGATATGTTACAAACGCTATGGCAACAAACATTACAAGGTAGTACAAGTATATTGGAGACTGAGCTTGTTAATACACTTTGTAACGTAGTGAAGTCTAATAGCATAGATGCGGCGGTCAAAGCTGAAATGTTATCAATTCCAACATTTCAATCCCTTGCCGACACTATGGATACGGTTAAAGTAGATGAAATATTATCCTTAAGAACAACGATTGCTAGCGCTGTATCGAAATCTGTAGAAGCAGAGTTGATCAGCATCATAGAAAGTATCGATATGGTATCTGATGATTACAATTCTAATAATGCTGCGAAAAGAAGCTTAAGAGCCGCATCATTAAAATTATTAGCTTATGGCAGCTCAGGCTTTACTGCGGAGAAAATTCGTAGCTTGTTTGATAACGCTACGAATATGACAGATAAGATTGCGGCAATACAAGCATCAGCCATTGCCGATAAAACGTTATGTAATGATCTATTAGATTCTTTGTATAACGAGTTTGAAGGGCAAGTATTAGTATTTGATAAAATTCTACAAGTTGTGGCTTCACGCAATGACGACAACATTTATGACTTAATGGATGAATGGTCGAGAAAAAATGAATTTAAACGAAACAACCCTAATCGCATGCGTTCACTTTACGGCTCATTTGTAATGAGGAACCCTAAGAAATTCCATGATGAAAGTGGGGAAGGTTATCAATTCCTAAAAACCTTACTTTTAGAAATAGACAGTTTTAACCCGCAATTAGCTGCAAGGTTGGTCGACCCTTTGATGTCCTTTAAACGATATGAAAAGAAACGAGCAAACTTAATGCAAAATACTCTAAAAGAGCTTCAAAGCAATAAGCTGTCAAATGACTTGTTTGAAAAAGTGGAAGCAGCGTTAAGTTAGGTCATTAAATGAAAAGTCGAGTTTTTAGATTTAACTTATTTTTAACGCACAGGGAATGCCAAGAATATTATCAAGGCCTTTATACTTCAATAAAGGTCATGTCCGATGTGGGCATAAGTGTGCAGTTCCCAGCGCACCATATTAGGCCGTTTGTTACTAGTTTAGGTGTGAAAGGTAAGTTTGAACTTTATCTTAATGAGAGTAATAAATTCATCGCGTTGAAGAAAATAACGTAGAAAATAGCTACAGACGGTAGTTTTAGTTGCATGTAATTTAACTTAGGTCTTGCACGCTTAAGTAATTGGTGTAATTATTAATAATAATTTTGCTCATCCGATGAGCGAAAATTAATCCTCACAATAATTAAAAAATAATAAACCTAACGAGGACAGGGGAGAAAAATATGACTAAAGGGGAACGCAGGATTGCGCTCAAGCCATTGGCGATAAGTGTTGCTTCAGCAGTTTTAGCAATGCAATCAATGGGCGCAAGTGCAGCTAACTTTAATGTTGGCAAGTTTGATGTTTCATTCGATTCGACATTCTCAGCCGGTGCTGCATATCGTATTGAAGATAGAGATTTCAAAAACAATATTGGTAAGTCAAATAATCAATTATTCAACTGGTCTGGTTACAAAGGTTATGCACCTTTGTATGCCAACACAGACGTTTGGGCTCAAATGGGCTCATACTCTACCAACGGTGATTTAGGTAATCTAAATTATGACGCTGGCGAATCATTTTCTGAAGTCATAAAAGGCTTCCATGAACTAACAGTAAGCGCTGATAATTACGGCGCCGTTGTTAGTTTTATGTACTATAAAGACTTTGCTGCTGAAGGCACGCAATATAAAAATTCGGTAACAGGTGAGTCATTTGACGTATGTCGTGACGATGAAGCTAAAGAGTTAGTTTGTGAAGACTTCCGTTTCCTAGACGCATACTTCTTTGCTGACTTTGATTTTAATGACGGTCAAAACCCGGTTTCAATCCGTGTTGGTGAACAAGTATTATCTTGGGGTGAAAGCACATTAATCCCTCATGGTATTAACGTAAGCCCAGTGGATTTCGCTCGTTTGAAAGCGCCAGGTGCGGATTTAAAAGAAGCATTTATACCTACTGGTATGGTTTGGGCGAATATTGGTATTAATGATGCGGTATCTATCGAAGCGTTTTATCAATATGAGTGGCAAAAAACACATCTACCAGCGCCAGGTTCTTACTTCTCAACAAATGACTTTGCTGGTGCCGGTGGTGAACACAATAACATTCAGTTGAACTTCTCATCAAACCCTGACTTAGACCGCGATGGCCTTATGGCTGGTTTGAATGATCTTGGTATGATGGCAGCTTCTGGTGCAGTAGCTCAGGAGCAACTGGGTCAAATGTATCTAGGTTATGCAACTAAGTTTGCAATCAGAGATAGCTCTAGCGACAGAGAAGCAGGTGATGATGGCCAGTTCGGTGTTAAGTTAGGTTGGTTTGCTGAAGACTTAAATTACACAGAATTTGGTTTTTACTACATTAACTATCACTCACGTCGTCCTCTAATTTCAGGTGTAGCGTCAGACTTTAGTTCTGAAGCTATTGGTGCAGACATCCAGACAATGGCACTTGCGCAAGGTAGTGGTGGATTATCTACGGAACAGTTTAATAACCTAAATGCGTTCACTAAAGGTGTAATTGTATTCCCAGAAGACATTAAACTGTATGGTTTCAGCTTTAATACTACAGTTGGTACAACCGCTGTTGCTGGTGAAATTTCATATCGTGAAGGCGAACCTCTTCAAATTGATGATGCAGAGTTGCTATTTGCAGCAATGCCTCAACAATTAGCAAATGCTGGAATTCGTCCAGAATTGAATGGTCTTTCTCAGTATGGTCGTTCTGAAGTTGAAGGTTGTGACATTCAAAGCCCTAGTTTAGGTGCCACTGCAGACGGTTTTTGTCGTTTAGATACTATTCAAGCTCAAGCTACGGCTATTCACTCGTTTGGTCCTAGTTTTGGTCTAGATAATTTTAATGCCGTATTTGAAATTGGTTATGTCAATATTCCTGATATGCCGTCGCATGAATTAATGCGTTTTAATGCACCTGGTACAGAACGTAGTGGTCAAACTACGGAAGAAGTGGCGGCTGGTGTATTAAATGGTGTTCAAAACGGTACTGCTCCAGAGCAATACTTCCCGACTGAAGATGCTTGGGGTTATAGAGTTATTCTTGCTGGTGAAATCAACAGAGTATTTGGTTCTTTTAACGTAAAACCTAAAATTACTTTTTCTCACGATGTTGATGGTATAACGCCAGATCCGTTGTTCCTTTTCCATGAAGACAAAAAGTCTGCAAGTTTTGCAGTTGAAGTAGACTATCAAAGCAGATGGTCTCTTGGTTTTGCTTACAACACTTTCTATGACGGTGTAGGCACAGTGAACCAAACTTCAGATCGTGACTATGTGTCTTTCAATATTAAATATTCGTTGTAGGAGATTTCTGTAAATGAATAAAATTACATTATTATCATCTGTAGTAGCGCTGACATTGACGTCAGTTGCTGCCGATGCAAAAATATCTGAGGCTGATGCAGCTAAACTTAAGTCAGAGCTTACGCCACTTGGCGCAGTTAAAGCAGCCAATAAAGACGGTTCAATCCCAGCTTGGACAGGCGGTATTACGTCTGCGCCAGCAGGCTATACGGTTGGAATGCACCACCCAGACCCATTCTCAAGTGATAAAGTACTTTACACAGTGACGAATGCAAACAAAGACAAATACGCTGAGTTTTTAACTCCGGGTATTACAAAAATGTTTGAAACGTATCCAGACACGTACAAAATGGATATTTATCAGTCACGTCGTACAGCTTCTTTTCCTAAATATGTTTATGACGCAACTATCGAAAACGCGACTCGCGCAGAGTTAGTGGAAGGTGGTAACGGTATTAAAGGTGCAGCTATTGGTGTTCCTTTCCCAGTACCAGCAAATGGCCTAGAGGCTATCTGGAACCATATTCTTCGTTTCCGTGGTGAGCAAACTACCCGTAACGGTGGACAAGCTGCACCAACTGCTGATGGTGATTTCACTTATATCGGTTTTGATGAAGCTATTTCAATTGAATACTCTAGAGAAGATGCAACACCTGCAGCACTAGAGGAAAGCAACATTTTGTTCCGTTTTAAACAGAACGTTACTCAGCCAGCTCGATTAGCCGGTACTGCTTTACTAGTACATGAAACAATGGACCAAGTTAAAAAGCCTCGTCAAGCTTGGACTTATAACTCTGGTCAGCGTCGTGTACGTCGTGCACCAAACGTAGCATACGATGCACCAGGAACAGCGTCTGATGGTCTTCGTACAACCGATGATTTCGATATGTATAACGGCGCACCAGATCGTTATAACTGGGAATTGAAAGGCAAAAAAGAAGTATTCATTCCATACAACAGTTATAAACTTCATAGTGATGAAGTTAAGTATGAAGACATCATCAAACCAGGTCATATTAATACTGATCTAGTTCGTTGGGAAAAGCACCGTGTTTGGGTTGTAGAAGCAACGCTAAAAGATGGTATCAGTCATGTTTATAAAAAGCGTACTTTCTACATCGACGAAGATTCATGGCAGATTCATATTGCTGACTTGTATGATAACCGTGATGAGTTATATCGTGTAGCAGTAGCTTATGGTATTAACTATTACGAAGTACCTACACATTGGAGTACTTTGGATGCTTATTACGACTTGAATTCAAGACGCTATATCGCAATTGGTTTGGATAACGAAGAAAAAATGTATGACTTCCAAACTAAACAAAGCTCTAGTGATTATACGGCAGCAGCACTTCGTCGCTCAAACCGATAATATAAGCTAGACTAAAAAAACGGTTGGCTTGTCCAGCCGTTTTTACTTTAAACCGATTAATTAATAACATTTACATATTAAGAATTTTATGACCAAAACCTCCCTTTATTCTCTTATTCTTCTCTCCTCAACCTTATTAGGGATGACTGACGCAGTAGCGTCTTTAAAAGTTTCACAGACCGCTACTCCAGCAGTGATAAGTTCTCTGGCAGATAAAAAGCTACTAACAGATATCACCAGCGTGGGCTCAAGGCTATTTTCGTTAGGCGAGCGTGGACACATTATTTACTCAGAAAATGGTACTGACTGGACTCAAGCAAAAGTACCAGTAAATGTATTATTAACCTCGATTTCGTTTTCTAGTGAAAAAGTCGGGTTTGCAGTAGGACACGACGCAACAATTTTAAAAACTACAGATGGTGGCGAATCCTGGACACTATTAAATTATCAACCTGAATTAGACAGACCATTATTAGCCGTTAAGTCTTTTGGTAAAGAAGTGGTCGCTGTTGGTGCTTATGGTTTATTTTGGCAAAGTAAAGACAGCGGAAATACTTGGACCCAAGAGTTTCATGACGAGTTATTGTTTAAAGAAGACAGAGAGTTTTTGCTAGAAATAAAAGAATCTGATCCGGAATTATACGAAATCGAAAAACAATACCTGTTACCGCACTTTAATGATGTGTATTTATCAGGGGTTAACTGGTATTTGGCAGGTGAAGCAGGCTTTGTCGCACAAAGCTCAAATCAAGGTAATGATTGGGAAAAGTTGGATGTAGATTATTATGGTTCATTTTTTTCATTAACTAAAAATGAACAAGAAAATTTAGTTATAGCAGGCCTACGAGGCAACGTATTTGAGGAATCTTCAGGTGCGTGGCAGGCTTTTTCTATGGATGGGAAAGCCACTATTAATGATATTTTAGTTTATAAAGAGACAGTATTTTTATTTGCTAACTCTGGCAATTTGTATTTCTCTGCCAATGGCGAAGATTTTAAACACTATGTATTTGACGACGGCAAGGCGGTGATGTCTGGTGTTGTAAAAAACAGTAATCTTGTACTTGCTACTGAAGCAGGCATTAAATTTATTCCACTAGCAACACTTAAGTAAAGAGACCTTCATAAATGTTAATTCATTCACTAGAAACATTTTTGTTTAGACAAAGACCATTAGTCATATTGGCTTTTGCGTTTTTTACCGCCGTTTTAGGTTTTCAAGCGTCAAACATCCATTTGGATGCGTCATTTAATAAAAACATACCGCTTCAACACGAATACATGCAGACATATGTACAGTATAGCGAAGAGTTTGGAGGCGCAAATACCGTCTACATTTCTGTGTGTGATAAAGAAGGTGACATATTTAATCCTGAGTTCTTTGAAGCACTTAAAGGTGTTCATGATCAGTTATTCTTTATACCTGGAATAAATAGAACACTCGTAAATTCTTTGTACTCGCCAAGCACACGATTTATTGAAGTGGTTGAAGATGGATTTGCCGGCGGACCAGTAATTCCGGCAGACTTTCAAGCTGACAAACAGGGTTTAGCTACGGTTAAACAAAACGTTGAGAAGGCCGGTATTGTTGGTCGAAGCGTTTCTGATGACTATTCATGTGCCATGGTTTCAAGTCAACTTCTAGAGAAAAACCCTGATACAGGTGAAAGTCTAGACAGTATTGCCTTAGCTAATGAATTAGAGAAGCAGATAAGAGAAAAGTTTGAAGATGAGAATATCTCTATTCATATCATTGGCTTTGCTAAAATGATTGGCGATGTAGCTACTGGTGCGAAAGATGTAGTTGTCTTTTTTGCCATTGCTATTGCAATCACTTCATTAATGGTTTGGATTTTCTGTCGCTCATTGTTATTAACAGTACTTCCTATTGTTTGCTCATTTATGGCGGTAGTATGGCAACTCGGTATGCTTAATACTTTAGGGTTTGGTTTAGACCCTATGTCTATTTTGGTGCCATTTTTAGTCTTTGCGATTGGTGTTAGCCATGGCGTGCAAATGATTAACTCAATAGGTAAACGTGTTCACGAGGGCATGACAGCTAGAGAAGCAAGTTGCGCTAGTTTTGTTAAATTGCTAATTCCTGGCGGGATAGCGTTGCTGTCGGATACAGTTGGTTTTTTAACTTTACTTAACATCGATATCGGTATTATTAGAGAGTTAGCAATTACAGCGAGTGTTGGTGTTGCCATCATCATTCTTACTAACTTATTTTTACTGCCAGTATTGGCCTCATATATTGATTTTGATAAGCAATTTAAAGCTCAGCCAGAAGGCACGCACGACCACATTTGGCGAGCGATGTCATCTTTTACTAAACCAAAAGTCGCGTACTCTATTTTGGCTGTTACCGCTTTGCTTTATGTATTTGGTTATGTAAAAAGCCAAGATATGAAGATTGGTGATATGCAAGCCGGTGCTCCAGCGCTGCATGCTGATTCACGCTATAACCAAGATACTTTTTTAATTACGGACCGTTATGCGATATCCACTGATATTTTAAAAGTCATTGTAGAAACTAAAGAAAGTGGTTGTACTTATCACTCGGTAATGAACCAAATTGACCAGTTCCAGTGGCGCTTAGAAAATGTAGAGGGTGTTCAGTCTGCAGTTAGCCTATCGTCAGTAGCAAAAGTAGTAAATACAGGCTTTAATGAAGGCAATTTAAAATGGCGTTCATTACCAAGAAATACTAATTCCTTAGTTCAGTCCACTGCCAGAATTGAAACAAGCACAGGTCTTTTGAATAGAGACTGTAGCGTTATGCCTATAATTCTATTCCTTGAAGATCACAAAGCGGAAACAATTGAGCGTATTGTTAATGAAGTTAAAGCGGCGAGAGATGAACTTCAAAATGACGAAGTTACATTTAGGTTAGCCTCTGGCTCTGCTGGTGTAATGGCTGCAACAAATGAAGCGGTTTCAGCGGCACAAGTACCTATGCTTTGGTATGTGTATGGTGCGGTTGTTGTTCTTTGCTTATTGAGCTTCAGATCGGTCAAAGCAACCGTTGCAGTAGTGTTACCATTATTTGTGGTGTCAACATTAGCGCAAGCCCTAATGACTTATTTGGAAATCGGTCTGACGGTTTCCACTATGCCTGTTATCGCTTTGGGTGTAGGTATCGGTGTTGATTATGGAATCTATATACTATCTACGATGGTCGAGTCTTTGCGAAATGGTTCATCGCTGCGTACATCTTATTTTAATGCGTTAAAAGAAAGAGGCAGTGCAGTACTATTTACCGGACTTACATTGGCAATTGGTGTGAGTACTTGGGTATTCTCGGCGCTTAAGTTCCAAGTTGATATGGGGATTTTGTTAACATTTATGTTTTTGGTCAACATGTTGGGTGCAATAATAGTATTGCCGGCGTTAGCTTCAATTTTATGGCGTGACAACAATAAAGAGTCATAAAACCATAAAATAGTTGTTATGAAACAACTGCATAAATAAATAAAAAAGCGACGTAAAGTCGCTTTTTTATTTATTAGATTTGCATAACTGCCTACTCAGCTCATCAGAGCAGTTGTATTATAGGAAGACATTGAAAAATTTCATTTTAATTACGTAAGAATAAGGGCTACACTTGTTGGTATCAAAAAAATATTACAAATATCAGCACTTAATATCTTAAAAGGAAACTGTAATGACCTTGTTACGTAATTCCTCGTCTGTGATCCTTAAAAATGTTTCTAAGCTCATAGAAGAAAAATTGCCTTTAGAGCGTCAAGCTCACGTCGAACAATTTGCATCCATTTTATTCGAAAACATTTCTCAACAAGACTTAGAAAAAAGAATTGACGTGGAACTTTATGGTGCAGCGTTAAGCTTATTTAATGCATTTAGCGAAGCTAACACAGGCCAACCCTTCATTCGTGTGTTTAACCCTGAGTTGGGCAAGCACGGATGGGAATCTGAACATACAATTGTACAAATTGTGGTTAACGACTTACCGTTTCTTGTCGACTCAGTCCGTATGGCATTAAATCGTCTTAATATAACGTCTCATTTATTAATCCATACACCTATTAAAGTAAACCGTGATAAAAAAGGTAACGTTGATAGCTTTGTTGACTTGAAGTCAAAAGATAAAACGACACATACTCAAACGGTTTTCTTAATTGAAATTGATAGACAAGCTGAAACAAAACAAGTTAAAGCGATAACGCAAAACTTAGAATCTGTTTTATCAGATGTTTCAATAGCAGTACAAGACTGGAAACCTATTCAGAAAAAATTACAAGCTTGTATTGATGAAGCAAAAGATTCTAAATTTGCAGACCAATCAAGCCTAAAAACAAGTATCGATTTTTTAAACTGGATAGCTGATCATAACTTTACGTTAATGGGTTACCGCCAATATAAGGTAGCCGGTGTAGAAGGCGACACGGAAATTGTTCCTGTGGATGATTCTGCACTTGGTTTAACAAAAAACAGAGAAGCTAAAACACGAGTTCTATCAGAACTGTCTAATGCATCCAGACAAGAAGCTTTATCAAACAATTTATTAGTTCTTACTAAAACGGTGTCAAAATCCACTGTTCATCGTCCAGCATATATGGACTACATTGGTATAAAAATGTTTGATGACAGCGGTAAAGTTGTAGGAGAGCACCGCTTTATTGGTTTATATGGAGCTAGTTTCTATAACTCGAGCGTTAAAGATATTCCGCTGTTGAAACAAAAGTTATCTAGAGTTACAGAAAAAAGTAGCTTTGCAAAAGGCAGTCATGCTTATAAGGCTCTATTAAACGTATTAGAAACTTACCCTAGAGATGAGTTAATACAGGCTTCGGAACAGCATTTGATGGAAGTCGCTTTAGGCGTGTTGCAAATGCAAGAACGTGACATGACTAAAGTTTTTGTTAGAAAAGACTCATTTGGACGATTTTACTCTTGCATGGTATTTGTTCGCAGAGAGCGATACAACACCGCGCTTAGAAGAGAAACGCAACGAGTATTGCAGCAAGCGATGAAAAGCGATGGTGAAGTAGAATTTAATACTTTCTTTTCGGAATCACCTTTAGCGAGAACGCATTATATTGTCAGAGCCACTGATCAGGATGTAGAACTTAACGTGAAAGATATTGAAAATAACCTAATAGAAGCAGCACGCACTTGGGATGACAAATTGTCATCGGCTTTAAGTACCTCATTTGGCGGAGCTAAAGGTAAAGAATTGGCCGTTCGTTACGGTAGTGGGTTCCCATCGTCTTATAAAGACCAAGTTTTACCTTCAACGGCTACGGTAGATATCCACCATTTGGAAAGTTTAACGGACGACAACAAATTAAGCATGTTGTTTTACCGACCTCAAGAAGAGTCTGATAAAAATGCTGTTCGCCTGAGCTTGTACCATAAAGATGAACCGATCCACCTTTCAGATGTATTGCCTATTTTAGAGAACTTTGGCCTTCGTGTAATCGGTGAAACACCGTACCAGGTTAAAACAGAAGCTGGAACCAGCTGGATAATGGATTTCACCATGCGTTTAACTAACGGTGATAATGCAGATTTTGAGACTACACAAGAGCTATTCCAAAATGCATTTGATGCGGTTTGGAAAAATAACTTAGAAAATGACGGTTTTAACCGACTAATATTAGGCGCAAAGCTAAGTGGACGTCAGGCGTCAGTCATTCGATCTTACGCTAAGTATATGCGTCAGATTGGCGTTACGTTTTCACAAGCTTATATTGAATCAACGTTTGATCGTTATCCAAAAATTGCTGCTCAATTAGTTGAGTTATTTACGCTTAAATTTAAGCCTAAAAAATCTAGTGAAAAGAAATATGACAAGCTAAAAGAAAAAGTACTTGTAGCACTTGATGATGTTGCTAACTTGGATGATGACAGAATTATTCGTTTGTACATTACTTTAATGGACGCGACTTTGCGTACTAACTTCTACCAAAAAGCGGAAGATGGTGCGTTCAAACCATATATTTCATTTAAATTACTTCCAGAGCAAATACCGGAAGTTCCACTACCAAGACCTAAGTTTGAAATTTTCGTCTACAGCCCAAGAATTGAAGGTGTGCATCTTCGTGGTGGCAAAGTGGCTCGTGGTGGGTTGCGTTGGTCTGATCGTATGGAAGACTTCCGTACAGAAGTTTTAGGTCTTGTAAAAGCACAGCAAGTTAAAAATACAGTAATTGTACCTAATGGCTCTAAAGGTGGGTTCGTTTGTAAACAGCAACCTGTAGATGGCGGCCGAGATGCATTTTTTGCAGAAGGGCAAGAGTGTTACAGGATTTTCATCCGTGGCTTGTTAGACCTAACAGATAACATCGTACATGGAGAAGTTGTACCGCCAATAGATGTTGTTCGTCATGACGAAGATGATACTTACTTAGTTGTAGCAGCCGATAAAGGCACAGCGACTTTCTCGGATATTGCAAACTCAATTTCTGATGAATATAACTTTTGGTTAGGAGATGCTTTTGCTTCTGGCGGAAGTGTTGGTTATGACCATAAGAAAATGGGTATAACAGCCCGCGGTGCTTGGGAGTCGGTTAAACGTCACTTCAGAGAAATGGGCATTGATTGTCAAACAACAGACTTTACATGTGTTGCCATTGGCGACATGGCAGGTGACGTGTTTGGTAATGGTATGTTGTTATCTAAACATACACGCTTGCAAGCAGCCTTTAACCATATGCACATTTTCATAGATCCAAATCCAGATGCAGCAAGTTCATATGTTGAGCGTCAACGCTTGTTTGAGTTACCTCGTTCTTCTTGGGAAGATTATGATAAATCGCTTATTTCTGAAGGTGGTGGCATTTTCTCAAGAAGTGCAAAGTCAATAACATTGACGCCTGAAATGAAAAAGATGTTAGGTACAAAAAAGGCTAGCTTGGCTCCAAACGACCTACTTAAAGCATTATTAACGATGCAAGTTGACTTAATTTGGAACGGTGGCATTGGTACTTACGTGAAAGCTAAGTCTGAAACTGATGCGCAAGTAGGAGATAGAGCTAATGATGCATTGCGTATTAATGGTTCAGAACTTAAAGCTAAAGTATTTGGTGAAGGCGGTAACCTAGGTTTAACACAGTTAGGCCGTATAGAGTTTGCTCAACACGGTGGCCGTATCAACACCGACTTTGTTGATAATGTTGGTGGTGTAGATTGTTCGGATAACGAAGTAAATATTAAGATCCTTCTTAACCAATTGGTGAATGAAGGCGAACTTACGAAAAAGCATCGCGATCAGTTACTTTATGATATGACTGATGATGTTTCTAAAATAGTTCTTAAAGACTGTTACAGACAAACTCACACAATCTCAATTACAGAACTTAAAGGTGTTAGCTTATTAAAAGAGCAACTTCGCTTTATTCATGAACTTGAAAAGTCTGGTAAATTAGACCGTGACTTAGAGTTCTTACCAAATGATGAAGAATTAGCTGAGCGCCAAGCTAAAGGTAAAGGTTTTACAAGACCTGAGTTGTCTGTACTTGTAGCCTATGGAAAAATGATTCTTAAAGAGCAGTTTGCCATAGAAGAAATTGACCAAAATCCATATTACATTCCACTTTTGATTGAGGCCTTCCCACCGAAGCTTCAAGAAAAGTATGCGGAGCAAATTCAACTGCATCCGTTACGTAAAGAAATTATTGCTACAAAATTAGCCAACGAAGTGGTTAATGATATGGGCCTTAATTTTGTTGTTAGAATGAAAGAAGAAACGGGCGCAACGATAGATGAAGTACTTACCTGCTATGTTATGGCCCGTGAAATCTTCGATATGCCAAGAATATGGAAAGAAATAGAAGCATTAGACAATAAAGTACCAGCAATTGTTCAGACAGAAATGCTTCATCAATTGCGTCGTACTGTTCGCCGTGCTTCTCGTTGGTTCTTGCGTCATAGAAATAAAGCATTAGATTTAAGTGAAACTATTGCACATTACAAAACTAGCTTTGATCAATTAACTACGACGTTAGGTGATTACTTAGTTGAAAAAGAGAAAAAGCAGTTGTCTGATGCGCAGCAAAGCTTTGAAAGAGAAGGCGTACCAACAGAAGTTGCTGCTTATGTAGCCCAGCTTTCTTCAATATTCTCTGTAATGGATATTGCGGACGTAGCAGCTAATACTGAACGTGATGTAAAAGAAGTTGCTACATTATACTTCCGTTTAGGCTCTGACCTTGGCTTGCATTGGTTCCTAGATCAAATCACTAATCAGCCTGTTGGTAATCATTGGCAAGCGTTAGCTAGAGCGAGTTATCGCGAAGAATTAGATTGGCAACAAAGAGCATTAACTGCAACGGTTTTACACTTTAATTCTGAAAGCAAAGACCTTGATGTTATTTATGACGAGTGGATGGCTTCGTATGAGCACATTCTAGGTCGTTGGCAGCATATGATTGCGGAGTTTAAAACTACCGAAAGTCATGAGTTCGCTAAATTCTCTGTTGCATTAAGAGAGTTAATGTTATTGAGTCATCACTGCGAAAGTGCGGTTTAACTTTACCGTAATCTAACTTAAAATACGCCTCGACTAATCGGGGCGTTTTTTTATCTGCTCCCACTATATATAGGAAAAATCATGCTGTTTGAATTAGCCAAAAAATTTATGTTTACTCAAGATCCAGAATGGGCACATGATTTTGCGCTTAATAACTTTCAACGTTTTGCAAATACCCCACTTAGTTTGATATGGAAGCAAACAGTCCCTGATAAACCTATAAAATTATTTGGCCTTACTTTTCCAAATGCCGTTGGATTAGCGGCCGGCTTAGATAAAAACGGCCGATGCATTGACGCGTTTGCACAAATGGGGTTTGGGTTTATAGAAATTGGAACGATAACACCGCTTGCTCAACCTGGAAATGAGAAACCACGCATCTTCAGACTGCCAGAAAAACATGCAATTATTAATCGTATGGGCTTTAACAACGGTGGTGTTGATGAGTTAATAAAAAATGTCAAAAACTCGAATTACAAAGGTATTTTGGGCATTAATATAGGCAAAAATAAAGACACTCCAAACGAATTAGGGCACGAAGACTATGTTAAGTGTATGCACAAAGTTTATGAATATGCCGACTATATAACGGTAAACATTTCTTCACCAAATACACCAGGTTTAAGAGATTTGCAATTTGGAGACTCACTAACGGTCTTATTGTCGGCAGTTAAAGTGACTCAATTAGAATTGCAAACTAAGTTTAATAAATACGTACCTGTCCTGGTAAAAATAGCACCAGACATGGACGACATAGCAGTAGAACAAGTGGTAAATTGCATCGTTAGTCAGAAAATGGATGGCATAATCGCAACAAACACAACACTCTCAAGAGATGCTGTAAAAGGTTTGGATCACGCGGAAGAAAGCGGCGGTTTGAGTGGTATGCCGGTAAAAGACATGAGTACAGAAATCATAAGAAAAATTAGAGCTATTAATACCGAAATACCTATCATAGGCGTTGGCGGTATAGATGGTCCTGCAGCTGCTCAGGAAAAAATAAAGGCAGGTGCAAGCTTGGTTCAAGTATATTCTAGTTTTATTTATCAAGGACCTAAACTGGTTAAGGATATTGTTGAAGGCCTTTAACGGTTGACAGTAACAAGTACACTCAATACTCTGGTTATCAGTTTTTATTTAGTTGACCAAGGGTGTAGGTTTGGATAAAAAGGATAAAAAAGGCGTTCACTGGCGGTGGGTTACTAATTTTGATACTCAAAAAGTGTGTTTGGAACTCGCTGCTGGAGTTAATTTTCCAACGGTTTTTAAGATTTCTGAACTGTTGAGTTATGACTTACATGAACAACCTTTTTCAACATCCGATGCGTTTTTGTATAGTCTATTTAGAGATAAATTTTCATATACTCCCTTTGATGAAGAGCAAGCTTTTACATTAGCTATAAACGCAACCATCGCAAGCCAATATTTAAAACCCTTAGCAGCAAAAAGTTGGCTTTTTCATCCTGCTTCTAGCGTTGGCATAGGAAAAGTCAAGCAAGGCGATTGGGTTGCCTTGAAAGCAACAGATGAAGCCATATATCTAGTGTTAGATACTGACCACGAAACGTCGGATGTAATATTAGCGAGTAACCGTCATCAAATCTCAGATTCGAGAGTGATTTTTCAAGGACAAACTCTTAAAGTCCATAATGATCGGTTAACCCCCACCTTAATTGAATTAAAGGCAGACCAACTATGAGTCGAGTTATAATTTTAGTAGCAGATAGTTTAGGTATTGGCAGTTCAGCGGATGCTGACGCATTTGGCGATCAAGGTTCGAACACACTGTTCCATATTTATCAGCACATGCTGGAAAAGCACAACCACGTAATGAATATGCCAAATTTAGCTAAGCTTGGTCTCATAAAGGCCTGTGAAACTGCTAAGAATGTAAAGTTTGACCAATTCCCTTCATATTCGATCAATGGTGCTTACGGACATATGCAAGAAATTTCAACGGGTAAAGATACACCTAGTGGTCATTGGGAAATGGCAGGTGTACCAGTGCTTTTTGATTGGGGATATTTTAAGGATAAGACAAATAGTTTTCCTCCGGAGTTTATAGAAGAACTGATTGCTAAAACGGGTGTTCCAGGAATACTAGGGAACTGTCATGCGCCGGGCACTGATGTGTTGTCCTGGCATGGGGAAGAGCACATACAAAGTGGAAAGCCAATTTGTTATACCAGTGCAGATAGTGTTTTTCAGGTTGCAGCCCATGAAGAGCATTTTGGTTTAGATAAGCTTTATGAGTTTTGTGAAGTTGCACGTGAACTATTAGACAAATATAACATTGGTCGTGTTATAGCTAGACCATTTTTAGGCGAATCACCAAGCGAGTTTAAAAGAACTGGTAATAGAAGAGATTACTCGGTATTGCCGCCATCAAAAACGGTACTTGATAAAGTTTTCGATTGTGGCAAAGAAGTGATAAGTATAGGGAAAATATCGGATATTTATGCCCATCAAGGTATTTCAAAGTCACTAAAAGCAAACGGTTTAGAAGCGCTCATAGATACAACGATTTCTGAAATGAATGGCATGGACAATGAAGGGATAATCTTTACCAACTTAGTGAACTTCGATCAAGACTTTGGTCACCGACGCGACATTACCGGTTATGCAGGCGCACTAGAATATTTTGATACTCGTATCCCGGACATCTTGGCTGCCTTAAAACAGGACGACATTTTATTAATTACGGCTGATCATGGTTGCGACCCTAGCTGGCCAGGTACAGACCATACGAGAGAGTACGTTCCTATATTGGCTTATATAAAAGGGTTAGGTGATACTCCTTTAGGACAAAGATCGACGTTCGCAGACATGGGACAAACCATATCGGAATTTTTCGCGTTAGAAAAAATGTCCCATGGAGAAAGTTTTTTGAATAATTTAGTTAGCGACGAGTCAAATTGAACTAAAGTTAAAAACGTGGTTGAAGTTAACAAACTGATCCCCATGTATTTAATATGAGTATAACAATACTGTTATTTCGAAACACTATGCAAAGGAGATACAATGACTGACATTAATATAGGAATTAATGCCGAAGACAGAAGTAATATTGCAGAAGGTTTAAAGAAGCTATTGGCTGATTCATACACACTGTACCTTCAAACACATAATTTTCATTGGAACGTAACTGGTCCTCAATTTAGAGAGTTACATTTAATGTTTGAAGAGCACTATCAAGATCTTGCTCTTGCTGTAGATGACATTGCAGAGCGTATTAGAACGTTAGATTTTGCAGCGCCTGGCACATATAAAGAGTTTGCACGTTTGAGTTCAATAGAAGAAGTTGATGGCGTACCTGAAGCGGGTGTAATGGTAGATTTACTGACGAAGGGTCATGAACAAGTAGTTCAAACTGCCAGAAAAGTGCTTAAAACTGCCCAAGACGCAGATGATGAGTCAACAGCAGCGTTGGTTGGCGATAGAATGAGGGTCCATGAGAAAAACTCATGGATGTTGAGAGCAACACGAAAATAGTCTTTAATACAGTATGTTAAAGCGGCGAAAGCCGCTTTTTTATTATTAAACTCTCTTAAATTTACCTACAGTCACGTTAATAAAGTTGTTTATGCTGCTTCAAGTCAAATCAAATCAAATCAAATCAAATTAAATTTTAATATAATTAATTTTTAATATACTTTGATTATCGTAATTTAAAACAAAACCTTGAGTATTAATGTGATCCTGTCCAGCCTTTTATCTATATCAATATTTACTACATTAACAACCTATGCAGAAACAGAAGTAAAGCCTTTTTACTCTGGAACTATTTTACTTCCGGGTATCGAGCAAGCACTCGTTTTAAACCACAGAAATCGTAGAGAGAGCGGTGGCTTCAGCGCTATGTGGTTGTCTAAAGACTGTAAAACAACGTGGTTTATTTCTGACTATAGTCAAGTATCAGAGGGCGATCTTAAAGAACAGCCTGTTTCAAAGTCAAAATGGTTTGAAACTAAAAATATTTTGGATCAAACAGGCCGCATTAAATCAATCAACGTTGTCTATTCTGGTCAACTAAAGGCACTAGATGGAAGCGTATTAAGAGGAGCGGCTGAATCTGTTGTTTGGCATAACAATGGTTTACTGCTGTCGTTGGACGACACAGGTAACCTATTAAAATATAGTTTTAATAACGCGTATCAGCCTAAGCCATCAGTTACTCAAATAAGAAGTGCTCTAATGGCCACACCTACCATAGCTTATAAACAACCACAATTAGGGCAGGGGAATGCTGGTTTAGAGTCAATTACCATTACTGGAGATGGTAGTATTTTGTCTATGTGGGAAAAGTTTAAGCTAAGTGATAACGTTGTTCCCGTTCAAATTATTGATAAGCAGGGCGATGCTATAAGTACAAACTATAGAGCAGTTTCGAGCCCAAAGGACATCACCACCTTGCAAAGTGGAGAGATAATAGTACTTGAAAAAGATTGGTTAGGAGCAAAAGGTTCTCGTTTAAGGCTATCGCTTTTAGATCAGAAATCGTTAAAAACATCCAATGAACTTTCGAGTGTTAGCCTATTTGATCGAACAGAACTAGGTTATGATAATTTTGAAGGTATGGCGTCTTGTACTGCAAATGGAAAGGAATGGATTTACTTAGTTTCTGATGACAACGGAGATTGGCATACTAAAGATGTCGAAGAAAAAGGTAGAGAAAGGCAAAAAACGCTATTTATTGGCTTCGAAGTCAATAAACTACTTAGTCACCAATAATTAAATCCATATTTTTTAACTTTTAATTTGTTTGTTTATTCAGTAGCATCACGTCAAATTTTTAAAATGGTATGAGCTAAAAATGGCGCAGCTGTATTTTTACTATTCTGCAATGAACGCAGGGAAGTCCACAACACTTTTACAATCATCGTTTAATTATAAAGAAAGAGGCATGGAGCCTGTTATTTTTACGGCGGCAATTGATAATCGATATGAGATAGGCAAAGTAACGTCTAGAATCGGACTTGAAGCTCCAGCTCATGTTTATAAAGCGAGCAGCAATTTGTTTGAAGTGATTAGTAAATTAAAAGAGTCACAAAAATTAGACTGCGTGATGGTTGATGAGTGCCAGTTTTTAACGAAAGAACAAGTACATCAGCTCACTGAGGTGGTCGACGTCTATAATATTCCTGTTTTATGTTACGGTTTAAGAACAGATTTTAGGGGCGAGTTATTTGAAGGCGCGCAGTATTTATTAGCATGGGCAGACAAGCTAGTCGAATTAAAGACGGTATGTCATTGCGGACGTAAAGCTAACATGGTTTTAAGAACTGATGAGCAGGGCACCGCAATTGCAGATGGCGACCAAGTTCAGATTGGTGGCAACGAACGTTACGTTTCAGTATGTCGTAAACACTACAAAGAAGCATTAAAGCAATGAACACGCCATTAGATCTAAATCAACAGTTTTTATTCATTCATGAAATGGACTTACTAAAAGCGGTAAAGCGCAAAGCATTAATAAAAGCTGATAATAATCGATACGAAAATAGTGCGGAGCATAGCTGGCATATATGCATGGCTGCACAAGTATTGGAAAGTCATGTCAATTATCCAGTAGACATTATGCGTGTTACGCAGATGTTATTGATTCACGATATCGTCGAAATAGACGCGGGTGATACATTTGCCTTTGCACCTCAAGAGCAACTTGATGCTCAGTTTGAATTAGAAGAAAAAGCTGCAAAAAGAATTTTTGGTATTTTACCAGATCCGCAAAGGGATTTTTATCTAGGTTTGTTTAATGAATTCGAAGAGTCCTCTACGAACAACGCAAAATTTGCAAAGGCAATTGATAGAATATTGCCATTAGTACAAAACATGCAAAATAATGGCGGAAGTTGGGCTGCAAACAAAGTTAAACGCTCTCAAGTTTTAGATAGAAACATTGGATTAAAAGAGGTTTCTGATAGTCTTTGGAATTATGTAGAAAAACAAATAAATAAAGCGACAGATAATGGTTGGTTATTAAACGAATAATCAACTGTAGGAAAATTGCACTCTCTTTTATCCCTTGCTATGTTAAGAAAAAAAACAAGGGATATTTATGAGCCTGCTTTCAAAAGTTACAAAAAAAACACTATTAATCGTGACATTGTCGATGCTATCGCTGCTTTCTTTTAGTCATCCTGTGCATTCGAACAATGACAATACACTTGAAACGCTAACCGCTACAAAAACGATCGTTGAACTTCAAGAACTCATGAAACAGGGTGTTTTCACCAGCAAACAACTTACCCAGTTTTATATAGACAAAATAGAAAAAGAAGACCACAAGTATAATAGTATTATCGCTATAAACCCTGATGCATTATCCATCGCAGAAAAGCTCGACAGGAACTTAAGTCGTTATACTAAAAAATTACCTATTTTATACGGTATGCCTATTCTGCTCAAAGATAATATAGAAGCGATGGAAATGCCTACCACTGCAGGTTCGTTAGTACTCAAAGACAACCAAACGAATAGAGATGCAACACTTACCGAGTACTTAAGAGCATCAGGGGCAATAATACTTGGGAAAACAAATTTAAGTGAGTGGGCTAACTTTCGTTCAGAACGCTCTTCAAGTGGGTGGAGTGCAATAGGTGGTCAAACTAAAAACCCACATGATGTAACACGAACAACTTGTGGTTCGAGCTCTGGTTCAGGTGCTGCTATTGCGGCTAATTTTGCTATAGCTGCTATCGGTACTGAGACAAATGGTTCCATTACATGTCCTGCTGCGGTAAACGGTGTTGTGGGTATAAAGCCTACAGTGGGGCTTGTAAGTAGATTTGGTATAGTGCCTATTTCCCCTGCCCAAGACACAGCAGGTCCAATGGCTAAAAGTGTGGAAGACGCACGTTTAGTATTAATGGCAATGCAAGGTCCTGACGAAAAAGACCTAATTACTAAATCAAAAACCATAATTGAAGTAGTTGAATCAAAGCGTCAACCAAAAATAGAAACTTTACGCCTAGGTTTATTAGTTAGCGGGGCTGAAGATCATGAACAAGTTAAAGAGCTATCTGAAGCGTTACAACAACGTATGAAAAAAAACGGCGTTACTCTTGTAACAGCTTTAAGCTTTGAAACTTATAACGGGTTTTGGAGCGATGGATATACTCAGCTATTACGAGAATTTAAGACATCCCTTAATCATTACTTTGCAAACTTACCCAACGATACACCTAATAACCTCAATATGCTGACGCTAGAAGATGTCATTAAGTTTAATAACAACAATGCCGATCTTGAGATGAAATATTTTCGCCAGGAAATTTTTGTTAAGTCACAGGCAACTGAAGGAATGGCTACTCAAAAATATAAAAATTTAAGGAAAAAGTTGCTTCGAGTTACAGGTAAAGAAGGTATTGATGCTCTTTTAAAAGAACATAAACTTGATGCATTAATTGCAATAACTAGAGGCCCAGCTTGGAAAATAGATTTAATTAATGGCGATCATAGTAATGGCGGCGTATCTACATTTTCAGCTATTTCTGGCTACCCTCACATTACAATTCCGGCTGGAAAATTACACGGTTTACCTATCGGTCTGTCGATTATGACGAGCGGAGGGGAAGACAGCAAAGCAATTAATATAGCTGAAACGCTAGAAAAATTAATGTAAACAGTGGCTTGTTACTGCATGGCCAAGAAGTTTTTCTTATAAATTACTGCATTAATACACTTTTTAGCTAATTTAGACACTTTTAAGACTATTTTCTTTCACTTTTATTACAAAACCACTTCCCCAAATAGGGAAGTGGTGGTAGTATGCTCGCCCAACCAAACAGTAGCAAATATTCCGTTTTGCTAGTCTGCTATCTTAAAATTTGAACGTATATTGTGCGACTCACCTCACCTTGAGCCGTGCGTTTTGTTGCGCGCAAATTAGTTGGACTTTCAATACTGTGTCTTTGTTCTGTTATTGCTTTTTAAACTTCTTTAGAGGACATACAATGAACACAGTTAATGGTTCAGTTTTGCGTAAGCGTAAATTTAATCCTATTACTACAGCGTTGGCGTTGGCGCTAGTAACTCCAGGTCTATACGTTGCAAATGCAACAGCGGAAGAAGTTGAGGAAAAAGCTAAAAAGTCTAAAATGGAAGCTATCACTGTAACTGCGACAAAGCGTTCACAAGTTATTTATGAAGTTCCAATCGCAATGAGTGCATTTAGCGGTGATGCGTTAGACACTCAAGGCATCACAGGTATTTCTGATGTAGGTAAGTTTGTCCCTAACCTAAACATCACCGGTTTCTCTGCAGGTCATACATCTTCAGCAAATCCATTTATTCGTGGTATAGGTCTACAAGATCACTTAATCACAACTGATCCAGGTGTTAGCGTATACGTAGACGGTGTTTATTTAGGTCGTCAGGTTGGCCAAAACTGGAACTTACAAAACATTGACCGAATTGAAGTATTGCGTGGCCCTCAAGGCACACTTTATGGTCGTAACTCAATTGGCGGCGCAATCAATATCATTACAAAACAACCTGGTACTAAGCCAGTAACTAAAGTATCTGCTGAAGTGGGTACTCGTGGTCGTCTTAAAGGTGATGTGTTTGTAAACCGTGAGTTGAGCGAAAAAGTAGCCGTTAACTTCAGCGCTGGTTTTAATCGCCGTGATGGTTTAGGTGAGTTCATTAACCTTCCTGAAGCAAAATACGACGTTGGTGAAAGCCGTGAAATGCACGGTCGTTTTTCCCTTAAATACGATGTGAATGATGACTTAAAAATTGTCGTAACTGCAGACGCCAATGACGGCGAAGGCGGCTTGCGTCCATACACAACAAAAATCAACGAAGTTCCAAATGGCGCTTATTACACAGGCGAGCGTTTTGGCTCTCCGTTACCATCTGGCCCACTTAGAAACTCTGACGTAGCCGCTGACCCATTTGACAATGCGACTGGTACTATTGAAGTAACAGAAGTAACGAACAGCGCAAGCGGCGTTTCGTTCACAGCAGATTATAATATTTCAGATACGTTAGGCTCGAAGTTCATTATCAGCAATCGTACATCAGAGTACAAAGCTGGCTTAGATGATGACGCAACAATTTATGCGCTTGACCATTACCCAGAACATGGCGACGCTGACCAAACTTCAGTTGAGCTTCAGTTGAATGGTTACGTTGGTGAAGTAGACTTTGTTTCTGGTGTGTATTGGTTTACTGAAGAAGGTAGCAACCGCCAAGGTGAAGACTCAAGCTTTAATGGTGGTGGTAACACTCTAGAATTAGACCAAAAAACCACAAGTAAAGCAGTTTTTGTAAACCTAGGTTACGACGCAACTGATGATCTTCGTATTTCTGGTGGTCTTCGTTATACACAAGATGAGAAAGAAGCAACAGCTAATGTTGGCACAGGACCTACTTTTGCGGAAGATGATTGGAGTGAAGTTAGCTATGATTTATCAGCGAACTACACAATGGACAATGGTTTAAACATCTACTCAAGTATTCAAAGTGGTTATCAAGGTGGTCAGTTCCCTGCAAGACCTTATTGCTTGTTTGGTGACCCAACTTGTTTTGTTGCTTCTGATAACATTACTGCTGTTAACTATGAAATTGGTCTTAAAGGCGAAGTTAATAGCGACTTCAACATGAGTATAGCGTTGTTTAACACTAACTATGACGACTTACCATACCAAGTAAATACGACCTCTGAAGCAGGTTTTGATACTGCAAACTTAGTTGTATCACAAACGTCTCGTGGTATTGAGTGGGAAAGCACATGGTACGTAACAGATGCACTTTCTTTGCACACAAGTGCAGGTTATATAGACGTAGATGTCGATGAGAAAGATAAAGTAAAACCAGTTGCTCCTCTAACACCTAAGTTTACCGCTTCTGTAAGTCCAAGCTATGCATTTGACTTAGAAGACGGCTCAACAATTACAACGCGAATTGATTATTCATTCCGCGATGAAATGTACGGTGAGCCAAGTTCAGATGAAGGGCGAATGACGATGGTTGAATCTCGTTCTCTTGTAAATTTTGATGTTTCATATGCACCAGCAGGCGCAGACTGGAAAGTTTCATTGTACGGACGTAACGTTTTTGACAAACGTTATGATGACGCGAGACTAAACACTGGCGACTACTTGCTAGTTATAAAGAGCAACGACGCTAGTGAATTTGGTGTACGTTACACTGCTTCTTATTAATCAGTAGCTTTTTAGTTTAGACTTAAAGCCCAATGTATTATTTACGTTGGGCTTTTTAATTTATGGAATAATAATATGAACAATCAACCTAATAATCCATTACATGGAATTAAGCTAGAAACTATCGTTACAGACTTGGTGGACCATTTTGGTTGGCAAGAACTCGCCGATAACATCAATATTAACTGTTTTAAACTGGATCCCTCCATTAAGTCTTCTTTAAAGTTTTTAAGAAAGACCCAGTGGGCTCGTGATGAAGTTGAAAGCCTTTATATTTCTACGTTTTTGCAAGCTGAAAATTCAACGTCTGCTTCACCATGGGGTAAAGTTTAGTCAGCATATTTTTGGTGTATTTGTAAAAATTGATCTTTATTGTCTACAAATAATGAAACCAAGTTGGGGTCAAACTTTTTGCCGGATTCTTTGAGAATGAGTTTATTCACATTGTCTATATCCCATGCTGGTTTGTAACATCGGTTTGTCATAAGCGCATCATAAACGTCAGCTAACGCAACAATTCGGCCATATACGTGTATGTCGTTGCCTTTTAGACCTCTGGGGTAACCAGTTCCATCCCAGTTTTCGTGATGTTGGGCCGCTATGGTTGATGCCGCTTTCATTATAGGTAAGTTAGATGACAACAAAACAGCCTCACCAATATCAGAGTGGGTTTTCATAATCTCCCATTCATCTGTATCTAGCTTGCCTGGTTTGTTTAATATTTTATCAGGAATACCAATTTTTCCTACGTCATGGAGAGGCGCTGCCAAAAATAACTGCTCCACCTCTTCTGAATTGAGTCCTAACTTTTGTGCTATTAATTTAGAATAAAGGGCAACCCTTCGAACGTGATTACCAGTTTCTTTTGATCTTGTTTCTGCTACTTCGCAAATAGAGTAAACAATCTCTTCTTGTGTTTGTTTGAGTTCATCGTTTAATCTAATATTCTCTATGGCGACTGATATATTACGACAGAATACCTCAAGTATATTCGAATCAAACTCTACAATGTCTTTAGAAATTTCAAGAAATAGAACTAATTCATGTTTTCCTACAGTACTAATATAAAAGGTCTGGTTGTGCTCTAAAACCATCTTATCTCTAGGTATCGTTTTTGATTCTAATAACTTAGCGATTTTTATTCTTATCAATTCGTTCTTGGATTTTGAGGTTCCATGATCTATACAAGCTAATAACTTAACTTGCTCATTTGACTTTGCGGCAAAAGCTGTAGTGCTTTGCGCTAAAACTACTTCCGCATCTATATGCATCATTGCCGCTAATTGTTGCAAAGCACCCTCTGCAAATTTTTTTAATGAATTTTCCTGCAATAAGGATGAGGTAGCTTCTATAATTCGCTCTAGGCCTATTCTTGTTCGGTTAATAGCGGTTATGTCACGGTAAGAACGTAACGCAGAATAGATAACTGTATTAAGTTTCTGATTAGTGAGTTCTGTTTTTTCTTTGTAATCGTTTATATCGTATTTTTGGATTACTTCATATTCTGGTGCTTGGCCAGGTTGGCCAGTCCGTAAAATAATTCTAACATCGTGGTTAACCATTTCATTTCTAATGAAATCTACCAAATCTAAACCTGCGGTATCTGTTTCCATTACAACATCAAGCAATATAACGGCAATGTCCGGTTCCTTTTGTAATAGCTCTTTTGCTTCAGCGCCTGAGTATACATTAAAAAAATTTAGTGGTTTATCAGCGAAGGTAAAGGAATTGAGCGCTAGCTTTGTAACCGTATGTATACTTGGTTCATCATCAACTATGAGTATTTGCCAACCTTTTTCATCAAGCTTATTTTCTATAAATTCTTCTTGCAAATCTTCAACTGAAAAAAGCGGGGCATCATCATTATCTATCATGTTGGCTACCTTTATTACTGAGTTAGATTAAACTTAGTCGCTAATCTGTAAAACCTGCAAGTAAATCAGCTAGCATTTATTTAAAAGATTTTTTATGGTGTTAATATACAAGTAATTAGCAGTTTGAATGTTTTGTAATCGTTTCTGTCGAATTGTTTTCTCGCTCTTCGTTATTCACATTTGTAATGGTGAAGAAGAGGTGTTAGTCGCAAAAGTATAAAAATTGAGTGTACAAGGATTTAGCGTTGAAAAAGTATTTAGAAATATTTGTGCAGTTTCTTTATCTGGGTCTTATAAGCTTTGGTGGACCTGCGGCACATATTGCCTATTTTCAAAAAACATTCGTCGAAAAGTTAAATTGGGTTGAGCCTAAAACCTATGCTGGATTTATTGGTTTAAGTCAATTTTTACCAGGGCCGGGATCTAGTCAAGTAGGCTTTGCAATTGGTCATGAAAGAGCAGGGGTTTTCGGAGGTATTGCTGCTTTTATAGGCTTCACTTTACCATCTTTCTTCATAATGTATTTTCTAGCAAACTTAGGTAGTGAAGAACAATTAAGTCAGCCTATTTTTGTTAATGTTATTTCCATGCTAAAAATACTGGCGGTAGTAGTCGTTGCTGATGCTGTGTTAAGTATGTTTACAAACTTCTGCAAAAATAACATAACGATCTCTATTACTTTTATCAGTGCAGTGACCTCCATCTTAGTATCTGGCTTGGTTCTTCAAGTATTGTTGTTACTTGCGGCTTTGATATTTGGTGCCATTTACCAAGCTAAAATTCAGCAAGGTT
This sequence comes from Psychrosphaera haliotis, assembly GCF_039523615.1. Taxonomy (NCBI): domain Bacteria; kingdom Pseudomonadati; phylum Pseudomonadota; class Gammaproteobacteria; order Alteromonadales; family Pseudoalteromonadaceae; genus Psychrosphaera; species Psychrosphaera haliotis. The sequence continues at coordinate 334,986 of NZ_BAAAFQ010000001.1, read as the reverse complement.
TTTTAGACAGTGCGCCGGCAATTACTCATTCGAATATTCGGACTGAACTTAAAAACATGAAGGTCTTTTCGTTTTCTATATTTGTGATTTTGTTATTCGGGTTGCCTTTGTTAGCTAACGTTAGTAAAGAGATTTCTTTATTTTCAGATTTCTATTATGTTGGTAGCTTAGTATTTGGCGGAGGGCACGTGGTTCTCCCTATGTTACAGGAAGTAACTACGAGCATTGATAACGATACATTTTTGTTAGGTTATGCTGCTGCACAGGCTATACCTGGTCCTATGTTTACATTCGCGACTTACCTAGGTGGCGAGTTACTTGTAAATTCGGTATTTATAGGTGCATTTTTAGCGACATTGGCTGTATTCCTACCAGGGTTTTTACTGATTGTTGCATTCAAGGATAGCTGGAAAGGCCTGGCTAAGTTTCCAAGAGTTGCAGGTGCAATGGTAGTAATTAACGCCGCAGTAGTTGGGCTTCTAATGGCAGCGTTTTATAAGCCAGTTTTAATTAGTGCTATACATAGTCATTGGGATGTTGTAACTGCGTTGGTTGGCTTTTGGGCTGTAAGGTATGCCAAGTTGCCATTTATTGCAGTTGTAATTGCCTATATAGGCATTGGAATTGTTAAAAGTTTATAAAAGCTTCTGCAATGAAAGGTGAGCAGTAAGATAATTACATGCACTTAGCAGCAGGCTTTGAAGTTGGGGTTCAACAGTGGTGCCATCTTCCATCATTTCTTTTAGGTCTTGATTATTAATAGCAATAATTGCTTCAAAATAGGTGTTTCCTGTTTCACACTTTTTTAAGCCGGTTAATCCTGCTTCTGTGATTTTTATCCAACCATCAGAACTCTGTTGAGGTAGCGCCATATATGGCTTTTCTGGCATGAGTGTAAGATGAATGTTTATCACTTTAGATTCATCTGCAAACCATTGAGCTGAAAGCGCAACAAAATTTATCCACGCCTGAAGCTTTTCTATTAAAAATGATGATTTATCATCGCTCGCATCAAACAGGGCAGATGTTCTAACTACGATAGGTAAACTTTCTTCCATTTTAGGTCCCATATTGGTTAATATTCATCTGCGCTATTTATTGTACGTAATTTAAACTTTCGTTTAATTAAAATTTAATAACCTGACGAACTGTCTGAGTTATTACTTTCATTGCCTGACAGTGTATCTTTTAGGCTATTTAAAAGGCCACTTGCACCAAAGCGGTAGTTAGAGGCCGTTATCCACTCTACGCCCATTATTTGTTCAGCTTGAATTAAATAATTCTGAGCGTCTTGAGTAGTTCGAATACCGCCAGCTGCTTTAAAGCCAACTTTGCTACCATTTTCTTTTATCACATTTAACATGACATCCGCGGCTTCTAACGTGGCATTGACTGTCACTTTTCCAGTAGATGTTTTTATAAAATCTGCACCGCAGTCTATGGCAAACTCACTGGCTGCTTTTATTGTATTTAAATCACCTAGTTCGCCAGACTCAATAATTACCTTTAGTACGTTGTGATCAGCACAGGCCTGTTTGCTTTGAACTAATATTTCTTCACAGTGCTGCAGTTCACCGTTAACAAACTGCTTATAAGGCAATACAACATCAATTTCATCGGCACCGTCGGCTATGGCCTGCTCAGTTAACGCAATAACCTGGTCAATATTATCAGTGCCATTTGGAAAGTTGGTGACAGTAGCTACTTTTACTGAATCTAAACCTAATTCAAGTAAAGTTTTTTTAGCTATTGCTACATACTTAGGAAATACACAAACCGCCGCTACATGCCCATGATCTGTAATTGCATTTTGGCAAAGGTCGATAATGGTTTGGTCTGTGTCGTTGTCGTTTAATGAAGTTAAGTCCATCAAGCCTAACGCTTGATGGGCATAGGCTTGATGATTTTTCATTATGCGTCTGCCAATAGATCTTTTAATAGTGTAGTCAGTCGTTTAGCAGCCAATTGGCCTTGCTCTAACGTTTCATCGTGACTTAGGTTAGTAGCCGATAGACCAGCTGCCAAGTTTGTAATGGTGGATATCGCACAAACTTTTAAACCACAATGTCTAGCTACGATTGCTTCAGGAACCGTTGACATACCAACCGCATCAGCACCTAAAGTGCGCTGAGCACGAATTTCTGCTGGCGTTTCAAAAGTAGGGCCTGAAACCCAAATATAAGTACCACGATAAAGTGTTAAGCCAGACTTTAATGCCGCTTTTTCAACACGCTCGCCAATTTGACGGTCGTAAGTTTGCGTCAAGTCCAAGAAGCGTGGACCAATTTCGTCATCATTAGGACCAATCAATGGATTAAAGCCAGAGAAGTTAATATGGTCTGTGATCAACATAATACTGCCCGGGCCCATGTCTTCTTTTAGAGAGCCTGCGGCATTAGTTAAAATAACAGATTCACAGCCTAAAGCTTTAAAGCTTCGTAGTGGAATTGCAATTTTTTCAAATGAGTGGCCTTCGTAATAGTGAAAACGACCTTGCATACAGATTACGTTTTTACCACCTAATGTACCGGCTACTAATCGACCTGTATGACCTACAACTGTACTTTGTGGAAACTCTGGGATATCAGCATAAGGAATACTAATAGGGTCTGTTATTTGGTCGGCAAGGTCAGCTAAGCCGCTACCTAATACGATAGCCACTTCAGGTTTAAAACCATTTAATTGTTGTTCTATATATTGAGCACTGATTTCAAAATCTTTCACGTAATTATCCCGTTAATGTCTATATTTTCTGATCTGGAAAAGCACGCCATACTTAGGGTGGTCTAAATAGTGTAGATCACCTGAGTAGGTACGTCTTAGTTGTTTGAATGGGAAATTTTGTAGGTATTGTATTTCCAATAATGAGCTATCGTTCGTAAGAGACGGATCCTGCTCATTAAATTCGTTAAACTCGGAGACTGCTTTGTCTTTGTTTGCAGCTGATATTAATACGTTTTGTACATCATTGGTCAAGTCATTTTCAAGTAATGACGCATCTAATGATGATTCTTTAGCCAAAACCTCGTCTATATCCACCATCTTTGTCATTTTTTGACGAAAGTTTAAATTGGCGTCTAAGTAAAGGTAATGATCTAGGTGAACTTTAAAGGAGCCATCAAGTTGCCAAGTTTCCTTTGGGAAGTTCTGTTTTTTGGGCATCACTAATTGATTGGTTATTGGATCGACGGCTGCGCCAGACTCAAGTTTGTTTAAAAACTTATCTACATTGCTTTGAACCGAACTTAGCATAACTTGATTGCTAGATTGCTGAAGGTCCATCGATTGCAAATTATTTGCTAAAGGCGGAGCCGTGCTTTTTTTAATTTGATGACCGTCATAGGTAAATTCATCAGTATAGTTGGTACCTGCTTTTAAATACACAGAAACAGCGTTCGTAGCCGATAAGCCTGGTTGACGCCAACCAATATGTAATAAGGTTTTTGTGCCCCAGTGGCTATCTAATTTCTCAGCTTGCTCTGTCAGTGCTAGGTTTTGTTTATCCAATAAATAAACACCTCTGTAGTCGTCATAGTCATAGCCAGACATCTCCCTCGGTGCTTTGTCCCATTTAACTTTTGTAAAAAGGTTTATAGTTTCATTAGAGTTTGTTTTGTGGTTCAGGAAATTGATGTCTTCAGAAACTTGCCAATAATCGTTTAAAGACTCACTTGGTAACAAGCACAAGTTTTCCGAAATCTTCCAGCTTTGTGAAATTATTGTTTGGTAATTTACGTAGTATTTAAAAAACTCTGAATCTGACAGCAGCGGTAATCCTTGATCGTCACGCTGTTCATTAATATAAAAAGGATCTAAATCCTCATGACACCTAGGTAAATTGGATAATAGTGGCGCTATGTCGGGAGAAAACTGACTAGCTTGTATATCCCAATATCGACGAGGTTTTACATTTTTTATATGTTGATCAAAATTTTCTCGTGTCGTTTTTTTAAGAGTGCGTTCAAAAATGATAATTTCAACATCAAACCAACGGCCATCAGCTGACTTAATTCCCTCGACTAGCTCCTCATTTTCTTTTCTAGGTGCTGTAGGGCTGAGCTCAAATGGGTTTTTAGGCTCTGTTAATAGACTCGTCAACTCATCGGGTATAGCAAGGCTACGTGAACTTGAATCTGTGGCCGCAAAACCAGATGTCGCGGTAAGTACAAGAAACAACGGACTCAGCTTTTTAAGCCAGTTTGAATTTCCAATGATTTGACGACTCAACAACTTCTATTCCTTTTAACAGAGAAAATCTGGGAAACATGTAATTTAGTTTCCCAGTGTACGTTAGGGCAATTTAATCTTCTAGGTTTTTTGCTTATGCTCAAAATCATTTAGCATAGCGTTAACAAACTTCAACCTATCTTCGGTGTCCTTATTATCAATGATGAATTTTAAGGTTTGCCCACCGTCAAGTTTATAATGCTGTGGTTTTGATTGAATTAAGCTAATCAAGAATAACGGGTCTACTTTTGTTTCTTGTGAAAACTCAAATTTACCGCCTTTAGGTCCAGCTTCTATTTTTGTAATACCAAGAGCCTGAGCCCGTTGTCTAAACTCACTAATTTTAAATAGATTCTTAGTGGCATCAGGCAGTAGACCAAACCTATCAATAAGCTCAATTTTTATATCGTCTAAGTCATCCGTATCCGCAGCCGTTGCGATTCGCTTATAAAGGCTCAACCTCATGTTAACGTCGTGAATATAGCTATCAGGTAATAAAGACGGAATTCGAAGCTCTACTTCAGTTTGTTTAGATGTGATTAAATCTAAGCTTAACTCTTTACCTTGTTTTAACGCTTCCACCGCTTGGTCTAGCATTTCCATGTAAAGCGTAAAACCAATGGTTTGTATTTGACCTGTCTGGTCATCACCAAGCAGTTCACCTGCGCCACGTATTTCTAAATCATGAGTAGCTAACGCAAAACCAGCCCCAAGATCTTCTAGCGACTCAATGGCTTCTAAGCGCTTAACCGCGTCCTTGCTGATGGCTTTGGGTGGTGGTGTTAACAAATAAGCATAGGCTTGGTGGTGAGAACGACCCACACGGCCTCTAAGTTGGTGTAGTTGCGCCAAACCAAGTTTGTCAGCACGCTCCATGATAATAGTATTGGCAGTAGGCACATCTATGCCGGTTTCAATAATAGTGGTACATACTAATACATTGTATCTTTGGTGATAAAAATCACCCATTACGCGCTCAAGCTCTTTTTCACGCATTTGTCCATGTGCAACCACTACTCGACACTCAGGCATCAACGCCTCAATAGCCTTTGCTCTTTGCTCAATGGTTTCTACGTTGTTATGTAAAAAATACACTTGGCCACCACGATTTGTTTCTCTCATGATGGCTTCTTTGATCAGATCATCATTAATTTGGCGAACAAAGGTTTTGATAGCTAAGCGTTTTGCTGGAGGCGTGGCGATAATTGAAAGGTCGCGCATGCCACTCATCGCCATGTTTAATGTTCTTGGAATTGGCGTAGCTGTAAGCGTTAGAATATCAACATTAGCCCTTAGCTTTTTGATGGCTTCTTTTTGTTTAACACCAAACCTGTGCTCTTCATCTATTATGAGTAAGCCTAAGTCTTTAAACTTGATGTTTTCTTGGATTAACTTGTGTGTACCTACCACAATATCAACTTGACCATTTTCTAGTTGCTCTAAAACGGCAGTTTGTTGTTTCCCTGTTTTAAATCTCGATAGGACTTCTACTTTAACGGGCCAATCCGCAAACCTATCAACAAAGTTTTCGTAGTGTTGTTGCGCTAACAGAGTAGTTGGCACTAAAACCGCAACCTGCTTACCATCGTTTACTGCGATGTAAGCCGCGCGCATAGCGACTTCGGTTTTACCAAAACCAACATCGCCGCATATAAGTCTGTCCATGGCTTGTGGTGACTTCATGTCATTAACAACGGCGTTAATCGCAAGTTGCTGATCTTCAGTCTCTTCAAACGGAAATGATGCCGAAAACTGTCGCCAGCCATCTCGTTCTAATTCGTATTTATATCCAGGTTTTGCTTCACGTTGAGCATAGATGTCGAGCAATTCAGCAGCCACGTCTTTAATCTTTTCCGCGGCTTTTTTGCGAGCTTTTTCCCATGCGTCAGAGCCTAATTTATTTAGCGGTGCAGATTCAGTTTCACCGCCGGTATAACGCGAAAGTAAATGTAAGTTACCAACTGGAACATAAAGTTTTGCTTCGTTAGCGTATTCAATCGTTACAAACTCGCTAGTAAGTCCACCAGCGTCTATGGTTTCTAACCCTTTATAACGACCTACACCATGTTCAATATGTACAATTGCTTGATCTACTTTCAGCTCTGCAAGGTTTCTTACTAGCGCATCAGTAGAAATAGACTTTTCACGTTTATTTCGTTTTCGCTGTGTAACGCGACCGCCCAGTAATTCTGTTTCAGTAACAAACGAAATTGGGAGTGATTCATTATTGTGGTTAGTGATTAAACTAAAGCTGTTTTCTAGACTTGTTATAACGATACCAATGTCACTATCTGAATCGACAAAGTCTTTTACCGTTTTAAATTGGTTTGGCTTTATATGAGCTTGTCTTAAAAGCTCTAGTAATGTTTCACGTCGACCTGCAGACTCAACACTAAACAAAACTTTACCGCGTTGTTCTTTTTGAGAAACAATATGGGCAAGTATTTTAGTAAATGGTTGTTTTAGCTGCGAGTCTATTGAAATATCGTCAATAATTTGCGTATTAGCGTTAAATTTACCAGCGCCTTTTGTCACGCCATTTTGAATGTTAATTTGTGGCCATTGGTTCATCTCACCAAATAGCTCATTAAGCGCCAAGAATAATTTAGCCGGTTCTAATAAAGGTCTTAAAGGATCAACATTTAGGTTATCGTGACGCTTTTGGGTTTCGCGCAGATATAACTCGGCTTGTGCCTGTATATCACCGACCAAAACTAAGTGACAGTTTTGCGGGAAGTAGTCAAAAAGCGAGTCTGTTTTTTCGAAAAATAGCGGTAGGTAATACTCAATCCCTGCAGGGAAACTGCCTTCAGATACTTGCTTGTATAGGCTACCTTTTTCATTTCTAACAGTGAATTGCTCACGATAATTTTGTCTAAATGCCTCTATTCCTTCTTTATCTAAAGGAAATTCGTGAGCGGGCAATAAGTTAATTTTATCGACCTTGTCTTTACTGCGCTGAGATTCAGTATCAAAGACACGAATAGAGTCTATTTCGTCATCAAAAAAATCAATTCTAAAAGGTTGGTCGCTACCCATAGGGTAAATATCGAGTATGGAACCACGTACCGAGTATTCACCGTGTTCAATCACTTGCTCTACATTCCGGTAGCCATTTTCTTGCAGTTGCAAGGCTAATGCTTGTATATCTTTTACATCGCCCGCTGAAAATACAAAGCTATTGCCCATAATATAGCTTTTAGGGGCAATAAAATGCATTAGCGTACTAACAGGAACGATAACTACGCCGCGCTGCATACTTGGCAATTGATACAGGGTTAAAAGTCGCTGTGAAATAATGTCTTGGTGCGGCGAGAATGTATCGTATGGCAGAATTTCCCAATCGGGGAATGTAAATACCGGGTGGCTGTCTGCAGGTAAAAGGGTGGTTAATTCACTTTCTAGTCTATGGGCCGCAGGCGTGTTTTCCGTTACCACAACGGTTACATGATCTGAATGAAAGGCAGCCTCTGCAATAGCAAGGGCTTTACTGCTTCCCGCTAATCTTGACCAAGTTATCTTATCTGCTTTTTTGTCTGACGCCGATTTAACCTTCGGCAAAGGCAGTTTTAATAATTGTGGAAGCACAACAATCCCTTTAAATTCATTTTCAAGTCGCGGTAATTAGCGTTGTTAATCGCGATAAATCTTTAATAAGTCACTATAATGGTCTATCCGGCGGTCACGCATAAATGGCCATATTCGTCTAACAGACTCACTTCGACTTAACGATACGTTTGCCGTAAGAATTTGATCATCACTGTCGCCTGCATGAGCTAATATTTCTCCTTGTGGCCCTGCAATAAAACTATTGCCCCAAAACGAAATGCCTTCACTCTGACCACTAGGATCTAATTCTAATCCCACTCTATTACAAGAGATAACGGGTAAACCGTTCGCCACGGCATGTGCTCTTTGTGATATTACCCATGCATCTAGCTGACGCTTTTGTTCATCGGCATCATCTCTTTTGTCCCAACCAATTGCGGTAGGGTATATAAGCACGTCTGCACCCGCCATCGCCATTAATCTGGCAGCTTCAGGAAACCATTGATCCCAACAGACTAAAACACCAAGTTTACCTATTGAGGTTTGAATAGGCTCAAAACCTATATCACCCGGTGTAAAGTAAAACTTTTCATAAAAGCCAGGATCATCAGGTATGTGCATCTTACGATATTTACCTGCAATAGAGCCATCACTGTCCATGACTACTGCTGTATTGTGGTAAATCCCAACGGCTCGCTTTTCAAATAACGATAATACAATGACAACCTTTAACTCTTTGGCTAATTCGCCAAAGGTGTTAGTAGAAGGCCCCGGTATAGTTTCAGCTAAATCAAAACAGTCTGTATCTTCCGTTTGGCAGAAGTACAAAGAGCAATGTAACTCTTGTAAAACAATTAGCTTCGCACCTTCAGAGGCGGCGTCTTTAATGCCTTGAATGGTTTTATTTAGATTGTGTTGAACATCACCTGTATTGCTATGTTGTACTAAGGCGACGTTTAGGTCTTTATTGTTCATAGTTAAGCTCTAAATTTTGTTAAATTTGCATACGTCATTATAGGTTAAACAATCACGCCTGCAGGTATCTGCATGGTTAAACAATGTAAACTACCGAACTGCTGGATAACCGCGTTACAGTCAATTCCGATAATGTCATGATTTGGATGGGCCTTTTGGATTACGCTTAACGCAGCTGCATCATTGTCATCATTGTAGGTTGGTACTAGTACCGCTCTATTGATAATGAGGTAATTTGCGTAGGTGGCTGGTAACAATTCGTCATCTTCATTTGAAATAGGGCTAGGCATAGGCAGTGGAAATAGACGGTAGCGTTCACCGCTAGTATTTTCAAAGCTTTCCAATTGCTTTTCCATGTTGCATAGTTCGGCATAGTGAGACTCTGTTTTGTCGTTACACTGAACATAGACAATACCTTCAGGCGCAAAACGAGCTAAAGTGTCTACGTGAGCATCAGTGTCATCGCCAGCTAGGTGCCCATGATCAATCCACAAGACTTGTTTCATGCCCAATGATGTTAATAACTGCTCTTCGATTTCTTGTTTTGAAAGGTGTGCATTGCGGTTTTGATTCAGCAAACAAATGGATGTGGTCATTAGGGTACCCGCACCATCGCTTTCAATACTGCCACCCTCTAATATTAAATCATTCTTTTGTGTTAATGCCGCATCAAAAAAAGGTTGCTTAAAAAGGTGACCATTGATCTCGTTATCAAGATTTGCGTGGTACTTTGCACCCCAGGCGTTAAACGTGAAGTCGAGCAGTTTAGGCTCTCGCTTTTCAGACAGTAGAGTGATTGGTCCATGATCTCTAGCCCAAGTGTCGTTACAAGGCGCTATAAATAAGCGTGCGTTATTTGTGTTCACATTATTGCTTTCTAACAATGACGCTACATGGTTCTTTAAATCGCTAGAGTGACAAGCAACAACCAATAGCTGACGTTCCGCTATGTGACTGGCCAGCTGTATATATACGTTCTCGATGTCTGGTAAGATAGGTGCCCAGTCTGTTTTGTCGTGCGGCCATGTTAATAAAACGGCAGACTGTGTTTCCCACTCTGGTGGCAAAGTATATGACATTAACTATTCTCACTGTCTCTTTTTTGGGTTTTCTTCAATAATTGTTTCGATTGTTGGTGCAGCGAAGCTCTAACTACAGTTTCACGATCTTCATCTCTAATTTTATGGAATAAAACGGTATATAGCGTTTCTCTTTCATTCCCTTCATCGCCTTCATCGCCTTGTGTGTCATTATCACTTTGTTCAATTACTCGGCCTAAACAATATATTGCTGAAGCCTCGTCATTAAAAAACAATTTACAAACTAAATAGTCTTCTTTGCTATAACTATCCGGTGACGAGAAAACAAAACCTCCGCCACCAAATGAAACGGTGAGATGACGTTCATCATTTTCATCTTGAGCTTGCAGAATATAGTGCATCATTAAATCAATTTTTCGGCTTTGTGCTTTTAAGTAATCAGCAAGCGGCTCAATAACATCGCCTAGCTGCCTAAGCGGTCGAAGCATATTTTGTTCAACGCCTTTCATTTCAGACGCTAACTTATAAGGTAAGGGGATTAACGCGTCAAACTCATCATCAGTAGGAGTATTAGACAATACATCGCCTTTACTTATGTTGACTTCAATGGCGTGATTTAACTGAAAATACTCAGAAAACTGAGCGGAATCTTGTTCATTCATTAACGCTGACCTTATGTGATTACGGAGCCTGCATAGCTTGTACTTTGTATATGAAACACATATTATCGAACCTTATGCATTCCTTCACCATTTAAATTAAAAAGATTCAAAACCTTACATGAATTTACCAATAAGTTTAGTCATAGCTCGGCGATACGCAAAAGCTTCCAAAGCAGGCAAGTTCGTGGGGCTGATATCATTATTTTCAAAAGCGGGCATTACCTTAGGTGTATTATCTCTGATAGTTGTTATATCAGTAATGGATGGTTTTGAAGGTTTATTAAAAGATCGGATTTTAGGTAGTGTGCCGCATGTAGTGGTTACTGCTAAAAATAATGGCCTGTTAGAAGAGTTGCAAGACAAAGAGTGGCTTAAACAACTTCCAGAAAATGACCAACAACTCATCTTACAACAACTACCACTAGTTAGCTCTACGGCGATTCTACAACTACCTCAAGATTTTAAAGGCATAGTGGTGCAAGGTTTATCACTTGACTCTGAAATCCCTCTGGGTTTAAAAGCCGCTGCCAATAGCCCAACATGGGAATCGTTAAATAGTAGTCGCTATGGCGTCGTTATAAGCCGGTTTATGGCTTACGACAACGGGCTAAGCATAGGTGACAATGTACGAATTATCGTAAGTGGTGCTTCTCATTACACTCCGTTAGGTCGTTTGCCCGCTCAACGTAACTTTAAAATTGTTGGACTTTATTCCACCGATAGTGAGTTGGACCAACATTTAGTATTTACTAAAAAACAAGACTTAAACAAGTTACTAAAGCAAAAAGCTAACAGTATGCAGGCAATACAGCTTGTATTGAGTGATCCTTTTGCAGCCAAATCAATTGAAAAATCATTATTGAACACGCTCGGCAAAGACCAGTTTGACATATCAAGTTGGTATAATACCCACGGAAAACTATTTGACGCCGTTAAAATGGAAAAAAACATGATGTGGATAATGTTGAGCCTTATTGTTGCGGTAGCGGCTTTTAATATAGTTTCTGCGCTTGTCATGATGGTCACACAAAAACAAGGCGAAGTAGCTATTTTAAAAACCCTTGGCATGCAGCCCATAGACATTGCAAAAGTGTTTACTATTCAAGGTAGTTATAACGGTGTTATTGGTGCTATTTTAGGAAGCATATTAGGATCAGTAATTACCCTTGGAATAAACAAGTTTATGTTAATAACAGATATTAACTTGTTGGGCGTTCCAGGCATAGGTTTACCTGTTGTATTTAGTGTGGAAAAGGTCGGCTTGATTGCTATTTTGGCAATTGGATTGTCGTTTTTGGCCAGTATTTATCCTGCCATCAGAGCGGCAAAGTTAGCGCCGGCCGATGTGCTGCGTTATGAGTAATTTAAGGAAATGGTTGTGAATGTAATTCAGTGTAGTGATTTGAAAAAATCATATAGCGGTGTTGTGGATACTGATATTTTAAAAGGACTAAATTTAGAAATAAAAGCTGGTGAGCAAGTGGCTATCTTAGGACAATCAGGCTCTGGAAAAAGTACTTTGTTGCATTTAATTGGAATGCTTGATCAACCGTCGTCTGGAGTTATTGAGATTTTAGGCAAGCGCAATACCGACTTGTCAGACAGTGAAGCTGCACTATTTAGAAATAAAAATTTAGGGTTTATCTATCAATTTCATCACTTATTGATGGAATTCAGTGCCTTAGAAAATGTATCTATGCCTTTACTTATCAACGGAACGGATAAACAAGAAGCAGAAAACCAAGCTAAAAGCTTGCTTGATTTAGTTGGCCTCTCACATCGTTTAGATCACTTACCTTCGCAAATGTCAGGAGGAGAGCGTCAGCGTGTAGCGATTGCAAGAGCACTCGTTAATAAACCTAAGTTGGTGTTGGCTGATGAACCTACCGGTAACCTTGACAAACAAAACGCTCAACAGGTGTTTGATTTATTTTTAAAGGTGAATCAAGAGTTAGGGACAACTCTAGTAGTTGTAACACATGATCAAGCACTAGCAGAGCGCTTTGACAGAATTATAAAGCTTGATGATGGACTTGTTGTGGAATGAGCACTAATTCTAAACAAAATATCACCTTAGCTTGGCAATTAGCAGGCAGGTATTATAAAACTGGCGTACAAAGCCCTTATATTCGGTTCATTAACAGAGCGTCTCGCATAGGCTTTGCAATTGGCGTTGCCGCGCTAATTATTGGCTTATCAGTAATGAATGGCTTTGAAAGGGAGCTTCGCAATACGCTTCTGTCTGTTATTCCGGATATAGAATTTAAATCGGTGGCTGGTTCATTGCCGGATTGGACAAAAACTGCCAAGCAAGTTCAACAACACCCAAAGGTGCTCTCCGTTGCTCCATTTATTGAATTAAACGCGATGATTCAAAAGAAAAATAATATGGAAGCGGTATTACTAAAAGCGGTACATCAAGAGTTGGAGCGAACCGTTAATGTCACGTCGGAGTTTATTATTGAGGGTACTTGGTTAACCAAAGTAGAGTCAGGCACTTTACCACCGGCGGTTATAGGAGTTGGCCTCGCAAAAAAGCTAGAATTAACAGTAGGCGATAGACTTGAGTTATTAATCCCCGTTGTTTCTGATACTGGCCGTTTGTCATCGCCTAAATACTTAAACTTTGTAGTGAGCGGTATTTATCAAATCGGTGGTCAGATGGATCACGGTCAGGTTTATGTGCCACTGGATGTTATTCAACAAAGCCAAGGTTACAGTGAGTATGAAGCCCAAGGTGTAAAGGTTTCACTCATTGACCCATTTGAGGCTAACAAGGTTGCTTCTGAAATAGGCAGTGAAATAACGGACTACGTTTATATTATTGACTGGTTCAGGAGCCAAGGCCATGTATACAACGATATCGTGCTAGTAAAAGATATTATGTATTTAGTAATGGTCCTTGTTATGTCCGTGGCCAGTTTTAATATTGTTTCTTCACTTTCTATGGCGGTACAAGAAAAGTATAGCGATATTGGAATACTTAAAACTTTAGGGCTAACGCCTAGCACTGTTAAACTAACTTTTGTAATTATGGGTTTACTGACTGCAGTAAGAGGAATAGTTTGGGGAACATTAATTGGATGTGTTCTAGCGAAGTTTTTGCCAAATATATTTGCGGTTCTAGAGAGTTTGTTGAACTTTAAGGTGCTAGACGGCGATGTCTATTTTATAGAGTACTTACCAAGCGAGCTCCAATTTACACAGGTTATTATCATTACAAGCACTGCTTTGTTTATCGCATTATTAGCTAGTCTATATCCATCTAGTAAAGCCGCTAAACTTACCCCAATAGAATTATTGAGGTAAGGCATAAGCTGAAGGTTTAAAAAACTTTAAGCCTTCAGTTTCCAATGACAAGTTTCACCTGCAAAAAATGGAACGATAGGATCACCATTTGGAAGTGTAATCATTTCTGGAATGGTCCAGTCTTCTTTTACTAATGTAACCGTGCCGCTATTGCGCGGTAGTCCGTAAAAGTCAGCGCCATGATGAGAAGCAAAACCTTCTAGCTTATCTAAAGCATCAAGCTCTTCAAATACATGAGCATATAATTCAAGTGCAGACCAGGCACTATAACAACCCGCACATCCACAAGAATTTTCTTTTTTCGACTTTTCATGTGGAGCTGAATCAGTACCTAGGAAAAACTTACTGTTACCAGTTGCAACAACGGCGCGAAGAGCTTGCTGGTGGATGTTGCGCTTTAATACAGGCAAGCAGTAATTATGCGGTCTAATGCCACCAACGAGTAAATCATTCCTGTTTAGTAATAAATGCTGTGGAGTAATTGTCGCGGCTACGTTTTCTGGCGCATTAAGTACAAAGTCGACTGCATCTTTAGTGGTAATGTGCTCGAAGACTATTTTAAGATTTGGAAAACCATCAACAATTCTAGATAAGTTGCGGTGGATAAACTCTTTCTCTCGATCAAAAATGTCGATGTGGTGATCCGTTACTTCTCCGTGCACTAGCAATAACATGTTTTCTCTTGCCATGACTTCGAATATTGGAAAGAGGCTATCTAACGCGCTAACTGCAGCGTCTGAATTAGTAGTTGCGCCCGCTGGATAAAGCTTTGCTGCGACTGTACCAGCGGCTTTTGCGTCGATGATATCTTGCTCTGTCGTATCGTTTGTAAGGTACAACACCATTAACGGTTCAAACTGGCTGCCATCTGGTCGAGCTTGTTCTATGCGCGAGCGGTAATCATTGATCATTTGAGCATTAGTCACTGGAGGCACAAGGTTCGGCATTACAATCGCGCGATTAAAACAACGAGCCGTTGCTGCGACGGTCTCTTTAAGCATATCACCGTCTCGGAAGTGCAAGTGCCAATCGTCAGGCGTTTGAATAGTAATTTGTGTCATAAATGCTCCATATGCTGATAAAGATAACTAACGAATTAATGTTACTACTTGTCTAGTTCGCGGTTAATTCTAAGTTGCTTGCGCTGTTGCCAAGATTTTTTTACTGAATAACGCCACATTAAGTCTATTCCAAAAAAACCGATAATGGCGGCAACCGAGGCCGCAATTAAACAGCCGGTTATAAATGCAGGACCTATGGTTGATAAACTGGTCACTAACCAATCCCAACTCAACTGAAATTTAAATGGTTGTTTCTCACCACCTAAAACCCATTCGCCCAATAAATAACAACCATAGAATAGTGGAGGCATAGTTAAAGGGTTACTGACCCATACAAGGGCTACAGATAATGGCAAGTTGACTTTAAATATAATGGCACCAAACGCTGAAAGCCACATTTGAAAAGGAACGGGAATAAAAGCATTAAACAAACCAATTGCAAATGCCCCTCGAGCTGAGCGTCGATTTAGGTGCCATAAGTTTGCGTCGTGCAGTAGGTCGCCAAACATATTGACGGCTTTGTTTTGTTTGATTTTTTGGTGGTCTGGCAAAAATCGCTGTATGAATTTTTTTGGCATAATTTGAGCTCGGATCAAGATTTCTGTACTTGTCAAAAAGTGACGCTAAGTTACATTAAAAATTGGTCTTTGTAATTAGAGAATTAATACATTAGTTAAGGAAATTTGATTGAACAAATGGTTCGCAGGATTTTTAATCGGTTGTGGCCTTTTTTTGTTCAGCCCACGCTTGTTAACTTTAGGTGAGTCAGTCAGCTTCTTCATCGCCATTCTTTCTTTATTAGCTGTCGTAAAAGTTAAAAAAACAAACACCCATCTAACAACAAGCTTAGCATTATCAATTTTTATATCCATTTTAGTGGGTATCAGTTATCAAAATTTAGTCAGTTCTTGGTTAACGCAATATAATCCTCTAACCGCTTACTTAGATTCAAATAGAATCGTAACACTAACTGGAATGGTTAATAACGTAAACGTTGCAAAACCATGTAGTAAAACAAACACGAATTGCACGCCTAAATCACTGATTGTTGACCTGTTAGTGACTCATGTTGAAAAGCGAAAGGTTGACTGGTTGCAACCAGCGCTATTAGTTAGACTCAACTGGTTTGAAGCAAAAACAGATTCCAATTTAGAATTAAAAATGGGCAAAGAAGTTACGGCACATGTAAAATTAAAATCCGTAGTTGGTTATGAGAATGAACACGGTTTTAACCGTCAAACCTATATGACAGCAGGTGGTTACAAAGCAACAGGTAGCATTATAAAAGATCATGTTTTTTCTGTGAGTTCGAACAACCAAAACATGGCGGCTTTTTCAACTGAACATTTAAATATAAACCGACCAGCTCAACGCCAGTTAATTACCGATAAATTGTTGCGAATGATTAACCAGTCAGTCTCCGAATCGAATTTAGAATGGCGGCACCAAGATATTCTTTTAGCATTAACCACTGGTGACAAACAGCTCATTGATTATGCAAAAAAGGATACGATTAATAAGTTAGGGATTGGCCATTTTTTGGCAATCTCTGGACTGCATGTTGGCCTAATCTATTTACTGATTACTCTGACTCTAAAGCTTTTAATCAAATTTATAACGGGAATAAATAGTTTAATAAACAAGGTTATTAATAAAAAAGGTTTAGGGTCGAAATTAAGTCAGAGCTTAACCCCTATGTTAGTGCCAAATTTATTGTCACTCAGTTTTATATGGTTTTATGTCTTTATGATAGGAGCACCATCATCTGCGGTTAGAGCAGCCTTAGCAATATCATGTTGGGTGTTGTTCAAAATGTTACGTGTAAGATTGGGGAGCTTTACCATACTGTTATCTGTCGCAACGTGCAGTATCATTTGGTCGCCATGGTCTTATTTGAACGTATCTTGGTGGCTAAGCTTTTATGCCGTTGTTGGCATCATAATCTTCTTTCGTTTATTCGCTAATAGAACTTGGAGTGAAGGTGCATCGATAGTGGAGAACACAAAAAAAGTTGTGTTTGTTGCTATCGCTTTTCAAGTATTTATAGTGGTTTGGATGTCACCAATGACTATGACTATTTTTGGTGGAATTTCACTTTCTTCTATAGCCACAAACCTTATGCTAGCGCCGACCTTCTCATTTATAATCATGCCTAGTATTGTTATTGGCACTCTTACTCTAGACATAAACGCGACATTATCTCTTTTTATGTTTTCCATTGCTGATGAAATACTGACTTGGTTTTGGGATCTGTTTATATGGTTTAAACTAGAAAGTGGCTGGTTTTACCTGTCGAGCAATACTGCGTTTTCCTTGGTTTTTCTATTTATCGTTCTGATAAGCACCTTACCTTTTATCTATAAATACTTTTGCCGTTTAAATTTGACCGTTTTTAGAATGCTTACTTTATTCATTCTCCTATTCTTTGGATACAAGATTCCGAATATTTATAGCGATACATGGAATCTTTGGCTTACGCCTAAGCCCATAAAGTCATCTGTGCCAACAAAAGCGGCTTCTAACAGGACGGCGTTGTTTAAAAAGAGCAATGAGCTAAGAACCTTGATTTCAGTTTTTGATGTTGGTCAAGGAAGTAGTTTACTAGTTTCACAGCAAGATAGGGCTAGTCAGTATAGGACTGGCAATTTCTCAATGTTGATAGACTTAGGTCCAATATTTCCAAGTGGCGCTAATGCGACTCAGGCGGTCATTGAGCCAACATTGCAGAAACGCGGCATTCATGACTTAACACAGGTTATTGTTACCCACCTAGATACTGATCATATTGGTGATGTTTCAGCAGTAAACGGAACCCAAACTGAAAGCCTAATTCCCCAAAATTGTGATGATCTAAACAAATTGCCCCAATTGGTAGGAACAGAACGTGTAGCCTTAACCCTTATTTGGCCAAACATTTCTATATGGCCGGAACTTGTTGATCTTTGGCCTAACTACTCTCGAAATAATAAAAGCTGTGTAATATTAATAGAAGATTTAACATCGGGTTTAAAGCTATTAGTATCAGGCGATGTGACACATAAAGTAGAGCAAATATTAGTGGATGCTCATCACCAAAATAAGATTAACTTAAAAGCGGATGTACTGATTGCGTCTCATCATGGTAGTAAACATAGTTCTTTTAAGCCTTTTATTTACGCCAGTTCGCCGAGTATTGTGGTGTTTAGTAGCGGTGTAAATAATCGATTTGGCATGCCATCCAAAGAGGTCAAAGACAGGTACGAACGTTATCAAATTAGCCAATACAATACCGCAGAATCGGGGCAGATTGATTTACTCTTAAACCCAAACAGTCAGCAAATTGAAATTCGAACAACGCTCAATAAGTGGTCACCATTTTGGAAAAAACAAAATCCTTTTAGCTTTCATGGACAAATACGGTAGAATTAACCTAATTATTAGTTTCGTTTAGCTTTGGATAGACTCTTGGAAGAAAACTACTCAACAACGTTTAAAAGGCTCGCTGCCTATATTAAACCGTACTTTTTAGGATTTGTTATCGCACTTATCGGCATGTTAGGTTACGCCGGTATCGATGTGCTTTTTATCTCAGAAATCCAAACTTTTATAGACGATGGTATAACTGAAAAAAATAGCGAAGTATTAGCGGCTGCACCACTGTTTGTTATTGCTGTGTTTTTTCTTCGCGGTGTATTTAATTACATGGCCACATACGGGTTAGGCTGGGTTGGCTCTAATATTGTAATGAAAATGCGCCAAGAGTTATACGAGAAAATGCTGACACTGCCTGTGACTTATCATGATGCTGAATCAAATGGCAGCCTTATCTCAAAAATTACCTTTGATACTGAACAAATTGAAAATGCATGTAGCAAAGCGTTAATGACACTCGTTCGAGAGGGTGCCATGGTCGTTGGACTTCTCGCTGTTATGTTTTATCACAGTTGGAAACTGTCTGTTGCCATCATAGTGCTAGTGCCTATTGTTGCTTTAATAGTCACTTATGTTACTAAGCGATTTAGAGTTATTTCTAAACGAATTCAATCGGCGATGGGAAATGTCACCAGACAATCAGAACAGATGTTGTCGGGACATAAAGTTATTCTAGCGTTTGGCGGTCAGAAAAAAGAAACTGAATCTTTTTTTGATACGAACAATCACAATCGTCAGCAACGCATGAAAATGGTAGTAACCAAAACATTGAGCGTATCGTCGATTCAGGTTATTGCTTCCTTTGCTTTAGCGGCGGTGTTGTACATCTCTGCTCAGCCTGAAATGTTGGGCACATTATCACCAGGTACTTTCTCTGTTGTTCTTTCATCTATGATGATGTTGCTACGACCACTTAAAATGTTAACCACAGTTAATAGCGAATTTCAAAGAGGCTTAACAGCTGCAAAAAGTGTATTTGAAGTATTAGATGTAGAGTCTGAAGTTAACAATGGAACGATAGCTAAAGAAACCGTAAAAGGGCATTTAAGTTTTAATAATGTTAACTTTGCTTATGCGGGTACTAATAAAAATGTCATTACAAACTTCAGCTTAGATATTAAACCAGGCACTACGGTAGCACTGGTTGGTAGAAGTGGTAGCGGTAAGACAACAATTTCAAATTTCGTACCGCGTTACTATTTTCCAAATGAAGGAAATATCACCATTGATGGCGATGATATTAATGAATTTGAACTAACGAACTTACGCTCTCATATCGCTATGGTTTCTCAACAAGTGGTTTTATTCAACGATTCAATTGCAAATAATATTGCTTATGGAATGTCACGCGTTACCAGATCAGAGGTAGAGAATGCCGCTAAACTAGCCCATGTAGTTGAGTTTACAGATCAGCTAGAAAATGGATTAGACACTGAAGTTGGCGAGAACGGAGCTTTGCTTTCGGGCGGCCAACGCCAACGTATCGCAATTGCTCGAGCGATTTTAAGAGACTCACCAATTTTAATTTTAGATGAAGCAACATCGGCATTAGATACTGAGTCCGAACGTGCAATTCAAGACGCTATGCAGCACCTAATGACTAACAGAACCAGTATTGTTATCGCACACCGTTTATCGACAATCGAAAATGCAGATAAGATTGTTGTTATGGATAAAGGCCGAATTATAGAGCAAGGCACGCACTCAGATTTGATAGCACAAAGTGGCGCTTACGCGGCATTGCATCAACTACAGTTTGGTGATGATTAAATGAGCGGTTTAGAAGCCGCATGGTATTCCAACAAACGTTGGGTGTGGTTACTGTTACCATTAACTGTATTATTTTGGTTAGTAAGCAACTTAAGACGAGGCTTATTTAAACTCGGTGTAAAAAAACAGATAAAAGCAAATGTTCCAGTAATCGTTGTGGGTAATATTACCGTAGGCGGGACTGGGAAAACGCCATTTGTTATCTATCTTGTCAAGTTGCTTAAAGGACTTGGTTATACACCGGCTATTGTAAGTCGTGGTTATGGTGCAAACACTAAAATTGGCCCAAGCTTTCCACGTTTAGTTAATGCGATTAGCGACCCTAGCTTAACGGGTGATGAGCCAAACTTATTGGCTTTGCGCACTGGCGTGCCAGTGGTAATTGATTCAGACAGAACAAAAGCGGTGAAATATGCATCTCAAATAAGTGGTGTAAACATTGTTATTTCTGATGATGGCTTGCAGCATTATAAGATGGCCAGAGACATGGAAGTGGTATTAGTAGATGGCGCTCGTTACTTTGGAAATGGTTATTTGTTGCCGATGGGACCATTAAGAGAACCTATAAGTAGGTTAAAATCGGTAGACTTTACCGTGGTCAATTCAGGCTTTTTAAGTAAAAGTAAATCAAGCTTACAGTCTGATGAAAATAAGTTTATAGATTATCAACTTGGTGCAACCTCACTAATAAAGCTGAAGGGTAAAACCGTGTCTCTTTTGAAAGAAGAGACCAGAAATGTGCACTTGATATCTGGAATTGGAAATCCAGAGCGATTTAAAAAAACCGCTCAAAAGTCGGGCCTTAAAGTAGTATCTGAACATTGGTTTCCCGATCACCATAACTTTACTGAAGCAGATTTTAAATCGATTGAGTTACAAGATAACGACATTATTGTAATGACCGAAAAAGACGCAGTTAAATGTATGAAGTTTGCTCAGCCTAATTGGTATGCGCTGCCAGTTGACGCAGTAATATCAGATTCGCTTGAGCGCAATCTCACAGATAAAATTAAAAAATTAAAAATAACGGAATAGAACATGGCTTTTGATACAAAATTATTAAATATAATCGCGTGCCCTATATGCAAATCAAAACTACATTACGCGAAAGATACAAACGAATTAATTTGTAAAGTTGACCGAATTGCTTATGCAATTAATGAAGACATTCCAGTTATGTTAGAAGGCGAAGCGCGCCAGTTATCTTCAGAAGAAATTGAACAGTACAAATAAAAAGAGTATTCAATGATAAATCAAAAAACACATGACTTTATAGTTGTTATTCCAGCTCGTTATGACTCAACAAGACTACCGGGTAAACCATTAGCAATCATAGACGACAAACCTATGGTGCAGTGGGTATACGAACGTGGAGTTGCTTCTGGCGCTTCAAAAGTAATTGTAGCTACGGATGATCAACGTGTTTTTGATGCAGTTAAAGCCTTTGGCGGCGAAGTTTGTATGACTGCAAAAAGTCATGAATCAGGCACCGAGCGCCTGGCCGAAGTATTGAATATTTATGGCTTCGAAGATGATACCGTTGTGGTAAACGTGCAAGGCGATGAACCTATGATCCCGTCGGTTAACATTCAGCAACTTGCTGCTAATTTAATCAAGTTAAAAGATCAGAACGTTGGAATGGCAACCTTGTCAGAGAGCATTTGCTCTTATAATGAATTAATAAACCCTAATGTTGTTAAAGTTGTCACCAACAAAGATGGTTTGGCGTTAACTTTTTCCCGTTCAGCTTTACCTTATGACAGAGACCAGTTCACTAAACAAGCAGCGGACATAAACCTCGATTTTCCATATCAAAGACATATCGGCATTTATGCTTATACGGCCGGATTCATTAAAGACTATATCAGTTGGCCAACTTCACAGTTGGAGCAAATTGAATCGTTAGAGCAGTTAAGAGTCTTATGGCAAGGCAAAAGTATTCATGTTGATTTAGCGATTGAGCCACCGCCGGCCGGTGTCGATACACCAGAAGACCTCGAGCAGGTTCGAAGATTAGTGGCGAGTTTAAAACAACAATAAATGGAATCCGAGTTGAGCATAAATGTTGTTTTAGAACACAATGACTTTTACATAGTTAATAAGCCAGCCAATGTAAACTTTCATGATGAAGGTGATATTGGCCAAGGTTTTTTTAATACTTGTGCGAGTTACTTCAAGGAAGAGTTATTTCCTGTTCATCGTCTTGATAAAGTCACTTCAGGTTTATTGATATTAGCGAGAAACAGCCAAGCGGCGGCTCGTTTTCAAGACGCTTTTAGCGCTAGAGAAATCACCAAGTTTTATCTAGCAATATCAAATATGAAACCTAAAAAAAAGCAGGGTGCCATTATTGGCGATATGGAAAAAGCCCGTCGTTCTCAATGGAAGCTTTTAAAAACCAAACAAAATCCTGCAGTTACTCGCTTTTTTAGTTATACAAATCCAGATAAAGCCGGCTTTAGACTTTATTTACTTAAACCAGAAAGTGGTAAAACTCATCAGCTAAGAGTCGCCTTAAAAAGCTTGTCAGCGCCTATTTTAGGCGATGAGCTTTATGGTGGTCAAAGTAGTGATCGCGTTTACCTGCATAGCGCTAAATTAGATTTTCAGTATGGCGAAGACTTGATTTCAGTTCAATCAATGCCAGATGAAGGCGATGAGTTTGCATCGCAACTTGATTTGATTAATGCGGTTTTAGAAGAAGCCAATGACTTACCTTGGCCAGCAAAAGTCAGTAATAAAGAGTATAAAATATGAGTGATTATGAGATCCGTTTTGGCGGAATAACTCGACTTTATGGTGTAGAGCCACACCTTTGGCTAAAGCAAGCTCACTTTTGTGTAGTTGGTATTGGTGGCGTTGGTACATGGGCGGCAGAAGCATTAGCGCGCTCAGGAATTGGTACAATCACACTTATAGATTTAGATGATGTTTGTACTACAAATACTAATCGCCAAATTCATGCAATGTCTTCAACTGTAGGTAAGTCTAAAGTAGACGTGATGGCTGAGCGAATTAAACAAATAAACCCGGACTGCGAAGTTCATTGTATAGAGGATTTTGTAACCACTGACAATTTAATTGAGATCTTTGGTACTCGCCATGAGTCAAGTTTTGACGTTGTCATCGATGCAATTGATAGCATTGCTGCAAAAACGGCATTAATTGCACATTGCCATAGAAACAAAATCAATTTAGTTGTAACAGGTGGTGCCGGCGGACAAACAGATCCTAGCCAAATACAGTTTGGCGACTTGGCAAAAACCACACACGATCCATTGTTGTCTAAAGTTAGAAACCAGCTACGTCGAGATTTTAACTTTAGTAAAAACCCTAAACGAAAGTTCTCAGTGGACTGTGTATATAGTAAGGAACAGCTGCAATATCCTCAAGCCGATGGCTCCGTTTGTGCTGCTAAGGTATCAGCAGAAGGTAGCATGCGACTAGATTGCAATATGGGATTTGGTGCAGCGACAATGGTAACGGGCACGTTTGGATTTTTTGCTGCGTCAAAAGCCATAACTAAGCACATTAGTAAAATGGAGCGTTTGAATAAAAAGGAAAGTCTATGAGCTTGTTAATCAATATCCCCGATAGAAATACTGATAAATTAGTAGCGAAATTAGCAGAACGTATTGGCAGTGAAAATATTGAAGTATGGCCTGATGTTGCAAAGCCAGATGACGTTGAACTCGCTTTAGTATGGCAACATGAACCTGGCAGTTTAGTCCTGTTTAAGAACTTAAAAGCCGTGTCTTCTTTTGGCGCTGGTGTTGACTCGATATTTGCTGACCCACAGTTACCAAATGTGCCGGTAACTCGAATAGTGGATGCCGACTTATCTGAGAATATGGCGCAGTATGTTTTAACTATCGTAAATCAATACAGACTTCGACTACCAACATATCAAACACAGCAATCTTTAGCGCTATGGAAACCTCGAAGTAATCGTAAGGGAAGGGATGTTGGCATTTTAGGCTTAGGAAAGCTAGGAATGCATGTTGGAGAGGTTTTAATAAAAAACGGCTATCGTGTAAAAGGTTGGAGCAGAACAGAGAAGAGTCACCCAACAATTGACTGCATGAGTGGTAATGTTGGCTTTGATTCCTTGATTCAAAACGTAGACTATCTAGTTTGCTTATTGCCGCTAACTACCGATACAAAAGGTATTATTGACGATGAGGTTTTCAGTAAAATGAAAACCGACGCGGTGCTCATCAATGTGGCGCGCGGCGGGCATGTTAATGAAGATAGTGTAATTGCTGCCCTTTATAACAAAGAGATAGCAGCTGCATATTTAGATGTGTTTGATATAGAGCCATTACCAGAAAGCCATCCATACTGGCGAACGCCCAATCTGCACATTACACCACACGTATCAGCAGTAACTAATGTTAATACAGCGGTTGAACAGGTTATTGAAAACTACAACAACGTTCTAGACGGAACAGAACTTATAAACGTGGTTGATAAGACACTAGGCTATTAGTATAAGATAATGGCTTGTTAATTGTTAATTGTTAATTGTTAATTGTTAATTGTTAATTGTTAATTGTTAAGCCATTTCTCTTTAATCATGTCAGCACATCGTTCGGCTACCATAATAGTAGGGGCGTTAGTATTGCCCCCAATTAGATTCGGAAATACAGAAGCATCAACGACTCTTAGATTTTCAATTCCTATTACTTCTAATTGATTATTTACAACGGCAGATGGGTCATCAAGTAATCCCATTTTGCAGGTACCAATTGGGTGATAAACTGAGTCGGTTAAAGTTTTGATTTTATCGATAAGCTCATTATCATCTAAATTCTGATCTTGGTTTATCGAGCATACTTGATATCTTTTAATTAGATCGTGTTGCAGTATTTGATTCGCCATTTTAACGCCCGCCAACATAGTATTCACATCGTCTTCGTGAGCTAGAAAGTTGGGATCAATAATAGGGCAATCAGTTGGGTTGTTACTTTTTAGAGTGACGCTGCCAACACTTTTAGGCCTTAGAACACAGGTATGATTGCTAAAACCGTGTTTTAAACTAGTACGCCAATCTCGAGCATGATCTTTAACTGTGGCGATCACAAAGTGAAATTGAATATCCGGTCGTTGTAATGCTTTATCCGTTTTCAAAAAGCCACCGGTCTCCGCAAAGTTACTCGTTAATATACCTTGCCCATTTTTAAAGTATTGATAGGCCTGCTTTATCATTTTAGGTATTGCTGAGGCCGATAGGCCATATAAATCAGTTCGATTTGACTCAAAACAGCTAACATAATCTGGATGGTCTTGAAGGTTTTGGCCTACACCATCTAATTCATGCTGTAACTTAATATTATTATTCGCTAACTGTTCTTTAGGACCTACACCCGACAGAAGTAAGATTTGTGGTGACTTTATTGCGCCTGCTGATAACAAAACCTCTTTTTCTGCGGTAAATATTTTACCATCTAGAGTTTCAATACCTTTGCAGACTTTATCTTCTAATATAACTTTAGCCACTTCACTATTAGTAATGACGGTAAGATTGTTACGGTAGCGAATTGGCTCTAGGTAAGACCTAGATGCACTAAAACGTTGTCCTTTATATTGTGTTACTTGGTAACGTCCCATGCCTTCTTGTTCAAAACCATTAAAATCGTCTATATGTGGGTAACCAAGTGCCACACCTGCATCTACAAAAGCATCAGCAATAGGGTGGTTTGAATAGGAATTAGAAACATATAATGGCCCGTTGTGCCCGTGGAGGTCTTTACTATTGGAGTCGTTATATAAGTTTTGGTTATTTTCCGACTTAATAAAATAGGGCAATACGTCATCCCAACCCCAACCTAGGTGTGCCCAATCTTGATAGTCTTGTTGATGACCTCGAATATAGATCATCGCATTAATAGCGCTACTACCACCTAACACTTTTCCTCGAGGTTGGTACCCAATACGGTTTGCCATTGCTTGTTGTGGTGCGGTATCAAATGCCCAATTATTGTAATGGGTTGGCACCATAGAAACAGCGCCTGCAGGCATTTTTATTAACGGACTAGTATCTTCTCCACCGGCTTCTAATAAAAGAACAGAAAAGTTTGCACATTCTGAAAGGCGAGCTGCCAATACACAACCTGCAGAGCCTCCGCCGACAATAATAAAATCAAAATGTTTCAACTTATTCTCCTTTTTCAGTATTAGCGCACTGGTACCATTTATTGGTATCTAGACTTAACGTCCTTTGGCATATGCTCTATGAAAGTTTTGTTAATTCCATCTAGTAACTTAAAAAATGGAGAAATGTCTACATTATTGACACCTTCATTTTCTTCTATTGCATACGCTATTGCTTCTAAAGTTGATAAACCGTTATCAATAGATGTTTTTCGAATGGCATATTGACTCATATAAGCTTCTGATAAAGCGACATGACTTAGGTCATTTAACCAAGGGTGTGTATAAAACAGTTTCTTAGCTTTTTTCCAGGTGCCGTCAATCACAATTAAATGATCAAAACAGAAGTTGTTGTTCACGCAAGTAGATATAGGTTTAGCAACTTGTGAAGGGAATAGAATTGCTGTTTCTTCTGATTGTATTGAAAGTTCGCTTAGTAATTTAATATCAGCAATATCTTGCTCTGTGACAATCGAAATGTTTTTAGATAAAAAAGGCAGTAACTTTGCTGTGTTTTTAGCGTTACTCCCTTCCTTGTCACACTGAATAATTGTAATTTTTGTTTTGTGTTTTACAGGAGTAAGAAAACTGCACAAACAACGTGTTTCAGGGTACATACAGTGCGAACAGGTTTTTCGCTTACTCATTATTTTTTTAAAGTTTCTTGATATGGAGGCCAGCCTAATGGTTTGCCAGCTAAAACATGTAAATGGATATGATAAACCGTTTGACCGCCATCGGGGTTGCAGTTCATTACGCATCGAAAGCCATTGTCAGCAAATCCCATTTCGTCTGCAATTTTAGCCGCTGCAACGTACAACTTACCAACTAACTCAGCATTATCATTGTTAATATCATTTGCAGTCCGTATTTGAACTTTTGGAATAACTAAAAAATGAATTGGGGCCTGCGGGTTAATGTCATTAAACGCTAAAACATAATCATCTTCATAAATGATAGTTGCGGGTATCTCACGGTTAATTATCTTGTCGAAAATTGTGGCTTCAGTCACGTCAAAGGGCCTTAAAAAGAAGAATTTAAACAAAAACTTTACTGATCTAGTGAATGATGTGCAAGATTAGTATTGAATAAAAGAAGATTTATTTATGATAGTGTTTTTTTGTTTTAGTTAATTGGGTATGATTAGGCTCTAACCCAAAGGAAATCCTCATATCGTGAATGCAAAAGTAACATTGATTTATCGCTTTATTATTGCTGTCCTTTTTTTGGCTTCAATCTCATTTTCTTATGCGGTAGAGGTTAAAGGCTTATATACAGGGAAAATACTTGTTACTGATAAATCCCAAAAAACTAGGGTTAAAGCTCATAAATGGGCGATAGAGCAAGTTTTAACTAAAGTCACTGGTTCACGAGAAATATTAAATAATAAAACCGTTCAATATGAAATTAGAGTAAAAACCGCTAATTATATTAAGTCATTCACTTTTGATACTGACAGTCAAAACAGAGTCTTTTTGGTGGATCAATTTGATCAAACAAAGATTGATGCTTTGGTTAGAAAGGTGGGTGCTTCTATTTGGGGTCAAAGACGACCTAAAGCTGTTCTATGGTTAGTTTTAGAAGAGGGGCTTAATAGAACTATTGTCAATGAACAGGAATTCCAGCAGATAGCAGAAGTTATTAATCAAAGTAGTGAGAACAGAGGGCTGCCTCTAACGTTACCTTTGATGGATGAGCAAGACAGCGAAACAATATACTCCTCTGACGTATGGGCTAAGTTTGATGGTGTCGTTAGTAAAGCCAGCCAAAGGTATGAAGCAGAATATTTTGTAATGGCAAGACTTCGAGCGGTTGATAACTTTAAAGAACCAGAGTACCAGTCAGGTTGGTTGTTAGATTTCAGTATATTTAAGGACAGAAGGTTTCTTACCAAAGGAACCTCTAATGGTGACCAGTTTTACGTATTAAAAGAGTTAGTTAACTCATTAGGAGATTACTTCGCTAGCCAATACTCTGTGAGTAACCAACAAATAAAACAACAGAACATAGAGTTCACCATTAGCAATCTAAAATCCATGTTAGATTTAAAGTTAGTTGAAAAACATTTAACCAACTTACCGCCAATAAAAAAAGTATATCTTCATGAAGTTAATGCCGACCAAGCTCGGTTTACGTTATGGTTATCAGGTCAAGGTTTGGATGTGATAAGGGCCCTTTCTCTATTACCTAACTTCGAACGTGTAGAAACTCAGTCTGTTTCAAAAGCGCCGGAGTTATCAGTGGAGCAACAACTAGACTTGTTAACTAAAGAATATACAAACTCTGATGCAGAAGCAGACGGAACAAATTTGGATATAAAACAAATTAGCGTTTTGAATTACCGATGGTTAAACCGCTAATGCAGTTATTATTACCGGTTACTTATAACAGCACTCAAACTTTTAGCTCATTCGTTGAAAGTGAAGGCCTTGCAGGCTTGGTTGTTAAAGAATTAAGAAGTGCTATAGAAAGTGAAGAGTTCACAGCACACTATTTAGCAGGGCAGCATGGTGTTGGATGTACCCACCTTTTAAATGCAGCATGTCACTTTGCAGATGAGATTGGCAAAACGAGCATTCTATTGCCTTTAGAGCAAGTGTTAGCAGCAGAACCCGGCTTAATAGACGGGTTAGACTCAGTCGACGTGGTTTGTATTGACAATATACACTTAGTGTCGGAAAACGACGCGTGGCAAACGGCACTTTTTAATCTATTTAATGCCTTGTTGCAGAACAAAGCAACCGTGATATTTGCTGGGCATGACATTCCCACCAATCTAAACTTAACATTACCTGACCTAGGTTCAAGACTACAATGGTGTACGTTATACCAACTGCCAGAGTTAACTGAAGCATTAAAAATAGAGGCGCTTATTCAACATGCCCATTTAATGGAATTTGAAGTTACGGAAGAAGTTGCGAAATTTATTATTAATAGATTACCTAGAAATATGATTTTTTTAATGCAGGCACTCGATACGATGGCAAGACAGAGCGTTGCCATGAAACGAGTTGTTACGGTTCCGTTTGTGAAAGAAGTATTGGGAATTTGACGTTTAAAAAACAGAAAACGTTCAGAAATCAACCAGCTCTCTTTGCCCTAAAAGCAAACATTTAAAAAAAAGTAAAAAAATCCCTCAAAATTAGCCAAATAGAACTAAAATCTCGACTGGTTTTACGTTAATATTTACGGCTGAAAATAGAAATCCGAATCTCACAAGATCGTCAATGACCGAAAAGAGTTTTCCATGAATTTAGAAGAAACAGTTGGCTTAGCAAAAGAAGCCATCAACAACGCTAACGATATTGCATCGCTAGAAGAAGTTCGAGTCGAATTTCTAGGCAAAAAAGGTAAGATCACTGAGTTACTTAAAGGCTTAGGAAAAATGGACCACGAGCAACGTAAGGAAGCCGGTCAGGCTATCAATGTTGCAAAAGGTGACGTACAAAAGGCATTAACGGTACGCCGTGAAGCACTGCAAGCTGAAGCATTAAACGCGAAGCTGGCGGCTGAAACTATTGACGTTACTAAGTCTGGTCGTGGTATAGAGCCTGGAAATATACACCCGGTAAATAGAACTATCGAACGAATTCAGCAATTCTTTGGCGATTTAGGCTTTGAAGTAAAACAGGGTCCAGAAGTAGAAGACGGTTTTCATAACTTTGATGCGCTAAATATACCAGAACATCACCCAGCTCGTGCCGATCACGATACGTTCTACTTTACCGCAGATACGGTTTTACGAACGCAAACCTCTGGTGTTCAAATTCGTACTATGGAAACAGAGAAACCACCGTTGAGAATCATATCTCCAGGCCGTGTTTACCGTAACGATTATGACCAAACTCATACGCCAATGTTCCACCAAGTTGAAGGTCTAATGGTTGACAAGAATGTAAGTTTTGCTGAGCTAAAAGGCATATTGCATGACTTCCTTCACCAATTCTTTGAAGAAGATTTACAAATTAGATTCCGCCCATCTTATTTTCCATTTACTGAACCGTCAGCTGAAGTTGATGTGATGGGTAAAAATGGTAAATGGTTGGAAGTACTTGGTTGTGGCATGGTCCACCCAAATGTACTTCGTTCAGTGGGAATTGATCCAGAAGAATATACTGGCTTTGCCTTTGGCATGGGCGTTGAACGATTAACAATGTTGCGTTACGGCGTAAATGACTTACGTTCTTTCTTCGAAAACGATCTTCGTTTCTTAAAGCAGTTTAAATAGGAATTCATCCAATGAAATTTAGTGAAAAGTGGTTACGTGAATGGGTGAACCCGAGCATATCAACTAATGAATTAAGCGAACAGCTTTCTATGGCTGGGCTAGAAGTTGATGGTGTTGAGCCCGCAGCAGCAGATTTTACCGGTGTAGTTGTTGGTGAAGTAGTTGAATGTGGCAAGCATCCTGAAGCAGATAAACTTCAGATTACAAAAATAAATGTTGGTACTGCAGGCGATGGCGAACTAATCGATATTGTTTGTGGTGCTAAAAATTGTCGTTTAGGTCTTAAAGTGGCTGTTGCTATGGTAGGCGCGGTTTTACCGGGTGACTTTAAGATCAAGAAAGCTAAATTAAGAGGCCAACCTTCTTTTGGTATGCTTTGTTCTTGGTCTGAATTAGGTATGGCTGATGACAGCGACGGTATCTTAGAGTTACCAAACGACGCGCCTTTAGGCACGGATGTTAGAGAGTATTTAGATTTAAACGATCAAATTATTGAGATCGATTTAACTCCAAACCGTAGTGATTGCCTTGGAATATTAGGTGTTGCGCGCGAAGTTGGTGTTCTGAATAACGAAGATGTTAAAGCTCTAAACGTTAAAGACGTACCTATGTCAATTGAAGATAAAGTATCAATTGAATTAGAAGCACCAACATCTTGTCCTCGTTATTTAGGTCGTGTAGTAAAAGGCATTAACGTTAATGCAACAACACCATTGTGGATGACTGAAAAGTTACGCAGAAGTGGTATCCGCTCAATTGACCCGGTTGTTGATATTACTAATTTTGTATTGTTAGAGCTTGGTCATCCAATGCATGCATTTGATTTATCTAAGATTGAAGGCGGAATAAAAGTACGACTAGCCAACAAAGATGAAAAGTTAGTTTTACTGGATGAGTCTGAAGTTAAGTTATATGAAAAAACTTTAGTTATTGCTGATCACAATAAGCCGCTAGCAATTGCCGGTGTGTTTGGTGGCTTAAACTCTGGTGTCACAACAGAAACTAAAGACGTTCTTTTAGAAAGCGCATTTTTCTCACCTGTGACAATGGCAGGCGCAGCGCGTCGTTACGGTTTGCATACTGATGCATCTCACCGCTATGAACGTGGCGTAGATTTTAAACTGCAACGCACTGCAATGGAAAGAGCAACTCAACTATTGTTAGAGATTGCCGGTGGAGAAGCAGGCCCAATTGTTGAAGCAGTAAACAATGATGAGTTACCTAAAGAGCCTGTGGTTTCTTTACGTCGTGAAAGACTAGACAGAGTATTAGGTCATGTAATTAGTGATGAAGAAGTAACAACTATACTAAGCCGTTTGGGATTAGATGTTTCTTTTGAAAATGGAACATGGTCAGCCATCTCTCCTAGCTTCAGATTCGATATCAATATTGAAGAAGACTTAATTGAAGAAGTTGCTCGTGTGTACGGTTATAACAACATTCCGAATATTGCGCCAACGGCTTCTTTAAAGATGCCTAGCCATCCTGAAAAGAATATTGAAAAGAATGTGTTTTCTTCAACGTTGGTAGACTTAGGTTATCAAGAAGCTATCACTTATAGTTTTGTTGATCCTAAAGTTCAGTCAGCTTTGTTCCCGAATGAATCAGGCTTAGTTTTACCACATCCTATTTCAGCAGATATGTCAGTAATGAGACTAAGCTTGTGGTCAGGTTTATTACCGGCTGTTTCTAATAACCAAAAGAGACAACAAAGCCGAGTTCGTTTATTTGAAACTGGCTTAAGGTTCTTGCCAGACACTAACTCTGAAATGAATATTCGCCAAGAAGCTATGTTAGCAGGTGTTATTTCAGGCACAGTTAATGGAGAATATTGGGATGGTAACCCAAGAGCAGTTGATTTCTACGATATTAAAGGTGATGTAGAAGCATTGCTGGCCAAAACAGCGTCGGTGGGTAATATCGAATTTTTGCCGATGGCAAGTGGCGATAGAAACTCTGCTGCCTTGCACCCAGGACAATCAGCACAAATTACCAGAAATGGTAATGTGATTGGGTATGTTGGGGCCGTTCATCCACAAATAGAAAAAACTATCGGCTTAAACGGAAAAACTTTTGTTTTTGAACTAATCTTGTCAGAGATTGAAGTTAGAAACTTACCGGACGCAAAGCCAGTTTCTAAGTATCCATCCAATAGAAGAGATATCGCTGTAGTTGTAAAAGAAGCTGTTAATGCTGGCGAGATCTTAAAAGAAATTAAAAATATTGGCGGAAATCAATTGGTTGACCTAAACTTGTTCGATGTGTACCGTGGAGAAGGTATAGAAGATGGCAATAAAAGTTTAGCCATCTCTTTAGTACTACAAGATGTTGAAAAAACATTGGAAGAACAGGATATTAGTACTAAAATTGATCAAGTAGTGAATATGTTAACTGATAAATTTGACGCGACGCTAAGGCAATAAAACTATGGCATTAACCAAAGCAGAAATAGCAGAACAGTTGTTTGAAAAAGTAGGTCTTAATAAGGCCGACTCAAAAGGTTTAGTTGAAGAGTTTTTTGAAAAAATTCGTTCAACCTTAGAAAGTGGCCAACAAGTTAAGCTTTCTGGCTTTGGTAACTTTGAGCTGCGTGAGAAAAAATCACGCCCAGGTAGAAATCCAAAAACGGGAGAAGATATTCCAATCTCTGCTCGTCGAGTTGTGACTTTTAGACCTGGTCAAAAGCTAAAGGCTAGAGTTGAAGTTGGCACTGCTGAACTAGTAAAGCAGGAAAAGTAGACTCAAAATTAAAGTATAAAAAAACCAGCCTTTAAGCTGGTTTTTTTTATTCTATTAAAACATTATTTATAGAATAAGCTTTAGTAGAAACCTTGTGGTGTACGACTGTCACTATTAAGTGATGCTAAATAGTCTAACCAGAAGTTTGCTGGGTTATATCCGTCGCCTTTTTTAACAACTTTAAAGCCCGCAGACTTTGCTTCTGCAACTTTACTTGCTGGCGCTGCTTTTTTAACTGATTTTTTTGCCTTTGCTGGCTCTGCCGCTTTTGCCGATGGAGCTGAACCAGACAATTCTTGAGTCATCTCTTCAATAGCAGCTAGTCGAACGTTTTTACCGCCATCGATGCTGTACCAACCACTCTTTACTTCAACTGATGGCTCTTTTCCATTTTTAGCTACGTAAGCTGCTGTGAAGTCAGACAAGACCTGATCTTTGTCTAGTTTACTCATTATATTTACCTAAATAATTATTTTAAAAAAGATGAAGTTTATTTATACAAACTTTCAAGGTAAATTTCAACTTTACAGAGAAATTAGACTATAAAAGAACGTTTTTCGCCTTAAATGCTCGTCAAAGTGCACAATATAAATAAAAGTGCGTAGAATATTGGAGTATTGTTTTTTTGGAGAGATTTTATGTCTGTAGAAGTAAACCAATTGATTTCCTATTTAGATGAACTGCTTGATTCTAATAATATAAAAGATTTTTGCCCGAATGGACTTCAAGTAGAAGGTTGCTCCAAAATAAAAAAAATAGTAATCGGGGTGACTGCTTCGGAAGCATTAATAGATGCTGCAATTGAAAATAAGGCTGATGCGATATTAGTGCATCATGGTTATTTCTGGAAAGGTGAATCTGACCCGATAACAGGCATGAAAAAAAGGCGTATTGCAAAGCTACTTAAACATGACATTAATTTAGTAGCCTATCATTTGCCAATAGATGTTCATTTTGAATTTGGCAACAATATACAGCTCGCTAAAAAACTAAATATTACAAATGTTAAACCATTTCCAGGGATAAAGCCGAAAGGGATAGTAATGCAAGGCGAGTTACCCACAGGCACAACAGCCAACAAGTTAGCTAAACTAATAAAACTGAACTTATTGCGTGAGCCATTAGTTAATGCAGTAAGAGATGAAGATATTAGAACTGTAGCCTGGTGCACAGGAGGTGGGCAAAGTTATATAGATGTGGTCGCACATGCTGGACTTGACGCATTTATTACAGGTGAAGCATCAGAACAAACTATTCACAGTTCTCGAGAGCAAAATATCGATTTTTTTGCAGCAGGTCATCATGCTACCGAGCGTTACGGTGTACAAAGTTTAGGTGAGCATTTAGAAGAGCACTTCAACCTCGATGTTTCATTTATAGATATTCACAATCCGGTTTAATATGACAACTACAGACCAAAACTTTGATGATAGAAAAGGCACTTTTAGGAAGAACATATACGGAACTAGTAAAGGCAGAGTTAGAGAGGCAGTACTAACTAGAGACTTAAAACAGTATATTGACTTTAACCTAGATTCTGGAAAAACACTTTCTGTTCTTGATGTGGGTGGTGGGCAAGGACAACTTGCAATTAGACTCGCAGAGCTTGGCCATGACGTGACGTTAACCGACATATCAGAGGAAATGTTAACTATAGCCAAACAGGCTACGCAGGAAAAAGAACTAGAAAATATCAATTTTAAGTGTCTTCCGTTACAAGAGTTATCAGAAAACCTTAATGAAAAATATGACTTAGTACTTTGCCATGCGGTATTTGAGTGGTTAGAAAAACCAAGAGAAGCGTTTTCAATTCTTAATGCCTTATGTAAACCTAGTGGCGCTATTTCTTTTATGTTCTATAACAAAATAGGTCAAACGTTGAGTAATCTGGTGTATGGGAATTTTGACTACATAAGAGCGGGTATGAAGGCGAAGAGGGTTGTAAAGTTAAACCCTCAGTCTGCATTAGAACCTGCAGATGTATACCAGTGGGTATCAGAAGAAAAGCTTACTATTGCAATCAAATCTGGTGTTCGAGTGTTCCATGACTACATAAGAGATGTTAATAAATGGGAAAGTGATGTTGATAACATATTAGATATGGAGCTAAAGTACAGTCAGTTAGCCCCATATACTGAAATTGGGCGTTATATGCATCTCATTTTAACTAAAGTATAGGAAATAAAATGAAAATATATGGATCGTTAACTTCTCCTTACGTTAGGAGACTTCGTATTCTACTGGCGTCTACGCCCTACGATTTTGAGAATACAAATATATTTGGTAGCGACAGGGAAAAGCTTAAAAGCGTGAACCCAACGTTAAAAATACCTATGTTTGAAGACACCGATAATACTAACTTACCGTTATTATTGGATTCAAACTTAGCTTTTGAATATGTACAAGAAGTATTAGATCTTGCCCCACTTAATTGGCAAGAAAAGAATGACTTAGCACTAATTAATAGTTGTAACGACTCTCTTGTTAATATGATGATTTTAAAACGATCTGCGGTAGATACAAGCGAAGATAAGCTGTATTTTAATATCCAGAGAGAACGAAGCGAAGCAACGTTTTCTTATTTTGATAGCAAGCTAGGAGAGGGTGGTCTAGCTGAATGGAACTATGTAACCATTAGTTTGTTAGTATTAATTGAATGGGCTGGATTTAGGAACTTATATGACTTCTCTAAACAGAAGAACATTCTAGAATTTATAGAACGTAATCAAAGTCAATTAGGTGTTTCAGAAACAAGCCCAGTAGAATAGAGGCATAAAAAAGCTCTTAAACATATTAAGAGCTTTTTACTTATACTAGGTGGTACATTAATTAAGCGTTTACATAATCCATGCATAGCTCATTTT
Source organism: Psychrosphaera haliotis (assembly GCF_039523615.1). Taxonomy (NCBI): domain Bacteria; kingdom Pseudomonadati; phylum Pseudomonadota; class Gammaproteobacteria; order Alteromonadales; family Pseudoalteromonadaceae; genus Psychrosphaera; species Psychrosphaera haliotis. The sequence continues at coordinate 298,998 of NZ_BAAAFQ010000001.1, read as the reverse complement.
TAAGAATACACTTCTGGTATTTTTTGTAACTTTACTCAAATCATCATCTTGATAACCGCCATCGGAATAGCCTACAAAAAATAATGTTTGTGGATTGACCTTGTACGAAAATAATAACTGTGCAGAAACACTTTTGTAATTTGAATTAAAGTCATCTCTGACTTCTGGTAAATAGTTTTCAAGCGTTCTTTCAATGTCATAACCTACTACAGATAGCCGTAAAAAACTTCGTATATTAAACTGATAACTTAACCTCAAATCAATTAAGTTAGCAGTATAAATATCATCGCCTTTATACTTCATGTTTGATAGTTTTAACGCTAGTTTCGTTTCTAAGTGTTTATTGGCGTGCCATGTGATTTTAGGCTCCCAAACAAATACATCACTTAGTCTCGAGTTACTATAATCGATACCTGTACCTAGTCTAAGGTAATTACCTAGCCAGATATGCGACGTAGGCTTAAACTCCATCCAAGAGCTAAATGAAACCTCATCAAACTCTTCTGTATTTCCATCTATTGCTAACGTTGTTTCATCAATTCGATTGCCAACTTTAGTGCGAGCTGCTATCCCATGGCGTAAAAATGATTGCATAGGACCATTAACGTTCAAATACATCTCTGCTTCTTGCTCAATTTTTTCACCGCGTTGGTTATGTGTCCAATCTACATCGCCAGACAATTGAACCCTAGTCCACCAATCCTCATCGTTACCACGCCAAATATGGCCACCGCCAATAACTGTCTTTTTATGATCAGTATTATTAAAGAAAGCTAAGTCGGCCCTAAAGCTTTCACCAATATTCATGTGTGTCATATCAAAAAACCAATCACGGTTGGTATGGTTATAATGGATTCTATACGCTGTATCGGTGCCGTTAATCTTGTCAGCTCTTAACTCTTGCTCTGAGCTATAGTCACCAGAGTTTTTTATATCATCTATGTAACTTTGAGCTAAATATGTATCTGAAGATAATACTTGTATGTTGACGCGATTATTTTGGTTTGGTTGATAACGGGTATCTAAGCTCGTTAAATAGTTATGATATTCACTATTTTTACGAATGGTTGTTGTTGCGCCCATTTTTAAGTCATCATTTACAGAGTAACTATATCGTAACGCACCATTTGTTGTTTTTTCATCTACTTCATAAACATTGGAGCCTAAATTACCAGGAAGTAAAAATAGTGATGTTTTGTCATTGGCAACAAAACCACCGAACGAATGATCGCCCATTTTACCTGTTACTTTGGCGCCATAGTCAGGGTCTTGTATATTACGAGTATAAATAAGGCTTAATGGAGTACTAAAGTAATCTTCGTTGGCTAAAAAGAAGGAACGTTTTTCTGGCGTAAATAAAGCAAATGTATTGTTAACATTTAGTTGTCCTGAATCCGCTTCTACTTGGGAAAAGTCTGGGTTTAGTGTGGCGTTTAAAGTCACATCGGGTGTTATACCCCATTTAAAGTCTAATCCAACATCGGTATTAGATTCGTCTTCCCAGTCTTCAATGGTTGTTTGGTTGTTTGTTGTATTAATTTCTCTGGTTTGTGTTTGTCCACTAACTAACGTCGGTACTACCGTTAAGTTATTTCCTTGTTTGGCACCTCTGAACCCTTGCAGTGTAGGCATTTGACAAACCCAACAATCCTGGCCTTGATCCATTTTTGCGTTTGATAATCTTAAACGTTCATCTCTAGGGTAAAACCTAACGAGTTCATAACCCCATTGCTGAATATCGAGGCGGTCATTGAAGTTTAAAATTCTTAACGGGATTGCAATTTCTACCGTATAACCAAACTCTGTAATCTTACCTGCAGAATCCCATATACCGTTCCAAGACGAACTCTCACGGCCAGTAAGTGCGTTTTCTATAGAGTCTGTTTGAGTACCTAAAGGGTTAATAAAAAACTGATAGGCTAGGGTATCGTCGTTAAAACTATCTATTTTTAGCCCGACTAAATCATCATTCCAGTTTTTGTCACGGTCACTTAAAAAAGCGCGGATTTTATGAGGTTCAGGATCATAAGCTTTAAAAGCAACATATAGGTTTTCACCATCTTCCATCATAAACGCTTCTGTTTGAACAGGAGACGGTATATTTTCATGGGGAAACGTAACATTATTCACTAAAAAGCGACGTGCTTTTGTCCATATAGCTTCGTTTATATGGCCATCAATAGTGATAGGTTTATGGATACGTGGAATTTCAGTAGGTGCAACTAAATCAGAAGTAATGTGTTGCAAGTCCGTTTGGTCTACTTTTGCATTAGAAAAAGCAGAGGTGCACAGAAAGAGCACTGCTACCTGAGTGGTAAATCCTTTCTTCATTTTGGTCTCAATTTATTATATTTTATTCTATAAGAGAAAATGACGTCTAAGTTATAGTAAAATATTCTACACAAATAATGGATAGTAGGTTGTAAATTGCGGTGAGCAACAAAACGGCAAAGTTAAGTCGTTTAGGAAAATGTAATTAAGTTAACCGTTTCAACGAGAGCTTTCTTTGTATAAGGTTTTTGAAGAAATTCTGTATTTGTAGTTTGATAATCATCATGTTTCAATTTGCCGTCTGTGAAACCTGAAGTAAATATGACAGGCAAAGTTGGTACCGACTCTTTGATTCTATTAGCAACATCCTTTCCAGTGAGACCATTGGGTAAAATAATATCAGTGAATAAGAGGTCTATCTGAGGGTTCTCTTCAAACAAGTCTAACGCTTCTAAGCCATCTGTTGCCAACAATACGTTAAAACCAAGTTCATTGAATATGTGGCAGGCAACTTTCGCCACCATTTGAGTATCTTCAGTTATTAGTACTGTTTTACCCGTGAAATCAGTTACTAAGTCCTGCTCTTGTATTAGTTTCTGCTGTTTATCCTGATCATTTTCAACAGTGTTACCTGCCGGTAAATAAACGTTAAATGTTGTACCTTGGTTAATTTTTGACTCTACAGCTATATAACCAGAGCACTGATCCACGTAACTATAAATCATACTCAAGCCTAAGCCTGTACCTTTTGTTAATGCTTTAGTGCTAAAGAAGGGATCGAATATTTTATCTATTACTTCAGGTGTCATACCTTTACCCGAGTCTTTAAACTGAATAAGTGTGTAATTGGCAGGGTTTAAGTATTGGCTAAGCTTGTCTGCTTCTTTAACTACTTTATCTTTAATAGAGATTGAAAATGAACCTTTGCAATCCATAGCGTCACGAGCATTTATAGCCATATTCAAAAACATGCTTTCTAATTGGGCATGATCACCAGCCAATTTGCGGTTACTACATTCATCACTAAGAGTAAACTCAAACTGTGCGCCAAGTGCGGTTTTAATAAGAGGGATTACAGACGTTAAAATATTATCAATTACAACAGTGTTTTTATTAAAAGGCTGCCTTTTAGAGAAAGCTAATAGGCTTCGCGTAAGTGATACGCCTTGTCGAGTAGCATCCGATATAGCATGTAAATATTCTTGACTTTTATTTTCGTTTTGGTTTTCTAATTGGCTAGAAAGGATTTCACAATTACCTAATATAATTGTTAATAAGTTATTGAAATCGTGAGCTACTCCGCCAGTAACCAAGCCAATAGAGTCCATTTTGTGAGCTCTAAAAGCCAAATCTTCTTGTTCTTTTTGTTTACTAATATCGCGCTCAATCGCTACAAAATGGGTAGTCACTCCGCTTTTGTCTATAATCGGCGAGATATCTACCTCATTAAAATAAGCCTGTCCGTCTTTTGAATAGTTTGTTAACAAAACACGAACAGGTTCTGAAGACTGTAATGCATTTTTTAATACATCTAAGTTCTTTCGTTCAGTTTCTTTACCTTGCAGCAAACGTGGACTCTGGCCAATTATATCTTGGCGACTATATCCAGTGACTCGCTCAAAAGCCTCATTTGCATAGACGACAGTAGGTCCTGGCTTTTCTAGTTCTGCTGTCGTTATCAATACGACATCATTGGCTTTGTCTATAGCCGTTCTTAATAGTTTTAACTCGTTTCTAGAAGACTTCTCAGATGTGATATCTTGAAAGTAGAAACTTAGCCCTGTTGCAGTAGGGTATATCCGAATAAAGTAATCGCAGCCTTTGTAAGAAAATTCAAAGTTATCACTTGATGTATTATTTAACGCGTATTTTATATGCGCTAGTATATCCGGCTCCTCAAAGAACCGCGTTGTTTCTTTTAATTTCATTCCAATACAGTTTTGTGGAAGTTGAAGCATGATCTCGGCTCTAAAATTAACGTAATCTACAAACAAATCCTCAGTTACACTAATAAAACCGTCTTCCATGTTTTGTAAAATACCCTCTCTTTTGGCGGCAAGCTGCTCTAATTGATTCTTAAAGTCTTCTAACTTTGAATTGTTGATAGAGCTAGCGAACCAAACTATTTCACCGCTGTTTGGATTGGTAATTGGAGTTAGAAAGGTTTCAATATGCTGAATTAGTCCCTTGCCGTCATCAAACCGGTACTCAAAACTAATTGATTGGTTGCTTTTGACCGCGCTACGCCATTTAGTTTTAACTCTATCAACGTCGTTTTTTGAAACAAAAGAAAGCCAGTTAATTTTAAATGTAGGTAGATTATCCCCAATAAATGTTTTAAACGTCTCATTTACAAATAGTACGGTGCCATCATTTTTAATAATGACTAGGTAAGTAGGTAATGAGTTTGCTAATAGTAAAAAGGTTCGGTTAGAGAAATTAAAGTACTGGTTGTTTTCAGCTGTACTATTCGAGCTATTTTTATCAGTGTCTTTTGATCTGTTGTCGTTGCTAAAATTTACACCTACTTTTTTATTAAGCAATAACCCTATACCTACGCCGGCTAACAATGCTGCAACAAGGCAAAATGTGGCAATAATAATCATGTAGGAAAGTTCTCATTGTTAATTTTTTAAAAATTAGATTTTGTTTCATAACTTAGTATAGGTAATTATTTAATTTATAGACTATAAATATTCTAATAGAAACAATGTGGTTGAACTTACGCTTTAGTCACTGTTTGGAATATGGAGTTCATTAAAATATGGTTGTAGTAGGAAATGTTCAGAAAGTAAAAACTGTTCATATTTTGTTAGTGGACGACGTTAATCTTATGTGCCAATTCCTTAATGAAACGTTGAGAGTTATACCTGGTGTTGAGTGCCACACAGCATCAAGAGTAAGCACAGCCGATACATTGCTGCAAAGATACGATATGGAATTAGCTATAATTGATCTAAATTTGCCTGATGGGTCGGGCCTAGAAATAGTAAAACAAATTCGAAAAGGCGAATGCAAAGGCAATCATGATATTCCTGTGTTAATTTTTTCTGGAAATACCTATAAAGAGGCGGTAAAGGAATGCTTAATGTTCCAGGTTAGCGACATTATAGCTAAACCTATTGTTGCTCTAGAGTTAAGAAAACGTGTCCAGAATCATCTAAACAAGAGGGCCAACATCAATACCGCCGAACATTTTCAAGAAATAGATAAAAAACTTCGCGAAGCAAACCCTCCAAAAGAGGTTAAAGTTAAATCGTCGGTCGTTAAGAATGAGCCTTCGGAGCAAACTAAAGTTAGAAAACAGTTAGAGAGCTCTGATAGTGAGGCTGTAAATCAATTTATTAAATGGCCATCTGACGCAACTACTGGTTTTCATCAAATAGATAGAAGGTTAAAGGATTTATGCTTCCAACTTAACCATTTTCATTTTTACAGGACGGATAAAGAAACATATCCAACTGCAAAAGAAGACATCAAACAAATAAGAATGTGTTTGGACGACTTAAACTATGCGATAAAACCTATAAAAGCATCAAATCCCGACCTCGCAATCTGGAAACCATTTTCAGAACGAATAAAAATGATTTCAGAACTACCTTTTGACAAGTACTCAACGCCTAAACTTGCCCTTCAGGGTAAAGGTCAGTTTAGTAAGAGTTTACGAACTGCGTGGATGGGCATACTTACTAAACCTATCATTCAAAGAAAAAAGTAGCGAAATATGAAAAATACATTTTGTGTTGATGATCTGATTATGAACTTTGAAGGGTTACCAGAAGTGATGTTGATAGACGCTTTAGAATCTTATTGCAGCGAAGCTCAGGTTTATATTACTGAATTACGCAGCGCTGATTTAGAAACGTCTGTTAGACATGCACATAGTGTAAAAACCATGTCAAAAATGGTCGGCGCTCGATTTATGGCAACTATTTGTGAAGAGTTTGAAAAAACAGAGGGTAATGGGAAAGTAAAAAAGGAACACATTTTGGCGCATTGGCCTGAAGTGAAAATAGAAATTGAAACTTACGTAGCTAGCCTAAAGTACTAGTTTAAAGTACAGAGCCATTTACATTTAGAAAATTGGTTGCGGGAGCCGGATTTGAACCGACGACCTTCGGGTTATGAGCCCGACGAGCTACCAGACTGCTCCATCCCGCGCCAGTAGACTGAATATTTATATTTACTTCGTTTATTCGTAACGAAGGGCCACCAAAAATTGGTTGCGGGAGCCGGATTTGAACCGACGACCTTCGGGTTATGAGCCCGACGAGCTACCAGACTGCTCCATCCCGCGCCAGTAGACTGAATATTTATATTTACTTCGTTTATTCGTAACGAAGGGCTACCAAAAATTGGTTGCGGGAGCCGGATTTGAACCGACGACCTTCGGGTTATGAGCCCGACGAGCTACCAGACTGCTCCATCCCGCGCCAGTAGACTGTATGTTTTTTTAAAGGTCTTTGCATACTTAATGACCGAACTTCGGCACAGCGTGCTTCAGCGAGGTGCGTATACTAACGACTTAAAATTTTAATGCAACACCTGAATTAAAAAAACTGTAATAAATAGGTCTTTCGTATAAATTTGCTATAATGTCTGCAAATTTTCTAAGTTTAGTGATTATGCCAAATTTTATAGCTTTAACATCAGCGGGAATAGAGCCGCTATTAGCCGACGAACTAATTGAACTAGGGGCAACAGAAGTTAGCCCAAGATTGCAGTCTGTTCACTTTTCAGCCACCTTTGAAGTCGCCATTAAAATATGCTTCTGGTCGCGCCTAGCGACTCGTGTTTTGAAACACGTAATTGATATTAGTGGTAACACCAAGGAGAAAATATATAACGGTGTTATTGGCTTTGATTGGCACCCATACTTTACTAAAACAGATAGTTTTGCCGTAGAGTTTGTCGGAACTGACAAAAGTATAAGAAATAGTCAATTTGGTGGCCTTATCGTAAAAGATGCTATCGTTGACAATATCCGTGAAGAAACGGGTAAACGCCCTGACATCGACAAATCAGATCCTGATTTAAAAATCCACGCTCGATTATTTAAAGGTCGCTGTAATATCTATGTCGACTTTTCTGGTTCATCATTACATCAGCGTGGTTATCGAGTCGAGCAGGGTGCTGCGCCTTTAAAAGAGCATTTGGCGGCTGCTATAATCAAACGAAGCGGTTGGGATCAGAGCAGCCCCTTTGTCGACCTTTTTGCAGGTTCAGCTACTTTATTAATCGAAGCTGCGATGATGCATATAAAAAGAGCGCCAGGTTTAAATAAGCGAACTTTTCCCTTTGTTAAACATCCAGAGTTCTCTGTAAATAAATACAATGCGTTGCGCCAAGAGGCTATTGATGCAGAAGTACCAGCAACAACACAATTTATTGGTTTTGAAATTTCTAATTATGTAATAGGTAAAGCCGAGTCCAATATTGCTGAAGCTGGTTTGGAAGAAGTAATAAGTATTAATCAACAAGACGCAGCAAATGCAACGGTTAGCAAAAAGCTTAAACCTGGCTGGATTGTTTCAAATCCTCCATACGGTGAGCGTATTGGTGATGCAATTGAATTACTATCTTTGTTCAAACGATTAGGTTTAAACTTCAAAAAGAATTATGAAAACTGGCATGTATCGTTATTAACGGGCCAAACCTTATTGCTAAAATTATTAAGGTTGCAAAAAAGCAAAGAGTTCAAGCTCAAAAACGGACAAATAGAAACCGTTTTAGCAAACTATCAGTTAACACCTCAACAATGTGAATTATCAGAAAGCGCACAAAACGGTGAATATTATTTATCTAAAGATGGTCAAGCGTTTTCTAAGCGAGTAGATAAAAACCTAAAACGTTTAAAGAAGTGGGCTAAAAAAGAAGACATTTCTTGTTATCGAGTTTATGACGCCGACATACCAGAGTATAACGTTGCGGTAGATTATTATGATGGCCGCGTTGTAGTTTACGAATATCAAGCTCCAAAAACCATAAAAGAAAGCGTTGCGGAAATTCGTCTTTTAGATGTCCTTAGTATTCTTCAACAAAAATTTGATTTAAATGCTGAAAACTTTTCTATCAAAGTGAGAAAAGCTCAGAAAGGTAAAAAGCAGTACGAAAAAGAAGATAGCAAATATCATCGTTTTTCAGTTGAAGAGTTTGGCGCTCAGTTTTACGTGAATATACACGACTATTTAGATACGGGTCTGTTTTTAGACCACCGCTCAACTCGAAAAGAGTTTGCTTCGTGGTGTAAAGGCAAAGACGTTTTAAATCTATTTTGCTACACCGGCAGTGTATCAGTACATGCTGCACTCAACGGTGCAAACCGCGTAACAAGTGTTGATATGTCTAACACCTATATTGACTGGGCAAAAGACAACTTTAGCTTAAATAAAATCTCAGAAAAGGGTCACTATTTCCAACGCGCCGACTGCTTAGATTGGTTGGCAAAGTCTCGTGATAAATTTGATTTGGTGTTTTTAGATCCACCTTCGTTCTCGAATTCTAAAAAGATGGACAGAACTTGGGACGTACAGAGAGATCATGTTGAGATATTAGAACTTGTAAAAGGTAGGTTAAATCCAAATGGTACTATTTTGTTTTCAAATAACTTACGAAAGTTTAAGTTAGAAGTTGAGCAGATTGAAGCGTTAGGGTTTGAGATTGTTGATATTAAAGATAAAACATTACCAGAAGACTTTAAACGCAATCAAAATATCCATCATTGCTGGAAGTTAATTTTAAAAGAAAATGGCTAGCCTCAATCTTTTATCAACGCAGGGCTGTCACTTGTGCAGCCTTGCCATTAAACTCCTCAATGATTCAGGTACTACCTTTTCAATCATAGATATCGTATTCGATGATCAACTGGTCAAATACTATGGTGACAAAATACCTGTATTAATTGCCGAAGATGCGGAACAAGCGTTATTTTGGCCTTTCGATATACAACAAATAGAGCAATATAAAGAGCATTATGGAATTAGTTAGACTTAGCAACGCACAGCTGGCATTTGGCAGTAATCCAATTCTTAATCATGTGGATTTTCAAATTAACGCTGGCGAACGAGTTTGTATCGTTGGACGAAATGGCGCAGGTAAATCTTCGCTGCTCAAGGTAATAAGCGGAGACCAATCATTAGACGACGGTAAATTGCAGTTTGTTAATGACGCAACCGTAGCGAGATTAGAGCAAGATCCGCCAAGAGGCCAACACGGTACTGTTTTAGAATTTGTAAGTGCAGGTTTGCAACATATAAAAGATCTAATGGATGAATTTGACGATATTGCGATGAAAATTGCGGATGACGTTTCTTTGATGTCTCGAATGGAAAAGTTACAACAACAAATTGATCAACACGAAGGCTGGACGTTAGATTTAAGAATTTCGCAAACGCTAACAAAGTTGGGTTTAAATCCTGATCAAGACATCAACAAATTGTCGGGTGGTTGGCTACGTAAACTTGCTTTAGCTCGTGCATTGGTAAAACAACCAAATATTCTTTTGTTAGATGAGCCAACGAACCACTTGGATATAGACGCAATTGCATGGTTGGAGTCTTTTTTAAAAGAGTTTAAGGGTGCCATCGTATTTATTTCGCACGACAGGGCGTTTATTAGAGCAATGGCGACTCGAATAATCGACTTAGATAGAGGTAATGCATTAAGTATTGTAGGTACTTATGAGTATTATTTGGAAGAGAAACAAAGACTTTTAGAAGTAGAAGAGCAACAAAATGCGTTATTTGACAAAAAATTAGCGCAAGAAGAGGTTTGGATCCGCCAAGGCATCAAAGCCAGAAGAACGCGAAATGAAGGTCGAGTTAGAGCTTTAAAAGACCTCAGGGTACAACGCAACGACAGAATTGACGCACCTACCACTGCAAATATGTCAATTCAACAGGGTGAAAAAAGTGCCAAGAAAGTATTTGAAGCTAAAGACATTAGCTATTCAATTCCGGGTAAAACACTGATTAATGATTTTTCTTGTTTGGTAATGAGAGGCGATAGGGTTGCACTTGTAGGGCCAAATGGTGTTGGTAAGTCGACGCTAATCAAATTATTGCTTGGTGACATACAACCAGAACAAGGTGTTATTCATATTGGTGAAAACCTAAATGTTGCCTACTTTGACCAGCATCGCTTAGCACTTGATATTGAAAAGACGGTTCAAGATAATGTTGCCGATGGTAAACAAGAGATTGATTTTAATGGTTCAAGCCGTCATGTTCTTGGTTATCTTCAAGATTTCTTATTTCCGCCAGCACGTTCAAGAACGCCAGTTAAAGCCTTGTCAGGTGGCGAAAAGAACCGCCTTCTTTTAGCAAAGTTATTTGTTAAGCCTTCAAATGTTTTAATACTTGATGAACCAACAAACGACCTAGATGTGGAAACGCTAGAACTTTTAGAGGAATTAGTGGCAAACTACCAAGGTACCGTATTACTAGTAAGTCATGATAGAGAATTTATTGATAATACCGCCACGACTATTTGGGCTTTTGAGGGTGAAGGGTATATAAACAAAGTATTTGGTGGATATGCAGATTACAGAGATTACTTAACTCGTATAGCCTCTACGGACAAAACAAAAAACTCTGATGCTGAAAAAAAATCTCAACCTAGTATAGTGAAGAAAGAGACGAAAGTTTCAGAAAAGAAAAAGCTTTCATACAATGAGACTCGCGAGTTAGAATCATTGCCGAAGATTTTAGAAAGCTTAGAACAAGAATTAGAAACAGCTCAAGCAGTGGTGAACGATCCAGACTTTTTTAGAAGTGATAGTGAACAAACTCAAAAAGCATTGAACCAATTAGCAAAACTTGAGTCGAAGATGGAAATTGCCTTCGCCCGCTGGGAAGAGCTAGAAGAAAAACAACAGAATCCATAGGTAGTATTTATTTTGAACAAGGTGAAATTTTCCAAAACTGCAATAGCGATAGCATCTTTACTAGTTAGCTCATCAGCTTTGGCAGTAAAGTATAAGGTTACTGAATTATCAGTTACGCCAAATCACAAGCAGTCTTTTGGTGTTGCGAATAATGATGTAGGCGATGTGCTTAGTTTAGCAAGAGAAGGTATTAACTATCCGTTTTACTTTAACGATTATTTGTTGAATAGCTCTTCTACGCTTTTGCTTAATTGTGGTGTAACACAAGAGGAGTTGGACAGTGAAGCTTTTGACGCTGCATCGGCTGATTGTTTAGTAACACAGCTTGGTTCTTCAAGTACTTACAGGTATAACTCGAACTACCAGAAAATAGGTGATGATAAAACTGCATATTATGGTCAAAATATTGAACAGGGTATTTTGAATGTGGTTGACGTAATTGATCCTGTTTTGGGTGAATACACACGTAGTAATATTGAACAACTCAAAGCAATAAATAACTCTAGCATCGCAGTCGGAACGGTTACGGCTCCATATTCCATGGAGACCTATACATTTGAATCTGATAGCGGGAATACCACTTACGATCTTTTTGTACGTGAGCATGATGAGCGTGCTGTTGTTACAGATGGTGAAAATGTTACCTTAATAGAGCCTAGTTATAGTACTTATGGCGGCAAGTCATTTGCTAGTAATATATCGGACACGGGTTATGTGTCTGGCTATGAGTCTGTTGCTATGTACTCCATCTATGAACAGGAAATTGCTGACAATTGTACCGGAGAGTCATTCCCAGCAAATGTTTGTCAATGGTCTTATACGTCACTAGAAGACATATATGAGTTGCGAGCTACCGTTTGGAAAGTTGATAGTGATAACCAAGTGGTGGACCAAGTAAATTATGGTTTAGCTTTTGTTCCATCAGAAACTCAAACCAGGAATTATAAATCTGTAGCTACATCTGTAAATGATCAAGGTATCGCTGTTGGTTATGGTGACGTCCCAATTGGCAATTCTACAACCACAATTAGTTCGACTAGTATGCCTCTTGTATTTAAAGACGGTGAAGTGCAGAAGATTCTTCAAGATAATGATAATTTTGACGCAGGTTATGCGATTGATATTAATAACTCCAATATCGTTGTAGGTAAAGTTCAAAAGTATTTTGATGGCCAATTTAATGACTCAATGTTCGTTTATGATTTAGATATGGATAAGTTAACATTACCAACTGTTTTCTATATTGGTAGTCGAGCAACCGCTAATGCAATTAATGATAATGGTTTTGTCGTTGGTAATGGTGAGTATGAGATTAGTAACGCTTCTACTCGCCGAAAACATGGTTATATTTATGATACTAATACTAATACCTTTAATGATCTAAATGATTTTACATCTTGCGACGCGACTTTAGAGATTATTGATGCTGTTGATATTAATAATAATAATGAAATTGTAGCAACGGCGTTAAAAACGGTTCAGTCGATTGATGCTCTAGGAAATGTAGAGGTTGATGATGATGGTAACGATATTATGGTTCAGGTACCTGTGGCAGTATTATTAGAGCCAATAGCTGGCGGAGAAATTGAATCTTGTGCTGATGAAGTTGTAAAGTACGAAAGAAAAGGCTTTTCGAATAGTCTGTGGATGATTTCTTTCTTATCAATATTTGCAGTTATTAGAAGACGTTTTTTATAACTCTTTAATCTAAACTCCAAGCCCATGTATCCCATGGGCTTTTTTATATATTACAGTTTTGTGGCAAATTAACTGTTGATCATATTTCCGTAATTTACTATTCATATACATAAGCTTTAAACGAATATCAATAGACACTCGTTTAAGGTTTCTATAACAATAAACAAAATATAGAGGTTATGCCTATGAAAAGACAAAAACGTGATCGCTTAGACAGAGCTCATTCGCAAGGTTATAAAGCAGGTATTACAGGACGCTCAAAAGAAGCTTGTCCATATCAATCTCAAGAATCAAAATCTCAGTGGCTTGGAGGGTATCGAGAAGCCTTAGGTGACAAAAACTACGGTTTGTTTAAATAGTTATTAGTAGCCACAAAAAAAGCTCGTTACGACGAGCTTTTTTATTATCCTGTTATCTAAATCTAAATCTAAATCTAAATCTAAATCTAAATCTAAAACGAAGACGTATCGGTGAAAAGTCCTACTTTTAAATCTTTTGCTTCGTAGATAACTTTTCCATCTACAGAAACGGTACCGTCAGCAAGACCCATAAATAATTTTCTTTTTATTACGCGCTTCAAGTCTATTTTGTAAGTTACTTTTTTAGCGGTAGGAAGAATTTGACCAGTAAATTTAACTTCGCCCACACCTAGTGCTCTTCCAAGTCCAGGCCCACCAGACCAGCCTAAGAAAAAGCCTACCAGTTGCCACATCGCATCTAAGCCTAAACAACCTGGCATGACTGGGTCGCCTTTAAAATGACAATCAAAAAACCACAAGTCAGGTGTTATATCAAGTTCAGCTAAAATTTGTCCTTTGCCATGCTCTCCACCGTCTTCTGTTATAGAAACGATTCTGTCCATCATCAACATATTGTCTGAAGGTAATCTGCTATTGCCTGGTCCGAACAAGTCACCGTTACCACATGCAATTAAATCGTTTTTATCGTAGCTGTTTTTCTGTACCATATTGTTTTTACTTATATCCACCTGAGTAATCGAAATGCTAATTTAGCGTACACTTGTACGCTAAACAACTCTGAGCAGTGAAATAAATAATGTTTCTACAACTAGGTAAATGAAATGCCACTTACAAACGCTGAAAAACAAAAGCGCTATAGAGATAAAAAGGCGCAAGATGGAAAAAAAGAAGCTAGAGGTTACTTGACGGAGCAAGCTCAAGAATGCCTAGAAGATATACGACAGCAGACTGGTTGGGACGACAGTACGATATTGTCAAACGCGCTTAGGTTGACTTATGCTGCACAGAAATGTGGGCAGGTTAAAATTTTAAATAATTGGCTTTTGAAAAACGAAAAGTAAATTAAATATCAATTAAAATGCAAAAGGAATCGTTTAAGAAATTAGCATCTTAATGGAAGACCTTATTAATAGTTTTTAAAAATAGTGGGCTATTTGATTAAAGGTGTTTTTTAGGAGTCTCATTATTAGCGTTAATGGTAACTATGTTGTTATATCGCTCATATTCATCCCAAAAACTAGATATTAGTAATTCTACTTGCTCCTGACTGGCCTCTATGTTTTTCCAGTCTAAGTAGTATTTAGCTAGGTTTTCGTGTCGTGAGTCGTTTATTTTTGTGTTTTCAGGGTACAACTTTATGGCACTTGCCTCGATATGAAGGCTGAATTCGCCAGTGGCTTCACCTTGTTGCTTGAGTCTGAAAAGAGAATTAAAAACAAAAAAATGTGTATGGAAAAGTGTTAGAGTTTTAGACAAAGACTTTGAGGAAAACAATTGATATGGCTCAGCCTGAAGAGTTTTAATAAGATCATATTCAGACGTCACACCTTTTGAAATTATCTCAAAGATAGAAGCGTCTAAAAACTCTAAAGTAGACGCATCTATTTGATAATCCTTGTTGGTACTAAGCTTCATATTCCAAAGGGTCTGTTAGACCATTTTTATTAAACGCTTCCAAACGTTCCTGGCAGGCACCGCAGGTACCACATGCTTTTTCTCTGCCATTGTAACAAGTCCAAGTTTGTGAATAGTCTAAGCCCATTCCTATACCGTCGGCTAAAATTTCAATTTTGTCGTTGTTAATGTAAGGAACAGCAATATCAACAGGTTCGTAATTAGCGATGGCCGCCACGTTTTGCATTTTCTCAACAAATTCTGGTCTACAATCAGGGTAAATTGCATGATCACCAGAATGGGCGCCGTAATAGACTTTTGTAGCCTCAAGGCTGACTGCGTAACCAATGGCAAGAGAAAGTAAAATCATGTTCCTATTTGGCACAACGGTTTGTTTCATGCTGTCAGACTCATAGTGTCCATCTGGTACGTCTATATCATCTGTCAACGATGAGCCGGCAATAATTGAGTTTATGGCGCTAATGTCCACAATTTTGTGTTGAATATTCAATTGTTCACAAGCTCTTTTAGCGTATTGAACCTCTTTTACATGGCGTTGACCATAGTCAAAAGTAAGTGCATAAACGTCAAAACCATCTTTTATAGCTTTGTTTAAAACGGTATATGAATCCATACCACCAGAAAAGATAACGACGACTTTTTCAGTCATAAAAATTCCTAATTAGAACCAAACAATTATTGGTTAAGTTTTGTTATAATGCTTAATAATTCAATTTTAAAGCATTCCACGCAAAATCAAAAGGTCGTATCCCTAAACTATAGGATATGCTCGCGTGTTTTATTAGGTTTCCTATGACAACGTATAATATAAATGAGTTTTTTGAAACTATTCAAGGTGAAGGACAATACACAGGCACGGCTTCGATCTTTATCAGATTACAAGGTTGCCCAGTTGGATGTTCATGGTGTGATACGAAACATACATGGCCTATTAATGAAGGCGTTGGTATTCAGCTGAAGGACGTTTTAGCAAAAACAGATGAAACTGAGGAGTGGGCCGCAGCTAGCGCCGAGGAATTACTGTCATTTATCAAAAACGAAGGTTATAGGGCTAAGCATGTTGTTATTACTGGTGGTGAACCCGCTATGTATGACCTTAATCCGTTATGTAATGTTTTACACGAAAATGGGTACTCAACTCAGATAGAGACAAGTGGCACATTTGAAATAAAAGTACCGGAAAAAACATGGGTAACGGTTTCGCCAAAAATAAACATGGCCGGAGGCTATAAAGTATTAGAAAGTTGTATGGCTAGGGCAAATGAGATTAAGCACCCAATAGCTAGACAAAAGCACGTTGAAGAATTGGAAGAGCTTATTGCGGTGGCACCAATTTCTGACGATGCTCTGATTTACTTGCAACCTATCAGTCAAAAGACATCAGCAACAAAACTGGCAATAGAAACCTGCAAAGATAAAAATTGGCGTTTATCAGTGCAGGTTCATAAATATATAGGAATTAGTTAAGGCTAGTTCCTTATCGTTGCCGCTTTCATCTCAGTAACAAACTTGCCTAACTTTTCTAGCAAAACGTTTTGATCATGCAGGTTCTGCTCAATTATATTAACAATTGCAGAGCCTGAAATAGCGCCTGATGCACCTGCGGATATTGCTTGCTCTACTTGTGTAGGTGAGGATATCCCAAAGCCAAGTACAGGTGGTGCAGCTCTATACTCAAGCAGTTTATTTATCATAACCTCTGGAGGCATATTGGCTTTTGTTTCTGCTCCAGTTACTCCCGCTCTACTCAATAAGTAAGTATAACCTCTAGAATAAGACGCAACGGCACGCAGAGTCTCGTCTGTAACATGAGGTGGTACAATAAACACAGGCTCAATACCTGCTTGTTTTGCAGCATTTCTAAATGGCTGGCTTTCTCGAACTGGCACATCTGCCACTAGTACAGAGTCAACTCCAGAATTAGCACAATCTTGATAAAAAGTTGGTAAACCCTTTGCCATTATTAGATTACTATAAAGCAGCAAGCCGATAGGTGTATCCGGAAACTCTTGTCGAATGCGCGCAATAACGTCTAAACAATCTTGAGTTGTGACGTCACTTTCAAGCGCTCTAATATTAGCTTGTTGGATAGTTGGTCCATCAGCGATTGGGTCTGAAAACGGCAAGCCAAGCTCTAGAGCATCAGCGCCGGATAGTATAAGTTGACGAATAATTGCATAACTTCTATCTAAACTAGGATCACCAATAGTTACAAAAGGTATAAATGCACCTGCATTTTCCGTTTTTAAGCGTTGAAACATCTGATCATAACGGCTCATTATTTACTCTCCGTGTTCTGTTTGTTTTGTTCCGATAATACCGCATGTACGTGGGCTAAATCTTTATCACCACGACCAGAAAGGTTAACCAATAATACTTGTTCTTTCTCCGGAGACTCTTTGGCTAGTTTTAGTGCATACGCTAAAGCATGAGAAGACTCTACGGCTGGTATAATACCTTCTTTTTTAGCTAGTACTTGGAACGCGTCAAGCGCTTCATCATCATTAATAGCTACGTAATCAGCTCGACCAATAGCTTTTAAATGCGCATGTTGAGGGCCAACAGCAGGATAATCTAAACCAGCAGAAATAGAGTAAGACTCTTCTATTTGGCCATCAGGGTTTTGCATTATATGGGTATAGGCACCGTGCAAAATACCAGTAGAGTCAATTCCCTTATCTATGACGGCTAACGCGGCACCGTGAAGGCCGCTATCAAGGCCTTTACCACCTGGCTCGACCCCAACTAGTTTAACGGCTTCTTCTTTAATAAAGTCATTAAACATACCAATTGCGTTTGAACCACCTCCAACACAAGCAAGTACCATGTCAGGTAGCTTTCCTTCAGCTGCTAAAATTTGTTGTTTAGACTCTTCTCCAATCATTTTTTGGAAGTCTCTAACAATCGTTGGGAAAGGATGAGGACCTGCAGCTGTACCTAGTAAATAATGACTTTCTTCATAAGTTGAAGCCCAATCTCTCATAGCTTCATTTACAGCGTCTTTTAAGGTGCCCGAACCTGATGTAACTGGAATGACTTCTGCGCCCATCAACTTCATTCTAAAAACATTCGGCTGTTGGCGATCAATATCTTTAGCGCCCATATAAATACGAGCTTCTAATCCTAGCAGTGCACAAGCAAGAGCCGTTGCTACGCCATGCTGTCCAGCACCCGTTTCCGCAATGACGCGAGTTTTACCCATTCGTTTAGTTAGCAGTGCTTGTCCTAACACTTGGTTAGTTTTGTGCGCGCCGCCATGTAACAAATCTTCTCGTTTTAGATATATTTTGGTTTTTGTGCCTTCAGTCAGGTTACGACATAACGTTAATGGAGTAGGGCGACCTGCATAGTCTTTCAGTAAAGCATTAAACTCCCTATGAAAAGCGTCGTCATCCATAGCTTCAATATAAGCTTGCTCTAATTGTTCTAAGGCCGGAACAAACAGTTCTGGCACGAACATACCGCCAAAGTCACCAAAATAGGCAGGTAATGTTTTTTTATTCTGATTCATGTTGGTCCTTAAGAGACGCTGTACGACTCATGATTTTATTAAATACGTTGTTTAACTTTTTGGTTGATTTAACGCCAGGTGAACTTTCTACCCCAGAGTTTAAATCTAAACCTATGACTGGTTGCGAAAGAGCGGAATCTAAATTCGAAATACTAATACCGCCAGCAAGCATGATTTTTGGTCCATCAAACTTTGAAAATAGCGGAGCTAGCTTGCTCCATTCAAATGTTTGCCCTGTACCGCCAAGTTCGCCATTTATGCTCTTCGCGTCTAATACAATTCTGTCCACATTAGGCCAATGAACTGGCAAGTCTTCGCTAGCACCAATTGAACAAGCCTTCCAAATTTCACAATTAGTACCCAAGGCTCGAACTTGTTTTATGTAATCTCCAGACTCGTTTCCATGTAGTTGCACAGCAAATAGTGGCAATTCATTTATTAAATCTTGAACAAACTCGATGCTTTGATTTTGAACAACCGCGACATATTTAGTTTTAATAGCATTGTTTGATGCCCTAACTTCATCAACGATTTGTTTCGCTTTTGATAGTTCAAGTTTTCGCTTACTTTGCTCCGCAAAAATTAAGCCTGTGAACTCTGCACCTGCTTGTACCGCTTCAATAACGTGCTCTGACTTCGTTAAACCACACACTTTGTGTTCACCACAAGTTAATTTTGAACAGGCTTTATCTAGATCTTTCTCCGCCATCAATGAACTGCCTACTAAAAAGCCGTCTACTAGCGTTGAAAGCTGAGCTACTTGCTGATGTGTATAAATTCCAGACTCTGAAATTAATAACGTATTTGCTTGGCGCTCATTATCGGTGCCTAATAGAAACTGTTCTGTTAATACAATAGTTTGATTTAAATCCGTACTTAGGTCTCTCAGATTACGATTATTAATGCCAACAATATTCGCGTTAAGATTTATTGCCCTGTCCATTTCTTCAGCGTTTGAAACTTCAGTTAAAATGTCCATTTCCAAAGAAAGAGCTATATCTGCCAAGCTGCGGTATTCTTCATCATTAAGCACAGAGAGCATCAGTAATATTGCATCTGCACCATATAAACGAGCTAAATAAACTTGGTACTCATCAACAAAAAAGTCTTTACAAAGTATCGGTTGTTGCATCAATTCGCGGACTTTTGGTAAACGTTCAAAGTCACCTTGAAAGTACTTTTCATCTGTTAAAACAGACACGCAGCTAGCATAATTTTTATATGCACTGCATATCTCCTCAAGGTCAAAATCTTCTCGGATTAGACCTTTAGAAGGGCTTGCTTTTTTAACTTCTAGAATAAAACCACGATTATTCTTTGTTTTGTCTTGTTTTATAGCGCTATAAAAATTTCGTGTCGAAGGCTCTAAGCCATCTTTAAAAGCAAAGAGTGGCATTGTGTTTTTTCTGCCAACGAGCTCGTCGCGTTTATCTAAAACTATTTTCTCTAATACATTCATGCGCTTTTTTTATCCGTTTTTTGCGATAGTTACGAAACGCTCTAAAGTATCTAAGGCACTACCAGACAACAGTTTTTGTTCAACCATTTTAGCGGCTTCCATTAAGGACTCAGCTTGGCCTGTTAATACTAATAACGGGGCTGTATTCAGGATGACAGCAGCGTTGTGGGCAGCTTCACCTTCTCCGGCAAGAACCTTTCTAATAATTCGGGCATTGTGTGCAGGATCTCCACCTACAAGGTCTTTAATGGTATATCGTATTTGTCCAAAGTCTTCAGGTGAAACATAAAACTCAGAGATTTCTCCATCGAGTAACTGCACTACTTTTGTTTTGTCATGAACGGCAATTTCATCCATACCAGCACCATGAACGACCCAAGCTCTATCTTTACCTAATAGTTTTAAAGACTCAGCCATTGGGCGACAAAGGTCTGCGTCGTACACGCCTATAATGCAGGTTTTGGCTTTGGCAGGGTTAACCAGTGGCCCCAATGCATTGAATATAGTTCTCGTACGAAGCGTATTTCTTACTGGCATTGCATGCTTAATCCCGCGGTGGTAATGCGGCGCCATAAGAAACGTTAGATTAGATTCTACTAGGCACTTTTTCGCTACTTCTGGAGTCATATCAAGTGGAACACCTAACTCTGACAACACATCAGCAGAACCAGAGCTAGAAGATACTTTTCTATTGCCATGTTTTGCCATTTTTAGGCCCATACTCGCTGCAACGATTGCACACAAAGTACTGATGTTAATGGTATTCGTTCCGTCACCACCCGTACCGCAGTTATCTATAGTTTCAAAATCTAAATCAGGAAAAGGTATTGCGTTATCTGCGAGTGCCATCGCCGCACCAGCTATCTCTTCTGGCGTTTCGCCACGGACTTTTAATGCACTTAATAAAGCGGCTAATGGAATATCTTCCATTTCTCCATTAACAACATCAGTAAAAAGTTTGTACGTTTGCTCTTTTGTTAAAGAACGGTTTGTCATTGCTAAGTGAATGAGGTCTAGCTGTACAGTATTCATATTATTTACAACTTTCCTTTATTAAATAGTTAATACTTTGTTCTAACAGTTTTGAGCCTAACGTCGTTAAAATAGACTCAGGGTGGAACTGAAAACCTAAAATTTGATTTTTCTCATCTATAAATGCCATCGGCATTTCTTTGTAGTGACCGATCACCTCTAAGTTTGAGGGTACGGTTGTTGCAACTAAACTATGATACCTAGCTACCGTAAGGTTATTAGGAAGTCCGTTGAAAATAGGGTGATTATTACATTCTATTATTGATGATTTTCCGTGCACTGTTTCTCCAGCTAACCCAACGGTACCACCAAAATGTTCTGCTATTGCCTGATGACCTAGACAAACGCCAATAATTGGCAACTTACCTAAAAATGCTCTTAGCATAGTACTCATTATTGGAGAATTAGAAGGGGTTCCGGGCCCTGGCGAGAAAAACAATATACATTCACTGTTTTCACTAATTAGCGCCTCTAGCTTACGTTTGAGAACGTCAACGTTTACAGAATTTCTATATACGATTACGTTATGATTTAGCTTTTCCAACTCATCAACAAGGTTGTAGGTAAAGGAATCTTGATTGTCGATAAAAATTATATCTGCCACGTTATGCATTCCCTTCTAATTCTTGTTGATTTGCGTTTAATACAGCTTTAATAACGGCTCTCGCTTTGTTACTCGTTTCTTCAACTTCAGAGTCTGGGTCTGAATCAAATACAACACCTGCTCCAGCTTGAACATAGGCCTGCCCATTCTTAACAAATGCACTTCTAATAACGATACAGGTATCCATGTCTCCTCGACCGTTTAGATAACCTACTGCACCGCCATAACTGCCACGCCTTTCTTTTTCTACATCTCTTATTAATTGCGAAGCTTTTATTTTTGGTGCGCCAACTAAAGTGCCCATATTCATACATGCTTGATAAGCGTGCAAAGCATCTAAATCGTCTTCTAATTCACCAATAACCCTCGACACTAAATGCATAACGTAAGAGTATCGGTCGACCTTTAAAAAGTCCTTAACGTATCGGCTGCCTGTTTTACTTATTCTAGCTACGTCATTTCTAGCTAAATCGACCAACATTATATGCTCAGAAACTTCTTTTTTATCGTTTCGTAAGTCCAATTCAATCCTTGAGTCTAAGTCTTGGTCAATGGAACCGTCATTCCTAAAGCCTCGAATTCGTGTACCTGCGATAGGGTAGACTTCTACTTGCTTTGAAGTCGCGTCATATTTAAGGGCTGACTCAGGTGAAGCACCGAACAGTTCAAACTCAGGATGTTTCAGATAAAACATATAAGGGCTAGGATTGTCGGCTTTAAGCTGCTTGTAAGCATTTATTGCACTTTTACAATCTAAAGCGAAACCTCTAGATGGTACAACTTGAAACACATCCCCTTGAATTATATTTTCTTTAAGGTTGGTAACTGTACTTTTAAAGTCTGAGTCTGAAATGTTTGGTATAGCTAAAGAAAAATCGATATTACTGAATGTAGTTACGACACTAGTTTTATTCTGCAAATTATTTATACTTTTTTTCAGCATTTCTAGTCGTTTACCAATTGCGAAACAAGTTTGATAAACCTTTTCACCACTAAAAACATTTCCTATTAGGTCAGTGGAACGTTTTTGATGGTCTATAACTAGCATGGTTTCTGCTAAATAAAAGGAATAATCCGGGCAAGTATTAGTTCCAAGGGGCACGTCTGGTAAAGTCTCAAAGTTTGCGATCATATCGTAAGCAAAAACACCGCCTAAAAATACGGAAAATACATCGTCTGAGTTATGTTTAATATCTTGAATAACTGAGCGCAACACCTGAAAAGCATTAAACTGTTTTAATCGAGTACTTTCATCAATGTCAGGCTGTACACCCAAGAATGAAAACTCAATTTTTAAAACGCCTCTTCTTATATCGCAATGAGACGAAATAGGTAGACTTTTATCGGTGAAAATTTCTACCAAATAATCTAATACTGCATCACCATTCTCAGATTTAGCTGTTGCCACCACCTTATTACCAAAACATTCAAAAACGACGGCGGCATCAATTAGCATAAGGCTTTTAAGATTATCTTTGCTGTCTATTTCTGCTGATTCCAATAGCAAACTATAGTCGCTATTGTCAGTAAGCGTTTCAAATGCTTGTGTAGGCGATGCAATGTAATCACAAGGCATACATATGCTTGTTGCTTCACCGAGTTCGGTTTTGATTTGACTAAATAACATGTTTCAGTTTGCCCTTTATTTTATCCCGAATTACGGGTACAAAAAAACCCGCACGAAGCGGGTTTTCTTTTTCAAATTCGTATCTCAATAGTCAGATACAGATCATCCACCCGCGTTAATTAGGAATCCACCACCAATGCCAGCTGCGAGTTGAATGTAAGTTTATCATCTGTTTGATTCTGCTTTTTAAATTTAAGACCCGCATATAAAAACGCGTTTTAAAGATTATGTCAATGATAATTTTAATCAATGGTAGAGCAATCACCACTGTGGCATAATGTGCTGATGAAAATAGAGACAAATTTAAACCCAAATACTAAGTATGACCTCCACAGCCATACAACCTGCTCAGATGGTGTACTAACACCAGAAGAATTGGTATTTAGAGCAAGTAATAAACAGGTTGATGTTTTAGCAATTACGGATCACGATTGTATTGATGGTATAGCTCGAGCAAAGCAAGAAATTAATGATAAAAACTATGCTGTTAAGATTATTAACGGTGTTGAAATTTCGACGAAATGGCATGGTTTTGAAATTCATATTGTTGGTCTGTGTATTGATACTAAAAATGGAAATTTAGTGTCCTCTTTAAAACAGCAACAAGAACAGCGTAATGGCCGAGCTTTAAAAATAGCGGCTAAATTAGCTAAAAAAGGGATCCAAAATACGTTTGAGTTAGCTAAAGAATACGCTGGTGATGGTGTTATAAGCCGAACTCATTTCGCTAAAGCGCTAATTAAATTGGGTGCTGTAGCTAGTTTTGAGCAAGCTTTCAAAAAGTATTTAGGTAAAGGGAAAGGGGCCTATGTCACTCCTGAATGGATGGAAGTCGAAGACGCAGTTCGCCTAATTAAAGAGGCTGAAGGTCTTTCTGTTATTGCTCATCCAATACGCTATGATTTGTCGAATAAATGGTTAAGAAAACTAGTAGCTGAGTTTGCCTCGGCTGGCGGAGATGCACTAGAAGTAGGGTTAACTCAAATGAGCCCAGACCAACGCAAGTTTATTTCATCGTTGGCGACGGAACATAACTTATATAGTTCACAAGGCTCCGACTTTCATGGTCCAACGCGCTGGACAGAGTTGGGCAGAGGACTGCACCTGAGCGAAACATGTCGACCCGTATGGACACATGACAATTGGAACGCAGCATAATGCAGTTAAAAAATAAATATAATTGGTAAGGAATTAATATGAGCCAGTTTTTCCACATTCATCCAGAGAACCCTCAAGGACGTCTGATTAGCCAGGCTGTGCAAATTATTCGCCAAGGCGGCGTAGTCGTTTATCCAACAGATTCTGGATACGCTATCGGCTGTGCACTGGGCGATAAAAAAGCGATGGATAGAATTGTTCAAATCAGAAAAATAGATAAGAACCATAACTTTACACTAGTTTGTAAGGATTTTTCAGAAATTGCGAATTTTGCTCGAGTAGATAATCAAGCATTTAGAGCCATTAGAGCCCATTCTCCAGGCCCATATACATTTATCTTTAAGGGTACAAAAGAAGTGCCTAAACGAGTTTTAAATGAAAAGCGAAAAACGATTGGTATTAGGATCCCTGACAATAAAATAGCACTAGCGATGTTAGAAGAGTTGGGTGAACCAATTATGTCAACCTCATTACTTTTACCAGGTGAAGACTTTTCGGAATCTGACCCGGATGAAATTAGGTTTAGAATAGAAAAGCAAGTGGACCTTATCATTCATGGTGGTTATCTAATTGAAACTCCAACATCTATAATAGATTTCTCTGAAGGCGAAGCCGAAATCATTAGGCGTGGCGAAGGAGACGTAAGTCTTTTTGAATAGTAATGGTAAATGTTAACGATACAACAAACATGATTCAGCAAGACTTGCCGCTTGCATTAGTTAGGGGCGAGATTGTCATTGAACGTCCACAGGATCTTTTTATACCACCAGATGCATTGGAAGTTTTTTTAGATGCATTTGAAGGTCCACTGGATTTTTTACTGTATCTAATAAAAAAACAGAAGTTTGATATTGTTGATTTGCCAATATTTGAGATAACCAAACAATACATGAAATATGTAGATGTTATGCGCAGCCTAAAACTAGAATTAGCCGCTGAATATCTCGTGATGGCGGCGCTTCTAGCAGAGATAAAATCTAGATTACTGTTACCTAAGCATGACTTATTAGAAGATGAAGAACATGACCCTAGAGCGGAGCTTATAAAAAGGCTTCAGCAGTATGAAGTCATAAAAAAAGCAGCCGAAAATTTAGATGAACTGCCCAGATTAGGTAGGGAAGCTTTTATTGTTTCAATTGATGCACCAATAACCGATGCCATTGCTGCGAATCAGCCTGAAATAGATTTACAGGAATTAGTGATAGCATTTCAAGATATACTAAAAAGAGCTTCTGCATTTAAACATCACGAAATATCCAAAGAAACGCTATCGACCCGAGAACGTATGACACAAATTCTTCACAAATTAAGAGAAAATAATAAATTTGTTCCGTTTGAAAACTTGTTTTTAGTATCTGAAGGGAAAGCAGGCGTTGTTGTTACTTTTCTAGCGATACTAGAATTAGTAAAAGAATCGATGTTAGATGTGGTTCAAGCTTCGGCTTTTGGTGTTTTGCATGTAAAATACAAAGGGGCCGAAATTGAGTGACTTAAAAGTAGATACGCTGTCAAAAAGTCAATTAAAGTCTATAGTTGAAGCAACTGTGTTTAGCTACTCAAAGCCAATTTCAATTTCTAAAATACAAAGCTTAGTATTTGGCGATGAATTTGTTAAGAAGCTTGAAATTGAAGCTGCATTAGATTCAATAAAAAAAGACTACAAGAACCGACCTATACAACTAGTTGAACTTGCTAGCGGATTTTGCTTTCAAACTAAAAATGAGTTTGGTCCTTGGATAAATCGTTTGTGGCAGGATAAGCCAACAAAATATAGTCGAGCGTTGTTAGAAACGTTAGCGTTGATAGCTTACCATCAACCTATTACACGCGGTGAAATAGAAGATGTTCGCGGTGTATCGGTAAGTTCAAATATTATAAAAACACTAAGTGAAAGAGAGTGGATAAAAGTAGTAGGGCATAAGGAAGTTCCTGGCCGCCCAGCGCTTTACGGTACAGACAAGGCATTCCTAGATTATTTTGGTTTGAAGTCTTTGTCTGAGTTACCCACGTTAATGGAACCAGAATCTATCGAGTTGATCTCAAGTCGCCTCGAGAAAGAATTTAGCGGTAGTGAAGCCTCACTGCCTGAGAAAGAATAAATAGTAGAGAATTAAATAATAATGAGTGAAAAATTACAGAAAGTACTTGCGCGTTGTGGCGTAGGTTCACGTCGCGAAATGGAAGCATATATAAGTGCAAACAGAGTTAGTGTAAACGGTAATGTTGCAAAGCTTGGCGATAGAGTTGAGGGAACAGAGACTATAAGAGTTGATGGGCATATTGTAGATATTAGGTCTCAAGAAGACGAGATATGTCGAGTTATCATGTACAACAAACCTGAAGGTGAGATGTGTACAAGAAAAGATCCTGAAGGCAGGCCAACTGTATACGATCGATTGCCGCAGCTGAAAAATAGCCGTTGGATAGGTATTGGTCGTTTAGATGTAAACACGTCAGGTCTATTATTGTTTACAAATGACGGTGAACTCGCCAATAGACTAATGCATCCGAGTTACGAAATAGAACGTGAATATTCTGTTCGTGTTTTTGGTGATGTGACCAATGAAAAGCTTCAAAACCTAACAAAAGGTGTTGAGCTTGAAGATGGCATGGCAAAGTTTGATAGAGTTAAAGCGGAACGTAACTCTGATGATGAAAGCTCAAATAAGTGGTTTAGTGTTAGTCTAAAAGAAGGGCGAAATAGAGAAGTTCGTCGTTTATGGGCATCACAGGAGCTTACTGTTTCTCGACTTGTAAGAGTTAGGTACTCTGAAGTTAAATTAGACCGTCGCCTTATTCAAGGTGGCTGGAAAGAGCTAGGTTTAGATGACTTGAACCAACTACGAAAAAAGGTAGGTCTTGACCGAGAATTAAGGGAGTTTAACCCGAACATTCAAAAGGAAACGGCTCAGACCAGACGTGTTGCTCATGCTAGAATTAAACGAGCGGTGAAGAAACATAAAGTACGCCAAGCTAAAAACAAAAAGTAATTGTTTCTAATAGATATTACTTCAGGTAGCTACCGTTAAGGGCCTTCATAGGCCCTTATTTATTCTGGGTCTTTATAAGCCTCAAATATGTCAACAAACTCCTGATAGTGCTCTAAAAAGATATCTACCAATTTGGGCTCAAATTTTATTCCTTTTTGCTCAACAATAAAACTGTTTACAGTAGCTTGATCCCAAGCTGGTTTATAACAACGCTTACTCATTAAGGCGTCAAAAACATCTGCAACTGCTGTGATTCGTCCATAAATGTGGATATTCTCTCCGGAAAGTCCATTAGGGTAACCTGAACCATCCCAATTTTCATGATGTTCACCAGCAATGGTCGCGCCGGCCTGAAAAATTGGCTTTTTAAGATGAGCTAGGCTGTTGTAACCAACCTCAGCATGAGTCTTCATTATTTCCCACTCGTCTTTATCTAAGGGTCCTGGTTTATTTAATATGTTGTCCGGAATCGCAACTTTGCCAACATCATGCAGTGGGGATGCAAAAAATAGCTCCTCACATTGGTCATGCTCAAGGCCATATTTTTCAGCCATGACCCTAGAGTACATAGCGACTCTACGAACGTGGTTACCTGTCTCTTTTGAGCGAGATTCTGCTAATTCACAAACCGAGTAAATAATATCTTTTTGGGTATCAGAAACTTCTTCGTAAAGCTCAATGTTTTCTAAAGCAATTGCCACGTTTTTACAGAATAGCTCTATTAATGAGTAGTCGATATCAGAGATAATGGTGCGGCCTTTTATTGACAAGACTAGGCGCTTGTCACCGTATTTGTTTGTAAATATCACCTGATCTTTATCGGTTATTAGCGAATGTTTTGCAAAATCGTTATCATCACTATCAATATTAGAATTTAAAAAGTTAAGGTTTGAATCGTCACTTTTATCCAAGCCAGAAGTAAGAGAGGCTAATATATTAATATCTTGTTTTGAACGAGTAGCCATTAGGGCATCATATTCAACTAATACCATATCCTCTTCTAGGTATAGAATTGCTGCTAACTGCTCAAGTGCACCTTGTGCAAACTCTTTAATCGAATTCTTTTCTAAAATGGACGCAGTGGCATCAATTACTTTTTCTAAGCCATGACGATGTTTATCTAAAGCAACAATATCACGGTAGGAACGCAGCGCTGTGTATAGCACTGAGTGTAGTTTATTTGCTGTGAGTTCAGTTTTTTCGTTATAGCCGTTGATATCATACTTTTCGATGACTTCTAGCTCTGGCGCTTGTCCTGGCTGACCAGTTCGAAGAATAATTCTAATATTATGATTGTTTAATTCATTTCTAATATAATTAACGGTTTGTAAACCGGCGTCATCTGTTTCCATCACTACATCTAGTAAAACTAAAGAAATATCGTTTCTTGAGCCAATAATCTCTCTAGCTTCCTTACCTGTATATGCATGTAAAAACTCGAGAGGACGTTCCGCAAAAGTAAACTGGCCTAACGCTATTTCGGTGATTTGATGGATGCTAGGTTCATCATCAACAATAATGACAATCCAAGGGGCAAGGTTTACTGACTTTTCTGCTATTCCAGTATCTTCTTCTGGAGCAAACATAAAAGACGAATTCAAACCGTTTGTTGTCATATATTCCTTTCCCTTCTAAATTAAAACTAATGATGTGCTACGTTTAGTGAAGGATTAAAAGAAATCCACAACTAAAGTAAACAAATAGAAGAGGAATAGCGAATTGTCAATTTTTACACGTACTTTAATCTTAGTTATGGGTACTGCCTTAGCGGCGCTTATTATCCTTATTTCTCTTACCGTTAACTTTAGTAAAAGTTATATCAATGAAAACTTGAATGAACGATTAGAGTCCCTTGTGCGTGGCCAAGAAATTAAAGTTGAACAATCATTAGGCGGATTACTAGAAATTGGACCGTCTATTTCTGATAACTCCTTACTTTCATCAAAAATAACTAACTATGTTGTGTCCAATAAACCGCAGGACTTTGTAGCTATAAGGCAAATATTAAATGACTACATGGCATCATCAAGCGTATTGGTAAAAATCGAAGCATTCTCAGCTGATGGCTCCTTATTGGCATCATTGGGTGAACTCAATAACATAAGCAAAAGCATTAACTTAATTAATGAAGATGAACCAAATCAATATAGTTTTTTTAAAATAAGTAAAACTAAAATTGGTAAAACTTATATTCATACTGCGGAACCCATTATATATGGTGGCAAACTTCAGGGTGTATTGAAAATAGTCCTTGATGTTACAAGTTCAATAGAAACATTTTACGACAATACGGGTTTTGGTGAGAAAGGCTCTTCTCAGGTGTTTGTAATAAATTCAAGCAATCAATGGGCTGAGCTTAAAGAGCTTAACCTTGTTGCTGATATCAACCCTAAAGTAACTATAAAAAAAGTGTCCTATGATGGTTTTTTAAATAGTTTTGTAGCTCAGCGATTACCTTTTATTACGATAGATAAATTAATTCCGGGTCGAAAAGTCGCAGTAGAAGTGAACATAAATAGTAATGAAGTTTTCTCAGCAATTGACCGGTTTTACAAACAGCTTTTTACTGCTTTTGTATTAGTACTCATAGCAACGCTACTGATAGGTATGTGGTTTAGTAAACAGATAACAAATCCCATTACCGTGCTAAATAAAAAGGTTGGAGAAGTTGCAGAAGGCCAGAAGGGGGTTGAGATCGAGTTTAAGGACCGAGACCCAACAGAAATAGTGACACTATCAGTGAATATTAGAAAAATGGCGCAAAGTTTATGGCGAATGAATGAAGATCTTGAAGGTATAGTTGAGGAACGTACAGCACAATTAAAAAGGTTAACGGAAAACCTAGAGTTAGCTGTTGATGAAAGAACAAGAGAGTTTCAAGAAGCTAATACGCAGTTACTTGGTGCTTTAGAGGATCTACACGACGCCAAGAATGAGCTGGTCAAAGCAGAAAAAATGGCATCTTTAGGGGAATTAGTTGCAGGTGTAGCTCATGAGATTAATACACCGCTTGGCGTAGCTGTTACAGGAGTAAGCCAAGCAATATCACAGCTAAATACTTTAGAAACACATAAGAATTCTGGCTCCTTAACGGCTAGTAGTTTCGACCAATATATTCTAGACAACCGAAACCTTTTAATTCTGATGACTGAACAACTTAATGTGGCTTCAACTCTTATTAAAAACTTTAAAGAAGTCGCGGTCGATCAAAATAACTTTGATGTAAGAGAGTTAAACTTACATGATTACCTCAACAAAGTGTTTGATACGGTAAAACCAAAGTATAAGCCAACGAATATCCAACTTAAACTTACTTGCCCTCAGGGTATAAATGTATCTACGAGGCCAGGAGCATTTTCACAAGTAATCTCTAATTTATTGATTAATGCTTTAATCCATGGCTATGAAAAAAATGATAGCGGCGTCGTTAATGTTATCTGTAGTAATGATGACGATAGTGTCACTATTTCAATTGAAGATGATGGTGTCGGTATCGCAGAAGATAATATTAAAAAAATTTTTGACCCTTTTTACACGACAAAAAGAGGACAAGGTGGAAGTGGCCTAGGCTTGAGTATTGTTTTTAATATTGTAACCGAGGCTTTGCAGGGCAAGATTGAAGTTAAAAGTGAGTTAGGGAAGGGATCACAATTTGTAATTGAAATCCCGACAAGACTTAAAGGTCAATAGATTGTCCACAAATACCAATGGATTCATCTGACATTAGGTGCACATAGGCTGGCATAATTTGCTCAGGAGTTTTTAACTTATTAGCATCTTCGCCAGGGTAGGCTTTGGCACGCATTCTAGTTTTAGTCGCTCCTGGGTTTATTGCGTTAACTCTCATTCCAATGTGTTCGTATTCGTCAGCCATAGTTTGCATTAAGCCTTCTGTGGCAAACTTAGAAAACGCATATTCTCCCCAAAATGCTCGACCCTGCTTACCAACGCTACTTGAAGTAAATAAAACGCTTGGTGATTTCGAAAGTTTTAGTGCTGGAATAAGTGATTGAGTAAGGAAAAACGTAGCTTTAAAATTAACCTTCATTACCTTATCAAAAGTTTCTTCATTAATGTGTTCGATTGGATTTAACGAATTTAATATTGAGGCGTTATTCAATAGACCATCTAAACGACCAAATTGGTCAATAATCGTTAAAGCCATATCTTGATAGTTTTTTACTGTGGCACCTTTCATATCCAATGGAATGATGGCTGGCTGTGGTGCACCTAATTCAACAATTTCGTCGTAAATAGATTCCAATTTTTTAACTGTCTTTCCTAATAGGATTACAGTAGCTCCGTATTTAGCGAAGGTAAGGGCTGCCTGTCGTCCGATACCATCGCCTGCGCCGGTAACTAAAATAACTTTGTCTTTTAAAATAGTTTTATCTTCAGGAAGTTGCAAATTTTTCATATTCAAGCTAATCAACAATTATTATAATAACCGTATGTTACAGGGCATCGCTTTAAAATTCATTAGCAGAAACAATTTTTTGTATTGATTTTGAACCTAAGACTAGCTAAATGTATTTATCTAATGTAACTTTGACTGGTCTAAGCTGTTAATATTGTCCCAAATTAAAAAAGACGGAATAACGTCAATAAAAATAATAACTAGGACTCTGGGGAGAGAAATGAAAAAATTAGTACTTAGTTTAGCCATTACAAGTGCGCTCGGGCTTACCGCCTGTGACGATACAACACTTGCAGATGTACAAACAGACACGGCGTCACAACGCTCAGAATTGCAAGCTGCTGCAGTAGCTAAAGCAACAACACCTCGTATCAGCGTGGTATTTAATCCTTCCGCTGGTGAAATTTCAGTACCAAATGACTTACTATTTAGTGGTTCTACTGACGGTACACTTGAAATGCCTTCTGAAACAGCCTCAAAAGCTGCTGGCGAAGAAGTTGACTTTTCAAATCCACAGTCAGCTATTGGTGCTCTAGATGGTTGGGGAACGCAGAACTCATTTACTATTGCATTAGATTATTCGTCTGCAAGCGATGTAACTATTGACCCTGCTAGCCTTATGGTTCCTGGTGCAGTAGAACTATATAAAGTAGAAAAATTTCCTAGCTTGACTGATGCAGATTGCATGGATCCAGCTAAGTCAGGTCTGTTATGTAAAGGTGAAGAAAAATTAACATTTGGTGTTGATTTTGTTGCGACGTTAAGCGGTGGTTCAATTGCTGTCGTACCACTCAAGCCTTTTGAAGGCGGCGCGAGCTATGTTGCAGTATTAACTGACAAAGTAATGGACAGCAATGGTAATTCATTACTACCGTCTAGCACTTATTCAAGCATTAAAGCAGATATAAACACGTCTCCAATCGTGTTACCTAGCCTTACAGCTGACCAGCTAAATTCAACGCAAGCTGGTATTCGTTTACTTCAAACAATGATCAACAACTTTGAAGACGTGCTTGAAGGTGATTTAGGTGCTGACGGTGCTTCTATCGTTTATACTCAAGCATTTACGGTTCAATCAGCCGGTTTACCTGCAGCAGATCCGTTACAAGTTGTTAAAAAGTTAAATGGCCAAACATTTGGCGCGATGGCAGCGGCGGATCCAACTTCAGTTGTTATGCCAATGGCACAAGCAATGGCTACGGTAGGTGTTGACGGTGAAGGCAACCCAATACAAGCACCAGTTACGGTTGCCATGGCGTTAGCTCAAGCAGGCGCGATTCCTGCAGACCCAATGTCACAAGCTTATATGGTTTACAACACAGCAAACTTATTTGGTTCTTCGGTAGAGTTACCATACTATTTAGAAGACGGTGTTGATGCACTAACTACTCGCTGGAAAGCAATGTGTGATAGCGGTGCAACGTTAAGCGGTTTGTCTGACGAGCAAAAAGCGGCATTAGCAGCTGGCGCAGGTGATAACCACGAAATGTGTGTACAACTTGGTTTAGCTGATTTTGGTGTGGATACTGCACGTCATTTGACAAAATATAACCCTATTCCAGCTGTACAAAGCATGAAGGAAGTGCCGGTACAAATTACGGTACCAAATATAGACAACGCTAATATGGTTAGACCAGCATTTGGCCTAATGGATCCTTTAGTTAAGCCTGAAGCAGGTTGGCCAGTGGTTATCCTTCAGCATGGCATAACGTCAAAAAAAGAAGACATGCTAGCGGCAACGGGTATTCTTTCAGCTATGGGCTTTGTAACTGTGGCTATAGACCATCCTCTGCACGGGGAACGTGGTTTCGTAGTAGAAGTTGAAGGCATGGACCCTATCGTTGTTAATGCTTCATCTGGCGTGCCAGGCAACAACCCTACGGCATATCTAAATCTTCAAAGCTTGTTATCAGCGCGTGACAATGTGCGTCAATCAGTTGCTGATGGACTTAAACTTCGTCTAGCAATCAATGGCCTAGCAGACTTTACAAATCCAATGGCTCCTGATGTAAATGTTATAGATACAAGTAATGTACATTATCTTGGTCACTCGTTAGGTGCTATTACTGGTGTTGATTTCACAGCTGTTGCGAACACACCGACGGGTAATGAGGCACTAGACGGACTATACAAAATTAACAGTTCAGTTTTGTCTAACCCAGGTGGTGGTGTTGCAAACTTCTTAGTTGAGTCAAAAGCATTTGGCCCACTTGTTCAAGCGTCAGTTATTTATGGACTTGGCAACGAGCTAACAGCAGCTTTAGCGGCTAATTTAGAGCCTGCAGCGTTTGGTGCGATTGTCGCAGCTAATCCTGAGCAATGTGGTCCAGCGCTTGATGCAAACTACAATGTAGTTGACCAAAATGTTGCTCTAGTTTGTGCATACCAAGCATTACAAGCTAGCGCTACGGAAGAACAACAAGCCGCAATGCAAGCTGGTTTTGCCTCTTTCTCTTTTGCAGCTCAAGCTGTATTAGACGCGGGCGACCCTACTAACTATGCTGGTTTATTGAAGCAAACAGGCACTCCAGTTTTAGTTTATGAAATGGTTGGTGACGAAGGTTCTGAAACAGCTGGTTTAGGTTTAAACCCATCTGACTTAGTTGTTCCAAACTCAGTTTCAACTAACTTTATTGCAGGAACAAGCGGTTTAGAAAAGTCTCTAGAGCTTACTAAAGTGACTAACTGTGGTATGTCAGAAACTGGTTTCCAAAGCATTGTTGAATTTAAGTATGGCGCACATAGCACTATCCTTAGCCCGGCAACTGCGTTACCAATGCCTTACCCATCACTATATTCAGCTGTGAATGCTGAAACATTGATTATGGCTGGTACATTCTTTGGTTCTAACGGTAAACTTATAAATATCTCATCTACAGCTATTGGTGCAGGTATTATTGAAGGACTAGAAGAGAACGCTTGTGAAGCTCCAGCTCCATAGTATTTTCGGTTAGTTAATTAAAAACCAGCTTCGGCTGGTTTTTTTGTTTGTGACTGCTGGATCAAATGAAGTACACTTTTTGTTAAATTGTTAAATTGTTAAATTGTTAAATTGTTAAATTGTTAAATTGTTAAATTGTTAAGCCCATCAGGAGTTAAAGTTGGAATTTTTATATGAGTACGGTTTGTTTATTGCGAAAACAGCAACAATAGTTGTCGCGATTGGATTGGTTTTAGGTTTTATAGCGGGCGCTGCTATTAAGCCAAAAAATAGTAAAAAGGGCGAATTAAACATTGAATACTTGTCAGAAGAGTATCAAGAAGACGTAAAAGATCTAAAGAAAGCACTATTATCTAAAGAACAAATTAAAGCCTTTGATAAAAAACAAAAAGCAGAAGATAAAAGCAAGAAAAAAGAAAATAAGAAAAAATCTAAAAGTAGCACCGAAGATTTAGAAAAGTCGCGGTTATTTGTTTTAGAGTTTGACGGCGATGTAGAAGCAAGCGCAACTGAGTCTTTACGAGAAGAGATAACAGCGATTGTATCGATAGCTGAAGAAGGCGATCGAGTTGTACTAAACCTTGAAAGCCCAGGTGGTGTTGTTCATGGGTATGGCTTAGCTTCATCGCAAATAGCTAGATTAAAATCCAAGAATATTCATACAACGGTAGCTGTAGATAAGGTCGCTGCTTCTGGTGGTTACATGATGGCCTGTGTGGCAGATGAAATTGTTGCAGCACCATTTGCCATCATAGGTTCTATAGGCGTTGTTGCTCAATTACCAAATATTAACAAGTTGTTAAAGAAATATGATGTAGAAATTGAGCAACATACTGCCGGCGAGTTTAAACGTACTTTAACGGTACTTGGTGAAAATACCGACACGGCTAGAACAAAATTTAAAGAAGAGCTTGAAGAAACACATGTACTATTTAAAGAGTTTGTCGCCGATAACCGTCCTTCTGTCGATATTGATAAAGTTGCAACAGGCGAACATTGGTATGGTAGCCAAGCTCTGACACTAAACTTAGTTGATAGAGTCATGACAAGCGATGACCTTCTACTAGAAGCTGTCGATAAATATGATGTTTATAAAATTGAGTACAAAGTGAAGCACAATATTGCAGAGCGATTCGGTTTCGCAGCTTCTACTGCAATTACTAAACTGGTAGGTAAACTTAGTACGTGGTCAGTGACAAACACTAAATAAAATGGAATTCACTATGTCAAAACTTAATATAAAGGTTAGTACATCGAGGCTAGCCGTTAATGTTCTAAGCGCATTATTCGTAATTAGCGCTAATTCTTATGCCGCTAGCGATACGGAAATATCGTTAGAAAAAATAATGTCTGATCCTAGTTGGATTGCAACAACACCAACATCGCCTAAATGGCTACCGGACTCTAGACACGTTACGTTTAATCAAGACGTAAAATTATCCGCTGTGAATAAACAAATTCGTTTGGACAGTTTGAATCCAAAGAGTTTTAAAGAAATCGGCTTTGATGAAGCTCACAAAACTAAGTTGTCACAAACAACTTACAGTCTTGATGGCCAGTTTGCAGCTTATGTTTTTAAAGGTGATATTTTTTTATGGGATGTAAAAACTAGTAAAGTAACTCAAGTTACGAATACGAGTGACTACGAGTCTTCACCACAGTTTGTAAAAGATAACTTGCTTGGTTATTGGGAAGCTAATCGATTTATTTCTTATAATATTAAGAATAGAAAAGTAAATGAAGTCTTTAAGCTGTCAATGAGTGACAAGCCCGAAGCGCCTAAAGGTCCAGCTGATCTTATAGCGTCTGAGCAACACTCACTTATAAATTATGTAGCAAATAAGCACAAAGATAACATTGAAAGATATGAGTCGAATGAGGCCCTTAAAGCACAGAATAAATTTGCTCATAAAAAGCACTTTTATTTTGGAAAGGGTAACGTTCTCTCAGCAGCGAAGGTATCTCCAGATGCTGAGAAGATAATCGTTGTTGTGCAAAAAAAATCATCTTGGCGCGATGATACGGATGTTATGCCTAACTATATCGCTCAAGATGGTCGTATCGAAATTGAAAAAGTACGCAGAAGAGTAGCCGATGCTAAACCTGTTCAACAAGAGTTTTGGTTAGTTGATATCGCCAAAGGAGAGAAATATGAGCTAGCGATAAATTCGCTGCCAGATTTTGATAAAGATGTCTTAGCTGACGTTAGAGCAGAAAACTATGCGGCAGAAGGCAAAGAGTATAAGTCAGAAAGCAAACCGAGAACAATTAACCTAATAGTAGATTGGTCATGGTCACAATCAGCAATACAATGGCACAAGAGCAGTAAACAAGTGGCTATTATGCTTGAGGCTTGGGACAACAAAGACCGCTGGTTATCAACTGTAGATCTCAATGAACATAAGTTTGTAAACCAACATCAATTGCATGACGACGCATGGATAAACTATACGTTTAATGATTTTGGCTGGTTTAACAACAGTGAAAAACTTTACTATTTGTCGGAAGAAACAGGATATTCTCACCTTTACACTAAAGATATCGATTCAAAACAAACTAAACAGTTAACTGATGGTGAGTATGAGGTTTCAACCCCTGTTTTAACTAAAAACGATTCACAGTTTATATTTAGGGCGAACGTAAATCACCCGGGTGAGTATCATGTTTATAAGCTGAAAAGTTCTGTTAATAAGGTTTTGAGTCCAACTGCCATCACCGATAAAACTGGAGAAAATACGTTTTCTTTAAGTCCGGATGAAACTAAGTTGTTGGTTAGTCATTCAAATTTACTAAGACCTAGTGACTTATACACATATACAGTCAAATCAGGTGAATCTACTAGACTGACCAATACAGTTTCAGAAGAGTTTAAAGCGATGCCTTGGACTGCACCAGAAATTGTAGCAGTCCCTTCTACAAACACCGACAAGCCAATTTATGCAAGAGTTTATTACCCTAAAGATTATAAAAAAGGCGAGCCAAGGAAAGCGGTAATATTCAATCACGGTGCTGGTTATTTGCAAAATAGCCACAAAGGCTGGTCTGGCTACTTCAGAGAGTTTATGTTCCACAATATGCTTGCCCAGCAAGGTTATGTTGTTATGGACATGGACTATAGAGCGTCTAAAGGTTATGGACGTGATTGGCGAACTGCTATCTATCGTCAAATGGGTACTCCTGAGATTGAAGATCTGTCAGACGGCGTCAACTGGCTCGTTTCAAATGCGAACGTTGATAGAAATAGAGTAGGTACATACGGAGGCTCTTACGGCGGCTTTATGACTTTCATGGCGTTGTTCACGCAACCTGACCTATTTCAAGCAGGCGCAGCGTTAAGACCGGTATCTGATTGGGCTCATTATAATGATGGCTATACTTCCAATATATTAAATCGACCTGAAGACGATATGATCGCTTATAGAAAAAGCTCACCAATCTATTTTGCAGAAGGATTAACAAAACCACTGTTGATTAATGCGCCAATGGTTGATAACAATGTCTTTTTTGTAGATGTAGTGCGACTAGTTCAGAGGTTTATAGAGTTGGAGAAAGAGAATTTTGAAACCGCTATTTACCCTGTAGAGCCACATGGCTTTGTTCAGCCATCAAGTTGGTTGGATGAATATAGGCGAATATATAAGTTGTTTGAGAATAACCTTTGATTTAGGTATCTAAGCTTTAAATTAAATTGAAATACTATAAAGGCCTCTATTTTATATATAGAGGCTTTTTTATTATTAGAAACAACAAGAAACCGGTTACTAAACCAAATGCGTGCGCATCAACCGCTACACTAGCTTCAATAAGTTGTTCTGTGCTTTGCGCCGCACCAAAAACATTCTCATAGGCAACTTTAGCTAAAAGGCCCATAATTAACAGATAACCTGTTTTATCTTTGTTTTTGATATCTATCATTGCGCCATAAGCTAGAAGAAAATGTAAAACACCGGAAAAACCTGTGTAAATGCCGTACTCACTAAAGAATGTTACCAATAAACCAACCAATAACATTCCTATAATACTTAATACCCAAAAATGATGAATACGATAATGGTCGCCATGCAAGGCCCAAACTAATGCAAGGCCCGCTATGTTCATCCACATATGAGCATTGTTTGAATGCAAAAATTGTCCAGTGATTATTCTCCATAATTCACCACCGAAAACTTTGTTGGGTTCTAAATATAGCGTTTCCAAAAAAGTATCTGGGATAAGAGAGGCAATAATTATGAAAAAAGCGACAGAAACAGGGCCTATTATATATTTCAGTTGAGTTGGAAACCCTAGCAACGTTAGCTCCTCTTGTTTTTAGGTCGGCTGATGGAAAACTCCATGAGAATTTGATCTGGTTTTGTTACTATCATGTTTTCTTATGATTACTCGAGATTGTTATGCGCTTATTTAGTCTTATTCCTTTAATGTTTGCAAGCTCTGTTTTTGCAGACGAGCCTTCTAGAGCTGTTCCAGAGGCATTTACAGGTCTTAATTATACAAAAGCAAGTTTGAGTAAAAATGCGATGGTGAGTGCAGCTAACCCCCACGCCGTTGACGCTGCTTTAAAAATGTTAAAAATGGGCGGCACTGCTACTGATGCGGCAATTGCTGCTCAGTTAGTGTTATCACTAGTAGAGCCCCAATCTTCAGGAATTGGTGGTGGTGCATTTTTACTAACTTTTGATGCAAAAACATCAAAAGTTACTACTTTTGATGGTAGAGAAACTGCACCACAAAACGCTACTCCAGCTCTATTCTTAGATAAAAATGGAAAGCCAGTAAAGTGGATTGATGCTGTTATTGGTGGTAAGTCTGTTGGTACGCCGGGTGTCATGAGAATGTTGTCAGATGCTCATAATAAAAAAGGTAAGTTACCATGGGCTTCGCTATTTCAGCCCGCTATTGAATTAGCCGAAAAGGGTTTTATGGTTAGCCCTCGATTAGCGTCGCTCGTAAAGATGGAAATGAACCCAGGTTTAAAATTACTTTCACCAGCCAAGGAATACTTTTATCCGAATGGAAAGGCTATTGAAGAGGGCGTGTTACTCAAAAACTTGCCTTTCGCCAAAACGCTTAGAAAATTGGCTGAAAATGGCGTTGAAGAATTTTACACTGGAACAATAGCCAAAGAGATTGTTACAGCGGTACAAAGTAGTGAGATTTCGCCTGGCTTATTGTCTTTAAGCGATCTTAAGAACTACACATCCATAGAAAGGGAGCCTGTTTGTGTCGAATACCAAGCAAGTGACGTATATAAAGTGTGTAGCATGGGACCCCCAAGTTCTGGTGGCATTACTGTATTACAAATATTGAAACTTTTAGAGCGTTATAATTTAACAGAGTTTCCAGTAGATAGTGCAGAAACAATTCATAGGTACACGCAAGCAGCAAAGCTAGCTTTTGCAGATAGAAATAGATATATAGCGGATAGTGACTTCGTTGATGTTCCCGTGTCTAAGATGTTAGCTAGTGACTATTTAGAAAAGCGTTCAAACTTGATAGACGATAAAAAGGATATGGGAAAAGCTAAACCGGGCCGTTTCAATGATAACCTAATAGCATCTAATGTAAGTATTGAGCAACCTAATACGAGTCACCTCTCAATAGTTGATTCGTTCGGAAATGCTATATCTATGACGACAAGTATTGAAATGGGCTTTGGCTCAAACGTTATGTCAGGTGGGTTTCTACTAAACAATCAGCTAACGGATTTTTCATTGAAACCGAGTGTTAATGGTAAGTTGGTTGCAAACCGTGTTGAAGCAGGCAAACGACCTAGAAGCTCAATGACACCCGTGATTGTGCTAAAAGACAATAAAGTTTTTGCGTTAATTGGTTCGCCAGGCGGCAGCCGAATTATCAACTATGTAGGTTACGCTTTAATTGGACTGCTTGATTATAAAATGGATATGAAGCAGGTTGTGGACTTACCACGAATTTCTAATCGAAATAGTTACACATCATTAGAAAATAGGGCTGAGTTATTAGAAATAAAACCAAAGCTAGAAGCCAAAGGCCATAAAGTTAGAATGCTTAACTTAACCTCTGGTATACACGGAATACTAAAAGTTGAAGGTGGTTGGCAAGGTGCAGCTGACCCAAGAAGAGAAGGGACGTCCGAAGGGCTCTAATTATCTTCTTGCGTATGGGTCACCGGCTATCTTTGATATTAGCCATTGGCCCTTCACTTTTTCAAATTTGACTTCTCTTAAGTCATTAATCTTATTGCCATGATAGAAGCCAGAAAACAAAATATTAACAGACGTTGTTTTTTGTGAAGTGGTTTCTACTTGGCTTAATGTTCTGTCTATTTTTAAGTCGACGCCAGGATCAAACTGTAGATTCAACACGTATCTAGAGTAACCCTTTACGCTTCCATAGGACTTAATAATTCGAGCATGCTGTTTGGTAGAATATTTAAGCGCAAGTTCCATATCGGCGTTATTATAAATCGCATCGAAAAATGTAAGAGCTCTATATTCTGGAGCATTGGGATTTGCAAATGCAGGGATGTTGTCACTTTTTTCTTCACAACCTACTAACGGCAGTAATAATATCAAATATAGTAATAAGCTTTTTTTCAGCACTTGTTGTTATCCAATTGAAACGGGACAACAACAAGTGTACTACAAAAGCTTATTAAATAAAGTCTTACTGGCTATTGAGTTAGTTCTTGTTCTTCAAATTCACCATCAAATAAAGGTGAGCTTAAATAGCGCTCCGATGCACTAGGTAGAATAACAACAATATTCTTATTTTTGTTTTCAGGTCGTTCAGCAAGTCTTTTGGCAGCAACAACAGCAGCACCAGAAGAAATACCAGCTAAAATTCCTTCTTCTTTCATTAGTCTATGTGCCATTTCCATAGTTTCTTCATTAGAAACTTGTTCCACTGAATCTATAAGACTTAAGTCTAAGTTTTTAGGAATAAAACCAGCGCCTATACCCTGAATCTTATGTGGTCCAGGTGTTAACTCTTGTCCTGCTAATTGCTGACTTATTACGGGAGAGTGGGTTGGTTCCACCGCAATTGACTGTATATTCTTATTCTTTTCGTTTTTGATATAACGAGAAACACCAGTGATCGTTCCGCCAGTACCGACACCAGCAACAAATATATCAATCTTGCCTTGTGTCGCATTCCATATCTCTGGTCCCGTTGTTTCAAAGTGTATTTGTGGATTCGCAGGGTTTTCAAATTGCTGCAATAATACAAACTTATCAGGTTCCTGAGCAACAATTTCATTTGCTTTGGCGATTGCACCGCCCATACCTTTTGGTCCTTCAGTGAGCACAAGTTTGGCACCAAGTGATTTAAGTAGTTTGCGTCGCTCCAAACTCATGGTTTCAGGCATCGTTAACGTAAGCTTATAGCCTCTAGATGCAGCAACAAAGGCTAATGCAATTCCGGTATTACCTGAAGTCGGTTCAATTAACTCTTTACCTTCCGTCAACAAACCTTTTTTCTCAGCGTCCCAAATCATATTTGCACCGATTCGACACTTAACGCTAAAAGAAGGGTTACGCGATTCTATTTTGGCATATACATTTCCTGTCGTGACTCGGTTTAGTTTTACGAGCGGTGTATTACCTATGCTTTGAGAGTTATCTATATCAATATTATCCATAATGTCCGGAACGTTTGTAAAATTATGTTGACCTTAAAGATAGGCTTTTTAAACGTATAAGAGAAATGCAAATACGTCATATAATATTACTTTTCACAATAAAGAAGGATTGTTACTAACTAATGGTATGTATATTTGAATACCTGTACTTAATATTTCAGTAGCCTTTAGTAAATGAAATGGTAAACTCACTTTAATATTTCTAATGATAAAAAATAAAAAAATGGCTAGAAGATTACCCCCTCTAAATTCCCTTAAAGCTTTTGAAGCCGCGGCTAGAAACCTCAGCTTTACAAAAGCAGCTGAAGAGCTATTTGTTACACAAGCGGCAATTAGTCATCAAATAAAATTATTAGAAGATCATCTAAGTATTAAACTTTTTATGAGGCGTAATCGCTCTTTATTGCTTACGGAAGAGGGACAAAGTTACTACTTAGATATTAAAGACATTTTTATTAATCTTTATGATGCAACCGAGCGGCTACTAAGCCGTGGGGCAAAAGGCTCTGTTAGTATTGCAATGACACCTAGTTTTGCGATTCAATGGTTAGTACCAAGACTTAGTGATTTTTCTAAACACAATCCTGATATAGATGTTCGCATTAAAGCTCAGGATCATGACGAAAACTCACTAACAGATGACGTTGATGTAGCTATTTATTATGGCAAAGGTCAGTGGAATGGCATAAATGCCGACAAACTGCATACTGAATACCTAATCCCAGTATGCTCGCCGTTATTGCTAGCCCAAAATAATGGCTTAAAGAATCTAGAAGATTTAAAAAACTTTACGTTACTTCACGATACTGCACGCAATAATTGGAAAGATTACATTAAGTCCGTAGGATTAAGGGATATTAACGTTAATCAGGGCCCTATTTTTTCCCACTCCTCTATGGTGCTGCAAGCCGCTATTCATGGCCAAGGAATAGCGTTAGCGCATAGTGTGTTAGCACAGCCGGATATTGAATCAGGAAGGTTAGTGGTGCCATTTACTCAAGCATTGATTAGTGAACGAGCTTACTACCTAGCGTGCAGGGATTCACAAATTGATAGCCCTAAAATAAAAATATTTAGGCAGTGGTTGTTGAATAAGGTAAAAAAAGAATCCCAGGGGTTAGCATTTGATTAACGTAATAGAACACGGATACAAAAGAACTACCTATTTAAATGATGAGGCTAAAGCGACCTTGCTGTTTGCACATGGTGCGGGAGCTGGAAATAAACACACTTTTATTGTTGATTACGCTATGTCATTGGCAAAACTTGGGTTTAATGTCGTTACTTTTAATTTTCCTTACATGCAAACAGTCTATGAAACGGAAAAAAGACGTCCACCTAATCGAGCCCCACAGTTATTAGAATACTTTCAACTAGAAATCGAAATGGTAAAGACAAGTATTGCACCTAAACTGCCTTTGTTTTTAATAGGCAAAAGTATGGGAGGGCGAATGGCTAGTTTATTAGCAGCAGACGTTGGAAACTTATTTGACGGCTTAATTGTTTTGGGATATCCATTCATACCACCTGGTAAACCAGAGAAGCTTGAAGAACGAATCGGCCATTTTCCTAAAATTGTCAAACCAACATTGATCCTGCAGGGAGAAAGAGATTCTTTTGGTGGGACCGAGTTAATTCAATCATTAAATCTGCCAAAGAACATGCAAACCTTTGCTATTCCTGATGGTGATCATAGTTTTAAACCAAGAAAGGCTTCTGGATATACTGAATTAAGCAACATGCAGTTAGCTGTTAGTAAAATAGAACAATTTGTAACTGGTCAGCTAAATGAATAATATTAACTCTAAGTTTGCTTTCATTAGCGCGATTGTACTGGGTTTTCTTGCTGTTTCTTTGGGCGCTTTTGGAGCCCATGGACTTAAGGGAATGTTAAGTAACTACCAGCTAGGAATTTGGCAGACCGCGGTAGAATATCAAATGTATCATGCAATAGTTTTGCTATTCACATCGCTATTAAAAGACTCTAAGG
This sequence comes from Psychrosphaera haliotis, assembly GCF_039523615.1. Classification (NCBI taxonomy): domain Bacteria; kingdom Pseudomonadati; phylum Pseudomonadota; class Gammaproteobacteria; order Alteromonadales; family Pseudoalteromonadaceae; genus Psychrosphaera; species Psychrosphaera haliotis. The sequence goes on along the minus strand of NZ_BAAAFQ010000001.1, from coordinate 254,900 downwards.
CTGCGAGAGTAGCTTCAAAGTTATTTTTATTCGGAAGTCTACTTTTCTCAGGTTCTCTCTACCTTTTAGCGATAACTGAAATTAGCGTGTTAGGTGCTATTACGCCAATAGGAGGCGTTTTGTTGTTAGGAGGATGGACAACACTAGTTTTTACATTAAAGGGTAATATTGATAAGGCTTAACACAAGCTAGAGCAAGGTTGGTTATTGTCGATGAGTTGCTGATAAATAGTTAGAAACTCGCTGTTGCTTATATTCAAAACTGATAATGCGCCTGAAATATCATCCAAAGAACTAGGGCGGTTATTACCTTTTAACCAGTTTAAAAGTGTCCACTCAGTTATAACTAACCCGCTTACGTTTACTCTAATTTGTTTAGGGACAGCTTTATAATCTACGAGTTTTGACTTTACTTCAAAGAAGCTATTCAGAGTAGCAACGTAGGCCTTTGGTAACTTCCAGTCAATAGCTAACTTTTTACTGCAACGTGCCCAATCAACTATTCTTGCCTTACCAAACGCGTCGTTTAGGGTGTAAAACTCGTTTTCATTCGGCCCTAGTAAAGTGGCAATGCTAGCGGCGTAGCGACTCTTTGGAATAATCATCAAACCTTGAAATATAACTCTAGATACCAGTTCTTGATATTCAGGAATAGAAAAACTTATCAGTTTGCTTAAGCCATTTGCGATACCAGCAAACACATTTTCTTTGTTGATAACTTCATACTCACCAAAGGCTAAGTTTTTTTGTTGAAGTAATTTCATTTCAGAAATACAAACTACTGGGTATATACGAATCATTCCTAAAAGGGCAATAGCATGTCGAATGTTAGAAACAGGCTGGTGAGTGCGTGTAACGCCTTTGGCATAGTCCATCACTAACTTAGACTTTTGAGTATCTTGAGAAAGGTAGTCGGCAATTAATAAGGTCGTTTCCGATAGCAGTGCTTTTGAAGTTTTGTCTAAGTACTCCGGAGGTAAATACCTAGCGTTTAATTCATTATTATTTGGTGCTAAACCTATAAAGCTTTCAATAACTTCTACTGATAAATGGCTGAGTGACGTTTTATAACTTAGAGCCTGTTGCGGTAAAATAAATCTTATTTTGTTTGTACACAATACCATGGGGGCGACAAATACATTACGTTCTTCAACTTTCCCGTAACTTATACAAGGAACCTCTGAAATGTCATTTTTATTATTAACTTTATAGTTTACAGATACTAAAAAATTGTTGTCAGCAGAAACACACAACTTGCCAAATGACAAAAGAGATATACATTGGCTAAACATTCCAACATAACTTGCCGTAAATGGCTTTGGACAAATTAAATTAAGCTGCACCAAAGACTTAGCTAGTGCTGCATCTGCCGATAACGGTTTGCTTAGGTAAAAAGGGCAGGTGTAAATAGCTGAGTTCAAAGATAGAATAACGATTGTTTGGCATACTTGGTTTTTATTTTTAAACTCATTGATATTCGCTATTTGCGAAAGTATCCGAAGAATATCAGGTTCATCTATGTATTCATTTTTGACTTGTTTAAAAGTGATTTTAGCCGCATTTTTAAAAATACTCTTATATTGAGTGAATAAACTATGGTCAGCTTTTACCTTAAGAAAATAAGGAGACATGGTATAAATGATTAGTAATGTTGTGGTAACTAGCTTCTGTTTCGTCACCAGAGAATAACTGCCTTGATGAGCTAGAACATTGGCAATCAATACCGTCTTAATAATAAGATTTGTTAAGTAACTTTGTTTTTTATCTCTAACATTTAATAAAAGTAGAGAGGCGCCAGGTGTATGCGTTAGAACTTCTTGCGTTGCGTCAATAAAGTGACCAATGGATACTTTTAGTGTGCTAATGTCCTGAGTTCTAAAATCAGTGGCGCATTTACCAGCCAACGCAATAAAGTGGTTTATTGCGTCTGACTTAGTATTGTCATTATTAAAAGCGAGTTCTTGGTTCAAATTCTAATCGAGTCAAATTGTTCAAAGGCTGATATACCCCAAGCAATGAGCTTGCCATCTTTAAATAAAAGTGGCGTACATTCATCTTTAGTCGTTATGCCATCAGATTTTTCATGTTTAGTACGATAGAACATAACTTGAAATGTTTCGCCATTTAGTATTTTTGCCTCTGTAATATCAGGAGAGCCCAACGACTGTATTATACGCTCTTTAAATATAGGCTCGTCTATAGACAACTCATTTATATACTTTTTATTGTATGCTTGCCTGTCATCCCATCTCATTTGATCTGGGTTATCTTCATAAAACGTTAATACACCCGCAGCTAACACGGCATATAAACCAAACCCAATTAGCGAATATTTAACTACTTTCTTACTCATTGCCTAACCTGTTTATATTAAAAAGCCTTTATCATTATAACGATAAAGGCTGTTGTATTGTCAAAGTTAACTTTGTAAATGTTTTTGTATTAAGTTTTTATTTTATAGCATGGTTCATATACTGAGCCGGGCAACTTCATTCGACCTTGTTTTACAAATGCCTCTAAAAGGTTGTCCATCTTGTTCATTAGCCCAGTATCGCCGGATAGTTCGAACGGACCATGCTCTTTTACTGCTAACAAGCCTTCTTGCTTAATATTTCCTGCAACAATACCAGAGAAAGCTCGGCGAAGGTTTGCCGCTAGGTCCTCCACCGGTTGGTCTAAATGTAAGTTTAATTTAGCCATATTCTGGTGGGTTGGGTCAAAACTTTGCTGGAAAGGTTCCGGTATTTTTAACGTCCAATTAAATTGATATGCATCGCCTATGGTTTTCCTGTGTATACGCAAAGGCTCCATTTGTGCTTTTACTAAAGTGGCAACTTCTATTGCGTCATTGGTTACTATAGTAAGTAAACTTCTTGCTTTTTCACCCAATACACTTTCAACAAACTCAGCAATCTCTTCAAAGTAAGCAATTGAAGATTTAGGACCGGTCAAAATTATAGGCAGAATTTGCTGTTCGTTTTCTGGGTTCAGCATAAGACCTAAGATATAGAGCAACTCTTCAGCTGTACCTGCACCACCTGGGAAAATGACAATTGAATGTGCAACTCGAACAAAGGCTTCAAGCCTCTTTTCTATGTCAGGCAGTATAACCAATTCATTAACTATTGGGTTTGGCGCTTCTGCCGCAATAATTGAAGGTTCAGTTAAACCCAGGTATCGGCCACTTTTTATCCGTTGTTTTGAGTGTGCTAACGCCGCACCTTTCATCGGTCCTTTCATAGCACCTGGGCCGCAACCGGTACAAATGTTTAATCCTCGTAGGCCAAGTTGGTAACCAACTTCCTTCGTATAGTCATATTCTTCTGGCCCTATTGAGTGGCCACCCCAGCATACAACTAAATTTGGCGCGTCAATAGGTTGAACAACTCTCGCATTCCTAAGCATATCAAAAACATTATTTGTAATTTGCTTACTCTCAGAAATGTTTAACGACGGTTGATGCTGGTATTTATTAGCATTAAATAATATGTCGCGTATTACAGCTTGTAAGTGTTCTTGTATACCTACAATTAATTTACCATCTACGAACGCTGACATAGGTGGGTTGATTAACTCTATTTTTATTCCACGTTCTTTTGAAATCAGATGAATATCAAAGTCTTTATATTTGTTATAGATCTCTGCACTGTCGTCAGTTTCGCTACCTACATTTAATACTGCGAGTGCACAACTCCTAAAAAGCTTGTATAAGTCACTATTTGACGACTTTTCTAGTTGTTTCACTTCGACTTGAGACAATAAATTCATTCCATCGAGCGGGCTTAATACTATCCGCATAACTACTCCTATTTTTTATAACAAACCCTATTTCTGCCAGTATGTTTGGCTTCGTAAAGGGCTTTGTCCGCTCGGTCAAAAGCGGTGTGTACATTATCAGCCGCTAAAAATGCGGTAAATCCAATGGATATTGTAATGTTTAATGGTGTATCTTTAACTTTAAAAGGAATTTTTTCAACTGCCTTTCTTAAACTTTCTAAAGGTCCTGCCACTTTACTTGGATCGCTGTTAACCATAATTACCACAAACTCTTCACCACCATATCTCGCTAAAAAATCAGTTTTACGAAGGCTTTTTTTGAGAGTATTGGCAACAATTTTTAACGTTTTATCGCCTACACTATGACCATAGTTGTCATTTATTTTCTTAAAGTGGTCTATATCAATAACCGCTATAGACAATGGCTGAGGCTGTCGTAACCAACGTTGATATTCCTCTTGAATACGATTATCGTAGGCGCCGCGATTAGGTAAACTGGTTAAAGTATCAATTCCGTTCCTTACCTTTTCTTCGAGCCATTTATTTCTATAGTAGTCAGTCCGCTGCTCTAATCCACCTAGCTTTGCTTCCATGGCATTTAATGCCGACTGTAATTTATCAGACCGTTCTTGTTCTATATCGTCGCGTTTGCGGATTGAAGTGTTTATAACAGATAACTTCTTATCTATCACAACCTGCAGTTCACTTAATGAAGTTGCAGAGTTCGTGCTATCAGAGAGTTCCTTGATTTGCTTATCGATTTGGCTATTTAATGACTTTAGTTGTTTGTCATAGTTTTTAGAGCTTTTTAGGGAATCGAGAAGCGTAGCGTGAACATCAGCAAGTGCTTTATTTATATTTAAAATTAAGCGTTGTGTCTGCGAAAACTCTTCACTAAAGCGTCCAACCACGTCTTCGAAAAAGCTTAGGCAAATATCTAGCTTTTGGTCATCGCTATCGGCTATTTTTATGCGGTCACTGAACGTATCTAAACTTGGTTTTATCACATCACTTTTAGACAGTTTGATTAACCCAGAGACTAGGCTTTCCATCATATTGGAATTGAACGTTTCGGCGATATTGTTGGGCTGGTTACTTGGAGCGTCGTCGTTGGTAACATCACTAAATTTTACCGCTACCAGTAACTTCATTAAATTGGCTATATTAGGCTGGATTTCCGTAATAATATTAGAGTCGGTGGACTTTATTTTATTTAAAATCATCCTTAAATTTCTACGAACGGTAGAATCCATTCCCTTTGTAGACTGAAGGGATTCTCCAATTTCCAATACATCAGATTTGAGTTCTCTGAGGCTATTTGCAAACTCTGCTTCGAATGATTTTAGTGATTGGTTTGTAGCGGTAATAAAAGGTTCTAATTCAGAAGAATCTTCCGCTTTTTTTATGCCTTTGCGTAATTCAGCGAGTTTATGATCAAGCTCTTTGTGATTGCCCTTCAAAATAACACCAAATCGGTCAATTACTTTAAAAGTGCTACTAAGGTTTGTCTCAATACGAGTATTGATTTCGCGAAGTTTAATTACTTCTGAAATTGATTTGTCAGTCATATAATCGCTTGTATAGGCTATGTAACAAAAAATAATTTATGACGTAACTATAATTGCAAAGCAAAAAAAAAGCCATTTAACATGGCTGTTTAAAGGTTACTAATTGTTACTTAAGCAGGTAGTAGGGTAGCCAAGTAGGCTCTTGTTTGTACTCTTCGTTCATAACAGACTCCTTTTTAACCAATCTCAGATTATAAAAGGAATACTAAATTAAAAGCGAACAAAATGAAAGTTGTTTTGTAATGTTACGTGTTGGGTTACATATTGGGCTGCATTATTGTTTAACCTACAAACATTGTATTGTACAAACGGGTAGCTTGAACGTCTGACATGTTCGCTAAAAAGTCACAAATAAGCCGGTTTTGAAGGTCGAGTGACCCGGCATTTTGATAAACAAGTGATAAGTCTGTAGGTAACAATCTAAAGGGATCTGATTGAATCGCTTTAAATAGAGACACTAACATTTGTTGACCTCGAAACTCTGCTTGTTGTAGTGGAGCTGACAAAATAACGTTCTGGTATACAAAGTCTTTTAAGAGGTTAAGAACGGATTCTGCTGAACTCTCTAGTTTTACGTTGTAACGTAAAATGGGATGCTCAAAACCGCTATGTTGTTCTGTAATGGCGATGTTAGTAATTAGATGGTTAACTAAAGCGCCAATTGCATTTTTACGTTCAAAGTGTTTTGAACTAAATAACATTACAGTTAGTTGTTCTGAGTGCGTTTTGGCCCATTTATTATCTAAAGCTTTAAATGAAACTAAAACTTGTGAGCGCCAAACAGACTCTGTCACGTTGTTTAAAACTATTGCGTCTTCAAGATCATGGACGGCATAGGCTATATCATCTGCCAACTCCATTATAGAAGCGTCAAAAGATTTATAATTTGTTTTTGATTTAATATATGGTGTATTTGATTGATTGTCTTCGCTAACTGAACTGGTAAATAGCTTAGCGTCGTTTGTAGTTGCGGTTTCCATTACCCAAGAATAAACATCTTTATCTACTTCGAATAAGCCTTTTGTTGGTTTCCACTGTTTTGCATTTATAAATTCGTGATTAGTTTGTGACGCAATATACTTAGGATTTGCCCTTATAAATTGCGGATATTTTATTAGGCCTAAAAATGTTCGTCGTGTTAAATCCATACCATGTGATTCAGTGTATGGTTCCAGTTTTGAGACGATTCGCAATGTTTGCCCGTTGGCTTCAAACCCGCCAAAGTTATGCATCATATAATTTAGTGCTACTTCTCCTCCGTGACCAAAAGGTGGATGGCCAATATCATGGGCTAAACATAATGATTCAATTAAAGAGTCAGGAGGGAGAAGCTTTTGAAATATTGGGTTGTTGGTAACTTGATGGCTTTGCCTTAATTGCGCCAATAAACCTGTACCAATTTGTGCAACTTCTAGAGAATGTGTTAGTCGGGTTCTATAGAAATCGTCTTGGCCTACTCCTAATATCTGAGTTTTCGCTTGAAGTCGCCTAAAAGCTGCAGAGTGAAGAATTCTAGCCTTATCTCGTTGATAAGGCTCCCTATGATCATTTGGCCGTTTTGTTGATAGATTTGAACGGCGCTGGGATAGTTCCATATGAATTCTCTCTGCTTCAATTTTAAAAGTACGTTATAGCGGACGTGATATTTCATCAAAACTAAGCGAAAAACTTGGCAAAAACACCTTCATAAAATACTGTAACTCTTCAGTTTGATATTTTTCTAAAGATTTTTCGATATTCTTTTTCGCCTTTTCAAATTCGTGATTGCCCGCTGCAATTTCTTCTATGGCTTTTATATAACCACAGACTACATCTGCAGACTTAACAATTAAGGCAATGTCTTCTGGTATTTTATGATGGTCGATAACATCAGCAAAGTCTTCTTTGAATTCCTCTGGTAGCATGTCTAAAAGTGACTGCTCTGCTATATTCTCAATTTTTTTATAGGCTCTTGCTATTTCTTCATTATGGTACTTAATAGGACTAGGAAGGTCTCCCGTCAAAACTTCACTGGCATCATGATAAAGAGCAACAATAGCAACCTGATTTACATCAAGGCGACCACCAAACTTTTTATTCTTGATGACTGCTAACATGTGAGCAACGGTGGCGACTTGATGGCTATGTTCTTGAACATTTTCAGCGGTTACTGTTCGCATAAGCGGCCATCTAAAAATAAGCTTTAGCCTAGAGATATTTGCAAAAAAATGACTGGTTTCCATATGTTTACTTCTAACTAATTTACTTGTGTCTAGCATAACAGCTATTAAAAACAAGTCGATTACCTTACTTACATTTTGTTTCAATACGTAACATGATTTAGTCAATTTTTAGTCTAAAATTAAATAAGATAATTTAACATTTATAATATAGGTACATTATGCCGTTACCCATTATTGTTGCAGGTTTGGTACTCGGGGCTGTAGTGAGTAATCAAAGTACTAAGCAATACTATCGAAATCTAGAGCTTCGTCGTAACCGAGAATCTTCAAACAGCCTTTGCAACTCAAATAAGCTAGTAAAGTCTCCGTCAGAATATTGTCAAAGGGCCAATACGTTTAACCCAGAAGAAGGAAGCATTGTATGCTGTGAAGTATTTGGGGTATTGGACCATACGGGTGTTTGGATAGATGAAGACACGATTATAGAGTTTAGTAATACTGGCTTAACTAAATCGGTTTCTGCTTCTCGTTTTTTAAAAGAACGTTCTGGTAACAATATTTATGTAGCAAACAACAGAAATGGAAAATCAATTATTATCGACGGAATTGTAGAACGAGCTATTAGCCGAATCTATACTTACAAGGACTACGATTTACAGCGTAATAACTGCCATAATTTTATTGCCAGTTGTATCTCAACTAAAAACAAAGGCGTAACCTTATTTTCTGATCTTAATAGTTTAATCGCTCAGATTAGTAAGCAAGATATATACTGGGACAAAGTTAAGGTATAACGCGTTTAACCGCTGTGCTAAAATCATTATTAATTCAACCGTTTTAAATCAGGTGTTTATGCAAAACCAATCAGTATCATCAAAAGCAACTAGTGCTCTAGCTATCATTATCGTCCTTCTATTTGGAGCGTACCCATTTGTTAGTAAACAAACAACAACGTTTGATCAAGAAGTAATGACAGAAGAAGAGCAAACGGTTACCTACGCAAATGAATTCCTACCTAACTTCGCGGAATATAACGATGTAAAGGAAAAGAAAAGAGCGTTTTTTTCGTATTTACAACCATTAGTAGAGCAAGTAAATTCTGAAGTTGAACAACAGCGCGATTTTATTTCAAATTTAACAGCAATACCCACTGCAAAAAACGAAAAGCAGCGTTTTAATAAAATACTAAAACGTTACAGTTTAAAAAATGATGTTCCGTTTGAAGAATTAAAAACAAAAGTATTAAGAAGGGCAGATACATTGCCTGTCGCTTTAGTTTTAATGCAGGCCGCAAATGAAAGTGCCTGGGGCACGTCTAGGTTTGCGCTTGAAGCAAATAATCTATTTGGGCAATGGTGTTTTAAAAAAGGTTGTGGCGTTGTTCCTACAGGACGCCCAGCTGGTGAAACTTATGAAGTTAGAATGTTCCATCACCCAATCGCATCTATAAGAAGTTATTTTAATAACCTAAATACTGGTCATGCTTATGTAATGCTTAGAGATGTTAGAGAAGAGTTGCGTGCTGAACAAGAAGAGTTAGACCCTCAAGTTTTAGCAACTGGTTTGTTAAAATACTCCATTAGAAGAGAAGCTTACGTTGAAGAAATTCAAACTATGATCCGAGTAAATAATAAGTATATAGATTAATTGATGAAAATATTAAAACTCTTTGGGTTGGTTATACCGACCCTAGTATGCAGTTCTGTTTTTGCTACTGAAAATGTTATGTCATTAAGTTACGATGGTTTTTTTGATCGTATAGAGAAATTGGACAAGCCTGAATTTCAAAATGTTAAGTTAGCTTTTTATTTAAAAGAAATGACTACTGGCAAACCTTGTGGCATCAAGTCGGTTCAGCTAAAAACTAAACTTAAATCAAAGAAAGTGTATTTCTATGAGTCAGGTGAAGTTATTTTGCCTTTTGACAAGCAGTACGATTTAGATAAAGCCCAAGTTGTAATCGAAAAAGTAAATGATGATAACTGTGGTTTAGATATGCGAATAGAAAGTATCAGTTTGTTTTCCACAAACATAAAGGCGAATGAGATTATTGATCTTATCGATACGTTTGATGCCGCGCTTGAAAAGCAAACTGGTATGTTGTCATTCCTTGCACCAGAAGTCATTGGAGCTACGTTTTTAGCTCCTGAAGGCAGTAGTATGGAAATAGTAAGTGGAGCAAAAGGTGAATGTAACGATTTAGGCTGTACGATCACCAAAAGTAGTTTTGAAAATAATATAGAACATGTTGAGTTTTCAATAAAACCAACAAAAGCATTGCCTTACATACAAAAATAGAGCTTATAAAAGCTCTATTTCTATATCGCCTGCAGGTTTACTACAGCAAGTTAATATTTCGCCTTTTCTTACAAAGGCAAGTGGCTCATTTAAGTAGGTAACAGAGCCACTTTTAATTTTACAACGACATGCCCCACAAAAACCTTCTCGGCAATGATAAAGCATCTCTACACCATTGTGTTGCAGTGAATCTAACAAACTAGCTTCTGAGTCTTGAAACTCGAACTTAGCTAATGATTTTTCACTTTGTATTACGTTAACTTTGGCCATAGGTTGAAAAGTAATTGTCTAAACAATTACAGTTCAAATCCATCAAATGCTGCGGCATTAACTTCAGAATCTATTTGACCAACAAGGTACGAGCTAATTTCAGCTTCTTGCGGTGCAACTTGAACGTTGTCAGACTCTAAGTATTTGTTCATCCACGGAAGAGGGTTGCTCTTTACATCAAACATAGTAGGCATACCAATTGCCGCCATTCTATGGTTAGCAATATACTCTACATATTGGCAAAGAATTTCTTCATTAAGACCAATCATAGAACCGTCTTTAAACAAGTAGGTCGCCCATTCTTTTTCTTGTTCAACAGCTTTTAAGAAAATTTCTTGTGCTTCAGCAAAACATTCCATGCTAATTTCTTGCATTTCTGGATCATCTTGACCGTCAGCCCACAAATTAATGATGTGCTGCGTAGAAGTTAAATGAAGATTTTCATCACGGGCGATTAGGCGGATAATTTTAGAGTTACCTTCCATAATCTCACGTTCTGCGAAAGCAAAAGTACAAGCAAAACTTACGTAGAAGCGAATTGCTTCTAAAGCATTGATTGAGTTTACTGCCAAGTACAGCTTTTTCTTAAGCTCACGCATTGTTACCGTATATTCAACACCTTCAACAGTATGCTTGCCTTCGCCAAGTGTTTGGAAAAGTTGCGTATGGAAAATAAGGTCGTCGTAATATTGTGAAATATCTGATGCACGTTTAAGAATCTCTTCGTTTCTAACAATGTCATCAAAAATTGGACTAGGGTCATTAAATAAGTTACGTAAAATATGCGTATACGAACGTGAGTGAATAGTTTCACTGAATGACCAAGTTTCAATCCAAGTTTCTAACTCTGGTAGAGAGGTAATTGGTAGCAAAGCAACGTTAGGGCTACGACCTTGAATAGAGTCCAATAAAGTTTGATACTTTAAATTAGAGATAAAAATATGCTTTTCACTTTCCGTCATTGACTGGAAGTCTGCGCGGTCGCGACTTACATCAATTTCTTCTGGTCTCCAAAAAAATGATAATTGTTTTTCTATGAGTTTTTCAAAAATTGAGTGACGTTGTTGATCATAACGAGCAACGTTTACAGTTTCGCCAAAGAACATTGGTTGCTCTAACGGATTAACATCGTGTTGATTAAAAGTGGTATAACGCATTATCTTTACTCTACTTAAATTAGGTTATGAATGGCGTGCAATTAAATTTTGCACGCACCGCCTTCACAGTCTTCATCGTCTTCAATTACAACTGTTGTTGGAGGCTCTACCGATTTTGTTTTGCCACCTTCAGTTACCGTACCAGCTTGGTCACGAGTGTTATGGTAGTAAAGTGTTTTTACGCCATATTTATAAGCCATCAGCAAGTCTTTTAATAACTGCTGCATAGGCACTCGGTGATCAGGGTAGTTGCTTGGGTCATAGTTTGTATTAGCTGAAATTGTTTGGTCAATAAACTTCTGCATAATACCGACAAGCTGCAAATAACCAGTGTTATTTTCTAGGCTCCACAACAATTCATATTGGTCACGTAACGTAGCAATTTCTGGTACTACTTGCTTAAGAATACCGTCTTTACTTGCTTTTATACTGATTAAACCACGAGGTGGCTCAATACCATTTGTCGCATTTGATATTTGAGATGATGTTTCAGAAGGCATCAATGCAGAAAGCGTAGAGTTACGTAAACCATACTTAACCATGTCTGCACGCAAGCCTTCCCAATCTAAATGTAAAGGTTCATCACAAAACTCATCGACCGCTTTTTTGTAAGTATCTATTGGTAAGATACCTTGAGAGTAGGTGGTTTCGTTAAACTTAGGACACGCGCCTTGCTCTTTCGCTAACACATTTGATGCTTTTAATAGGTAATATTGAATTGCTTCAAAAGTTCTGTGCGTTAAATTGTTACCTGAACCATCTGAGTATTTTGCACCATTTTTAGCTAGGTAGTAGGCCATATTGATTACGCCTATACCCAACGTACGACGACCCATAGTTGCATTTTTAGCTGCTATTACTGGGTAATCTTGGTAATCCAGTAGGCTATCTAGAGCTCTTACTGCTAATTCCGCTAATTCATCTAACTCATCTAAAGACTTAATAGCACCAAGGTTAAAGGCCGACAATGTACATAATGCAATCTCACCTTCTTCATCATTAATATGTTGAAGTGGCTTAGTTGGCAATGCAATTTCCAAACAAAGGTTGCTTTGTCTAACCGGTGCAAACTTAGGGTTAAATGGACTGTGCGTATTACAGTGGTCAACGTTCTGTAGATAGATACGGCCAGTACTTGCACGTTCATTAAGGAACAAGCTAAATAACTCGATGGCTTTTATGCGCTTCTTACGAATGCTGTCATCGTTTTCATATTTAACGTAAAGCTCTTCAAACTTGTCTTGATCTTCAAAGTAAGCATCATAAAGACCTGGTACGTCAGAAGGACTGAATAAGGTAATGTAGTCATCTTTAATTAAACGTGAGTACATAGTTCTGTTGAACTGCACACCATAATCTAGATGGCGAACACGGTTTTCTTCAACACCGCGGTTATTTTTAAGAACCAGTAAAGATTCAACTTCTAAATGCCAAAGAGGGTAAAACAATGTTGCAGCGCCGCCACGAACACCACCTTGTGAACAACTTTTTACTGCCGTTTGGAAGTGTTTATAAAACGGAATACAACCAGTATGGAATGCTTCGCCATTTCTAATTGAGCTACCTAAAGCTCTAATACGGCCTGCGTTAATACCAATACCTGCACGTTGACTAACGTATTTAACAATCGCAGATGATGTTGCATTAATAGAGTCTAGGTTATCGCCAGCTTCAATTAATACGCAAGAGCTAAATTGACGAGTCGGGGTACGAACACCTGACATTATAGGTGTAGGTAATGAAATTTTAAATTGTGAAGCCGCATCATAAAAACGTTTGATGTAATCTAAACGGGTATCTGCGGGATACTTTGCGAATAAGCACGCTGCTACAAGGACATATAGAAACTGTGCGCTTTCATAAATTTCGCCGGTTACTCGGTTTTGTACCAAGTACTTACCTTCAAGTTGTTTTACCGCGGCATAGCTAAAGTCTAAGTCACGATTGTGAACAATAAACTGGTCCATTGCGTCAAATTCGGCTTCTGTAAAGTCAGACAATAAGTGCTCATCATAACGCTTATCACCCACCATTTTTTTAACATGGTCGAACAGGCGAGGTGGCTCAAACTGGCCATATGCTTTTTTGCGCAAATGGAAAACCGCTAAACGAGCAGACATGTACTGATAATCTGGAGAAGTTTCAGATATTAGATCAGCAGCAGCTTTAATGATCGTCTCATGAATGTCTTCTGTTTTAATACCATCATAAAATTGAATGTGTGAACGAATTTCAACTTCAGATACAGAAACATTATCTAGGCCTTTGGCTGCCCACGTAATAACTCTGTGAATCTTATCTAAGTCGAGAAGTTCTTTTGAACCGTCTCGTTTGCTAACAGAAAGGCTGGTATTCATCTGGCCTGCTTGTCCTTTATTTTTATTGTATGCGCACGGTTTAAGCTAATTGTATTAACATTAACCAACTTTTTTACCCATTGGATAAAAACACATCATATAGTGTTTGAAATATTACAGTGACACAAGATAAGGTGTGTTGACCTTCAATGCAACCCTAAATGTTGGGGCAAAAATAGGCGTTTATTTAATGGGTAAGTGTTCCCTAACGCTATGACATTTACTATCAATTACCGACAGAAAAAATCTAGCTTAAAATTAAAATATATTCTTTTTTTTTATTCGAAAAAATTCATAAATTGGTGCTAAACGTGCAACACCATTTATAACTTTTCACAGTACAATAAGTAATTAACACCAACACCTGGTTTAATCTTAAACTGTTCTGTAAATGGGTTAAAATGGATACCTACGGCATCTCTCACTTTAACACCATGTTTCTCAGCCCAACCTACTAACTCTGCAGGCTTTATAAACTTATTAAAGTCATGCGTACCGTCCGGCACAATTTTTAATACTTTTTCTGCTGCAACTATCGCTAGTAAATAGCTTTTAAATGATTTATCTAATGTAGAAAAGAAGACTTTACCACCGGGCTTACAGGCTCTAATTGCGGAAGCAACAACTGATTCTGGGTCAGGGACGTGTTCTAACATTTCCAAACACGTAACAACATCATATGCATTGGCGTTTGCTTCTGAGTATTCTTCAGAGTTAGCTTTTATGTAAGCTACATTATTGATACCAGACTCTAATGCGTGCAGTTTCGCAACACTCAAAGAGTCTTCAGCTAAATCAATGCCAGTTACTTCTGCGCCCAATTTAGCTAATTGCTCTGCGAAAATTCCACCACCACAACCTATGTCTAAAATTTTATTGTGTTGGACGCCGCCGGTTTTTTCTTGGATATAGGCAACGCGAGTAGGGTTTAACAAATGAAGAGGTTTAAATTCACCTTCAGTATCCCACCAAGCGGCTGCAATAGAGTTAAACTTGTTGATTTCGTTGTCATCAACGTTAATATCATTTTGAGGAATTTGTTCAGACTTCATTTTGATCCATATAATTAGTCGCCACAGACGTACGATGGCATATCTAAAATTTATTATAAAGATCCTAAAAGGATCTTTGAAGTAGAAAAGTTTTGTTTTTGTATAAACTTATAGATTGATATTTAAATGGAAGTAGTACAAATTACTAATTTAAACTAGCCAGTAATCGTCATTGTGTTACAATCGCGAGCTGACTTTATAACAATAAAACTTCATTAAAGTAGTTGCAGGGAACAGTGCGTTTATGACAGATCTTGCCAACAATATTAGCCCGATTAATATTGAAGAAGAATTAAAAACCAGTTACCTAGATTATGCGATGAGCGTAATTGTAGGTCGTGCATTACCAGATGTTCGTGATGGATTAAAACCAGTACATCGACGTGTATTATTCGCAATGAATGAATTGCGCAATGACTGGAACAAACCTTACAAAAAATCTGCTCGTGTAGTAGGTGATGTAATAGGTAAATACCATCCACATGGTGATAGCGCCGTTTACGATACAATCGTACGTATGGCTCAACCATTTTCCCTTCGTTATACATTAGTAGACGGCCAAGGTAACTTTGGTTCTATCGACGGAGACTCAGCAGCCGCAATGCGTTATACGGAAGTCCGTATGGAAAAAATTGCGCATGAACTTCTAGCTGACCTTGAGAAAGAAACTGTAGACTTTGTTCCGAACTATGATGGTACTGAGCATATTCCTGCTGTATTACCAACTAAAGTACCCGCTTTATTAGTAAATGGTTCTTCTGGTATCGCCGTAGGTATGGCAACAAACATTCCACCTCATTCATTACGTGAAGTTATTGATGCTACGTTAGCACTTTCGCATAATGAAGATATTGATTTAGAAGAGTTAATGACTCATATACCAGGTCCTGATTTCCCTACAGGGGCAATCATTAATGGACGTAAAGGTATAGAAGAAGCTTACCGTACTGGCCGTGGTAAAGTTTATATCCGTGCTCAAACTCATATCGAAACTGATGAGAAAACGGGTAAAGACACTATTGTTGTTGACGAAATTCCATACCAAGTAAACAAAGCTCGGTTAATTGAAAAAATTGCTGAGTTAGTTAAAGACAAAAAACTTGAAGGCATTTCAGCGTTGCGCGATGAGTCTGATAAAGACGGCATGCGTATCGTTATTGAGCTTAAGCGTGGTGAACCGACAGAAGTAATTCTTAATCACTTATTTGCTTTAACTCAAATGCAGACAGTATTTGGTATGAATATGGTAGCGCTAGACCACGGTCAGCCTAAAATATTCAACCTAAAAGAAATGCTAGAAGCGTTTCTGTCGCATAGACGTGAAGTTGTAACTCGTAGAACCGTATTTGATTTACGTAAAGCCAGAGACCGTGCTCATATTCTTGAAGCTTTAGCGATTGCGTTAGCAAACATTGATGAAATCATAGAATTAATCAAAACATCGCCTACACCTGCGGAAGCAAAAACGCGTTTAACTGCGCGTGGATGGAACCTAGGTTCTGTAGCAGCAATGTTAGAACGTGCCGGTGATGATGCAGCGCGTCCTGAATGGTTAGAAGATGAGTATGGTATTCGCGATGGTCAATACTTCATGACCGAGCAACAAGCTCAAGCGATATTAGAACTACGTCTTCACAAACTAACCGGTTTAGAACATGAGAAAATCCTTGGCGAATATGCCGAGTTACTAGAACTAATCGCAGAACTACTAGAGATTTTAGGCAGCCCAGAGCGCTTAATGGAAGTAATTCGCGAAGAACTTGATTTAATCCGAGTTACCTACGGTGATGATCGCTGTACAGAAATTCGAGATGCGTCTCATGACATCAATTTAGAAGATTTGATTAACGAAGAAGATGTAGTTGTTACACTTTCTCACGAAGGTTACACAAAATATCAACCGTTAACGGATTATCAAGCGCAGCGCCGTGGTGGCCGTGGTAAGTCAGCAACTAAGATGAAAGACGAAGATTTCATTGAAAAGCTACTTATTGCTAACACGCATGACACTATTCTTTGCTTCTCAGACTTTGGTCGTTTGTATTGGTTGAAGGTTTACCAATTACCACTGGCAAGTCGTCAATCTCGTGGTCGTCCAATTGTAAATATCTTACCGTTAGACCCAGATGAGAAAATCACTGCTATATTACCAGTGCGTGAGTTTGAAGAAGGCAAGTTTGTCTTTATGGCAACGGCTAATGGTACTGTTAAAAAGACAGCGCTTACTGAATACTCTCGTCCTCGTTCAAACGGTATCATCGCTGTAAATCTTAACGATGGTGACAAGCTGATTGGTGTAGATATCACTAACGGTGAAGACGAAATCATGTTGTTCTCTCAAAACGGTAAAGTGGTTCGTTTCCATGAAAACCAAGTAAGAGGCATGGGCCGTACAGCAACAGGTGTACGCGGTATTAAGTTAACGGACGACGCTAAAGTTGTTTCATTAATTATTCCTAACCATGACGACAACATTTTAACGATCACAGAAAATGGCTTTGGTAAGAGAACGCCACAACATGAGTATCCAGCGAAGAGCCGTGCTACTCAGGGTGTTGTTTCAATTAAAGTTAGTGAGCGTAACGGCCTTGTTGTTGGTGCAACCCAAGTTGCTGATACACATGAAATCATGATTATTAGTGATAAAGGCACGTTAGTTCGAACTCGAGTTGAAGAAGTTTCAGTTGTAGGTCGTAATACTCAAGGTGTTCGACTAATAAGAACGATTGAAGGTGAACTTGTTGTTGGTCTAGCTCGTGTTGAAGAAATTGAAGACGAAGTTGAACTAGATGAAGATGGTAACCCAATTATTGTTGAGGCGCTAAATGAAGACGGCACTCCAATTGTAAGTGAGGCAAACACTTCTGAAGAAACAACGTCTGAAGCTGAAGAGTCACAAGATAAAAGTGATGACGCAGAAGATAATGCTGAAGACGACGCGTAATTAGTAGTTAATACTCGTTACAAAAAAATATAGAAAAGGCTCCTAGTTAGGGGCCTTTTTAGTATCCGTTGTTCGAATCTATGTTCTGTTAAATTTGTGTTTCTTTCTATATCTGTGTACTTCACTAAAAATCTGCTCCGTATGAACAAAAGCTCATTGTTGCTACAAAACCAATTATGTCCTTAAAAATAGTTTTCATAAATTCCATTCTTTTTTGACTAGTTTTATCGTAAGTCACGTAAAAATAGAAAAAGGTTTAAAAGTTAAATTTTAAAAAAGTAACAAAGTAACAAAGTATGTTTTAACTACCTGTTCAAAGATTAAGAGTGTCTGCCGTAAATGAGTGTGAATATTGTTTGGTTAAAGCGAGATTTGAGGGTAAACGACCATAACGCGTTACATTATGCAGCTAACGATGGCCTGCCTATTATTGTTCTGTATGTAGTAGAACCAGACTATTGGAATCTAGAAGATACGAGCGCTAGGCAGTTTACTTTTATAAAAGAGTCATTAAAAAGCCTGGCAAAAAACTTAGAATCTAGGCAGTTTAACTTAACGGTTCGCAAAGGCAGCGTTACTGAAATCCTTTCAAACATCATGAAGCATGTTGCCATTAATAAATTATTAAGCCATGAAGAAACAGGTAATAGTTGGACTTTTAAAAGAGACATAGAAGTAAAAAAATGGGCAAGAGAAAACAACGTTGTTTGGAAAGAGTTTAAACAGAAACCAGTTATACGAGGCAACCTAAATAGGGACAAATGGCAAGAAAGCGCGATAGAATTTTTTGATGACAATACCTTATCAATACCCAGTGGGCATTCTTTTTTACCCAGAACCACGGGTTTAGAGTTGTTAGACTGCTATTGTGGAAATGACAACTTTTTTGCAAATGACTGCCAAACTGGCGGAATAGAATCTGCGCACACAGTATTAAACAGTTTTTTAGAGAGTCGAGTCAAAGACTATCTATATGGTATTTCAAGTCCATTAAAAAGTGTAAGATCGAGTTCTAGACTTAGCCCATATTTGGCCCATGGAGTATTGTCTTTAAAAGACGTAATGCAAAAAGCCTGGCAAATAAGCGATGAACTAGGGTCCCGTAACAAAAGTGGGTTTGTGTCTCGATTATTTTGGCATAGTCATTTTATTCAAAAGTTTGAAACTGAACCATCACACGAATTCCAAGCGGTAAACAAAAGTTTTGATTTGATGCGCCGTAATGAATTTGACCAAGATAGATTTAACTCGTGGAGAATGGGAAACACAGGCGTACCTTTTGTAGACGCGTGTATGAGGATGTTGAACCATACCGGTTGGATTAACTTTCGAATGAGAGCCATGTTAACGGCATTTTCCAGTTACCACTTATGGTTACATTGGCAAAAGCCAGCAAGTCACTTAGCGCAAATGTTTATCGATTATGAGCCAGGCATTCATTACCCTCAAATTCAAATGCAATCAGGTGTAACGGGCATTAACCCATTTAGAATGTACAATCCTGTAAAACAAGCAGAAAAGTATGACCCTAAAAATGAGTTTGTAAGAAAATGGATTCCTGAGCTAGCCCATGTTCCCAACACTTTTGTACAACAACCATGGTTATACCCAGGGCTAAAAGAAGATATTTACCCTAAAAGTGAATCACCAGAAATTCTGGTAAAAAACTCTCGACTTAAAATCAAAGAGTATTTAGCAACACACGCCGATCCAAATGAAAAACAAAGAGTCATAAAAACTCACGCCAGCAGAAAACGAACAACAAATAAGCCTAAGACGAAAAGCAACGACAAGCTAAACAAAAGCCAGTTTTCGTTATTCTAATTTAGACACATTTAAGCTTGTTAAACCGTAACTCAAAGGTTAGAGTATTTGTTCAATAAAGCCCTAAACCCTTATAGAAACAGAGTAAATAATGACGGTATATAATTTCTGCGCGGGACCTGCAACTTTACCAAAAGACGTAATGAAAAAAGCACAAGCTGAATTTCTTAATTGGCAAGAAACCGGCTGTTCTGTTATTGAAATGAGCCACAGAAGTAGCGAGTTTATAGACGTATACAAAAGTGCAGTTTCGGGTTTAAAGCAACTCCTCAGTGTACCTGATAATTATAGTATCTTATTTATGCAAGGTGGTGGCAGGGGGCAATTTGCTGCAGTTCCAATGAATTTAACACTAGGTAATGTTGGTAGTTATTATACAACCGGAGCTTGGTCAGCAGATGCAGTCGATGAGGCTAATAAATTTATAGATGCTAGAGAGCAGCAATGTACAGTTGTTGAAAATGGTTTGAAAAGAGTAAAACCAATGTCTGATTGGTCTATACCGAGCAAGTCAGACTTTCTCCATTATTGCCCGAATGAAACTGTTGATGGTATAGAAATATTTGAATCGCCGAATGCACTTAAAGTGAATGGCAGTCAAGTTATCGTAGCGGACATGTCGTCAAATATTCTTTCAAGACGAATTAATATTGAAGACTATGACTTAATTTATGCAGGTGCACAAAAAAACATAGGGCCATCGGGCATGGGTATCGTTATCATTAATAACGCGTTACTAAAAAGAAGCCCTTCAAATATACCGTCTCTGCTTAATTACAAAGTAACAGCGGAAAAAGAGAGCATGTTTAACACACCGCCTACATTCGCTATCTATTTATCTAAATTGGTTTTTGATTGGTTACTTTCTCAGGGCGGCGTGGAAAAAATAGAACTAGAGAATACCAAAAAAGCAGAGTTGTTATATAAAACAATAGACGAATCTAGCTTTTATGAAAGTCGCGTGCACTTTGATAACCGATCTAAAATGAACGTTACGTTTTTCTTAAAGAATGAAGCCTTAAATGAAAGCTTTTTGGAAGAAGCAAAGGCAAATGGCTTAGTCGCACTTAAAGGTCACCGAAGCGTAGGTGGTATGCGAGCGAGCATTTATAATGCGATGCCATACGAGGGTGTAGAAGCACTTTCTAGATTTATGCAAGCGTTTGAAACTAAATACCAGTAGTAGGGTAAAAGATATAAATGAACAACAAATTAACACTCGATTTTAAAACATCTTGCACTGGCAAGGTAACCGTACCTGGTTCTAAAAGCTTATCAAATAGAGCACTGTTGCTTGCCGCGCTTTGCGAAGGTACAACAAAAATTACCAACTTATTAGACAGTGACGATATACGTCATATGCTTAACGCTTTAAACCTACTGGGTATTAAAACACAGCTAAGTGAAGATAAAACCACATGCATAGTTCATGGCCAAGGCGGAAGATTTAATTCACCTGAATCAGAATTGTTTCTAGGCAATGCAGGCACGGCGATGCGACCTTTAGCAGCGGTATTGGCGTTTAGTCAGGTGACTGCAGAGTTAACGGGCGAGCCTCGCATGTATGAAAGGCCAATAGGGCACTTAGTTGACTCACTGGCAGGTACTTGTTCAAATCTTGAATATGGTGGTGAAGAAGGCTATCCACCATTAAATATCAAACCGTTTGCAGGTGTTACAAGTGAAGTTCTAGAGCTCACTATTGATGGTAGTGTTTCTAGTCAATTTTTGTCTGCTTTATTGATGGCCGCGCCACTTATCAAAAAGCCAGTCAAGATTACGGTAAAAGGCGAATTGGTTTCTAAACCTTACATAAAGCTTACGCTGTCAATCATAGAGTCGTTTGGTATTACGTTTAGCAATGATAACTACCAAACCTTTTCACTTGATGGAACTGAACAATATAAGAGCCCGGGTCATTTTATGGTTGAAGGCGACGCATCTTCAGCATCTTATTTCTTGGCGGCAGGAGCGATAACAGGTGGCCCTGTTGACGTTTATGGCATTGGTAAAAATAGTGTTCAAGGCGATATACAGTTTGCACAAGTGTTA
This sequence comes from Psychrosphaera haliotis, assembly GCF_039523615.1. Lineage (NCBI taxonomy): Bacteria > Pseudomonadati > Pseudomonadota > Gammaproteobacteria > Alteromonadales > Pseudoalteromonadaceae > Psychrosphaera > Psychrosphaera haliotis. The sequence goes on along the minus strand of NZ_BAAAFQ010000001.1, from coordinate 233,440 downwards.
GCGGACATGGGTGCTGATATTTCATATTTCGACGATCACATTAGCGTTAAGTCAAACGGTAGCCTTAAAGCTGTTAATCAAGACATGAATCATATACCTGACGCCGCCATGACCATTGCAACAACAGCGTTGTTTGCAGAAGGGACAACGACAATATCAAATATTTATAACTGGCGAGTAAAAGAAACGGACAGACTTCACGCAATGGCCACGGAGCTTAAGAAAGTAGGAGCAGAAGTAGAGGAAGGCAATGACTACATTAAAGTTACTCCGCCGGCTAATGTTTTACATGCAGAGATAGAAACCTATGACGACCACCGTATCGCTATGTGCTTTTCATTATTAACGTTTGCAAGCAGCGGCGTAACTATTCTTGACCCTAAAGTTACTAGTAAGACTTTTCCCGACTATTTCGATCGTTTTAGCCGCTTGTTAATGCATTAAAAAAGATTAACGGCAAAAGCTTAAAATTAAATTAATTCAATTTCAGTTTTATTAGAGTATAATACCGCCCGCAATTTCAGCGAGTGGAGTATTTATGGAACAATCTATACCGGTTATCACAATCGATGGTCCTAGTGGCGCAGGTAAAGGCACTGTCTGTCGATTATTAGCCCAAAGGTTAGGGTGGGAAATCCTTGACAGTGGTGCTATCTACCGAGTTCTGGCATTAGCTTCAATTCATCACCAAGTTGACCCTAGTGATGAAGAAAGCTTAATCCCATTGGCTGCACATCTTGATGTTCAATTTCAGTCCACAGACAACAGTTCACAGATCATTCTAGAAGGTGAAGAAGTTACTTTATCTATTAGAAATGAAGAAGTAGGTGGCGTGGCGTCGAAGATTGCTTCTTTACCTAGGGTTAGAGAAGCTTTATTGCGCAGGCAAAGAGCTTTTAAACAACTTCCAGGGCTCATTGCCGACGGAAGAGATATGGGCACCGTTGTTTTCCCTGACGCTGAAGTAAAAGTGTTCTTAACTGCAAGTGCAGAAGAACGTGCAGATAGACGTTTTAAAGAGTTGAAAGAAAAAGGCCACGATGTTAAAATCGGCGACCTTTTGAACGATATCAAGGCTCGTGATGAGCGTGATACGAACAGAAGTGTAGCGCCAATGGTAGCTGCAGAAGGTGCGATTTGCATCGACTCTACTACTGTTTCAGCGCAAGAAGTATACGAACAGCTTATTCAAGTTATTGAAAAGACGTTCAACATTTAAATTTAGACAGCCTTGTTAGCAGGATGTAACAAGTTAAACTCCAACCCCTTTGTCGCAGGAACGCAACATTGGTACTAATGAAGATAAATCATGACAGAAAATTTTGCTCAATTATTTGAAGAAAGCCTTCAAACTATAGAAACACGCCCTGGTTCAATCGTTAAAGGTACTATCGTATCTATCGAACGTGACCTTGTATTAGTTGACGCTGGCCTTAAGTCAGAATCTGCTATCCCTGCATCACAATTTAAAAACCACGCTGGTGAACTAGAAGTAGCCGTTGGTGATCAAGTTGACGTTGCACTAGACTCAATCGAAGATGGCTTCGGTGAGACTATTCTTTCTCGTGAAAAAGCTAAGCGTTATGAAGCTTGGGTTCGTCTTGAAAAAGCATGTGAAGAAGAAGAGATCGTTAAAGGTCTTATCTCTGGTAAAGTTAAAGGTGGTTTCACTGTTGAAGTTGAAGGCATCAGAGCATTCCTACCTGGTTCACTTGTTGACGTTCGTCCTATCCGTGACACGTCTCACTTGGAAGGCAAAGAATTAGAATTTAAAGTAATTAAGTTAGACCAGAAGCGCAACAACGTTGTTGTTTCTCGTCGTGCTGTTATCGAAACTGAAAACTCAGCAGAGCGCGAACAATTACTTGCTAACCTTGAAGAAGGTTCAGAAGTTAAAGGTATCGTTAAGAACCTTACAGACTACGGTGCATTCGTAGACTTAGGTGGCTTAGACGGTCTACTTCACATCACTGACATGGCTTGGAAACGCGTTAAGCACCCAAGTGAAATCGTTGCAGTTGGCGATGAAATCGATGTTAAAGTTCTTAAGTTTGATAAAGAGAAAAACCGTGTTTCTCTTGGTCTTAAGCAACTTGGTTCAGATCCTTGGGGCGACATCGCTGGTCGTTACCCAGAGTCTTCACGTCTTAAAGGTCGTGTTACTAACCTTACAGACTACGGTTGTTTCGTTGAAATCGAAGACGGCATCGAAGGTCTTGTTCACGTTTCAGAAATGGACTGGACTAACAAAAATATCCACCCATCTAAAGTTGTTAGCTTAGGTGATGAAGTTGAAGTACTAGTTCTTGAAATTGATGAAGAACGTCGTCGTATTTCTCTTGGTCTTAAGCAATGTAAAGACAACCCATGGGAAGTATTCGCTAAGTCACACAACAAAGGTGACCGCGTTTCAGGTAACATCAAGTCAATCACTGACTTCGGTATCTTCATCGGTCTTGATGGCGGCATCGACGGTCTTGTTCACTTATCTGACATTTCTTGGAATGTTTCAGGCGAAGACGCAGTACGCGAATTCAAGAAAGGTGACGAGATTGAAGCTGTAGTTCTTCAAGTAGACCCAGAGCGTGAGCGTATTTCATTAGGCGTTAAGCAAATGGATTCTGACCCGTTCTCTGAATACTTAGAAAACAACAAAAAAGGTTCTCTAGTTAAAGGTGAAATCAAAGACGTTGACGCTAAAGGCGCTACTGTTACTTTAGGTACAGACGTTGAAGGTTACATCCGTGTTTCTGAAATCTCTGCAGAGCGTATCGAAGATGCATCTACAGTACTTTCAGCTGGTTCAGAAGTTGAAGCTAAGTTTGTTGGCGTTGACCGTAAGAACCGTGTAATCAGCTTATCAATCAAAGCGATACACGAAGCTGAAGAGAAGCAAGTACTTGATAATCTTCAAAATCAAACTCCAGAATTCGAAAACGCAATGGCTGCTGCATTTAAAAATGCACAAAAAGACTAAGCTTTTGAATTTAAATGAGCTATAACTATAAGGGAGCGTAATTGCTCCCTTATTTTTGTCTCAATTTTAGGTGAAATAAATGACTAAGTCCGAACTAATAGAACAATTAGCTGAACAGCATCCACAGTTACCAATAAAAGATGTTGAAGCGGCTGTCAAAAGTATCATTGATAATATGGCTGAATGTTTATCTACAGGTGATCGTATTGAAATTAGAGGCTTTGGTAGCTTCTCGTTACATTATAGAGCGCCAAGAGTAGGTCGTAACCCTAAGTCTGGTGAGTCTGTAGAACTAGAAGCTAAATACGTTCCGCATTTTAAACCAGGTAAAGAATTACGTGAAAGAGTCGATTTTAAGTAATCCGCAATTGACTACTTGAATAACATACAATAGCCTTATACCCCTAATTTAAGGGGTAGGCTTTTGAGATTGATTTCATTAATACTTTTAGTAATGGCCATTTGTATTGCGCTAGCCGTTGGTAGCGAAAATGCACATTTGGTAAACGTAAACCTATTATTTGTTAGACTAGATATTCCTCTTTCGTTGGTTATCATGTCTTCAATTGCAATAGGCGCTTTATTAACGCTTCTTTATTTAGGATTTCGTAAGGTGGTAAAAAAAGCTAATGCTTGAACTACTGTTCTTACTGCTACCAATCGCCGTGGCCTATGGTTGGGTGATGGGGAAGCACAATGCTAAAAAAGAAATGCTACAGCAGCAAAACTCTCTAAATAAAGCATTAAACTCCAGTGTTTCACTTCTTTTAAACAACAAAGAAGAACAAGCCTTTGACCGCTTAATTCAATACCTAGACGATACCCCAGCTAATATAGAAAACTACTTAACGTTAGCTAAACTGTTTAGAAAAAAAGGCGAGATAGACAAAGCAATAGCCATCCATGAAGGCTTAGTAAAAACAGATCAAATACAAATCCCCAGTTATGAACTAGAGATCATCAAATTAGAATTAGCGCAGGATTTTACCTCAGCCGGCATGCTTGAGCACTCTCTCGAAACTTTATTGCCGCTACTAAAGTCTGAACATGCAAATGAAGCATTGCTAATGATTTTGCATATTTATGAACAAACAAGAGAGTGGGAAAAGGGCGTTGAAGCCTACTTAATTGCAAAACCTAGTATGTTGAATGATCAGAGTCGGCAGATGGTTAGTCACTTTTATTGTGAAATGGCAGACCAATCCGATAACATAAAAAACAAAAAGCAATTTTATAAACGAGCCATTAAAGTAAACTCAAATTGTATTAGAAGCCTAGTGTCGTTGGCCAAGCTTTATTTATTACTAAATAACAAACAACAATCACGGGAACTCGTGGTGCAGGTGCTCGACAAAGAACCTAGTTTTGCGCCAGCACTCTTTGATATCGCACCGGAGTGTTTTGTAGACGAGTTTGAACAAGCCGCTTGGTTATATTGGCTAATAAAAGAGAAAAAAATAAATAGCGTAAATGCCCACAATCAAATGGCGGACTTTATAGCAAAAGAAAAGGGCACAGAGGCTGCTCGAAAATACGTTATTGAACAACTTAGATACGTACCAAGCGTAAGAGGTTTCGGCAAGCTTATCGAATTAGAAAAGGAGCTGTTTACTTCAGAAGAGCACTTCTTTGAACTACAACAGCTAATTAAACGTTACATAGAATTAAAGCCAAATTATGAATGTAAGTCTTGCGGTTTCTCAACCAATAACTTTAGTTGGAGATGCCCAGCTTGTAACAACTGGCAATCAATTAAACCACTAACTGGCTTAGATGGTATTTAAAAGGGTAAATTGTGGAAAATAATAAGATTTTAGTGGCATTGGATTTTGAAACTCAAGATGATGCTTTACGTCTAGTTAGCAAGTTAGATCCAACGCTTTGCCGATTAAAAGTTGGTAAAGAGATGTTCACCCATTTTGGTCCAAGCTTTGTTCGAGAATTACATAAGCGCGGTTTTGATGTGTTCTTAGATCTTAAATTCCATGACATCCCTAATACCGTAGCAAAAGCAGTAAAAGCCGCAGCTGAGCTAGGCGTTTGGATGGTTAATGTACACGCCTCTGGTGGTACTAAAATGATGAAGGCAGCCAAAGAAATTCTAATTCCCTACGGAGACAAAGCCCCGTTATTAATTGCAGTAACGGTGCTAACCAGTATGTCTGAAGAGGACTTATTAGATTTAGGTATAGACAAATCACCGGAAGAACAAGTCTTATTCTTAGCAGGCTTAGCCGCTAACGCAGGAATGGACGGTGTTGTTTGTTCAGCGCAAGAAGCAACGTTATTAAAAAGTAAATTTGGTAGTGGATTTAAGCTAGTAACCCCCGGCATTAGAACAGAAGAAGCAAGTGCCGATGATCAAAAACGAATCATGACTCCGAAAAAGGCGATTGACGCAGGTTCTGATTATTTGGTTATTGGTAGAGCTATTACTAAATCAAACGACCCAATTGGTACCATGCAAAATATCTATAAAAGCCTTTAAGTTTTTAACTTAAACATTGTTAATCTAAAGTACTTAACTATATTTTAAATATCAGTATTAAAAAGGAAAGTTATGAACAACTTTATTAAAGTCGGACTAATAGCTATAACATTCGTTGTAACTGCGTGCGCATCTATGGGCGAAGGAAGTGTTTCAGAAAAAAGAGAAGTCATATTAGATATGGAGCGTGAGGTATTGACTCAGCTTTATAAAAACAAACCAGACACTCGTGCTCAATTAGCTACGGCGCCGGGTTATGCAGTTTTTAGTAACGCAAATGTAAACTTATTATTTTTCTCTGCCGGCACTGGATACGGCGTAATAAATGATAAAGTCTTATCTAAAAAAATATATATGAATATGGCTGAAGGCGGTGTTGGGCTTGGTTTTGGTGTTAAAGATTACCGTATCGTTATGGTTTTCCATACCGCAGAAGGTATGACTGACTTTGTCGAAAACGGTTGGACATTTGGCGGCAATGCCGATGCATCAGCAAAAGCAAGCGGTAAGGGCGGTTCTGTTGAGGGGGAAGCTTATTACGGAGACGTGACGGTTTATACCTTTACTGAGAATGGCTTAGCTCTGCAAGCTATGGTTAAAGGAACCAAATTTTGGGTGGACAAAGAGCTTAATTAACATTAGTTTGTAGGGATATGAAAATATTAATTAAAAGCATCGCGTTTTCTATCCTTGTTGTTATTACTTCACCAACAATAAGCGCTAACACTAAAACAGCGAAACTTGTCTTCACTGGTGATTTGCCTTTAGTTGAGGATAAAGTCCACGGCGACTATCGAAGGTTAGCGTCTTTCCTTAAACTAATTCGCGCGCAAGAAACGCCATCTTTTTTCTTATTTGGTGGCGGTTCAATAGGCCCTAGCCCAATGTCATCTTTTGACAAAGGCGCCCATATAATAGATATCCTCAATAGCTTAGAGCCAGATGCTATGGGAATAACAAAAAGAGAGTTTAGTTACTCAGAAGATGAGCTTTCTCAAAGAGCCTATGAAGCGGCTTTTCCTATCATTGCATCAAATATATACGATCCGATAACTAACAATAACCTTGATGGGCTTCAACCTTCTACTATCATTAAGAAAGGGGACGTTAGTATAGGTGTAGTATCAACTGTCAATCCTTCTGTTATCGAAGAGTATTTGTTAGACCGCATTAAATTAAAACCTAGAACTGAAGCGCTAAGACGAGAATCTGAGAAACTAAGAGAGGCGGGAGTTGACGTAGTTGTACTCTTGTATTCCGTCCCAAATGATATCGTTGAGCCTCTAATGCTTGAGCAAGTCATTGACGTTGCATTTATGGTTGATAAAGCCTTTTCCCAAACTCAAAACTATATGAAGTTACAACATAAAAACCATTTTTACTTGCATTCTCCAGGCGAAGTATTACTAATTGAGTTAAAGATAACGCCCCAAAAACCTGTAGCAACAGTTTTATCGACGTTTAAATTAAATAATTTCCCAATAGATGAAGATTTATCTAATCAATCTAATTCTTATGTAAATCGCTTAGAACGTTTGTTAAACATTGATGTAGCCTCATTAAATGTCGAAATTGACACCAGAAAGTTATCTATCCGTACAAAAGAAACTTTCTTTGGCAATATAATGACTGATGCCATCAAGGCATTTTTGAATACTGATATTGTTTTAATTAATAGTGGTGTTGTAAGGGGGGATACTCTTTACGCAAAAAATACAGTGTGGACCATGCGCGATATTGTTACCGAGTTACCATTTAGGAGTCGATTAATAGCTTTAGAAGTGACTGGCCAACAAATTGAAAATGCGTTAGAAAATGGATTGTCCCAATTAACAGATGTTAAAGGTAGGTTTCCTTTAGTAGCAGGCTTGTCGTTTACTTATAACAAACAAATGCCTGTGGGTAATAGAGTTATTGATATTTATATTGGAGATAATAAATTAGATAAAAACAAGTTATATACAGTTGGCACTACAGAGTACATTGCAAATGGAGGTGATGGGTATACAACCTTTAAACAATCTAGAGAGATTAAAAATAGTTTAAGAGTCAATCCTCTTCTTTCTGAAATTCTTATCATGTATTTACAAAACAACCGGCAAGCAACTCCCTCTATTGAAGGTCGCATTAAAGAGGTGAATAGCTATCAATAACCTGTCAACTCATTTAAACGAAGACTCAAATAGTGTTATTAACATGGACTTGCTGAATAACTCTAAAAATCGAAACTCAATTAAGAACAAACTGTTTTTGGGCTTATCATTAATATTTACAATTTTTTTGGGTCTAACTGCGCTAACTATTTTTAGGTTAGGTGAGTTTAAAAATGTGCTGACAAATATTCAGCAAGTTTCAGTACCTACAGCAATACAAGCTGGTAAAACTTATAGCCAAGTAAATACGCTCATTTTTCTAACTGAACGTTTAATTAATGTAGAAAGCAGTGCGGCCAAGCGGATCACCAACGAACAAATACAAAGCCTAATTTCCACGTTAAAATCCGATAGCTTAAAATTGTCTCAGCAAAACTATGGAAATACACAACTAAAAGCAATAGTTGTAGAGCTGCAAGAATTAGATGAATTGATTAACCAACGTTTAGAAAACAAGCGTAGCTTCGATGATAAACTGCAATTATTATATTCGCTGTTTAATAACGTGCCTGACTTGAATGATATCGAAAGTCATACGTCATTAGTTGACGGCCAGCTATTAATAACCAATATTTTCGCAAACAGTGCTCAATTAACATTTCTAAATAGACTTCATCTCGTTAGACAAATAGAGCGTACTTTGCAAAAGGACCTAGAATCTTTGCTATCGAACTATGTAGAAGGTTCGAATACAAAAGCCTCTAAAGAAGCATTAATATTTCTTAGTAAACTCCAAACATTACTTTTAGCTCCAGATGGTTTAGTAAACACTCGTATAAAGCAATTGCGTATTGAAGGTCGTGCAATTGGTAGAGGCAACTTCATGAGAAACTTGATCATGGACTATGCAAACCAGGCAGAATACTCCTCATTCAACATTAATAATAAAGTTCTGGATGAAACAAAAAGTGCTACTGAAGCTATATCAACTCAACTAACAATTGTAGTTGTTGCCTTTATTCTATCTCTTAGTTTATTTGTACTCCTCGCTGTGTATTTAAGAAATAAAGTTGTTGGTCGCTTGATAAACCTTAACAAAGGAGTTAACAGGCGCTTAAATGGCAGTTTAGATGACGTTATTGATAAAGGTTCAGATGAAATATCAGACATTGCAGACACTTTTAATATATTTGCCAATACTGTAGAACTACAAAAACAAACCTTGGAAGAACTATCGTCACTTGATGGCTTAACTGGCATTGCAAATCGAAGAGCATTTGATGATCGGTTATCAAATGGGATCGCGTCGTCACAGAGAAGCAAGAGTCCATTGTCACTTTTAATTATCGATGTGGATTATTTTAAACCATATAACGACAATTATGGTCATGCAAAGGGAGATGACTGTCTTAAGAAAGTAGCCCGTATAATTGCACAAGAGCTACCTCGAGAAACCGATTTTATAGCTCGTTATGGAGGTGAAGAGTTTGCCTGCATATTACCAGTGACTGACGAAGCCGGAGCTAAAGTCACAGCTCAAAGACTTATAACTTCAGTATATAACGCAATGATACCTCATTCATTTAGCGAAATTAACGATCGGCTTACCATAAGTGTGGGTATAGCTGTAGATTACTTTGATACTAATAAAGTAGTAACAGAGCTAGACCTAATAACACAGGCCGACACAGCGTTATATCAATCGAAGTTAAAAGGACGAAACAGATTCACAGTGAGCCAAGGCAGCACGCTAAAGAAGTAATTTTATAGTAGTAAGAGCCATACAAACCAAAACCTATCGTTTAAACTATAAATAAGACCGTTCAAACCGCCCCACACCAATAGCATATCAATATGCGCATAATGTATATTATGTTAAATAGACAATATGTAAGTATCAAAGTTAAAACTTATGTAAAAGATCATTTGTTTTGAGATTGTAGTCTTCTGTGAGATTAGACTTAACTTTATGATTTATAATCAGTTAAATTTTGGCCTGAGTGGATGTATTTATGGAAAACACTGTTTGTTTTTTATTTCATCCACTCTAATTTTTTAATTATATAGCAAAATGCGTTTTTACTCTATCAACAGTATGCGACCATTTTGGCGTTTGTGGTTTACAGACAGAGTTTTGATTCCCAAATAATCCCGTTTCATTAAATGCCTGAGCCAATGGAACTGCTTTAATCCATTCTACGGGAATAAGATACTCAGCATCATCATCGTCTAAATTTTTGAAACTTGAATAATCACCAACAGTATCTAACTCAAGTAAGGTTTTATTTTCGTACTTTGGAAACTCGTAGTTTTCAGCTCTGGATATTTCACCAATAACTTTACCGACAGCAACAAAGCCCGTTTGAGGAATTTTCACCCATACACGATCACCAATTTCTAACATGTTTAATGTATTGGAATACCAACGACCGTGACCTGCTGAAATGTATCCATATTTTAGCGCATCGTTCCAATGACGTTCTTTCCCATGTCCAAACGAAACGTAAAACTCGCCATTCCAAGGCTCTTTTGTTGATTTTGAAATAACTCGCTCTTGAGTTTCTTCAGGGGCTATCATCCAAGCTCTACTTAAATATTGATTTGTTCCATCTTCAAATACATTAAAGAATACGGCATTCACAGGTATTTTTGCTTTGTCATTTAAATAGTTAATAATTCGTTCTGAACTTGCGTCAAGTGCGGAAGCTACTATGACCATTTGATGAGAGCCATCATAGTTTACATCCTTAAATGACACACCAAATTTAGAATCAAAAGCCCTATCCAAGCTTTGTTCCGATAATGTGTGTTTGGTACTGTAGTCATAATAAATATCAACTAGCTTGCTGTCATCAATTTCAACGACCCAAGAAGCATAATCCAGTGCTTGAGCGACTACGTCTCTGGGGGTTTTATCTCTTTTTAACTCAATAATAATAACGCTACCACTGGCATCGATAGCAAGTAGATCGATATATTTATCAAAATCTGTACGAACTTGGCGACCAATAAGCAACCAGTTAGGATTTAAAATAGAAATGTCCGCTACAATTTGTTCTTCTAATTGTTGCTCACTTTCTAAAGTAATAGTTTTTAATTTTGTTGGTTTATCACCAATTTTCCAGATGCCCTGCTCTATAGCCATTTAAATACCGTCCTAATTATTATTTTTCTTTTAGAGGCTCATTCCTGCGCCATTAAATTTCAGCCATTTTTTAGCTTCATCATAATCAGGCATCACTTTTTCTATCGTGCGCCAAAATTTGGGAGAGTGACTTTTGTCTTCTAAATGCGCAAGCTCATGAACTATAACGTAGTCTAATACGCTTAAAGGCAACATGGCGCACTTCCAGTGGAGGTTTATTGCTCCTTTCGAAGTACATGACCCCCACCGGTTTTGTAACTCCATTACTCGAATGCTTACAGGTTTCAGTTTCATTTTTGGCTGGTAGAGCTTAAGTCTTTCATTTAAGCGTTGCTGCAATTTCGTTTTGTAAAAGTTCTTAAAGTGATCAGGGGCATTAGCAACTTCTGAATCTAACAACTTAAATTGCCCATAATGGAAAGTGAGAGGCTTTAATTGATCTTTCACTAGTTGCAGACGGTAGTTTCTGCCAAAATATAAAAAACTTTCACCGTTAACATACTCTCGATGTATTCGCGTTCTGTTAAGGTCCTCCCACTCGGCTAGGCTCTTATAAATCCAGCTTCTTTTAGACTCTATGATCTGTTCAATTTTCTCAACATCAAACGGTGATGGCGCTATTACTAAAACAGTACCATCACGTTCAATATAAATACTTGTTGTCTTCCTATCACTTTTCTTCAGTTGGTAGCTGATATCCTTATATGTGCTGACATTTAAAGTATCTGACACTAATTACCATCCTGTTGTTTTCTGTTAGACAAAATATCTAGCTCTCTTCTTTTGGCTAGACTCAATAACTCTGTTGTCACTAGCTCAAAGGATTCTTCTAGTGCCAGAATGTCACTCAAAATAAATACTTCTTGGATTTTACCTTCAAGTTCATCAACCATATTAGGGCGATCCCAGAAGTTTAAACCTTCAATTTTGTCAGCCATTATTTCTAGTATTTGCTCAACAATACTCTTAACGGCTTCCATCTCACTTGGCTGACAAGAACCATTAAATGCCAACTCAATGATTAGATCAGTAAACGGATCTCCAGCAGATGTATCATCACCTCTACCTTCATCAATTTCCTCTCTTAATGTTTCCAAGTGAAGCAGCATCTGATCCCACTGCTCATTGTACTTCTTAAGAATATCATTCAGCTTTTCACTGAAGCGTTTATACATTACAGGGTCATCAGCTTCATTCACTTTACAATGCTTACGAATCGCATGTTCCATTTCACTTGCCGCAGCACGCTCATCCTTATGCTCCTTTAATGTGGTAATGAATTTATCTGAGAATAACTCTACAGGTGGCACTTTAGGGTTAATACCTAGGCTAATTAGATGTTCACTAACTAGCTTGCGAACTTTTTCACCTGCACCAGCAATATTGATAGAGTCATCTTTATACCGCTCCCTCGCTTTAGCCTGTAGATGACTAAATTGGTACATGGGTATTTTGAATGGATGTGCCAGCTTGTTTGGCAAAATAATATCCATACTTTGCATGAATTTCTTTAGATAAACATTAAAGCTATCGCGAGTTTTAACATCCTCTAATGCTTGAATGACTGACTCAGTAACTTTGTATCTTTCAATATCTGAAGATAACTTCTGTTGAACGAGACTTTCTATTTGTGAGATATCTTTATCTTCAAATAGTTGAATCAACTGCCTATAACGGCTTTGAAGTACTGGCATTTCAGACTCAACCGATTTAAACGTATCTAAAATATCTTTTTGATCTTTGCCTGAGTATAGCGATAGCGCTTCTTTTAGATTCTCAGTTAACCCTATGTAATCGACAACATACCCAACTGTTTTGCCGGGATATGTTCTGTTAACACGGGCTATTGTTTGCAGTAAGTTATGTTCTTTTAGCTTCTTATCAATGTACATAACCTGTTCAATAGGCGCATCAAAACCAGTAAGAAGCATGTCACAAACTATTAAGAATCCGATGCCTGTATCTGGCTTGTCGTAATCAAATTTCTTCTTAAAGTTTTCCACCGCATTACGTTTACGAGACTCGTTTCTAGCAGCAACGAATGAAGCCTTTTCATTCGTTCCATCAGAAGAAATGACAACCATAGCATCTAGAAACTCAATCTGTTTGAGTAGCTCTTTATCCTGTTCTTCAGTAGGTTTTTGCTTTTCCTCTTCGGCCCAGTCATTAAGCGCTTTTCTAATAAACGTTTGGTAGTGCAATGCCGCCTGCTTTGAAGAACAAACAACCTGAGCTTTATAGCCACTAGGCAACACTTTTTGTATATAGTGCTTAACAAGGTCGTTAGATATTTCTTCAATACGATCTTCAGCTTCTAATATATCGCCAGTTGCACCATATTTTTTGCGGATTGCGGCTATTTCTTCTTCGGTTCTGTCTTTAAATAAGTTTTCAAATTTTGTATCAAAACCATGTTTATCATAGATTGCTGAGTCGGCTGTTTTGCCCTCATACAATATTTGCAGAGTAGCACCATCATCTACGGCATCTTGAAGTTTGTATTCATCAATATATGGTTCATCAGGATTATTGCCAAAGCGCTTCCAAGTTGGATCGTTATGGTGGTCGGCAATTAAAGGAGTACCAGTAAAAGCCAAACGAGTTGCATTGGGGAATGCATCGAACATGTTGTCCGACAAGCTGGCTTTATCTTGCCCTGTTTTCTGTGTACGGTGCGCTTCATCAATCATGATAAGCACTTTCTCTGATGAATTAACCTCACCAAAGCTTTCAAATAGCTTCACAACATTGTCTTTGTCAGGTTGAGAAGAATACTCAGAAGAAGGTTCTGCAACAGATTTACCCAAAGCTTCATTTAAATAATCTGGCGTATTGCTGTTATCCGCTTCTCTAAACTTATGCACCATCACCATATTCAGAGTTGAGCGATCATCACACAGCTCTGACTTAACTTCATCACTACTTGAAATGCGATAAACCTTTTCGCCTGTTAAATCAGCCGTTTCACCAAGCTGTTTATCTAGGTCTTTCCGGTCATTGACCATCAATACTTTGTAATCTTTCAAATCTTCGGTACTACGCATTTTGCGTACTAAAAAGACCATTGTTAAAGACTTGCCGCTACCTTGTGTATGCCAAACGACACCAGAGCGCTCATCACTTGTCTCGCCAGTTCTAATTCGTTGAATAATCTTACTAACCGCACGATATTGTTGATAACGAGCAACAACCTTTATGCGTTGCTTTCCTGCATCCATGAATAATGTAAAGTTATTCGTAATGTCTATCAGGTTTCTGGGGTGCAACATACCTTGAACAAGGGTTTCTTGTTTGCGATGCTTCCCTGTAGTGGGGTCTACATAAGGAGTATCATCAGGGTAAATTGTTTTCCAATTAAAATAATACTCTTCTGTTGATGTAACTGTACCGAACTTGGCGTTGTCACCATATGTGCCAACCATTAATTGATTGGTATAAAAAAGTTTTTCTTCACCTTCAATCAGTTGAGAACCTTCCGGCTCCCTTAAGTCGGCATATCGTCTTAATTGCTCTATTGCTTGATTCATTGGGTCTGACGTAAAGCTATTTACATCTTTACACTCAATAACAACCAGCGGAAGACCATTAACAAACAATACAACATCAGGAATGATGCATTCTTTAACACCAGCAGGGGTATCAATACGAAATTGATTTATAGCAACAAATCGGTTGGCCTTCCAATTATCAAAATCAATAATCTTAACGGTAGGGTTCTGCTCACCAGTTACGGTGTTCTCATCCACCTGCCACTTTTTAATTCGCTCCATAAACTCTTGATTGTTTTCAAGCAGGCTCTTAACACCAAAATCAGTGAAGTCTTCATACAGGCCATCTATTTGTGAATCAGTTAACCAACATTGGCCATCAATAGTGTTAAGTGTGCTTATCGCCTTGGCAAACTCTCGCTGTATAACACATTCTCTGAAATGTTCTCTATAACTAATGCTAGGATCTTTAGGTATCACACTAGAGGAATGCTCTATAACTTGCCATCCCATAGCTGCTAGTTGATTTAGTAGAGGCTTTTCTACAAATTGATATTCAGACATTAAACCTCTCCCACAGGTTCTGGCACTAGCTCATAAAAAACGAACTCTAAAAAGCTAGAAATTGTAGTCCTTTGATTTTCTATATCGTCATCCATCCAAACATGATGCTCAGGGTTAAGCTCTTCGCGCCAATCATGTAATTGCTTTGCAATATCTTGCGACACTATTTTTTCTTCGCTTAACGCATCAATCCGCTTACTTAACGATTCATTAGTAATTTGTTTTTTACGTATCTGTTTCGAAAATCTCAAACTTAGTACTTCTTCAAGATAAACACGTGGCTTACAGCTCAATTTATCGGTATTTCGTTCAACAAAATCAATTAACTCTTCAGTATTCAAATGGTGAGCAGATTTTACAAACGCATCTTTATTTCCTACTTCAAGATATGAGCCTAGAGCATTTTTCTTAATTTCGATTAGAGCAATATCATTCTTTGAAAATCCATGTACCTTCAAAAAGTTCGCGACTCCATCCTTGAAGTGGCTAAGCATTATTACTTGTTGGCACTTATCCGCCAATTTCACTAGCTTGCTATGCGTTTGCCCAACTCTGTTTTCATCAAATGAGGTAACAGGGTCATCAAAAACAATAATTGTTTTTGCTAAGGTTTTGTCTTCAAGAGAGTCTAGCGATGCGAGAAAAATTGATAAACCAAGAGATCGTCTATCAGATTCACTAAAAATTTTATCTAAATCATTCTCAGCAATATCAGCGCCTTTAAACTTTACTTTAAAGCTATAAATAGGTTTGTTGCCAAGTGGCTCATGCTTATATTCAAGCTTAAAATCTCTACTTCCTAAATCATTAAAATGTTTATTAATTTTAGTGAAATACTGATTTAGGAAGGCGCTTTGTTCGTTCCGAAGCGATTCTTTTAGCTTTGGAATATCTTCCTCAAGATCGCTAATGTTTTTTAACAAAGTCATGTGGTTTATACAAGCGTCATTCTTTTCATATCGCTCAACCTTTAACGCTAAGCCTGTGCCTTGTAGCTTAAGGTGTTCAAGAGCTTTTTCAATTTGGTGTCCTTCAAATCTAGCTTTGAATTCGTTGGCTCTTTTATTAAAGGTTTGGTAATCCGAGTTAAGATCTGCAACATCACTAGTTATATTTTTAATAAGAAGTTCAAACTGAGCTGTATCTACAACTTCAAATGATTTTTTAGGGTCGGCTAGCTTAGTTTCAATCCTGACATTAAACTCCCCAATAATTTGAACAGCTAATAGGTTTAGCTCATCAAGCTTCTTTTGAATTGAATCATGTGACTTTTCGATATTCGAAATTAATTCAGGAACTTCATCAATAAGACTAAGCTCTGGGTAACTATCAATGACTAAACCTGCCTTTTGGATTGAAGATATTAACTGTTCAATCCAGTATTTCGTCAATAAAGGGTGATGTTGCGCCACAGTAGACTTTACATACCCTTCGTGCCTAGCAAATTGATCATCAAAACATTGTCGATACAGATCCAGTAACTCATTTGCTTGTGGTGTAATAGCCTGCCCACAAAAATGACAGTTATCACCATCAAGTAAACTTAAGCCTTGTTTAATCCATTGTTCAGCACCTTCAGGCTTAATAAAGTGTTTTTCAATATGACGATTTAATTCTTCTTTGGCTGCTTCATGTGGGTTGTCTAGCCCGGTTTTTAGTACAGTGTTAATTGCCGTTACCGCTTCACTAAAATCTGTAGCTACTTTAAGCGGAAATAGATTCTTTCTTTCCCTAATCGCCTTACTTGCTTTCTTTTGTGAGTTAAGCAAAGCATATTCTTCACGTTTTTTATCTAGTTCTTCTTTGGTAGCGTCTATATCCGCAATTACTGGTTCAGCTATAAAGGATTTTAATTCATCAACTTTTGAAAACTCGCTTTGAACTAACTTTTTGAGATCTGACTTTTTCTCTTTTAATTCTTTATTTTTCGCTGCTATGTTTTCTGCTTTAACAACCCCTTGTGAACCCAAAATAAAGTCGCTAAAACTCTCTTTGGTATTGCGCGTTAGTGTGCGACCCAAGAAAACATTTTGGTGATAAAAAGCATCATCATAAACGGCAAGTCTTAAATGACCGGGCAACTTATTTTTCCAGTCATCATTATTAAAAATAGCTTTAACTTCTTTTTTGCCATCAGCATCTAAAAAGTTCAGTTCTACCTTTTGTGCTAACCCATCATCGGGAATGCTCTTACGGGCGCTCAGGGTAGTTGATTCACCAGATTTGAGAGATGAAAAAATATCACCCAACGTGCTTTTCCCGTATGTATTTCTACCGTACACGAGAGTAAGCTTTTCAAATTGGCTTTGGCGACCATTGCAGTCTTTATAGGTGCCAATATTTTTTATTGTGGAAATCCGTTTTAACAAAATATCTCCTTAACTCGCTAGTACGCAAAGCTTTGCACATCAACAAGTAAGTCTTTAACTTGTTTATTTATACGTTTATTAAATTCAAACTCAACTTCGACTTTTTTTAGCTTGCTGACGTTGACTTTAAAATAGTCCGTCAGCACTTTTTTCTTTTGCGCTAATGTGTAGTCATCGAAATTAGGAATATAACTTGTTTCGTATTTTCTGTGACTAAGCTCTTTAAAAGCTCTAACGAACTTTTTAGGCTGAATAGTTACGTTAAAGCGTTTAATAAGCTTACTTACATAATGATCAAGCGTATGTAACAGTTGTTCATCATTAATCTCTGAAAAGAAAAATAGCCAACCTTTGGCTTTATTGTCGAAAACACAACCCGTAATCCGAAGGTTTAGTCGCCAAAGTAAAAATGCTTCACTTTTCTGTTTTGAGTGTTTGTAGCTGGTGAATATAGAGACGAGCGAATGTTTCAACCTTTCGATAGAGCCAAGCCTAGCGCTAATTGTTGAGTCGTAAAAGTGATAACCTAAATAGTCAAAAGAGCGCCCTAATTGTTCGATGGTGGACTTATCTGGGCGCTTGATAGGGTCATACATTTTTAGTCCGATACGACCAAAACGTTTCCTTATATCAGTTGCTATGGTCTGCGCGTCATTAAAATCGCAAAATACCATGACATCGTCTACATATCGGTAATATTTAATGTTTGGCAACGATTCAAAGTAGTTATCAATGTTTAACAGGTATATTGCGGCAAGAATATTAGATATCGCTAAACCTTGGGGAACACCTCTTGTCGAAAGCGGGTCTGTTGCTTTCGACACTGCCACTGTTGGTGATGTAACAGCAGAAAAAAGTACATTCTTAATATCGTCAGAACGTATTTTCTTACCTAAACGACTTCTTAAGTCTTTATGCTTTATCGAAGGGTAAAAATTGCTGACATCAAGCTTAATAACGCCAGTATAGCCGCCTGATGCAACATCCGCCTTTACTCGTTTGATCACTTTTTGCGGTAAATTAAATTCAACATCACCGTCATAAATTTCAGTTAAAAAATCACAAATCGCTCGCATTGCAATGCGATCTCTAACGGTTGGAATTGAAATCTCTCTCGGTGCTTTATCTTTGCCTTTACTCACCAATTTTAGCTTGTACTTAGTGAACTTATAGGTGCCTGCCAGCATTTTCCGAGACAGAATGGCTATTTGCTCATCAAGTTGAGCACGGAAAGCATATTGATCTAAATTATCGATGCCTGTCGCACCTGAATAAACCACATGCTCAACAAAAATTCGCTTTAAGTTTTCTTCTGAAAAATGATTATTAAATTGCTGCTGAATTGTCATGCTAACTTCTCAATAGCAACCAAAAGAATAACGGGCAATAAATATAAAAGCGTCAGTAATACATAACGCTTAGCTAACCACCATGTAATGCTTAACCAGTGATACCATGTAGGGCAGCGGTCTAAGCCTTTTTTACACCCTGTACTAGTATCGACTTCTTTGTTGTTGGTAACGTGTTCAAGGCATAGGGCAAGGTAATAATCATAATCCGTATGATTCTCACACAGCCCCATAATTTGTTCATACTCTGCTGATATCTTTTCAATATCTGCATTCTCTTCTTTAGCTTTGTGGTAGAAAGTGTTGAGGGTTTCATAACTTTCTTTAATAAGGCTTGCCCGTTCTTTAAAAGATAGTCCAGCAATAAACCCTGACATGCTTAATACCAATACTGAATACACGATCCAGCTAATACCCGCTAAGTCCTCTTGACCTGCTGATGGTGTGAATTTTAAGTAAAAGATTGAAACGGCAACGCCAAAAAATGAATACCAAAGCAATAGCAACTGTGATTGAAATGCGTTAGATAGCAAACGTTTTTCCGCTTGTATTCTTGCTTTTCTTGTCCACCAAACATTGTCGGAGAATGCCATTTTTCTACTTCCTTTTTATTAAGGCGTTCTAGGGTGTCAGTGGGTTACATAGAGTTAACACCCCTGACGGGGCAAGCTATAAGCCTCCGAAGAAGCCACAGCTAAGAGACAAGCTCTTCAATATTAGTTGCACTCACAAGTGAGTGGTCAACCTAGTCAAGCCGGAGCAATCAAGGCCAACACACCCTAGAACAAAACTGGTTATACTTTTACTTTCCCTGTTAGCAAATCTTGCATCAGGCCCTTTTTCTTTAGTTTCAGCTTTTCAACATACTGTTTTTCTTTCTCAATTAATTTATCAATTGAATCTAACCGTTCTATCATTGCTTTTTGTTCCTTCAACGAAGGCAACGCAATATGAAAACGTAAAATGTCTGAACCCGGCAAATTACCTAAAGTTCCTTGTCTAACATACTTATTTACTTGAGTTTCAGCTAAGAATGTTTGCATGTATGCCTTTATGAAATAAGGGTTTGCATCATCTGTCAGCTTAATTTTGACGGCATAGGCACTCGGTATGTAATCGCTTGACTGCTCTTCATAAACGGCTGTTAAGCCACAATCGGCGGTTGTCACTACAACTAAATCACCGTCTTTGAGAATATGGTGGCGTATTTTAGGAAAAGGTATTTCAGCTAACGGAACTTGCTCGTACTTAATATCACCTTGCTTAGAAAAATCTGTGCCTCTAATGGTTTTTACATTTCCGTACTCACTGTACATTGATGCATCAAATCTTGGTCCATACAAATATTTTTCGATATAGCTTCCTAACTGGTTGAATGTCCAATCTAACGGAACCCAGCCAATTTCAGTTTCTTGATATAACTCAGGTGCATCTTCGTAGCTTGGGCGCAATTGACCATAGCTTTTGTTGTTTTCTGGCGTGCCAGACAAATCGATACCACGAGAGAATAAATCAGCCATCATGCCTTGTTTAACGGCTGTATATTTGTCGATAAGGTATTGGGTTTGATCAATAAGGTTATCAACTGTAGATAGTATCTTGGCTATTTTCTGTTGCTTTTCTATTGAAGGGGCTAATACCGTTAGCGTTTTCATATCTGCTTGAAACAGATGTGGGACTCCGCTACCTGCTACTCTCTCAGCCACTAGCTTCTTAAACTTTTCACCTTGCAAAAAATAAAAGATAAACTCAGAACACAATACATCTTGGTTTTTAAGCCTTACTAACATCATCGTGCTGTTAATGGTAGTCGGGCCGGGCAAGTTATCAATAAGTGCTATTCTTCCAATAGTGCCGTCTTTAGAGATGATAATATCGTTGACATTGAGCTTAATTTCAGGAGATTCATCATATCTAAATTGATTTATATGCTGGCATTCATCCCATTGTATTTTATCACCTTTAATATGTGTCCCAGCAATAAGATATGGTCCTTCATCTGTATATTCATGGGACTTTAAACCTTTCCAGCCAATTCGTCCCCTGACATGAGAAAGCTTACCTAAGTTGTATGAAGCTAAATACTGAGTTTCGTTATTCATAACCCAACTCCACTAAGAAACCATTTAGTAAAGTTGACTGCTGTTCACGTTCAGCAAGAATATCTTTAGCTGTTATTGCGTATTTATTATGAAGGTTTTCAACCGCTTTAATTAGTTGTGTAACTAGTTGGCGCAGGTAGCTAGCATAGCTATCAACCATCTGCTGTTTAAAGCGTGCCTCAATAAGTGCTTTAGCTTCTTCTGGTGTGATTTTTTCACGCGCAGCATCAACTAGATCTTCTTTTTTCTTTTCACCTTCTTTAATGCCTGCTTTTAGCTCTTTCAGTTCTTTTTCAAGAGTGGTATGTTGTTCTAACTTTGCGTCTATCTCAGCATTAGCTGAGGTTAACTTTTCAATGCTAGCTTCTAGCTGCAATGCGCGTGTAGGGTCTTCTTTTTTGGCAAACTTTAGCTCTTTCTTTAAATCACGAAGCTGACCGTTGTTTTCTTTTTTGCCATCTTTAAGTGCTTTCACCTGAGTTTTTGGAAACACGCCTGATTCAGACTCGTCCTCTGCTGGTTCATCATCTTCAGTTGACTCATTTACCGCAGCAAACAATGCTTCCAACTCTGTAATTCTGGCAGCATCTTTTTTAAGGTTTGCTAGTACCTCTGGGAATTGAGATTCAAGAATTTCTTCGTCTGGAATTAACTCAGCATTCCAACCTGAGTTGGCAATAGATTTAAGATCCGCCTCATGTTGTTTAAAATTGTTCGCCATAGCACCACGCACTTGATAAATAGTTAGCAAGTTTTCGGGTAATAAGGCACCTACAATACTGTTTAGGGCATCACGCCTTAACGCAAAAACACCTTTAGAACCTAATTTTTCGTCGCCGAGTTTATGGAATTGCGGAACAAAGTGCGCACTCCACCAGTTATCTAACTGCCTATAAAAAGCATTATGCTTACCAATTAGTTGAGGGTGGTTTTCTATAGTTGTTTTAATGTCGGCTTTACTTTCAATAGCCGGAGCAAAAGACCAATATATTGAAGATAGCGAGTCGCCATCTGTTTGTTTAGGGTGGCCTAAAGTAAACAACGCTTCTTTTAATTTGGCATAATTTTTCCAGTGAGATTCAAGGCTGTTAACTTCATCAGCAGGTACACCACCGTTTAAATGTGCTCTTACATCATGAGGCTCAGGTGCTGGGCTGTTATCAACATAACGTCTAATGTTTAAATTGAATTCTTCATGCTCAAGTTCACTAACAGGCACTGCACGTGCGTATTTTTCTACATTGTTATCAGTATCTGATGTGATTGATTCATATACATGAGTGATTTTTTCAATGTCTTCTGGGCGAAGGCTGTTTTGGTTTTTACCTTCTTTGTATTCGCGATCCGCATTGATAAATACAACATGTTTGCGCTTAGCCGCATTAGCCTTGTTAAATACTAAGACACAAGCAGGGATGCCAGTTCCATAGAATAAACCTTGTGGTAAACCAATAACCGCCTCTAAAATCCCTTCTTCGATGAACTTTTGGCGACACGTTTTTTCTTCACCGCCACGGAACAACACACCATGTGGCATTACCACTGCCATCTTGCCGTCTTGTTTGAGGGAAGCCAACATGTGTTGAACAAACATAAAATCAGCTTTTTTACCGCCCTCAGGAAGCCATGTATGGAAACGGCTTTGGTGTTTCATGCCATCACGACTGTAGTTTTGAGAAAATGGTGGATTCGCGATCACCCTTGAATAAGTACGGATTTCGCCATTCGCATCAATATGCTGGGGTTTGGCAAGAGTATCTTCATTTTGAATATTCGCACCACCTACTCCGTGCAAAATCATATTCATTTTACAAATAGACCATGTGGTGCCGCTGTCTTCCTGCCCGAATAAGTCTATCTTGTTTACGTCACCGCCTGTTTCTTCAACGTATTTTTTACTTTGGATGAGCATACCGCCACTGCCAACGGTTGGGTCGTATATTTCCATCCCTTCACCGGGTTGAAGTAATTCAACTAACAAGCGAACTACTTCAGAAGGCGTATAGAATTCACCACCTTTTTTACCTGCGCTGTCGGCAAAGAATTTGATTAAGTATTCGTAGGCTGCACCAAGTAAATCAGGAAACTCAAAGCACTCATTAGTTAACGTAAAATCTTTTTGGTCAAAGTGCTGAATGAAATCAATCAACACTTTGTCTTCCATCGGCTTTTTACCAACTTTTTTGTTGAAGTTGATATGCTTTAGTACATCTTCAAGACCCTTTTTGATATTGGCATCTTCAAGTGCAGCAAGCGCTTTATTTAGCTCAGTCCCCACGTTTTTCTTAACGTGCTTAATAGTTGACCATGATGCTGCTTCTGGGACAAAGTAATCAAACTGAGAAGGCAAAGAAACAAGCTTTTCAATTGCAGCTTCAGATTTACCTTCTTTTTCTAAACGGGCGCGGATAGCGGCTTTATCTGCTTCAAACTGATCAGACATGCGCTTTAAGAACAACATACCGAAGATGTATTCTTTATATTCCGAGGCATCCATTTTGCCGCGTAATATGTCACACGCTTTAAATAGCAGGCTTTCTAATCTTGTTAATGTCAGTTTATGTTTCATGTGTTTTTAATCCCTGTAAGAACTGTAAGTTAACTTACATTCTAAAAATCTATATTTAAAAACCGGGGGCTAAAGTCAAATTCCCTGCCCCAGATATCAATTGTTTGTTATTGAGATAAAGCTGATATTCATTGCCGTTAAGTTCAGCATTGTCTGAGCAATCAACATTCCACCGCCTTAATAAATAGCCTGTTAGAGCGACTCTTGCTTTGACAGTCATACTCCCATCAACCATGCCGTAATCCAAGGCTATCGCAGTTGGATGTTGGATATTTTTAGGGTGTGGAACCAGTTCTAATGAAGTAAATGTATTCCAGTCTTTATCTTGTTCTTTGTTTTCATGCGCTTTTGTTAAACCAGACTTCACTGTTACTTTTGTAATTCGAGTTAATACAAAATCACGAAACCCTTCTGATTTTCTGTCATAAGCTCGAACATGCCAACGGAGGCCATTGTCGATAATTGAGTGCGGCACGATGTCTCTAGAATTTGAGCCACTCGACAATGAGGTGTATATGATGTTTATCGCTTTGTTTTGAAAGATGGCTTGCGAGATACGAGCAACAATCATCAAATCAGGGACATTCAACGCGCTGGGTGCTTCAATAGGAAATTTTGTATCACTAATCGCATCAAAACCATCTGAAATCTCATTAGCTAATTTAACAAGGGTTTTACGAGCATCGTGATTGAATAGCGGTTTAAAGCTAGACTCAATAATGTACTGCTTTTCAGTTGTGTTGTACTTGAGATTTTTTGGCGCGAGCTGTTTATAAAGGGCTAAATCGCGTGATGCTGCGGCAGTACCGCATTCAAAGCGTTGTATAATTTCGTTACGCGTTACCAAACTTGTGAACATCAGCTTAAAATCAATGTAAGCAAGACGTTGTTTTTGTGCGTAACTGACGTTTTCGAGGTCCATCTAACTTATTATTCTTATAAAGTAATAAAGTTAGTGTGTATCATTTTGATAATCACGTCAATGTCCAGATAAAAGAAAAGGAGCAGTTAAGCCCTTTTCGTTTATCTTTTGACTAAGAGAGATATTTCAAAATCAAAATATCTTTTGGATTCATCAGTGTTTGCCGCATTTTTAGCCATTCTAGACCATTCAATGTGGCGTGCTTTACTTTATCGCAACTCACATAATAAGAGCCTGACTTAGTAATAAATTGCGTATTATGGTTAGATGATATTTCAACAGGAGATGAAATCACAACATCATCATGAGAAAATCTTTGTGTTTCATCAAGTTCAACAAAGCCGTGTAGTATTTGAGCTATTTCTATCAACTCTCCATCCACTTTATCAACCACTGAAACAACGGTTACTTCCCGTAAATATGTTTTTAAGGAATCTATCTGAAAATCATTATATTCAGGTTTTTCTTGGTTACTGTCTATTTGCTGCATGTTACTCACCTCTTTTATATAAACATCTAAATCTATAGAAGAGGTTACTAAACTTGTCATTATACAAATATGTATAAAAACAATAACTTAACCATTAAGCTGTTGATATTGAATGACAATTATTTTCAAATTTCTTTCATTAATTTGTTGAATAACTGGTTTGAGATTTCTTGGATTAAGCTTAGCTCGTCTATTAACTCATTAATTGAAGTGGGATCTACGAACTGTTTGCTTCTACTAATGTAACTCGCTACGTTTAAAGAGTAGTTCGATTCATTGGTGGCTTCATCAATCCGGCTTAACTCTTCAACTTGCCCATTGGTCATCACTTGGCAAATGTCAGGAATGTTTTTCCGAGCAGAGAGAATATTTGCTATTTCATCTTCACGAATTAGTCTGTTGCGCTTGATATCACGATTGAAGTAAAAAGATGCATCGATGAACAAGATATCATCGGTTTTCTTATTTTTCCGAAGAATTACTGCAAACAAATCAACTGTTCTAGCACTTATTAAGCTCGTTGGTAGCTGAATAACCGCATCAACAAAATTGTTTTCAATAAGGTATTTGCGAGACTTAGCCTCTTCTATACGTTGCAATGCGCCTCGTCCTAAAAATGCTATTGCAATTCCTGTTTCGTTAATTGACCAGATGAGGTGTTGAATCAATGCATGGTCATTGTATTGAGTGGAAATTATATCTAGATCTATTCTTTTTGGGTCATAGTGACCACTTAATGAGCCGCCTTCTTTAGACTTTTTGACTTTGGGACTTGCTGATTTTCTAACGGCTGTTGGCTCATACAGCGCAAACGCTAAGTCAAAAGTTGAAGCTTTTATAAATGGAGTACTATTGAGTGAATAACTCTGGCTTACTACACAATCGTCATTCCCGGCTAGCACAAACTTGTGTACAAGATAGTAAGGGTTTTGAAGCAAGCTCTCAGTTGTAAAGTGCCAGTGCGGGTTTAATTGCGCAAGAAAATTACTTAATTCACCAGTTGAAGCCATTGCATCATATACAGCTAATTTCTCATTACTTTTGACGATACTTGCTATCAATCTAGAAAAATCATCGGGCCGCAGTTGAAAATCAAAACCTTTCGCATCACTTTGGATCAATTCAAAGACTTTTGGTTCTTGCAATAATTTGAGAGTTTGTTCGTATAACGTAATTGATTCGAAACGCGTCAACTTACTTAAGTCAAACGCTTCTTGTATCTCATTGAATCTACTCAGGAGCTTATTGATTTTTACATCATTACAATGAGTTATTGCTTGTTTTGCAACTAACTGTTCAGATTCAGAGAAATCAAACTTTTCAACGTCAATTGACTTAATATCATCAGAATCTTGTAGGTTCGTTAAGAACTTCTGGTATTTACCCTGCTCTGTGATCGCAAGTAACTCAATGGCTAACAAAGCTAGAAAGGACAGTCTTGCATCTATATTGGCTGGCAACAAATCGCTGCCTTTATAAGCTTCTACAAATTTTACTGCTAATTCGTTAGTCATCATTGCTTCACCATCTCAGTTATTAACCCGGCTACTTGGTTTTTTCTTGCCTCTATTAGTTGATTATATTTTTCTAATTCTTCAATTACGCTCAAGATATACTCAATGAAATCCGTGCCATTTTTGTCAGAAAGGTCAGGTATAGGAAGCTTTTCTATTGTTGCCTTGCTTAAAGTGCTTTGATAATTCCCACCAGAGTTAGCGTTTAACCATTCCCTAGCAAAATCAGACTCTAGATAAGCCTTTAGGAAGTTACTAGTAATGTTGGCAAATTGTGAGTTGGGTTTGATTACAAAAAAATGTTGGGTACATATAACTTTCTCCGGAACATTTTTTAGTAAAACTAAATGCTTCTCTTTCCCCTTAGCAATCATGATCAAATCTCCATCACTTAAACAATCCACTTTTCTATTTGTGTTTAATCCAGTCTGAGTTAATTGCTCAAAATCAACGGTTGCTTTGCCCTTTTCAAAAAGAACATCGCCAATCTGGATCACCTTATAGCCTTCTTTATCAACCTTTTTTATGGCCCCCCGGAAAGAACGCCCAGTTGAAATGTCTGCATATTGTGAGAGTTGTTCATTTTTCATTTTATTATCAAACCCATATTTACATACTGAGAAATGTAGCATTTATTCTTGACAGATTCAAAACCTTTGATCAATACTATATACACACTATGTAATGCAGTATAGTTAAGGAGGTTACCAGTGTGCCAAATAATCAAAGAAGACAAAGCGACTTCTCTGGAAAACAAACCCGCTATTTTCCGTCAATTAAGACTGGCTTAACATTTAAGTTAGATTCAGAAGCAGAACGCACTGCGGCAAAGTATCTTGAATTTGATGACAATGTTATTTCGTATCGAGCACAGCCAGCATCTGTCAAACCAGACCCTAATAAACCATTAAGTCGATACACTGTTGACTTTGGTGTCTTACTCATTGATAAAACTAAAGAATTAAGGGAACTAAAGATGGATTATCAGTTTGATGATCCAGACGTTTCGTTACGTCTTGATAAAGTTGATGAACGTCTCATGCTGAGATACGGCCAAAAACTTGTTCGATGGAAATATAGTGATATCGATAAAGGTTCAATGGTTAGTAATTTACAACGGCTTTACCCTTACCGCAGATTTGACTTAACTAGATTTGATCTAAAGAAAGTCGGAAAACACCTTAGGACAGTGCAAACACTGGATGATTTGTTTGGTGTGGTTTCCCATTTTAATTCCCCTCCTTCTTTTCCCTTTGCGCTTTTGGCTCAAAAAAAGGTTGTTTTTGATTTTGAGTGTGAATTTGTCCCAAGCACTCCAGTGGAGGTGAACCTATGAATTACTTTGATCTAAAGGGTAGTAAGATCATCTACGGTTCACAAAAAGGAGTGATTTTAACCGTTTTGGAAGATGAGCCTCATATTGTTTTAATTCGGTACGAAAACGAAAAATTAGGTGAGATTGATTATGATGACTTTTTGACGCTGCATTCTAACGGAGTAATAAGACTGCTGAAACAATGTAATAAAGCAGTAAATGGTTTTCGCATTTCAAAAAAGCATATGAAAGAAATGGAAATGCGTGAAGCATATATATTACCGATGCTCCGCCACGATAAATGCCACAGTCCAGAAATACGAAAACAGATAGTAACATCTGTATTTGCTACAAGAAATGATTTAGATAGACCGGGAGATTCAACTGTTAGCCGATGGGTGCGCGATTATCTAGAGCATGATTGCGATATCAGAAAACAAGTTTTAGGAAAAAAAGGCAGAGGAACGGGACTGACTCCAGAATTGGAGTCTCTTATTGATAAAGTAATACGTAAACATTACTTGAAGCGTGAAGGGTTACACAAACGTGGAACTTACAAACAATTTGTCGCTGTGTGTAAGCGAATAGGTTATGACTACATCCCTCCAGAGAGAACATTCACGAGAAGAATTGACAAAGTTTGTCCAAAACTTGAGACAGAAAAACGAAAAGGAATTAGTGAAGCAAGAAAAGAGTTCAGACTAGTAACGGATGTACGTGATTACCTTCAGTTTGGTGAAGAATTTCAAGTCGATACTGCACACTTCAATCTCGGAATTATCGAATATTACTTAGATCGTGTTTATTACATCGGCACTGTGAGTATCAACTTTGTTTTTGAACCGACAACGGGAAGTATTCCGGGGTATTCAATTCAAATTGGTCAAAAAGGTGAGCAAAGTGGATTTGTTGTTAATGCCATAACTCATGCTATGTCAATAAAACATGACCCCAATTATGTCCAAAGTGGAATTCCGAGAAGAATATTAATGGATGCTGGCGCTGGCTATATTGCTCAATCTACACGGTCGTTTCTTGAAGCTGCTGGATGTGAATTTGACGTTACGCCTACCCGCTCTCCTTGGCTTAAAGGTGCAGTAGAGAGACTGATACGACATGTGAGAGATAATTTTTTCCGTGGCATTAAAGGTTACCTTGGGAAGTATAACCCTGATGAATATACAGATATATCGGTAAAAAAAGCGGCCCACCTAACAATCGAACAATTTCGAACTATGTTTGCAAATTTCGTAAAGGAATATCACAACACTCAACTTGATAGACTTAATGGACTTACACCAAATCAAGCATGGAAAAAAGGATTTAGATCTAACCCTTTGATGGATATTGATGATGTTCCTGAATTGAGGAAATACAAAGGAGAGCTTGTTAAAGGTCGTGTGCTTAACAAAAACCAAGGAGTTTTTCATTTGGGAAATTGGTTCAATTCACCAGAATTGCAGCAGCTATATTTCAAAATGCGAAAATCTAAGAAGTTCAAGGAATACAAAGTGGACTTTTTAGTTGACCCTTTGAACGCTGATGACGTCAGCGTAATAGTCCCTTCTGTTATCTCAGGTGACCCGCTAAATATCGAGCTAATTACAGCTAATAATACTCGCAGAGTGAATGGTAAGTCGTTCTCTCAACTAAGAGCGGCTGACAAAGGCGTAGAAATTCTTGATGGCGCGACTGTTTTCGTGAGTGATGAAAGTGAATGGACAACCTACAGAGCACCAAGA
This sequence comes from Psychrosphaera haliotis, assembly GCF_039523615.1. Classification (NCBI taxonomy): domain Bacteria; kingdom Pseudomonadati; phylum Pseudomonadota; class Gammaproteobacteria; order Alteromonadales; family Pseudoalteromonadaceae; genus Psychrosphaera; species Psychrosphaera haliotis. The sequence goes on along the minus strand of NZ_BAAAFQ010000001.1, from coordinate 204,313 downwards.
AAAACAGGAAGCCTAATTAATATAAATGCTGATCCGGTTACACCTGAAGAAGCTGAAATCGAGTTGGTTACTATGGTTGGAGCTAACACTAATCAGCAGCCAAATGAAAAACGGAATGAAGATAATAGCCCTGCCAAAACAGAGGAGCCATTGAATGAAGTAGACAAAGAAACAAACAACTATGGAGTTAAAAAATTATGGTAGATATCAATTTACAAGAGCTATTTAAACCTAGCACAAACGAGCACGTAAAATTCTTTAAAGATAAACACTTTTTGTACCCACAAATGACCGAAGCAATAAAACATATTGCACAGGTCGTTCAGTTGAGCCACGTAAACGCAAAAATTGTAGCAATGGTTGGCGAAGCTGGTGTTGGTAAGTCAGCCATTAGTAAAGAAGTTAAAAAGCTTCTTTCGAGCGACTCTTCGCTTAAACATCAGTGTGTTTACACAGAGCTTGTTAGCAGAACATACGGTAAAGGTATTTATGATTCTCTGTTAAAAGCAATGGATATAAGAGTCCCTGCTAGCTACAAAGAAGAAGACTCATTAAATCATTTATGCAGACTTACGAAAAAGTATGGGACTAGACTGTTTATCATCGACGAAGTGCAACATGCTCTACCGCATAACGCTGGAGCAAAAACAATGGAAGTTGCGAATGCACTCAAACTTCTTAAGGATAGAACCAACGTTTCAATTTTGTTAGTTGGACTTAATAGTGTTAAGAGCCTAATTACTAATCAATTTCATGTTCGAAATTCAAATGACAAGAAAGCAGAAAAGCAAGTTGGCAGACGTTCTTATGCAACTATCCAGTTGCGCCCAGTAGGACTTTATAAAAAAAGTCAATTGCATCAGATACTAAATGGCTTCTCTATTTTGTTTGCAGAAATTAAAAATAAATTTGACGTATCTATTATCGATCTTAACGATACTGAATTTGCTAATCGCATGTGGGTAGCGTCTGAAGGACTCATTGGTTACATGGCTCCGATTTTTGAAAATGCTTTGTTGCAAGTAAAACCCGGTGAACAAATAACCTATGAGACGTTAGCTAAAGCTTATGAAACTTGTAATACAAATGATGAAGAATCTGCATCACTTTTTGCCGCAGAGATGGGGGTTAATCCATTCACCTGTAATGAAAAGGAGTTGAACCAGTTGAAGAAGGTAATTCGCGCTAATCAAATTGGTGTAAGTACTGAGGATGCAGCGTAATGACAATTATTAAATCTAATCAGGACCCCTCTTATATTACAGCAATTGTTGCTGATGAGGCGTGTTATACAAACTTGCAGGATTTACTTTCCGCAAACGGCAGAAGTCAACCAAAACAATTCCGAGGACGCCTTGCTGAGCATCGCCAAAACATCAAAATGCTCTCAGGTGAAGATATCGAGTTCGAGTTAAATGGAGTTATTGAACATGATAAGTCCCGCTACTTCAAATCCATCATAGGAAATGAATTGAAAATTTGTTTAGATTGCGTGAATGAAAAAAGTTGCCCGATTGAACACTCATACATTTATAGTACGCATTGCTCCAAACATAACACCAAACTCATCTCATATTGTTCTTGTGGTCATAAATTTTCTTGGGATCATGCTCTCATAAATGGTAAGTGCAGCAGTTGTGGTGAAACATTAATGCCCATTTATGATCCTGTTTCTACGCATCAGACATTCATTGAAAGCGCTAATGTTGGAGAAAGATCTGATATTATTTGGGATTTGTGTTGTGCAGCAAGCTATATACTAAGACCAATTGATAGTTCCCCCGAATTGATTCATTACGACAAATTACCAGCAGACATAAGCTTGTTTGAAAGAGCCTATAGTTTATTAACCGATGAAACAGCGTTAAGCAAATGGTCTTATGAACTTGCCTTTAACCGTCATAAATTTTCAGAAACGCTAGGAAATAGCGCTGTATTTGCGCCAATAGAAGAATTTATGAAAAAACTCAAATCCGACTGGCCTGTTTTAGATTTTGATCTTCCAACGAATCGTGAAAAAACTTCTAGTAGCGAATGTTTCGAATTTGGTGTTGAATACTTCCCGTTTAGGCCAAAGTGGAAAAGACATGGTTTGACAGATTCAGAACAAAACCAACTTGCTAGGGATAAGGCTAATTTAAATACAATTGCTGATGTAATTGGTTTGGACGTTAATCAAACTTCTGAATTTATGAATAATATTGACGTATTACCATTAAATGGCCACAAGAAAAATGGAAACTTATTTTACAACTTAGACGAGTTAAAAGACTGTTTTTCGAATTTTCAACACTCTGCCCCTGAAGGTGACTTGCTTCTTGCTAGAACATTAGATGAAAAGTTATCTTCATTTATGGCTGATCGAAGTGATATTCTTGGTTGGTTTTATCACAAAGAGCTGAATGGTTTTCTGAATCACAGTAATCTTCCAATCTATGAGCGGCTAAAAGTTAGTCCTATCAGTGCCCTCAAACATATGTTTAAGCACTTGAACCTACGTGGCAAATCGAAGATTAGTTATGACGAGGCGCTCGAAGTTTTTCAATTAACTGGTGCTGATATCAAAGAGTTAAATAAAAATGGAAAGCTTTACTCTCTCAAGTGGCAACAGTCCTTAAAAAGTTACTATTTAGTGGAAGATTTTTTGAAGGTTGATAAACAAAACTTTAATTTTAGACGCTATTGCTCTCTCAGAAATTTAGACTTCGAATTTGAAGTTAATAAGCTAAAAAAGCTCAAAATTGAGGCTTTGTATGGGACGTCCATTTATCAGTGCCGATACCAAGTCTTGTACGCGCTTCGTTATAATGAGTTAACCCTAGCAAGAAAAAAATCTGAAAAACCTAAAACCCCACCTTCAAATCCTCTGTGGTTTACGCTCGGAATCAATCCTCTTCGCTAACAATACAAAAGCCCCAAATCGGGGCTTTGACATTTTCTGCCACTCTATATAAACTCAATGTAATTATTAAAATAACTAATAAAATCCGTTAGATAGATATCATATTAATAGTCTAAATAAAGATGGATATCACGTTATTTGACTAAAAGTGCATTTCTGAATCTCACGTTAAAAGATCAACCCCGCATCAGCCGTGGCTCACCAATCTCATATTATCTTTCTATATACACTTAGCTTTCCCCTAATACTCTCATAGCTTTATATACGAGCTGTAGAACGCTCACAATACTGTAAGCGTTCATTGTTATTCTAGAACTCCGACAAATACATGTACTACTGCGTACGTATCCTTTTATGCAGTGATAATCTCTTCAAATACTACCGCTTCGTTTATCGCTATAACTTCTGCTCTTTTAAAGAAGTTAAAGTCTGTCGCTGTGCAGCAAGTATATGCACCCATCATCGTCGTAACTACTAGCTCTCCATTGGATAACTTAGGCAACATGATTTGTTCAGCTACTACATCAATGCTGTCGCACGTTGGTCCAGCTAACACTGATGAAAATAACTCTTGAGATGAATTTAATACAAAGGTTTGATACTTAGCTTCATCAAACATAAGTCCACTAAACGAACCGTAAATCCCATCATCTAAGTAATACCATGTTTGCCCATTACGATCAGATTGTCCCATAACAGATGCTATATTTATTACCGCAGGCGCTACAATATAACGACCTGGCTCTGCTATAACACGTACCGTTTCTGGTAACTCCGCCAATGCTTCTCGTATTGGTTTGCAAAAAATGCTTATTGGCAAAACATCTGGCGTATACTGCACAGGAAATCCACCACCAATATCTAATGTACTTAACGCTGGCAATCCAAAGTCTACAACTTCATTCATTATGTCGATGCAACGACGCACTGCAGTAGCGTACTTATCGCCTGTTTTAGTTTGTGAACCTACATGAAACGACAAACCTTTAATTCGAACACCAATTTCAAACGCCCTTTTGGCAATTTCCAATGCGGCTTCGGGCTTACAACCAAACTTTTTAGAAAGATCCGCTAATACATCAGCATTTGGAAAGCTAACTCTAATCAGCAATTCAACATCGTCTTTATAGGCAGCAAACTTTTCTAACTCATTGATGTTATCCACAACAAAAACATTACAACCATAAGATAAGGCATGCTTAATATCACTGTCGCGCTTTATTGGGTGAGTTTGAATGGTACGATCCGCAGGTACACCTACTGAGTTTACTAAATCTACTTCACCGTTTGTTGCTAAATCAAAGTAAGCACCTTCAGCTAGTAAGGTAGCTACAACGGCTGGATGTGGCAAAGGCTTTAGTGCGTAGTGTAGGTCTACGTTTGGCAACGCTTGTTGTAGGTTACGAAACTGCTGACGCACAACATCACAGTCTAAAACCATTAAAGGTGTGCCGTAACGAGATGCTAAAGACTCTATATTTTCAGAGTCAAAAGGAAGGTTGTTTTCTGCAATAGCAGAAATAATAGAAGTAACAGACATTACCAATCTCCAGAATAAGCTAAATAAACCTACAATTAGGTTTGAGCGAGTTAAACATAGTTAAATATTCAATTTCACCCTTGGATAGTTGCTCATCTGCCTGGCCGCTTATGCGATGTACTTGGATTGGCTATCAACAAGAATTGGCGCGCATAATAAATAATATTTCCAGAATGGCAATCTTTTTATTCTAAAAATTTTATGTTTTTTTAATATCTATTAAACGCGCTTTAATTATATAAAGTTAAAGAAAGCTCTCTGCCTTTTCACCAACATAAATAACCACTTCAATAGCAATAAGCCAAATGATAATCCACTCTAAAATAGACGAGTGTTGATGCTTCTGTTCGTCGGCTAACATGTCAAAAAGTTCATGTATGGTGGCTAGTTTTTTAGACAAAAGCTCAACCCGCTGATGGATCTCCAAGTAACGTACTATCGCGTTATAATTACTTTCATGTTCTGGGTACTCCCAAAAGAATTCCGGCGTATCCAATAAACCATAATGAAGTATGATATCGCTCTTAGTACTAAATAGTCGGCCTCGTATTTTGGCTATTTCTTTTCGGTTTAACGCTATCTTACCTGTAGTTGCTAAAGCTTCTGGCAAGTGCGAATAATCCGTAATTGTCGATTGAGCTTTGTGTTCATATTCCACTAGCTTAATAGATTGCGCTAATCCGTGGCTAACAGCTAAACGCGTTAGTGCGTGGTCATTTGGTAAAAACACAGTATCCTTGCTAATTTTTAGCTCCGTTGACACTTCAAACCGGAAATGGTCTTCAATAATGTCATCTGAAGACTTTTCAGACCGTCGTAAACGATTAATCAGTGCCATTCGCTCATCTTCTTCTACCGCCCAAAACACCACTACGCCGTAGTCAAAAAGCCAGTATTCTCCGGTTGGCACAACAATATGAATTGCGTCCTTATACCTAACACCGCGTTCAGTAATCGAATGATCTAAAACATCATTCTGGGTTGAATAGTCTGCTTGAAGGTTATAAACCGATAAACGGTCATGAATAAATGATGTAGAACTAAGCCCCTGAAGTGTGGTGCTATTTTTGTCCATTGTGCGATTCGCTATAGTAGAAAAAAGTTAAGGCAGAACCCTGCCCGTATAAAATTCGCGCGGATTATGGACCTGTTTTTCTAAATAGCAATAATTAAATGATAAAGATCAATAAATATAACCAGGGGCAATAGACAGCTCTGGTAAATTGGTTAATGAATCAATATTTGCTAAGTGCAATTGATACTCTGGGGAGTTAAGTGAGGCTTGTGGTGTGCAGTCTACATTCCAACGTCTAAGTAGGTAGCCAGCCATTGCTGCCCTAACCTTCAACGTCATTTTGCCGTCTGTCATGCCATAATCCATTTCAACAGCTGTTGAAAACTCTACATTTTTTGGATGAGGAACGATGACTAAATCCAATACTCGCTGCCACTGAACATCGGCTAACCTGTTCTCATATGTTGCTATATCATTCGATTTTATAGTTACTTTACTGATACGGGTTAATACAAAGTCTCTAAAGCTATTAGTTTTTTTATCAAAACCGCGAACATGCCACCTAAGGCCATTATCTACAATTGCATGCGGAACAATATCTCTACCAGCCGAACCGTTTGACAGTGAGGTGTATATTATATTTACGACATTACCGTTCAAAATAGCGCGCATTAACCGGGCAATAACTTCGATATCCGGTGCGTTTAAATAAGATGGTTGCTCAACAGGAAACTCAGTTTGAGTAATAGCGTCAAAACCATCGGATATTTGATGGGCTAGTTTTACTAAGGTTTTTCTTGGATCGTGATTAAAAACGGGCTTGAAGTTTTCTAACTGAAAATAGCGAAGCGCTTTCTCATCAAACTCACACTGACCACCTAAAAAAGATTTATATCTCTCAAAATATTGAACTGCGTTTTTATGGTCCAATCCAAATTTATCTATAGTTTCTTTTAGTCCTAAGTGACCTTTAAAAAACAAAGAAAAATCGATAAAAGCAAATATTTGTTTTTGATTGAGAGTTAAATCTTTTGTATCTTTCATAACATTGTCGTCTTATTCTTAATCACTGACAGCAACGCTGTCATTCTTTTTATCAAGTTGCATAATGACCATCATGACTGTAGTAAACAAAACATCTGGCTCTTCGTCTTCGTTTACTACTATTACATGAGTATCTCTTAAAGAGATTAATTTTTCACTGGCAGAAGATATTTCTCGGTCACCATGAGATATCGTAAATGCTAAGTCAAGTAAACTGCCATTCGCGGTTGCGCCTTGATACATACCATCGACTACATAGTATTGACGAGTCCAAGATAGCAATTTCCGTTTCACCGTATAACTACCAAAAATAGAACGAACTGAATAGGTTGGCCTAAACGTTAGCTTTTTCTTTTTGATGGTTGCTAATTTATTTTGGGAGTCAAAAATTCGCCAGGTTGGCGAAAATATAAAGGAAAGCTCACCTTTTGCGGTAAACAGACTTTGATCGTGTTCGTCGTTAATATCCATTTGGCCACGAAGGCTAAGAAGTTTGTTTCTTATTGTTAAAATTCTGCTCATGTCATTCCCTTTTGGATAGATCGCCAGCACATCCTGTTTGTGTTGGCTCTAGATACATTTTTATTAAATGTCTAACGCTATGATGAACTCTTGTTCCATAAATTGAACAATGTCACCTACGTTTAGTTTCTTTCTTTTCTGTTTTTCTATACTGCCGTTAACTTTGACTAATCCGTTTTCTATTACCATTTTTGCCTCACCACCACTACTTACCAAACTTTCAAACTTCAATAATTTATTAAGTTCGATAGGTGCTGCATTAATGTAAACTGTATTCATTGGTTTTTCCAGATTCTTCAAAGTTACGGCATTATACCTATACCTATCTAGACTTTGCTACCTATAAACTAGGCACCTACTTTAAATTTAAATTTCTAATTATACTTCAAGCACTTATCGCAAAACTCGTGCGTGCGAGGCCGCTCTGAAAATAGAATTTAGAAACATAATGTTCAATCCGTCAAAGTAGGCTCTAGTTGTTGGATCCTGTGTAAAGCCAATAACCATGCCGTTCCCCATAGGTTGATAAATTAAAAATGGCTTATACGCCAACTGTTTTTTATTTTCCGCCCAAAGGTAACCGCTGGCCAATACCTTATCTTCATTTGCAAACCACGCTAAGTTCTTACCTGATGCTAATTCAATTGGCTTATAAATATCATTACCAAACGCAGGACCAACAACATTAGACTTTACACCAACAGTGAGCCAATGTTCTTGATCTACCTCAACATTTGCCAGCACACCGGCTACATAATCCGGCTTTTCTTTACTATTTTCAGCTGACTCTACTAATGCTTTTCTACTCGTTAGTAAAACACCTTCTACAGTTGCATCATCTGATTTTTTGTACAGCGATTCGCCTTCTCTATAAGCCAATTCACGTTTGGTATCCAATAGCCCAAAATCAGGATCTGCGGCAAACTTAGTTGCACCAGCAAGGGTGATCAAGACCCCGCCACTTTTTACCCAACTCTTTATGTTATCAGCACCAGACTTACCTAATACTCGGTTGTAGTAACCATTTGGTAGTATTAAGACTTCATAATTTTTTAAATTAGCCCACGACAATGTACTTGTACGAATTGCGGTAACTGGATACTTAAACTCCTGCTCAATTACATACCTTACATGACCGGCACTCAGTGAACTGACAGGTTCATCCCATGCAAGAGCAATCTTAGGGGCAACCATTAATGGCGTATTGTTACTGCCAAAACTAGGCCCTTTTGTAACCCAGCTAGAGTCAATGCCCTGCACTACCGTACCTGTACCCTTCGCCATACGGTCAATAATATTGGTCAAATCTTCGCTATTATTATGCCTTTCAACTATTAAAGAACCGGCTGGAAATTGTAAACCTGACTCTAAAGTAAATGATTGATCGGCAGATTTAACCACCAGACCGGCTCTCAAGGCTTGAGTTAAAAACTGGCCTGACGCCATATCAACCCAAGGAATTACGTAACCAAATTTTGAATTTTTGTTAATTACTTTGCCAACTAATTTTGTATCTGCAACAAACAGCCCAGAAGACTTTGTAGGCTTTCGACCACACTCTTGAACATCAACACCAAACATTAAAGGTAAAGACCACCCGGTTACATCGTATATTTGATTACTCAGCTTTCTTGATCTCAAACGCTCCTGCTCTTTTATAAAGTCCTGGCTCATATCAACTTGCTTATCAAATGTTGTTTTTACAAATCGACCTTTTGGTTGAGCGGAATCTATAAAGTACGTGCCTGACGGATATTGCTTCCCGCACACTTTAAAATCTTGAGTGGCTACTTGCACTTCCACGTCATGCTCTGTCATCAAAGCTGCTAATTTATGTGCGCCAAATCTATTCGTTTTATTTGAAATAATATAGTAGCGACTATTTTTATCTTCCTTACCTTGTTTAATTGAAGACTGTTGATATGCAACGTAGTCATTTAATAGTTTTACCCTATTAATCGACGCGCCTTCTAACGTCGCTATTGAAGCAACAAAATGTCGTTTAACTGTATTTGCATAGGTCATGACCTCGCCGCTACTTTTTCTAAATATTTCACCTCTAGAAGACGAAACTTCGTAGGTAGAAGCCGAAGCGCCATAAAACGTTGGCCAGCTATCGCCATACCCAGGGTAAAAAGCGTCAAATATTTCCCGTGTAAAGTAGTCAAAACCATTGTTATCAAAATGTGCTCCAATGTTCTTTCCTATTAATGCCATATTCTCAACTTGTTCATCTGTCATATGAGGATTAATAGGTTTAGCAGCAGGTGCAAAATAATAACTTTGATCGCCACCCATTTCATGAAGGTCAATAACGACTAATGGGCGGTAATGGTTCATTTCCTTAACACGACCTCTTGTCTCAGGCTGTGTTAACGCTAGCCAATCCCTATTCATATCAAACAAATAATGATTAGAGCGACCACTCGGCCAAGGTTCGTTATGCTCAGCACTTAACCTGTCGTCACTGTGAACCAAACCTACAGTAGAATAATATCGGCTAGTAAATCGAGTTCGACCATCTGGGTTTTGTAGAGGGTCTATAAAAACTAAAGTATTTCCTAGGATCTTATTTACAGTTTCGTCATTGTTTGCGGCTAACAAATGATATGCAGTCATCATAGCAGAGTCGGTACCACTAATTTCATTACCATGAACCGAATAACCCAACCAAACAGACGCAGGTAACTTTTTTATCAAGGTTGATGTTTTAGAGCTGGTAGATAATGCCTGCATGTCTTCAGCAAAAGACTCTAGGTTTTTTATATTATCGTCACTCCCTATGGCTGCTACAATAAGCTCTCGACCTTCCCATGAAGTTCCGTAACGTTTAATCTTTATAGAATTTGGTTTTGCTTTCTCTAACGCCCTAAAATAGGTCACCATATCTGCGTGGGAGGTTATTTTTTTACCTATTTCATACCCTAATACAGACTCTACCGTTGGTACATCTTGATTGTAAGAAGTGCCTTTCCACATTTCTATATTATTGGTCGCCAGTACGCTACTAGTAGTAAATATACTTATCGCCAAAGCAATACATCTAACGTTCATTCCATTTCCTTGTTTAAATTTAATTAGGTAGACCATATAAAATTTGAATACTTTTGCAACATAACTTATCTAATTTACCTGCGAACAGCCGTTAAAATTGGTTAAACAACGGAAAATAAAAATAAATTAAAGACATTTATAAATCTAACGATACAATCATAGCGATTCGTAAAACATTATTTAACAGGGACAGTTGTCTCCGCATATTTGGATTTATTATGCTAAAGAAGTTCGTTTTCTCTTTACCAATACAAACAAAAATCACCCTAACCTTAATTGGTGCCATTATTATCTCTACCAGTGTGGTTAGTTACGTAGGCCACTCAAAAGCACAATCTATAGTGCTTGAACGTATGGAAAGCATAGAGCTACCCAACATAGTTCAGCGCATAAGAGATAAAGTTGAAGGTGAAACTGCTTCTATGAAAGCAATTACCAGAAGCATAGCGACTAACCCGTTTATTCATAGCTGGCTATCAAATGGGCGTCCAGATTCTGGTGAGCAAACACTCGTTAAATATTTAAAGCAAATCCAACAAGACAATGACTTAAGCAATGCCTCTTTTGCAAACAGAGATACAGCTGAATACTGGAACCAAGACGGCTTTTTGAGAGTATTACAAAATGACCAAGCCGACGGATGGTTTTTTGCCTTCACTAATAGTAATGAGTCAGAATCAGCGAGTATCTATAGCTACCCTAACGGTGATGTTGATATGTTTGTAAACTACCAAATGATTGGTGGTAAAGGCATCGCTGGGGTTTCTAAGTCTCTAAATAATATGGTTGAGTACCTAAGTGGATTTGAACTAGAACAAAGCGGGTTCGTTTATATAGTGGACAAAGAAGGTTTAGTACAAATTCACAAAGATAAGTCTTTAGGAAACACTCAAACTTTAGCTAATCAATACCAACAGATTAATACGCGCAAGCTCCTATTAGAAAACGATTTTGCATTTGAGAATGACGGCAACTTTGTAGTCGCAACTAGTTTTATACCTTCACTAGGATGGTATGTCGTAGCCGAAGTGCCTACCTCAGAGCTATATGCGGGGCTCGATGAAAGTCGAAACCATATGATTATGTGGTTTTTTATAGTTGTATGCGTTTTAGGCTTTATTGCTAGGTATTTTTCAAAAATGTTAATGATGCCAATTATTGCTTTAGCGAATGTATTTAAGAACCTCGGGGATGGTTCTGGTGACCTTTCTTATCGTATTAACCGCTACGGTGATGATGAAATAGCGAGATTAGCTCAAGGCTTTAATCAGTTTTTAGACAAGATTAGAAACGTCATCATCAACGTATCAGATACTTCTATAGAGTTAAAACACGCGTCTGATGTTGTGTCTCATAGTGCTAAAGAAACGAAAGACAGCGCAGAGTTAGAACGAGATCAGTCAATTCACGCTGCCACTGCGGTAAATCAAATGGGGATGACCATTGGCGATATAGCTAAAAGTGCAAATGTAGCTTCTGATGCAACACAGGTAGCAATGGAAAAAGCACAGATAGCCCAAACCGTAGTTGGTGAATCTGCCCAATTCATTAATGTTATGGCTAATGGAATGCAAAGTGTTTCTCAAACTATAGAGTCCCTTGCAGAGAAAAGCGGCAATATCAGTAGTGTGTTGGACGTAATCAGAGGTGTTTCGGAGCAAACAAATTTACTTGCGCTGAATGCTGCAATAGAAGCTGCTAGAGCTGGGGAGCAAGGTAGAGGTTTTGCAGTCGTAGCAGACGAAGTTAGAAACTTAGCTAAACGTACAAGTGAATCGACAGATGAAATTGCTGCGATGATCTCACAGCTTCAAAACGAATCGGAAATTGCGGTCCAAGGCGTCAGAGAAAATAGACAGCTTGCTTCTCAAGGTGCAGAATCTTCTCATGAAGCAAACGAAGCCTTACAAGAAATAGCAAAACAAATAGACATGTTGGCAGGTTTAAACCTTCAAGTTGCCACTGCAACTGAAGAGCAATTAACCGTTGTTAATGAAATAAATGAACATGTTCAAAATGTAAGTAAAAACAGCGAAAAATCTGCAAACAATGCAACTGAAATGTCACATTCTAGCGATGAGCTTAACGCATTAGCGGCGCAACTAGACCGACTAGTAGGAACGTTCAAAGTTAATTGATTAACAGGCACTCTTGATCGTCTATACTTGTAAGTACGTAATTTGTCGTACTTACAAGTAATAAACCTATTTGGAGCATTATGTTTACTAACAAACTACATCCAGGCACCTCTTTCCCACATGTTGAAGTTAACCTCTCAAAAACCGAAACATTTACGCTTGGCTCTAACATTAACAATGATGCCGATTGGCAACTAATTATTGTTTATCGAGGCGCTCACTGTCCCCTTTGCACCAAATTTTTAAATGAATTGGAAGAAGTTAAATATCTATTTTTAGATATAGGCATCGAAATTGTGGCTATTTCAGCAGATAGATTAGAACAATTAGACCAGCATAAAAAGGACTTAAAAGTTAACTTTACTCTAGGGTATGGGTTATCACTCGCGGATATGGACCAGTTAGGCGTTTACCAATCTACACCAAGAAACGATCATGAAACTGATCATGTTTTCTCAGAGCCTGCGATGTTCGTGATAAACCGCGAAAAAACAATTATCGCTGTTGATTTAAGTAACAATCCTTTTTCTAGACCCGACGTTCTTAATCTACTGAATGGGTTAAAGTGGGTTCGTAACCCAGACAATGATTACCCAATTCGCGGTGCTCACCACGAGCCTGTTTAATTACTTTGTTGATAGTCAGCGGACCAATAACTTGTAAAAGATTGTTGGTCTACTGTCCCATCTTCAAATCTTATGTACATTACCCATTCCATAACCGGCTTAGCGCACAAACCAATAATCAATTTAGTTGAATATTGGTACTGCTGAACTTCTTTCAAAAACAAAACAATATTGCCCATCTGCATATTCTGAGCTTCGAGCCATACCTCTTTAATAGGCTTACGACTTGAAAACGTTACATTATAAACTTGCTCAGAAAGTATTAAATTATGATCGAAATACGCTTCGCTTTCCGTAAAGCTTAACGTGAGGCATGACGCTTGTTTTTTATTACAGTCTGAGGATTTTTGAGCTGTGTTTTGAGGCGAACAACCGCAAAGTATAAAAACTAAACTACTGCTCAGTAACAATATTTGTATCAATGTTGTTTTTTTAACCACTTGAATTCTCTAATTGTTGATCTGGGACAATATATTGCCTTTGGTCGCTATGATTTTACGCTCAAAGTCTTTATCATGCACGTGCGTAAAAGCCTCTAATTTAAATTTGTGGATAAATTACCGCCAAAAATTTGAAAAAGAGTCTAATATTTATAACTTTAATAATACTTTTCACGGGTAAGTGGAACCATACTATGACAACAACAAATATTGCTCACCCAGAGTACAACTACAAGGTCGTTAGGCAATTTGCTTTAACAACTGTATTGTGGGGTATCATTGGTATGAGCGTAGGTGTATTGATTGCTGCGCAATTAATATGGCCTGCACTAAACTTTGATACACCTTGGTTAACATTCTCAAGATTACGTCCTTTACATACCAATGCTGTTATATTCGCATTTGGTACAAGTGCCCTATTCGCAACATCTTACTATGTTGTTCAACGTACTTGTAAAGTAAGGCTTATTAGCGACAAAATAGCGGCATTCACGTTCTGGGGTTGGCAAGCAATTATACTTTCTGCTGTCATCTCTTTACCTTTAGGTTATACAACCTCTAAAGAGTATGCAGAATTAGAGTGGCCAATCGACATTGCTATTGCCGTTGTTTGGATTGCGTATGCTTACGTGTTTTTAGGAACTCTAGCCATCAGGAAAACTAGCCACATATATGTAGCTAACTGGTTCTACGCTGGTTTCATCGTAACCGTTGCTGTGCTTCACATTGTTAACAGTCAATCTATTGCTGTTAATGAAATGAAGTCATACTCCATTTACTCAGGTGCCGTTGATGCCATGATTCAGTGGTGGTACGGTCACAACGCAGTTGGTTTCTTATTAACCGCTGGTTTCTTAGGTATGATGTATTACTTCGTTCCTAAGCAAGCAGAGCGTCCGGTTTATTCTTACCGTTTATCAGTTGTTCACTTCTGGGCACTAGTTTCGTTATACATTTGGGCTGGCCCACACCACTTGCACTACACTGCTCTTCCAGATTGGACGCAGTCAGTAGGTATGGTTATGTCGGTTATCCTATTCATTCCTTCTTGGGGTGGTATGATTAACGGTATCATGACGCTTTCTGGCGCATGGCATAAACTTAAGACTGACCCAGTACTTCGTTTCTTAATTGTTTCTTTGTCTTTCTACGGTATGTCTACGTTTGAAGGCCCTATGATGGCGATTAAATCTGTAAATGCTTTATCACATTATACAGACTGGACAATCGGTCACGTTCACTCAGGTGCTTTAGGCTGGGTTGCAATGATTTCAATTGGTGCTTTATACCACCTTATTCCTCGTCTTTACGGTAAAACTCAAATGTTTGACCTTAAGCTTGTTAACCATCACTTCTGGTTACACACTATTGGTGTAGTTTTATACATAGTTGCAATGTGGATTTCAGGTGTTATGCAGGGTCTAATGTGGCGTGCAGTTAACGCTGACGGTACATTAACTTATAGCTTTGTTCAAAGCTTAGAAGCTTCAAAACCGTTCTACTTTGTACGATTTGTAGGTGGTGTGTTTATTGTTGCTGGTATGCTTGTTATGGCCTACAACGTTTATAAAACTGTTCGTGGTGCTAAACCACAACAAGAAGAATACCCAGAAGCGGCGTAAGGAGAAGTTATATAATGGCAACTAACCATCATGAGAAAATAGAGAAAAGCGTACCGCTTCTCGTTATCTTTACTATCATCGCTATCAGTTTTGGTGCATTAGTGGAAATTACTCCATTAATGTTCCAAAAAGATACAACGCAGCCTATTAAAAACCTTAGAGCATTGACTGCTCTAGAGATGGAAGGTCGTGACATTTATATTCGTGAAGGTTGTAACAACTGTCACAGTCAAATGATCCGTCCTTTCCGTGCTGAAGTAGAACGCTACGGACACTATTCTGTAGCGGGCGAGTCAGTTTGGGATCACCCATTCTTATGGGGTTCTAAACGTACTGGTCCAGACTTGGCACGTGTAGGTCAGCGCTATAGTGACGACTGGCATTACGCTCATTTAATGAATCCAAGAGACGTTGTACCTCAATCAAACATGCCATCATTCCCTTGGCTTGATGAGAACGTTCTTACGGGCGAGTATACAGCGAAGAAATTCGAAGTATTTAACCGTCTAACAGCTGGTAAAACACATAAAGATAAGAATGGTAACTACATTCCTCTTTATTCAGCTGAAGACATTGCTGGTGCGCAAGCTGCTGTTGAAGGTAAAACTGAAATGCAGGCTCTTATCGCGTATTTGCAACAACTAGGTACTCACCTTAAGTAGACGTTATGGATTACGGTACATATAGAGGCGTTTATACTTTAATTTTATTAGTTTTATTTTTGATTATCGTTTATTGGGCATATAGTAAAAATCGTAAAAGCGATTTTGATGATATCGCCCAGTCCATCTTAGAAGATGACGTAAATGATAATCCGCGTAAAAAGGAATCATCAAATGATAATGACTGATTTTTGGAGCTGGTGGATAATTATCCTTACTGTGTTCTCCATTGTGGCGTGTTTTGTAATCATTACCGCTAACCTTAAGAACTATACTCACGTTGAAGAAGGTGAATCAATGGGTCATGAATTTGACGGCATTGAAGAGCTTAATAATCCACTACCTAAATGGTGGACATATTTGTTCTATTTCATCTTGGTTTGGTCAGTAGGTTATTTAGCGTTATTCCCTGGTTTAGGAAACTATGAAGGCCTTCTAGGCTGGAAAAGCTCAAACCAAGGCATAACAACTTTAGCAGAATCTAAAGCACTTTCTGAAAAAGCAAAAGCTGAAGGTTTGTTGGTTGAATTAGACCAAGAAATGAAAACTGCTGATGAAGTTTATGGTCCTGTTTTCAAAAAGTTAGCTGACCAACCTATTCTTGACTTAGCTTATGACGAAGAAGGTTTTAAAGTAGGTCAACGTTTGTATCTACAAAACTGTGCATTATGTCATGGTTCAGATGCACGTGGTTCAGAAGGCTTCCCTAACCTTCGTGATAACGATTGGTTATACGGTGATTCACCTGAAACTATTAAAGAGACTCTGTTGTATGGTCGCAAAGCAGCAATGCCAGCATGGCAAGCGGCGCTTGGAGATCAAGGCATTGAAGAGATGACAGCTTATGTACTTAAGCTAGCTGGCCGTAAAGTTAATGATAAATTAGCTGATGCAGGCGAAGCTAAGTTTGGTATGTGTGCGGCGTGTCACGGTGCAGACGGTAAAGGCTCATTAGCTCATAACCTTCCATTTGGTGCACCAAACTTAACAGATAACATCTGGTTATATGGTGGTTCTAAAAAAGCGGTTGAAGATACTCTTCGATATGGCCGCAACGGCGTAATGCCAGCATGGAAAGATGTACTTGGCGAAGATAAAGTACATGTTATTTCTGCATATATTTACAATATTTCACACCCTGACAAATAAATTAGGGTAAAATAAAAGGCCTCTTCGGAGGCTTTTTTTATGTCTAAAAAATAATGAGTAGTTTAATGAAATCGAATAGCACAGCTTGGTACAAAAATGGATGGGTTTGGTTGATCATCGCCCTTCCAGCTCTTACAGTAGTCGCCGGTATCGCAACCGTCGTTATAACTAGCTTAAATCAACCTGAAATGGTTGTAGATGACTACTATAAAAAGGGAAAAGCGATTAACCAAGAGTTAACCTTATATCAAGCATATACTGATTCTGGAATAGAGCTTGAAGTGCGTTTAGAAGAACAACGCTTTGAGTTGAAGTCTTCAGAGAAACTTTCGGGTATAAAAGTAAACCTTGTACATTCAACTCAAGGGAAAAGAGATCTTAACTTCGTTATGACCCCAAACGGCGTTGGCACGTATACTAAGTCACTGGAAACAGCATTAACGGGCAAATGGACCGTTTTTGTAGAGCCTATGGATGGCTCTTGGAAAGTTCAACAAAAGCTTGCTTTCCCAAATGCGTCTTGGACTAAATTAGTAGCGGAATAACTGTATTGGAACCTTGTTTTCACTGTGGCTCAGAAGTTTTAGAAAGCGGAGAGCCACTGTACATAAAAAAAGATGAACAACAGCACCCGGTTTGTTGCCGTGGATGCAAAGCTATTACTGAACATATTTTGGGTAATGGTTTGTCTAGCTATTATGAGTACCGCTCAGAACTTGCTTCTAAACCAACGGATGAATACGATAATACTTCCTACGATATTTACGCAGATAAGTCATATTTAGGGCTTATTGCATCGGAAAAAAATGGTATCCATCATATCACCTTGTCGATTGAGCATATTCACTGTGCTGCTTGTGCTTGGTTAATCGAACAGTCTTTAACAAGCGTTCCAGGCATTGTAAAAATCACCGTTAATACTATCAGCCAGCGGGCTACTTTACAGTGGGACAACAGTTTAGTATCACTCGACGTTATCTTAAAGCGCTTTGACAGCATCGGTTACCCTGCGACCCCATTTAAAGTTTCAGACATAGAAGTCACGTTAAAAAACAAAGAAAAACAATACATCAAACGACTCGGTGTGGCTGGGTTATTCACTATGCAAGTGATGATGTTAGCGGTTGCCATGTATTTTGGCGCTTTTGAAAGTATGGAAAGTCATCAAGTCGGTTACTTTAAGTGGATTAGCTTTCTGCTATCTATGCCAGTAATTTTATATTCAGCCGTCCCTTTTCTTACCGGCGCGATAAGTGCAATAAAAGCTAAGACATTAAATATGGACGTGCCTGTATCTGTTGCTATTTACGGTGCATTTATCGCAAGCTTGTATCAGCTAATTGCAAACGGCATGGATGGCTCTAAAGGCGAGGTGTTTTTTGAAAGCATCTCTATGTTTACATTCCTTCTGTTGATAGGGAAATATCTTGAGTTCAGAGCA
This sequence comes from Psychrosphaera haliotis, assembly GCF_039523615.1. Classification (NCBI taxonomy): domain Bacteria; kingdom Pseudomonadati; phylum Pseudomonadota; class Gammaproteobacteria; order Alteromonadales; family Pseudoalteromonadaceae; genus Psychrosphaera; species Psychrosphaera haliotis. The sequence continues at coordinate 186,158 of NZ_BAAAFQ010000001.1, read as the reverse complement.
AAGAGCAAGGCTATTTTATCAAACTCTAACCTCTCGGCGTCTTTACCCTCTACAGTAAATAAAGTAACAGACGACACAGAAACAACTGTATTAGTTAAAGATATCGTTATTGGCGATTTAGTAAACATTAAGGCCGGTGAAAAAATAGCTATCGATGGTGTAATTGTTGATGGTCAAACACAAGTTAACGAATCAGTGTTAACAGGCGAATTTGCACCAATACGAAAAATGAAACACGATACCGTGTTAGCAGGAAGCGTAAACTCCGATGGCTTTGTAACCGTTAAAGTAACCGCTGTTGGCCAAGATACTGCGTTATCAGAAATTAACTCTATGCAAGAGTCTTTTGCAGACTTCAAACCGAAATATAGTCAAGTGGCTGACCGAGTTGCCCATTGGTTTGTGCTGGCACAGCTTGTTATTTCTGTAATTACTTATGTTTTCTGGAGTCAAACGAGTCCTGCTGATGCTTTATGGATATCGCTATCAGTATTAGTGGCCACCTGCCCTTGTGCACTAAGCCTTGCTACCCCAACGGCTTATACTTGTGTGTTATCAACGTTATCAAAAAGCGGCATTCTAATAAAAGATGCAATTGCATTTGACCGACTTAATCATATCGACACGGTTATCTTTGATAAAACCGGCACACTATCGGAAGGTAAATTTTCTATAACTAAAGTAATTTGGGAAAACGAGAATATCCCAAATGGTTTCACTGAAACAAAAATACTAAGTTACATACACTTGCTTGAAAAATATTCGGAACACCCAATTTCGAAAGCATTCTCAAAAGAAGCACTAAAGATAGATATGATAGATACCAGCAACGATAAAGTATTTAATGTCGATGTCGTTATGGGTAAAGGCATTTCTGGGAAAATTAACAGCTTAAATATTAAAATAGGCAGTGCTGAGTTTTGCGGCGTAGAAGCAAGTGATGTTAACGTTTATGTTGTGATCAACGATAAGCTTGTTGTGCGCTTTTTAGCGGAAGATAAATTGCGTGAGGACGCTCAAAAAACCTTAAACGCCCTAAACGAATTAGGTAAAAACTTAATCATGCTAACGGGTGACTCAAGTATTCATGCCGCTAAATTGGTACACCGTTTACCTCTAAAAGAAGTGAGAACTGGTTGTTCACCAAAGTTTAAAGCAAACTATATACAAGAACTACAAAAGCAAGGCCAATCTACTCTTATGGTTGGAGATGGGATTAATGACGCCCCTGTACTTGCAAGTTCCGATGTAAGTTTAGCAATGGGTGATGGTGCTGATATTACAAAACAAGTAGCCGATGTGATTGTGGCGAACAACTCCTTAAACGCTGTTGCTACTCTACTTGAAAACGCTGCTAAAACCCGTCGTATCATTAAACAGAATTTATATTGGGCGTTAGTTTATAATTTGAGTATATTACCCATTGCTATGATGGGTTTCGTTCCTCCCTATATCGCAGTAATAGGCATGTCCGCTAGTTCCATTATTGTCGTGAGCAACTCGTTGAGGTTATTAAAATGAATATCATCTACTATCTAATCCCAGTCGCTATTTTGTTTATGGTCATTGGCGTTATCGCTTTTTTTTGGGCAACAAAGTCAGAGCAATTTGAAGACCTAGAGAAGCAGGGTTTATCAATTTTAATGGATGACGTAAAGCCAGCTAAAACTGATTCAGGTGACGAAACAACAGCAGCTACAAAAACTGCGCCGTTAGAGTCTGCGTCAAGTTCAAAAAATGAACTTTAAATGTTTAGCCGTAAACATACCCCTGGCCAAATAACTCAGTGACCTTATTAATAACGGCATTCATCATGGGGCTAATGGGCGTTGCACATTGTGTTGCGATGTGTGGCTCTCTTTCTATGGCGCTTGGTTTTTCTGTTCCTCATAACAAAAGTTTTATTACCTATGCCAGTGTCATTAGTGTCTCTAGAATTTTGGGATACGGCTTTATTGGTTTTATCGCAAACCTATTTACTCAATCTTTCCTCTCAATTACTAATGGCAGCGTTCTATTGCTATCGGTTGTTTCAAGTATATTTATGATTGGTATAGGTCTTCACATCGCTAAGATCTCAAATTTTGTTCTTTATGTTGAAGTTATTGGTAAACGACTGAACAAATACCTAGAACCTTTAAAGAAAAAAATTCTTCCAATCGATAGCTTAGCAAAGTGTGTTGGCTATGGTTTGTTATGGGGCTTTTTGCCTTGTGGTTTAATCTATACCGCATTAACTTTGGCGTTAGTTGCAGAAAGCCCTGTTCACGGCGGCCTTGTAATGTTTTGTTTTGGCTTGGGCACTTTACCAGCTGTAGTCGGAATGACTGTCTTTAATAGCCAATTAAACCAACAAATGAAAAACAAAAAAAATCGGCTATTTTTTGGCGCTGTGATCGTTATAATGGCGTTATATCAGTTATACCTCACATACCAAAAGTTTACAGGATTACAGCAATGACAGGTACTAAGCAAAAACATAATTGTGGCTCTTTTTCAATTAGCTGTACCAACTGTAATTTAAGCCAGCTGTGCATTCCTTTTACACTCGAAGACAGTGAGCTGGAAAAGCTTGATGATTTAATTGAACGAAAAAAGCCATATCAAAAAAATCAAACTCTGTTTGATGCGGGTCAACCACTAAAAACCTTATTCGCTGTTCGTTCTGGTAGCTTTAAATCCTATTTAGTGGACGATGATGGTACTGAACAAATCACAGCCTTCCACCTGCCTGGAGATATTATTGGCTTTGATGCCCTTTCCACAAATAGCCATATTACCTATTCACAAGCGATGGAAACCTCAATGGTCTGTGAAATACCTTATACAACTATTGAAGATCTTTCAGGGCATATGCCCAACCTTAGGCAGCAAATAACACGTTTAATGAGTAACGAAATAAAAAGCGACCAATCCATGTTTATGTTACTCAATAAAAAAACCGCCGAGCAACGTATATGCAGTTTTATTTCCACCTTATCAAATCGATTTAGCGAACGTAATTTGTCGTCAACTACATTCAGGTTGCCAATGACACGTGCTGAAATAGGCAATTACTTAGGACTAACGGTTGAGACGGTGAGTCGAATATTTAGTAAATTACAAAAGCTCGGCATTATTGCTATTGATGGTAAGTTTATTAGCGTGTTAGATCTCCCTAAAGTTGAGAACTTAGTTAATTAAAAGAACGTTCATTTATTGATTTACTTCAATGTTTTCATAACCAAATTCTATTATTTTTACTAAACTTAAACTGTTAGGGAAAATTAAGGATAGATTATGAATAATTTTAAAAATGTTTTAGTTGTAATAGACCCCACAGAAGATGACCAAAAGGCGTTTTCAAGAGCCTTAGAACTTGCCGAAAAGCAACCGATTAGCATCACTCTATTTCTTTCCATTTATGATTTTTCTTACGAAATGACGACAATGTTGTCTTCAGATGAACGTCATAACATGCGAGACGCTGTAATTGCAGATAGAACTGCGTGGTTAGAAGGTTTAGTAAAAGAGAACGACACTGATATCAAAGTATTAAGTAAAGTTGTTTGGCACAATCGCCCCTACGAAAGCATAATCAAAGAAGTCATTGACGGTAACTATGACTTAGTTATCAAAGGAACGCATAGCCACGACACGTTAAAGTCCGTACTGTTTACTCCTACCGATTGGCACCTACTTAGAAAGTGCCCTGTTTCAGTGTTACTGGTTAAAGAACACGCATGGCCAGCGCATGGCAAAGTATTAGCAGCCGTTAGTGCTGGAGTGGAAGACGAACAACATCAAGACTTAAATAATTTAATTATTAGCAATGCAATCAGCATGGCTGACTTATTAGAATCTGATACACACCTTATGAATGCCTACCCTCCAACGCCTGTTAACATAGCAGTGGAAATTCCTGAGTTTGATCCTAATGAATATAACTCAACTATGAAAAGCTTCCATGTGAAGTCCATGGAGAGCTTAGCGAACAAACATCAGGTACCTAGCACTCGATGCCATGTGATAGAAGGTATGCCGGAAGATGTTATACCTAGAGTAGCAAAAGATTTAGACGCTGAGTTAGTGGTTATGGGAACTGTTGGCCGTCAAGGTATCACCGCTGCGCTTATTGGAAATACCGCAGAACATGTGATGGATAACATTAACTGTGACCTTTTAGCCATTAAGCCATCGGACTTTGATTGTCCGATCAAATAGTTGTTAAATCGGCAGGCATAGGTAAAATAGGCGCCCTTTTATATTAGACGCAGTTTAACATGAACAATACAGACCCTAGAAAAGCTATCCACGAGCAAAATAAACTTGAGAAAAGATTACGTAATCGTGTGGGTAAAGCAATAGCTGAATACAATATGATTGAAGAGTCTGATGTTGTGATGGCGGCCATTAGCGGCGGAAAAGACTCCTTCGCTATGTTGGACATTCTGATTGCACTGCAAAAGTCTGCGCCTATCGACTTTAAAATAATTGCAGTAAACTTAGACCAGAAGCAGCCAGGGTTTCCTGAGCATATATTGCCTGCCTATTTTGAGTCTTTAGATATCCCTTACTATATTGTAGATAAAGATACCTACTCAATTGTAAAAGAAAAAGTACCTGAAGGTAAAACAACCTGCGGATTATGTTCAAGACTAAGAAGAGGAACTTTATATTCTTTTGCAGAGTCTATTGGAGCGACTAAAATTGCTCTCGGCCATCATATGGATGACATGGTAGAAACAATGTTCTTAAACATGTTTCACGGGGCAAAGTTAAAATCTATGCCACCAAAGTTAAGGTCTGATGATAAAAGAAATGTCGTTATTCGCCCATTAGCATTTTGTCGTGAAAAAGACCTAATAAAATACGCTGAGCATAAAGCTTACCCTATCATTCCTTGTAACCTTTGTGGCTCTCAGGAGAACCTGCAACGTCAGTCTATCAAAGCGATGTTGACAGAGTGGGATAACCAAACGCCAGGTAGAATAGAAAATATCTTTAACTCAATGAAAAGCGTGAGCTTAAGTCAATTAGCCGATGGTGAGCTTTTTGATTTTAAAAACCTTCCTATTGATCGTAGCGAAGAACGCAAAGAATATGAGTTTAGTGAAGCCACTGTGTCTTCTTCAAATATAGATGAGTCTCTAATTATCGATGTGACCCACGTTTAAAGCGTCAATAGTTTCGCTCATTAAAAAAGGAGGCTAGAGCCTCCTTTTTTGTTTTCATCAAATAGAATTACTTGTGAATCTATTTGTCACCGTTGCCCCAAGAGTCTCTTAAACCAACCGTTTTATTGAATATCATCTTTCCTTCGTCGTTAGTTTTTCCGTCAAAACAGTAATAACCCAGACGCTCAAACTGATAACCTTGCTGTGCTTCTGCATTCAATAGACTAGGCTCTATATAACCTTTTCTAATGACTAAAGACTCTGGGTTTAGAACCGTTGTAAAATCTTCTTCTGCAGCTGGATTGGGTACCGTAAATAAACGATCGTAATCTCTAATTTCTGCTTCTACGCCTTCTGACGCTGAAACCCAATGGATAACACCTTTAGCTTTACGACCATCCGCAGGTAATTTACCTAGAGTTGTAGGGTCATATTCACAGTAAACTGTTGTTACGTTACCCTCTTCGTCTTGATCAAAGCGAACGGCCTTTACAAAGTAGGCATTGCGTAATCTAACTTCTTTATCTATTACTAAGCGCTTATACTTTTTATTGGCACTTTCACGGAAGTCTTCACGTTCGATGTAAATCTCTTTACTGAATGGAACCTTGCGTGTACCCATTTCTTCTTTATTTGGGTGATTTGGCGCATCAATCCACTCTACATGTCCATCAGGCAAGTTTTCAATCACAAGCTTGATAGGATCAACTACTGCCAACGCTCTTGGCGCAGCTTCGTTTAAATCTTCTCTGATACAAGCTTCTAACATGCCCATTTCAACCATATTATCTACTTTTGTAACACCAATTCGCTTACAGAATTCCGTTACTGAACCAGGTGTATAACCTCTGCGCTTTAGGCCAGCTATTGTAGGCATACGAGGGTCATTCCAACCTTCTACATGGCCATCTGTCACTAACGTATTTAATTTACGTTTACTCATAAGAGTATACTCAAGGTTTAGCCTTGAAAACTCATACTGATGAGGGCGTGATTCTATTGAAATATTGTCCAATACCCAGTCATATAAACGCCTGTTATCTTGGAATTCTAGTGTACAAAGAGAATGCGTAATGTTTTCTAATGCATCGGAAATACAGTGCGTGAAGTCATACATTGGGTAAATGCACCACTTGTCACCGGTTTGATGATGATTTACAAATCGAATTCTATAAATAACTGGATCGCGCATACAGATGAAGCTAGAGGCCATATCAATTTTGGCACGTAAACAACATTCGCCTTCTTTAAACTTACCATCTCTCATTTCGTGAAATAGTTTTAAGTTTTCTTCTGGTGATGTTTCTCTATAAGGACTATTTTGGCCAGGCGACTTTAAAGAACCGCGCATTTCACGTATTTTTTCTTGACTAGAAAACTCTACGTAAGCAAGCCCTTTATTAATAAGCTCTTCTGCATATCCAAATAATTGATCAAAGTAGTTTGACGAATAACAAATGTCACCGTCCCACTTAAAGCCTAACCAATTTACGTCTTCTTTGATGGCATTAACGTAATCAATGTCTTCTTTTTCTGGGTTCGTATCATCAAATCGTAAGTTACAAAGACCATTATAGTCCTGGGCAATACCAAAGTTTAATACGATAGATTTAGCATGACCTATATGAAGAAAACCGTTCGGCTCAGGTGGAAACCGAGTATGTGTCGTTTTATGCTTACCAGCCGCCAAATCCGCATCTATAATGTTGCGAATGAAATTCGATGGGCGATTCTCAGTATCCGCCATTTTTAAACCCTTATTATTCTATGAATTAGTTTGAGTATACCACTATGCTCATTGGTTACGCCAAGCATAAACTGTTGTTTGAACACTTTTAAAACAAATAAAATCAGATACTTTAGATATGGGCAAAATTACTAATAACTAGTCCTTTTCACCAACAAATTACAATTAACAAAACTTACAAACATACTCAAAACGCTTGAATCCCCTAATCAGCCTAGGTATAAGGAAATGGCACAATGCTTGATACACTAAACCCAGTATTTAGAATAATTAAAATTTAAATTGGAAATAAAATGAAAAAATCATCTTTAGTTTTTGGCTTAATTGCCGCGCCAGCATTGTTAGTTTCGAGTGCTACTTTTGCTAATAACGACGGCATTGTTACCGAACAATGTGATGTTACCTTTAAGAACAAAGTGTCTATCACGCCTGAACACATTTTAGTGATCAAAGGTAACCAAACTATTTATGATATTTATAACAATGACACTATTTTTTATAAAGGCGAACAAATTAAATTAAACGCATCTGATAATGAGCTTGTTAGTCGCTTTTCAAACGAAACCCGTTCGCTAATACCTACCATTACGGAAATTGCTTTAGAAGCAGTCGGTATTGCATTTGACGGAATTAATGCAGGTTTAGGCCAGTTTGGAGATTCAACAAAGCTAGATTCAAAATTAGCCAATGTAAAAGAACGTCTAGAGGAGAAATTTGCCAACCAAGACGGACATTACACTTTTGAAGAAGGTTCATTTAATATGGACTTTGCAGATGAAGAGTTGGACAAAGCAATTGGCGAAGTAGTTGAGCAAGCTCTACCTTCAGTAATTGGCGGCGTGTTTAAAATGCTAGGCGAAGCTATAGCAAATGGCGATACTGATTTTACTGAACTAGAAAATTTAGAAGCAAACATTGAGCAGGAAATTGAGGCCAGAGCGGAACTGTTAGAAGAGAAAGCGGATATAGTTTGCGATAAAGTTGAAGAGTTAGTTTTCCTAGAGAAACAAATACAAGCTGCACATCCAGACTTAGCTGCCTTTGATTTAATCGATGTTAAGCATAAAAATTAGACGCTTAAGAAACCTAGATATATAGCCTCTAAAGAGTCCAAGTGTTAGAAACAGTGCTTGGGCTCATTTAAAACGTTCTACAACCAACGTTTAGAACAAGCCTATAATTCGCGAACCAAACTCACTTATTAGTATGTTTATCGCTAACAATATCAATACCCACCCCATTACTCGATCAAATAAGTAGGCATTCTTGCTAAACAACTTCCTTACAGACTCTTTAGAAAGCACCAAAGACAAACAGCAGAACCAGGCGGTAGTCGCAATAGCTAAATAAACACCGTACGCCCCTTTGATAATTAATGGCGTTTCTAACGAAACCACAACAGTAAACAATGATAGAAAGAACAGTGTCGCTTTTGGGTTAAGTCCGTTAGTCATAAATCCCAAAGCAAAGGCCTTTTTATCAGAAATACTAGTTGCCTTTAGCTGACTTTCGTTGTTTGTTTGAAGATGTGCTTTAGAACGTATCGCGCCTAAACCTATATTAATGAGAAACAACGAAGCAATAACGATCAACACATCATATAACCAAGGCGTTGCATTGATTATCAAGCCAATACCAGCCAATGCATAAGCAACATGAATGAATATCGCCGTCCCAACACCTACTGACGTTATTAATGCGGCTCGTTTACCGTATTGAATAGAATGTTTCATGACAATTGCAAAGTCAGGTCCTGGACTCGCTACAGCAAAAATGTGTGCTATTGCAATCGTAACAAACTCTAGTGCATATTTTGTAAGGTCCATCTATACCTATTCCTAGTAATTCTATTTAAGTAAATCAGCAATAATCTGTATTGGATGCTTAAGACTGGCTTCCGCAAATCGTTTAGACTGACAACGACAAGAGAAACCCGTTGCCAATATTTGTTCTTTTGGTCTTGAGTCTAAAACGGGCTTCCAGCTAGCGTCAAAAAGGCTTTTCGAAACGGTTTGATTGCCTTTCTCATGCCCGAACGTTCCGGCCATACCACAACAACCGGTGTTAACAGACTCTGCCTCTAAACCTAGCTGAGAAAATATTGTTGGCCAATGTGAAGTACTGTCGTTTATTAATGATTTTTCCGTACAGTGATTAAGTACTGAGTAAATTGAGTTTGCCTTCGCCTCCTTCATTGGTAAATCAATATTAGATATTTGACTCATCAGCCATTCACCAAGGAGCTCTACCTTAAAGTTAACTTTATTTGAACCAAGAAGGTTTGTATATTCGTCACGATATACGAGTGCCATCGATGCATCTAAGCCAATCATAGGTCGACCAAACTTAGCTATTTTGTTGTAGTACGTGGTGGCCTTTCTAGCTGACTTTTCGAATCTATTTAAAAAACCTTTAATATGTTGGGCTTTGCCATTCACTTGAAAAGGTAATATCAGTGGATAAAAACCTAAGCCATTTAACGCAATAACGGTATCCGCTAACAGTTGCGATTCATAGCTTGAGGTAAATGCGTCTTGTACTAGAAAAACAACATTTTTAGTCTCTTCACTAGATAGTTTTTGGTAACGCGTTTCACTGTAAAAGAAAGACTTATCAATGCGTTGAGTAGGATGAGGTGATAGCTTAGGAGCATCCACATAACCGATTACTTTGTTTATTAAAAACTGGCTAAATGGATTATGCGTTAACGCATTGAACAACCTTGATTGCTTAGATAACAACGGCATCATTAATTCGACATTCGATACTAAATGGTCGCTAATAGGTCTCAAGTATCTTAAGTAATATGCCTCTAAAAATTTACTTCTAAAGGTTGGTACGTCAACTTTTACCGGACAAGCAGATGTGCATGCTTTACAAGCTAAACAGGCATCCATACTGTCTTTTACTTCATGACTAAAGTCATACATGCCTAGCTTTTTACCAATAGAAAAAACGACCTTATATGGTAGCCACAATAAGTTTATCAGTGTTGTTTTAGCAAGCATCATATTTGATGGAGACATGTTTTCACCTTGAAGGCGAAGCCATTCTCGCATTAACGTTGCACGTCCTTTTGGAGAAAAACGTCTATCGCGTGTTGCTTTATAAGAGGGACACATCACACTAGATTCATCGTAATTAAAGCATAAGCCATTACCATTACAATTTATTGTTTGAGGGAATTCTTGTCTAATCTCAATAGGTATTTCGCTATCAAACTTCCCACGTTTAACGCTATCTACGCTTACTAGTTTTTCGTTTGAATCTAACGGCGTACAAATTTTACCTGGGTTTAGTCTATTTTTAGAATCGAATGCAGTTTTTATTTTTCTCAGTTCATTAAATAATTCAGCACCAAAAAATTCTGGGCCATATTCACTACGGTAACCTTTTCCATGCTCGCCCCACATTAGACCATTATATTTAGCCGTAAGTGCTACGACTTCATCAGATATACTACGTAAGACTTTCTCTTGCTCTGGGTCCATCATGTTAAGCGCAGGCCTCACATGAAGCACCCCCGCGTCTACATGGCCAAACATGCCATACTTTAAATTATGTTTATCCAGTACAGCCCTAAATTCCGAGATAAAATCTGCTAAATTCTCTGGTGGGACTGCTGTATCCTCAGCAAAAGCGATCGGCTTTTTATCTCCCTGAACGTTACCTAGTAAGCCCACTGATTTTTTACGCATGGCATAAACTCGGCCCATGTCTGCACGGTCATTTGTCACGCTGTAAGTGAGAACACCGGATTGCTGCTTGGCAATCAAATCGTCTAATCGGTTACACAGGCTTGAAACCTTCGCCGTTTGGTTCTGATCATCTTCGTCATTAAACTCAACAATATTTAAGCCATCAACAACACTACCAGGCTTTTCTATAATCAAATCTGCTACGTCCGCCCAAACCACATCTTGTTTCGCTAGGTTCAGAACTGTGCTGTCAATGGTCTCAACTGATGTTGCTTTTGCGTCGACTAAAAAAGGAGAGTTACGTAAAGCCGAATCAAAACTATCGTAGGTGATATTAATCATGGTTTTGAATTTTGCGATAGGCGTTATATTTAACTTTGCTTCTGTTATAAACGCCAATGTACCTTCAGAACCAGCTAATACCCTTCCTAAGTCAAACTCAGTTAAATCGTCGTTAAAAACATGCTCTAAATCATAGCCGGTCAAAAAGCGATTTAATCTTGGAAACGTTTCAAGGATTTTATTTCGTTGTGAAAAACATGTTTCGTAAACTTGGCGGTAAATTTTTGCATTTTGATCATCGCTGTTCGCAATCTTCAATGCTTCAGACGTTAACATTTTTTTGGTAGAAAGGTTGTGCCCTGAAACAGTGACAGCATCTAGCTCTATAACATGATCACTAGTTTTGCCATAAACGAGTGAACCTTGACCAGATGCGTCAGTATTTATCATACCGCCTATGGTAGCTCTGTTTGAAGTAGATAAGTCTGGTGCAAAAAAGAAACCATAGGGCTTCAAAAAGTCATTTAATTGATCCTTGATAACACCTGACTGTACACGGACCCATTTTTCTTCAACGTTTATTTCGATTATCTCTCGCATATGACGAGACATATCTACAACTATGTAATTAGTTAGTGACTGTCCATTAGTGCCCGTACCACCGCCCTTTGGTGTGAACTTTAAGTGCTTGTATTCGTTTTTGTTTGCTGCCGACATTATTGCTAAAACATCAGCTTTAGTTTTAGGGAATAAGATTGCTTGAGGAATGGCTTGGTAAATACTGTTATCCGTAGACTGGGATAATCGAGAGCCGTAACTTGTCTCAATGTCACCACAATATGATGAGCTTCGTTCTGATAATAACGAACAGAAGTCAGCAACAACTGGGTCTAACGTTTTTTGAGCGGGAATTCTACGGATCATAGCGGCTGTAATACTCAACAATCTAAACTTAATTAGCTTGATTATAACCAGTTCTACCCAACTAAGTCTAAACTTCTTGATGCAGTTAACGTATTGAACCAACTATCGATATCCATTGAGTTAGGACGTTCAATACTATGAATATTCACTATTTTCGAATGATTAGTAGCTTTTGGTTCATGAGATGAATTTGAATGTTCCTGACTTCCTATAATTGCGGGATTGACCGTTCGTTGTTTTACGTTGTAATCCAAGCTGTCTATAAGACTTTGTTCTAGCAATTGGCTTTTATAAGATAGAGCTTCAGGCCTAAGTGTATTTTCTAGACGGACATCTTGAAAATGGCCATTGGATATTAATTCATTCTGGTGTGTAGAACGTTGTCGGTCTGTTTGTCCATAAAGCGGTGCACTCGGAGTAGAAAAAATTTGTTGAACATTTTTATCCGTAAGCGTTGTACGTGTAGAAACCTGATTAAACTGGTCAAACTCAGTTGCGTCTTTCGTTAACATCGACAACAACATCTTAAAACTACCGCTGTCCGAACTATCTACTGCTTTTCTGATGTCATTGTAATACACCGACTCACGAACAACATTGGCAGTCTGATTCACAGTGGAATATTCAGGGCTGTAATCTACATTATTTGACACTATGGCTACTTCTTTAAAACCTTAACTAGTCATTATTTCGGCAGTCGTCAAATTTTCTTTAATTATTTGTTTACAGAATTTTTTTCTTTGTTATTATGCGTCTCGTTCTGGAGGGGTTCCCGAGTGGCCAAAGGGATCAGACTGTAAATCTGACGGTTCTACCTTCGGTGGTTCGAATCCACCTCCCTCCACCACATTTCAAAAGAAAGGCACAACACTTGTTGTGCCTTTCTTGATCTCAATCTCCGCGTATTCTAATGATTATCATAAAAATTACCGCTCGATATTTGTAAATTTGCCATTTCGGATATATACCTTTAAGACATTAATTGTTTTTAAGGTCTCAACAATGCGAAAAAATGTTTATTTAGTTACCGCTATTTGCACATTGCTCGCACATGGAAGTGCTAAAGCCGATATCGATTTTACTGGCTTTGCAAGTATAACGGCGGGTAAAGTTTTAAGTGGCGACGGTGTACCCCATTATGACGTTCCTCCCACATTTTTAGCTGATTACCCAATTGTATCGGCCTACAGTGAAGATTTATCTTTTAAACAAGAAAGTTTATTCGGACTGCAAGTTAAAGCAACGCTGTCAGATGGACTTTCTGCGACAGCTCAAATTGTTTCTCGAGGCGCTGATAGTTTCGATACTACATTTGAATGGGCCTACCTTTCGTACGAAATTAATGATCAATGGACCATACAGGCTGGTAAAAAACGCCTACCGCTCTTTTACTACTCAGATTTTTATGATGTAGGCTTTGCTTATGTTTGGCTTAGACCGCCTGCTGACACCTATACCTGGCAAGTATTTAACTACAACGGTATAAATGCACTTTATTCTGGACATATTGGTGACTGGTCTATAAGCAGTAACTTTTATACCGGTAAAGAAGAAAGCGAAAACAACAGATTGTTGAGTCAGTTTTTCTTTATAGAGCCAACAACAGAGATTTGGAAAGATATTTTTGGAGCTGTATTTAACGCTAGTAACGACTGGTTAGAATTGCGTTTCACCGCAATGACTTATACAAACGAGCGTTTTCGTAGCGGAGTGCAACAAACTTGGGGTGGAAAAACAGAGCGCGATGGTACTTTTTTAGGAATGGCCATAAACGCCACCTGGGGTGATACTTTCCTACTTACCGAAATAAACCAACTTGAATTAGATGACGATGGAGAACTTGATTCTCTAATGGTGAGTATTGGCCATAACTTTGGCACCTTCACACCATACTTATCATATTCAAAGCTTGATCAAACTGGTGATTACCTAGACGGTTCACCAATTAGTGACGGCGAGGACCACGATACTACTTCTGTAGGTATCCGTTATGACTTCCATCCATCAGCTGCATTTAAAGTTCAATATGATGTTGTAAACGATAATTCATATGAATATGCAGTAGCTGGTGACAGTAAAGCACTTACATTTGGTATAGATTTAGTTTTCTAGGGGAAAAAAATGAAAAAACTTTTATTAATATTAGCAGCACTATCGTTTAACTCGTTTGCAGAAATCGCAGTTATTGTTCATCCGTCAAATGACTCAGCTTTGGATGAAAAATCCGTAGCTCGTATCTTTACAGGCAAAATGAAGTCGTTCCCCAATGGGAATCAAATCATTCCTGTTAATTTGGATAATAGCCAGGCTGCAACTTCAGAATTCAATGAGAAGGTATTGAAACGTTCTGAAAGCCAATTAAAAGCATATTGGTCAAAGCTTGTGTTTACCGGTAAAGGAACCCCTCCTCAGTCTGTAGCGAACTCGGAAGAGGTACTTAAGCTCGTTTCTACCAACCCAAGTGTTATCGGATATATCGATGCTTCGAAGGTAACGGGAGATGTAAAGGTGGTTACTAAGTTTTAATAACTAAACGAAGCTAATACCAAAAAACCCCAGGCTTTATTACAAAGTCTGGGGTTTTTATTAGTTTGAATAATTAAAAGTTTTGTTTAGACCATGTCCATAATCATAGACGAAGGGTTTTCTAGATACTTTGTCCATAAATTATTAAAGCGAGCAATTGTACCGCCATCGATTATACGATGATCACCAGACCAGCTAACGTTCATCATTCTTCTAGCTTCTACTTCACCTTGATCATTAAACCTAGGTAATAGCTGCATCTTGCCTAGCGCAACTATTGCTACTTCAGGCTTGTTGATAATTGGTGTTGCTGTAGTACCACCTAAAGCGCCAATATTTGATATTGAAATAGTACCGCCTTTAAGCTGTTCAGGGGACAATCTACCTGCCCTAGCTTGCTCGGTAACTTCAGTCATCTTAACTGCAATTTCTTTAATGCTTAAAGATTCACAACCTTTAATATTTGGCACAAGTAACCCCACTTTAGAATCAACAGCCATACCAATATTATGCTCAGAATAGTAAGTTAACTCTGTACAATCAGCATTAGGCTTAGAATTCATTATTGGGAACTGTTTCATCGCCAAAGACATCGCTTTCATGAAGAAAGGCATCATGGTTAACTTAATACCTTGCGCTTCGTACTCTGGCTTCAACTGTTTTCTAAGTGCGTATAGCGCAGTTAGATCAATCTCATCTGAGTAGGTAAAGTGAGGTATCGTTGAAACTGAGTCTTGCATTGCTTTTGCCATTGCAGACTTAACACCACGAATAGGTTCTACTCTTGTTAAAGGTTGAGTTACTTTTTCAACTGCCCCTGCATTTAACGAAGAAGCCGGCGTAGCAGAAGCCTGTTGCGTAGCACTGTGATTTAATAAGTCTTGCTTATAAACTCGCCCTTTAGCGCCTGTGCCCTGAACCATAGTAATATCTAAGTTCATTTCTCTAGCTAAACGTCTAACTGCTGGAGAAGCAACGGCTTTTTTACCATTAGGTAATATTTTATTTGAGTCAACTTGTGCAGATGAAGACACGTTTTGAGTATTATTAGTAACTGCCTTTTCAGCTTTAACTTGCTGAGTTAGGCTTTCCGCCTGAGCAGGTCCATTCCCGGCCACAGCAATTGCAAATAACGGCTGATGTACAATCGCTATTTCACCTTTCTGGTAGTAAAGTTTAGCTACCGTACCGTCACTTTTAGCTGGAATTTCTACCATAGCTTTGTCGGTCATTACTTCACAAATTGGCTGATCTTCTTTAACCGCATCGCCTTCTGCAACTAGCCATTCAACAACTTCACACTCTACAATTCCTTCACCAATGTCTGGTAATAGAAAGTCTTCTAATATCGTGCCACTAGAATTTGAATTATCTAGTTTTTGATTTTGAACTGGATTTACGCTTGTTGAATTCGAAGCAGCTTCTGTTGAAGATTCAGACTTAACATCGCCGCCTGACTCTTCAATCGCAAACAATGGACCATGAACTTTTGCTATTTCACCCTTTTGGTAATATAACTTAGCAATTACACCATCACTCTTTGCTGGTATTTCTACCATTGCTTTATCAGTCATCACTTCACAAATTGGCTGATCTTCTTTAACCGTATCGCCTTCTGCGACTAACCATTCAACGACTTCACACTCTACAATACCTTCACCAATATCTGGCAAAATAAAATCAGTACTCATTCTTAATTCTCCAGATTAGTAGTTAATAGAGCGTTTTATCGCTTCGTAAACTTTTAGATGATCGGCCATATATTCTTTTTCATGCGCTAACGGATAAGGTGTATCTAATCCACAAACCCTTTCAATTGGCGATTCTAAATGCAAGAAACACTCGTCTTGAATAGTTGCTGCAATTTCTGAAGCAAAACCACCCGTTAATGGAGCTTCTTGAGAAACCACTAGGCGTCCTGTTTTAATAACAGACTGAGAAACCGTTTCAACATCCCAAGGTGCAACCGTACGCAAGTCAATAATCTCACAAGAAATGCCATCCTTAGACGCCATTTCTGCGGCTTTTTCTAACATTTCAACTTGAGCCCCCCAAGCTAAAAGAGTGATATCAGTACCTTGTTGAACGATTTCAGCTTTACCTAATGGAATTGTATATTTACCTTCAGGTACATCGCCAACTGACGCTCTGTACAACCTTTTTGGTTCAAAAAAGATTACAGGGTCGTTACTTTCTAAACTCGCCGCCAATAAGCCTTTTGCTTGATAAGCGTTTCGTGGGAACACTAACTTTAAGCCAGGTGTATGCGCAAAATAAGCTTCTGGTGACTGTGAGTGATAAAGACCACCATGAATGCCGCCACCGTATGGTGTACGAATTACTAGGTTGCCAACATTAAACTCATTACCAGAACGGAAACGAAACTTAGCGGTTTCATTTACAATTTGGTCAAAGGCTGGAAAAATATAATCCGCAAACTGAATTTCTGGAATGGCTAACGTACCTTGTGCAGCCAAGCCATTAGCAAAACCTAAGATACCTTGCTCAACTAGTGGCGTATTAAAAACACGATCTTTACCAAACTTCTCTTGTAAACCACTGGTTGCTCTAAATACACCGCCAAAAGCGCCCACGTCTTCACCAAACACACAGGCGTTTTCGTTTTCTTCCATGGCAATTGCTAACGCAGAGTTGATTGCCTGTAACATATTCATTTTAGCCATTACTTAGTCTCCTCTATACGACTTGCAGTAGCAGGATAAGCTTCTGGGTACTTCAAAATGTGTTGTTTTAGTTGCTCGTATTGCTTTTGCAAGTGCAAAGGAACGTCTTCATAAACATCAGTTACTATTTCTTCAAGAGCAGGTTTAGCAACTTTTTCAGCTACTTTTAAAGCACTTAATACATCGGCTTTGATTTTCTCTTTAGCTGCTTCATCTTCTGCTTCGTCTAACCAACCTTGCTTTAACATGTACTTTCTAAAGCGTTCAATAGGACAATTTGCGCGGAACGTTTCTTCTTCTTCTTTTTCGCGATAACCAGTAGGATCATCTGAACTTGAGTGCGCTGCTAAACGATATGCAATTGACTCAATAAGCACGGGAGCATTGTTTTCAACTGCAAATTCTCTCGCTTTTTTAACCGCTTCATATACAGCTAATACATCTACGCCATCAACACGTAATGCTTTCATGCCATAACCAACAGCTCTTACTGCAATGCCATCGCCTTTAAATTGCTCTGAAGCAGGCGTTGATATCGCGTAGCCATTGTTTCTAGCAAAAAATAACGTTGGCGCGCTATGAACAGCAGCCATATTCAAACCAGCGTGGAAATCGCCTTCAGAAGCAGCTCCCTCGCCAAAATAACAAATTGTGCAGGCTTTATCGCCTTTCAGCTTTTGCCCATAAGCATAACCAGCCGCTTGAGGGATTTGCGTGCCCAAAGGAGAAGAAATTGTAGAGTAATTCAGTTCTTTTGAACCGTAGTGAATTGGCATTTGTCTGCCTTTACCAAAGTCTTTCTCATTTGAAAAGTTTTGGTGCATGAACTGCTCAAGCGTAAAACCACGATAAGCTAATGCAGCTTGTTCACGGTACTGTGCAAAAATCATGTCTTTATCTTCAAGTGCTGCAGCACTGCCTGTAACAGCAGCTTCTTCACCTAAGCATTGCATGTAAAAGCTTACACGGCCTTGACGTTGTGCCGCTAACATACGTTCATCAAAAACACGAATAAAACGCATCGTTTCGTATATACGAATCGCCGTCTCTTTATCCATCGATGATGCTTGTGCGTCTTTGTATAGCTCACCATTATCATCTAACATTTTAAATGTTGGAATAGCCAACGCGTGCTCGTCTACGAACTCCAAGTTTAACGTGTCATTTTTTGACGTGTTATTTGGATTATCGACGTTTAATAACTTAGTCATTTAGACTTGTCCCCTTTCAATGCAAAGCCACCGAACAAATAGTTGGTGTTAATGCTTTCACAATTGCTATTTTTTTAGATTATTTATATTGAGCAGGACTTTACCTGTGACGGGCTACACGTTCAATTTTTAGGGCTTTTAGAGTAAATAGTTTAGGAATGAAAAGTGTTCAGAAAAATTGCCACTTTTGGCTAATTATTAAGCCAAGGTGAATAAGAATGCCTAACCCGAAGCTATTAAGATAAAAATTCGGGCTAGATTGTCAAAGTGAATTTAAGCGCTAGGGCAGCGCTTTAGATTTCAAGTATAAGGTTTAAGACTTAGGCTTTTAGAGTTAAACCAAGTTATTTGAAATATCAGTAGGTAACACAGTTAACAATGCTCGTTGGCCAATTGCAACGTGCGCATTTGGAAATACAATCGCTTCGCCATCTTCGTTTGCGACTATCGCTTCGCCCTTTTCTTTTGCTAACTCCTGGCCTTTTTTAAACTCCGTAAAGTTCGCTACATTGTCGGCAAAGGACAGTTCAAATGATTCATCGGTTTTATTAATTTCTCTAAAAACTGTCATTATTTGATAATTAGTAGCATCAAAAGACTCACCATCAAAGTTTGTGCCTTTTAAAAGGTTTATTAGAGTCTGCTTTGCCGCTGCAAATTTGGTTTGATCATTTTCACCAAACGGTCTTACTTTTCCTAGCTCAACCGTAAATGAATTTGCTTTGTGTTCATTTGATGAATAGTAGCTAAAGGTGGTGGCAGCCTTTTCCATTAACAAGAAGGTAGTCACACCCATTGCGCGTAAAATTTCAAATTGCTGCTTTTTCCATGGTTTTCCATGAATAAACGGATATACAGCAAACTTCTCATGAGCAGAATCTCTAATTGCTGTATGTAAGTCATAGTGTGTTCGTTCTGCCTGCGGGTGCAACTCAAAAAAGCGAGTTACATATTCTTCAAGTTTAGCGGCTCTTTCACACTCTTTATTTTCAAATGGTAACGCAGCGTTACTCTCTGGATCTGCTTTCGTATGACGACCACTAAACAGACGATTTAGATTTTCTTCAACAAAACGCTCGCCAATGTTAATAGCTGCTGGGTTACCGTAAATGAAAAGTACAGGGTGTTTTATTGCCAAAGTATTACTAACCAAACCATTAATAATATCGGTACATATTTCTATAGGCGCTGTTTCATTTCCATGAATGGCAGAAGAGAAAACAAATGCTTGTTCTTGTTCTGAGGCGTTATTTTTAGGTGAGAAATAGATAACACCTGTATCCCAAACTTGAACGTTATAAAGTTCGTTAGGAACATTGAACGCATCTAAATGCCATTCATTATTTCTAGTAATCGTCAGGAAGTCTGGTGAAATTAAATCAAACGTAGTAGCCATGTAGGGAGTAGTCCTAAAAATATGTTGATGAAGTTATATCTTATCAAATCCAACCAATTTACATAACCCCAGTAAGACTTCGGTAAACGGATACAAAAAAGCCCAGATTAACTGGGCTTTTTCTGAACTCACTTAAGGGAGCTAACCTAAGTAAATTAACTTAAGTAAATTAGTTAACTTTTACTGGGTAAGATTTTAGTTTCCAGATTCTGTCTACATAGTCTTGTATAGAACGGTCAGAGTTGAACTTGCCCATATAAGCTGTATTTAGAATCGCGCTCTTCGCCCAACCTTGCTTGTCAATGTACTTAGCATTAACTTGCTCGTGTGCTTTTGAGTAACCGTCAAAATCAGCTAAACATAAGTACGAATCACCACCTTCCAAAAGGCTATGCTTTATTGATGCTAACTCACCTGGCTTACCTGGCGT
Organism: Psychrosphaera haliotis; assembly: GCF_039523615.1. NCBI lineage: Bacteria > Pseudomonadati > Pseudomonadota > Gammaproteobacteria > Alteromonadales > Pseudoalteromonadaceae > Psychrosphaera > Psychrosphaera haliotis. The sequence continues at coordinate 166,104 of NZ_BAAAFQ010000001.1, read as the reverse complement.
AAAGTAGTCAGTTTCAAACCAGTCTAATACCGCTTTAATCTCTGGGTTTGCGTAGTAATAGTCCCAAGGGCTATAACCAGCTTTGTTAACGGCTTTAACTTCATCAACCGTCAAACCAAAAATAACAACGTTGTCTTCACCAACTTCTTCGGCGATTTCTATATTTGCACCATCAAGCGTACCAATAGTAATTGCACCGTTTAACGCCAGTTTCATATTACCTGTACCAGACGCTTCTTTACCTGCTGTTGATATTTGTTCAGAAACATCAGCTGCTGGTATCATTTTTTCTGCTAAAGAAACTCGATAGTTTGGTAAAAATACGACTTTAAGTTTACCTTTTATACGCTCATCATTATTCACTTTGTCAGCTACTTTATTGATGGCATAAATAATATCTTTAGCCAATTTATATCCTGGCGCTGCTTTAGCACCAAAGATAAACACTCGAGGGTGCATATCGTAGTCTGGGTTTTGCAATAAACGGCGATATAAAGCCATGATATGCAATAAGTTTAAGTGTTGACGTTTGTATTCATGTAAACGCTTTATTTGAATATCAAAAATAGCTGAAGGATCTACTTCAACGTCCGTTAACTCTTTAATTACTGACGCTAACTCAACTTTGTTTTCATGTTTAATGGCCATGAATTGCTTTTGGAATTCAGCATCGTCTGCTTTTTTGTCTAAGTCACGCAACAACTCTAAGTTTGTTGGCCACTTATCGCCTACTGTCGCGTCTATTAACTCTGATAATTTAGGATTACATGCTTTTAACCAACGTCTTGGCGTAACACCATTGGTTACGTTTGTTAGTTTTTCTGGCCAAAGTGCGTCAAACTCCGGGAATAAATCACTCTTAACCAATGCAGAGTGAACTTCAGCAACGCCGTTTACTTTATTAGAGCCAATAACACTTAAGTTACCCATTCTAACCATGCGTTCATGGCCTTCTTCAATAATAGAAAGCTTAGACTTAATTGTATCGTTGCCTGGCCACTTAGCTTCAACTTCATCGTTTAGGAAACGACGGTTGATCTCATAAATGATTTCTAAATGTCTCGGTAACACTTTTTCAAACAAGCTTACAGACCATTTCTCTAATGCTTCTGGCAATAAAGTGTGGTTAGTATAACTAAATGTTTCGCGACATAAGTTCCATGCGTAATCCCAATCTTGATTAAACTCATCAACCAAAATTCGCATTAGTTCAGGTATCGCCACAGCTGGATGGGTATCGTTAAGCTGAACCGCTACTTGCGCACTAAACTTGCTCCAATCTTCACCGTGAGCTCGCTGATAGCGATTAATAATGTCTTTTAATGAACAAGCACTAAAGAAGTATTGCTGAATTAAGCGCAACTCTTTACCAGCTTCTGTTTCATCATTTGGGTAAAGCACTTTAGAAACAGTCTCTGACTCTACATTTTCTTTATGAGCGTCATGGTAACCACCGGCATTAAATACATCCCAGTTAAAGAAGTCTGATGCACGAGACTCCCACAAACGAAGAATATTTACGTTAGTACCTTCATAACCTACAACTGGTACATCCCAAGGAACACCTTTAATCACACGACCTGGATGCCAAACTTTAGCAATATGTCCGTTGTCATCAAATTTAGTTTCTACGTAACCATAAACAGGTATTTCTTGAACGTTTTCCGGACGACAAATCTCAAATGGATTGCCGTATTCACGCCAACTGTCTGGTCTCTCTATTTGGTGACCATCTTGAAACTCTTGGCGGAACAAGCCATGTTCATAATGAATGCCATAACCAACCGCTGGTAAATGCATCGTAGCTAAAGAGTCAATAAAACAAGCTGCTAAACGACCTAAACCACCATTTCCTAACGCCATATCTTCTTCTTCGTCTACCAAAGTTTCGATATTGATGTCTAATTCTTTAAGCGCTTCTTGTGCAACGGTATACAAACCTAAGTTGTGTAGGTTGTTGCCCGTTAAACGGCCCATCAAAAACTCTAACGAAAAGTAATGCACTGCTCGCGTATCGTTTTCAAAATAAGTTCTTTGGGTTTGGCTAAGGCTGTTGTAAACATACTCATTTAACGCAGAAGATACTGCGTCCCACCAACTTCTGTTGGTTGCCTTATTTACGTCAGTACCGTGCGTTGCATTAAGGTGTTTAAGTATAGAATCCTTAAACGCTGCAGCGGTTACGTCCGCTGTAAGTGGAAATGAAGTTTTGCTGTTATTCGCCATGTGAATTGCCCTTTTGTTTCAAGACTCAGCGTTATTTGAATTATGCTCAAAAGAAAATCTTTGAGGAGCTTGAGTTCAAGAATAGTCAAAATATGGGGAAGGAATATATAGGTAAGCGGGTTTTTGACCAAGCCGATGACCTGAATTTTTGACCTACATACGTTTGCACGCCAAAAATTCAAGGTAAAATAAAGACTACAAGCCTTTGCTATTAAAAGCTAACGCGACGATTTGTTGCGCTTCTTTTTCAATTTTGGCTAAGTGCGATTCACCAATAAAGCTCTCCATATATATTTTATATATATTTTCTGTACCCGATGGCCTAGCAGCAAACCAACCATTTTGAGTAACCACTTTTAAGCCACCAATTGGTGCATCATTCCCAGGCGCTTGAGTAAGTATTGAGACTATCTCTTCACCTGCCAACATATTTGATGTGATATCAGTTGGTGATAATGATGAAAGTACAGACTTTTGCTCTGGACTCGCTGGCGCATCAATTCGCTTATAAAAAGGTTTACCATGATCTTCTACAAGCTTGTCATAGTATTCTGACGGGTTTAGACCTGTAACAGCTGTGATCTCCACCGCTAGCAAGGCTAAAATAATGCCATCCTTATCCGTTGACCAAACGTCACCGTAACGCGTTAAGAAGCTCGCTCCTGCACTTTCCTCTCCACCAAACATAAGCTGGTGATTAGATAAACCCTCTACAAACCATTTAAAACCCACTGGCACTTCTACAACATCTTTGCCGTTGGCTTTAGCTACACGGTCAATCATAGAGGTTGAAACTAACGTTTTTCCTATTTTAAGGTTTGCGTCCCATTCTGGGCGATGCTTAGATAAATAATCAATACAAACAGATAGGTAATGATTTGGATTCATAAGCCCGTGCGTTTTAGTCACTATACCGTGGCGGTCATAGTCAGGGTCGTTTGCAACGGAGATTTCAAACTGATCTTTAAGACCAATTAAGCTCGCCATCGCTTTTTCTGACGAACAATCCATACGAATTTTTCCGTCTTTATCTAAAGACATAAAAGAGAAAGTTGGGTCTACTATTTCGTTTACCAGGTTTAAATCAATACCATATTGTGCCTTTATTTCTGGCCAATAGTGAATACCAGAGCCGCCTAAAGGATCAACGCCTATTTTAATACCCGCTTTACGGATAGCTGCAAAATCAATGACGCGTTCTAAGCCGCTAACATAGTCAGCAATAAAGTCTTGCTCTTTAACGTAACCTGTATTCCATGCTTGGCTGTAAGGGAATAGTTTAACGTCGGCTAAGTCTTCAATCAGTAGTTGATTTGCTCGATCTTCAATCCACTTAGTAACTTTACTGTCAGCAGGGCCACCATGCGGCGGGTTATATTTAATCCCACCATCTTGGGGAGGATTATGCGACGGCGTGATAATAATGCCATCAGCCAAAAATGCTGGATGGTCTTTATTGTGCTCAATAATCAAATTGGATATCACAGGAGTAGGCGTATAACCTAAACCAGCCTGCACCACGACCTGAATTTCGTTGGCTACTAAAACCTCGATAACTGAAGCAAAAGCTGCTTCTGATAAAGCGTGCGTATCAAAGCCTAAATAAACCGGGCCTTCATAGTGCTGCTCAATACGGTATTCACATATCGCTTGGGTGATTGCTAACACATGGCTTTCGTTAAATGTTGTATTAAGCGCTGAACCACGATGGCCAGACGTGCCAAAGGCAACGCGCTGTTCAGGGTATTTTTCAACATCCGGCTCATTTAAATAATAACTTGCCATCAACCTTGGAACATTAATTAGGTCTTCAGGTAACGCCGGCAAACCAGCTCGTTCGTGCAATGCCATATTGATTCCTTAAATTAGTTCACGTAGCTTTTCAGCGTCCGTTTCTTCGTAACCAAGATGTTTAGCCACTTCAAAAATAATAAACTTCTTTCTAGGTGTATTATTATTTGTCGTTACCCAGTAATCACTATTTGGAATTTGTTTTGGTTTGATGCTACTGCCGCTTGCTTCTAATTCAGACGCCGACAAACCGAAGTAATTACGTTCACGGCCTTTAATTTCAAGTACGTTGTTAAAATTAGAATTGTGCGCTCGATGCAGTTTACCGAGTATGAAAAGAAAACGCCCTACTGCACCTTTTTGAGTTGCTACTTCTTCTTTATTGAGCAAGTTAAATACAGTGGTATCTTTACAAATTGAAGGTTCTAAAACGTGGTCGTCTTGTGTTTCAGGTTCTTCTACTAATGGAGCTGTTTCCACTTTAGTATCGGGAGCATCTACTTTAACTGATGAATCAACAACAGGTTGGTTGTTTATCTCTGAGACATTGTCATTTTTTGAGCTACTAACCTTTGAAGTTGTTGCCGCAGAAGGTTGAAGTGTTACCTCAACTTGCTTAGATTGGGTATTTTCCCACAACAGTCTTCTAAGAATATCTGAGGCGCTTTCGCCTATTTTTTGTGTGTTTGCTGCGATGAATTGATATAAATCATCGTCTATCTGAATAGTTTTCATAAAATCCAATCATTACTAATTATTATTTGTTTAAAATGATCGTTAACAGAAATGTTAAGGAATAACTCATTATAACCAGAATCAAAGTTGCTCTTAAAGCCTAATTGCATTAATTAGTGGTGTAAGGGAAAATAAAGTCAAAGTATAGGTTAATAAACCTAAATTAATTAAGGCAAATTGATGACAATAAATTACCAATCCATGGGCGAAGGAAAACCGTTGATCATAATTCATGGTTTGTTCGGCACGTCAGACAACTTAAAAGCCGTTGCTAGAGAACTTAGTGATGAGCATAAGGTCTACTTAATTGATGCACCTGGACATGGTGACTCAGATACTGTCGTACCACTTTCAATTGCAAACATGGCAAACGCGGTAAGTGATTTTATCAAACAGCTGAATGTTGGTCCTGTACAAATATTGGGGCATTCGCTGGGCGGTAAAATTGCGATGGAAATTGCTTTGGCAAATCCTGAGTTAATATCTAAGTTAATCGTTGCGGATATCGCCCCCGTGCAATATAAACCGCGACATGATGACATTATTTCCAGTTTGCAGGCAGTGCCATTATCCACATTGGAAAATAGAAAAGACGCCGACGAAATTTTAGCGAGAAAGATCAATGAACCAGGCGTTCGAAGCTTTTTGTTGAAGAGTTTAGTACGAGATAAATCTAAACCTGGAGAGTGGGTGTGGCGATTTAATTTAGACCAGTTGTCTTCAGACTACAATGAACTAATAAAAAGTAACCGTGAAGGGACATACTCTGGCTCTACTCTTTTTATCATAGGTAGCGAATCTAGCTATGTATTGCCGGAGCATAGAGGTGAGATTGTTGGGCGGTTCCCTAATACCAAAGCTAAAACCATAAATGGAGCGGGACATTGGCTACATGCAGAACGGTCAGTTGCATTTGTAAAAATATGTAGAGATTTTTTATCTGAATAGCTGAAATAACTCTTTAAATTTGTTAAAATCCGCCGCCGTTTGGGTCTTTGCGTCCAAACCAGCAACAAAGTAAAGCGAATAAAACGTCGTTAATGTTCTTTTAAGGTAGTGAAGTAATGACACCAGAGCAGTATGCAATAGCAGAAACAATCGGTCTTAATTTGTTTTTTTTAGGCATTTTTGTATTTATCGGCTTAGCCATACAAGACGTATTAAAAAAAGGCGATGTTCCAAAATTTGGTAGGGTCTTTGTCTGGTTGGTACTATTTTTAGGTTGCGCCGGTTTTGTTGCAAAAGGAATTATTCAATTTTTCTGGGAAAATAACGGTTTATAGTAAATGGCTAAAGCTACAATTGATAGAACAACTATAGATCTGTTTGCAACTGATAAACAAAGAGGCAGACCAAAATCGTCGCCATACAGTCGTGAACAGCAAATAAGAATTAATAAAAAAAATCAGCTTACGCGTGATAAGCAAGCTGGTTTAAAACGTGTAGAGATTAAACTGCACAGAGAAATTTATGACGATGCAACGGTAATAGCAGAAGAACGCGGGATTAGCCGCAGCGAATTATTAGCAGAGTTAATTGAAGAATCATTAAAAAATTTATTAGAAGGTTAATCCGATGGCAAGTGTAGGCATCTATTTTGGTAGCGATACTGGTAATACTGAACATATCGCAAAAATGATCCAGAAAGAGTTAGGTAAAAATCTAATTGACGTTCACGATGTGGCAAAAAGCACTAAAGAAGAAATCGCTGAATATGATTTACTTCTTTTTGGAATTCCGACTTGGTATTACGGCGAAGCGCAGTGTGATTGGGACGACTTTTTCCCAGAGCTAGAGCAAATTGACTTCGACGGAAAGCTTGTTGCTATTTTTGGTTGTGGCGATCAAGAAGATTACGCAGAGTACTTCTTAGATGCAATGGGCATGGTTCGTGACATTGTAGAAACTAAAGGTGCGGTACTATTGGGTCAATGGTCTACAGCAGGTTATGACTTTGTAGCTTCTAAAGGCATGGCAGATGCTGACCATTTTGTTGGCTTAGGAATTGATGAAGATAGACAGCCTGAGCTAACAGAGCAACGTGTTAAACAATGGTGTGCTCAAATTCGTGAAGAGATGTGTTTAGACGAACTAGCCTAATAACGAATTAACCGTTTGAGAAAGTATTAAACTTTCTTTTTAAAGCAATAAAAAACCAGCAAGTGTAAATACTACATTGCTGGTTTTTTTGTATCTAGAGTTTAAGCCAACCTAATGATTGGCTCATTCGTACTAAGGTAGCGCTAGTGAATTACATAAACCACCGTTGAAACAATAACCGCACCAATGATATTTAAACCTACACCCTTTTTAGCCATGTCTGAAATTGTTAACTGCCCAGATGCAAATACGATGCTGTTTGGGGCCGTTGCAACGGGTAAACAAAAAGCAAAGCTACAAGATATTACAGCCGGTATCATTATAAGCTCCATTGGAATGCCCTTTTCTATAGCTACACTAGCTAGAATTGGCATGAACAAGGTTGCGGTCGCGGTATTAGAAGTCACCTCGGTCAAAAACGACAAACTTAGGCACAACGCCAATAGTAAAAAGAATAACGGTAATGCAAAAGCTGAAGAAAGTTGACTACCTATTAATTCGCTTAAACCCGACGCAGCAAAACCTTTAGCTAGACAAATACCACTACTAAATAAAATGAGCATATCCCAAGGAATTGTTTTTGCCTGCTGCCAATTCAAAATTGGCTTGTTATCATCGCCAATAACAATTGCCATTAACATAGCGCCAAACAACGCAATTGTTGCATCACCAACGAGTGTCATTCCCGTAAGTTCGGACCAACCTCCAAAAGGGTGTTTCCTAAAAATCCACAGTAAAGCAATAACCAAAAAAACAATGAGTGCACGTCTTTCACTCGTGCGCCATTCTCCAACCTCAGGCAGTTCTAGTTTGTGATTTAGAGTAATGCCCCTGCTCAAATAAAGCGCCACAATAGGAATGGTAACTATTACTACAGGAACGCCGTATTTCATCCAATGAACAAAACCAAACTCGTTGCCAGCGTAGCTTTCATATACCGATGCAAATATAACATTAGGTGGTGTGCCGATTAATGTACCTACTCCACCAATACTTGCCGAAAATGCTAATCCTAATAACAGGGCTACTGCAAAGTCTCTGTTGTTAGCAGATAGAGCAATTGCCGTAGCAACGGGGATTAGAGCCAATACAGTTGCCGTATTTGAGATCCACATAGACAAAACACTACTGGCCACCATAAAGGCAAATATAATTCGAAATGCGCTAGTACCGCCAAGAGCATTAATAATATTAAACGCGATTCGTTTATGAACCCCGCTGGATTCTAAGCCCTTCGCCAATAGAAATGCACCCATTAATAATATGATGACATGACTACCAAATGCCGAAGAGGCTTCTTTAAAGTCTATAACTCCAAATGCTGGTAAAAACACAAAAGGAACAAGTGAAGCAAACGGAATAGGTACCGCTTCTGTTACCCACCATATTCCAACCCAAACGGTTATCGCTAACGTTATGGCAATTTCTTTAGGTTGACCAAGCTCTGCAGTTAAAAACCCTATACAAAATGCTATGAGTGGTGCTAGCCAAATTAAACTCTGCTTATTAAAGCTCATTTTTACTCCGTTCTTATTCTTATTATATTAAGCGGATTTCCATTCGTTTATTTTTTTGATGACATCTTTAGCGGCATCTAGTTTATCTCTGTAAATTACGTTGTTAGTTTGACTATCAAACTTAAAACCGCTGTTATTCATAATTTGGCTGACATCTGATGGTTTAATCTGACTCAATAATAAATCAACATCGTCAGGTTTATTACATAACAACGCAATATCGCAACCAGCTTCTATCGCCTTTTCATATCGCTCTATGTAACTTAACGGATTCTTCGTAGAAACTCCGGCACCAACCATCGCCAAATCGTCACTAAAGATTATACCTTTGAACTTCAGATCTTCTTTTAATACCTTTTGAAGCCAAAACTTACTATATCCAACTGGTTCTTTATCTATCTGATCGAAAATAATATGAGCTGGCATAATTCCATCAATAATGGTTTTTGACAGTAGCGTTTCAAACACTTTCAAATCATTGTCTTTAATTTCTGTCCACTCTCTAGTATCAACAGGAGTATGAAAGTGAGAGTCTTCTTTTGTTGAGCCATGTCCTGGAAAGTGCTTTCCAACTGTTGGCATCCCAGCCATTCGCATTCCAGTACAAAAAGCATTAATAAGTTTTGCAGCGATATCTGGCGATTCATGAAAGGCTCTGTCACCAATCACATCGGAACCTTGATCAATATCCATTACCGGAGCAAAACTCAAATCTATACCATGCGACAAACATTCAAACGCCATGAGATAACCAATATCATTAACTGCCTCTAAACATTTTGTACTTGGCTGGTCATAAGATGTTTTAGGATCAGATTGTTTGACCCGTTCTGATCTCTGTGCATTCGTTAAACTCGCAAAGTAACGATATAGTTCAGCCATTGCTGGTAAATGTGTAAAGCCATCGGATTTGAAACGTTGTACACGTCCACCCTCGTTATCTACAGCAACTAGTAAAGGTGTCTCAGAAACACTTTTTATCGAATCCACAAGCTCTTTTAGCTGATAGCTATTTTTAAAGTTTCTTGAAAATAAAATGACCCCGTTAACTAATGGGTGTTTTAAACGAAGCTTTTCTTCATTCGTTAAATTTGTGCCGGCAATACAAACTAACAATGATTTTGGAGGATACTTATTCTTAGAGATTGTCATTTGGGCCTATTTGTACTTTTCATTTTTATCGGGGAATCCTACGAAATTTAAAGCTAATAGTACATAAGTTATCTAAACATCATCCATTTGCAATAACCGTATAAATAACTAATAATTCGGGTATTACTATTGAGGGAACAATATGAAACATATTTCACGTAACGTCACACGCATCAAAAAGCTTAGTCCAGTAGCGCTTGCACTTGTATTTTCTATGCATGTGCATGCAAGTTCCAAATTAAACATTCCAAATTCTGATATCAAAACAGCTCGTCTAGTTGAGTCCATTGTTGACGCAACACCTATTGAGAGAAAAGGTCCTATATACCCTTCAAGCGCTGCAAAACGTGGAAGAGAAGGTTGGGTGCAAATGAGTTTTATAATTGATACAGACGGTTCGGTTCTTGAACCCACGGTTATAGATTCGGCCGGTGACGTTGCGTTTGAACGTGCTGCATTGCGAGCGATTAAAAAATGGAAATACACGCCTGCCGAAAAAGATGGCGAAGCAATACAACAGTGCGATACAAAGCTACAGTTTGATTTTTCAATCAATAATAATGGCGTATCAAAAAAATTCAGGACATTTTATAACAGTGCGGCTAAATTAGTGGAAAACAAAGAAGCTGATAAGTTGGGGCTTGAATTAGCAAACGCTGAGTGGGCGGGAGAGTCTAATTTAACTGAAATAACTTGGTTTCATTATTTACAATCGGAGTATTACTTTCTGATTGGAGATAAAAAAAATGAGTTAAAACATCTCTACAAAGCGACTCAAAAGCCCAAACATGATAAATATAACAGCAGGTTACCGGAGGCTACAACTATACGTAATTTGCATAGAATGTTTATTATTGAAGCTGATCAACAACGATTTAACGACGCGCTCTATACCTTTAATAGTTTAAAGCATTTCAAATCTGAGCAAGCTATAAAAACGAAAGAAGCATTAGCCCCTTTTGCAGAAAAAATTGAACAACACATTGCTAGTGATAATCTTATTATTCGTGATGCGAATCTTACCAAAGCAGGTACTTGGAGCCATAGACTTTCCCGTAACTCGTTTGTAATTCAGGACATAAATGGTGATTTAGATAAGTTAGATGTTCGTTGTGATAATAAACGTAATGTCTTTACTATCGAGGAAAACAATCAGTGGTTAATTCCTAAATCTTGGGGTAAATGCCAAGTATTGATTGATGGCAATAAAGGAGCCAGTTTCAAATTAGTTGAGCTCAATAGTTAACACAGGTATTACTACTCAGGCACCCTTCTATCCTGTATAATCTTGCGCAAATTCGGCAGGGCTGTTTTGAAAGCCCTGCTCGAACGTTCAATTAAAGAAGGCAAAGTATGACAGTCGAAAAATTCACTCCAAACAAAACAACAACGCTTGAGACTCCAGTTAAAGTAATTGCAGAGCAAAATAAAGCACAAGGTGCGGCTACGTTAACGGAAGGTCAAACTTTTGATGTAGGGAGTAAAATCGGTTTCATAAGTTTAGGCTGTCCTAAAAACTTAGTCGACTCAGAACGTATTTTGACTCAACTTCGAACTGAAGGTTATGAGGTGGTTAATACTTACCATGATTCAGATTTAGTAATTGTTAATACCTGTGGCTTTATTGATAGTGCCGTTCAAGAATCTTTAGATACCATTGGCGAAGCGTTAAAAGAAAACGGCCGCGTTATCGTGACTGGTTGCTTGGGTGTTAAGGATGATGAAATCAGAGAGATTCACCCTAACGTATTAGCAGTTACCGGTCCACATGCCTACGAAGAAGTACTTAACCAAGTACACGAACATCTTCCTAAACCTGAACATAACCCTTTTGAAAACTTAATTCCTGATCACGGCGTTAAGCTGACTCCAAAACATTTTGCATACCTAAAAATATCTGAAGGTTGTAACCACAGATGTACGTTCTGCATAATTCCTTCAATGCGCGGAGATTTAGTTAGCCGCCCAATTGGAGAAGTTTTATCAGAAGCGGAACGTTTAAAAGCGGCAGGTGTAAAAGAGTTATTAGTAATATCACAAGATACAAGTGCTTACGGTGTTGATGTTAAACACAAAATGGATTTTTGGAACGGCATGCCAATTAAAACGGACATGAAAACACTATGTGAAAAGCTTGGCGAAATGGGTATGTGGGTTCGCTTACATTACGTTTACCCTTACCCTTCTGTTGATAAAACAATACCGTTAATGGCTGAGGGTAAATTATTACCGTATTTAGACATACCTTTTCAACATGCCAGTCCTAAAATATTAAAGGCGATGAAACGCCCAGGACAAGCAGAAAGAGTACTAGAACGCATTCAAAAATGGCGAGACATTTGCCCTGAGATTGTTATACGTTCAACCTTCATTGTTGGTTTCCCAGGCGAAACTGAGGAAGACTTTCAAATGTTGCTCGACTGGTTGGATGTAGCTCAACTAGACAGAGTTGGCTGCTTTAAATACAGCCCAGTTGAAGGGGCTAAAGCTAATGAGCTTGGTGGAGATGTTTCTGAAGAAGTTAAAGAAGAACGTTACATTCGTTTCATGGAAAAACAACAAGCAATTAGCACTGCTAAATTAAAAGCTCGTATTGGTACTACAATGAAAGTATTGATTGATGAAATTGATGAAGAAGGTGCCATTGGTCGTTGTTATGCAGATGCACCAGAAATTGATGGTATGGTTTACTTAAATGAAGAAAAAGATGTTAAACCAGGTGACTTAGTTGATGTTTTAATTGAACATTCAGACGAATATGACCTTTGGGGCCAAATTGCTTAATATTATATAAATCCGATTAGAGCCGTATTTGCGGTTCTAATATTGAGTGTTATGCGTATAATGAAATTAGACCAATAAAAAAGAAAGAAAGTTATGAGTGAAAATGATCTTCAACTAAAAAACGCCGGATTAAAGGTAACCTCTCCTCGCCTAAAGGTTTTAGAGCTATTAAAGTCTTTAAAAGATGAGCATATAAGTGCGGAAGATTTATATAAATTAATGTTAGAGCACGACGAAGAAATTGGTTTAGCAACAATCTATCGTGTTTTAAATCAATTTGATGATGCAGGTATTGTTACTCGTCATCATTTTGAGGGTGGTAAATCGGTTTTTGAATTAGCAAACAAAAAGCATCACGACCATTTAGTTTGTCTAGATTGTGGCAAAGTATTAGAGTTTACTGATGATGTTATTGAACAGCGTCAAGACGACGTTGCTAAGAGAAATGGCATAGAACTTACCAATCACAGTTTATACCTTTATGGTAATTGTGTGAAAAAAGTATGTGAGAACCGTAACTAACGGCTCTCTAATTACTCTACTGAATAAATGGGTTATGAGCCCTTTCATAACCTATTGTTGATGTTGGGCCATGGCCAGAAAGAAACTGGTAATCATCGTCTAACGTCAACAGGCTTTCCTTAATAGCATTAATCAGCGTAGCGTGATCGCCCCTTGGAAAATCTGTTCTGCCTATGCTTCCATTAAATAAAACATCCCCGACCCAACACCATTTATATTGATGATTTATAAATATGACGTGGCCTGGTGTATGTCCTGGACAATGCCTAACTTCAAACTCTAAGTTGCCAACGGTTACTTTGTCACTGTGATTTAACCAAGTTGTTGGTTCAAATGGTTTAGCTTCCGGAAACTGAAACATACGTGACTGATCTGCTAAACGGTCAATCCAAAATGAATCCTCAGTTTGAGGACCTTCGATTGGCAAATTCAAACGTTCACTTAAATCTTTTGTTCCACCTGCATGATCAATGTGCGCATGAGTAATTAAAATCTTTTGAGGCGTTACGCTTAGCTCTTCAAGCTTAGCAATAATTCTGTCTACTTCTCCGCCAGGATCGACGATAGCGGCTTGGTTTGTTTCAGTACAAACTATGATGCTGCAATTTTGCTGAAATGGCGTAACAGGTAATACTTCAATCTTCATTTATGGCCTCTACTAAACTCTTCTATGATCTTGTCATACTTACCAGATGATTTTACCTTGTTAAGGCCAACATTAAAAACTTCTATATAATAATTACAGTTACTAAATGACTTTGCGCAAACTAGAAAATAAGGCTCTTCATAAATAATCTTGTTTTTAAATAACTCCAGCCTGTTTTGCTCTTTTTTATTAAAAAATGATAACAAGTGAATCGCCATGGATTTTTCAATCAATATGGCATCAACATCTCCCTTTAATAATGCTTTAATACCGCTATAGTCAGATATTAAAGTTTCTGTTTGTAAGTATTGAATATATGAATCAAAAAGAGGACCGTAACTTTGTATATGCGAAAGGCCAATTTTATAAGGTCTTAATTGGTCGTATCTAGTCCAGTAAAAACGAACGTCTTTACGAGCTAAAAATACAAATTCCGCTTTAAAAATAGGTTGTGAAAAGTACCACTTTTTTTCTCTTTCAGGTGTCTTGTGCCACCAGTATGAAAGGTGATGCTCAAGATCAACGGCTGAACTAACTTGGTGCCAATCTTTAACTATAAAGTTTGGGACGTTTTTACTCTCCTTCAATGACTCCAGTATGATCTTAGTAACAAACCCGACTTCTTTTTCCGCTTCATTAATATAAGGAGGTGCTATTCCTACCGAAATATTGATATTATTTGAGTCAGCTATTATCTTGTTGGCCACAATTGAAGTGGACATAACCAAGAATAAGGAAATATATTTAATTATGCTCATTCAACAACCACCATTTTCTGTAGGTAAATTAATTTATACTGCAGCTACACGAACGCCGCGTGATGTAGGTTTGTTTAAACCCTTTGCAATTAGTGTAGATAACTATTACCCAAACTATAAAGTTCTAAATGGATTTGAAGCTAAGTTTGGTGCCGTAGAAGCTAGACCTACTTTTGTTTTTAATGCGACATTTCCACTCATTCTTCAGTGCGTAGCGCAAAGTGACATTCCATCTAAATTACTGGGTTTAATTCACATATCTTCTCAAGTAGAAGTGTTAGGACCGCAGAATTGGCGATTACCTTCCACGGTTGTCGTAGAAATTGAATCGATAGACGAGTCAGATAAAGGGCTTCTTTACAAAATTAAGACAACTGTCTGGCAAAATAAACAAGTAACCTTAGTCAATATCAATGAGATGCTTGATAAGAGTCGCTATTATCAAGGCCGTTCGTCTATCAAAGTGGCTTCAAATAATGACGCGGATTTTGAAACATTAACAAATTTTGAGATTAGCCAAAAAGACGTCTGGAAATATGCCCGTATTTCTAGAGACTTTAACCCAATTCATATGGGCAATACCTTCGCAAAACTATTTGGTTTAAAAGGCGCTTTAGTGCACGGAATGTTAAACGCTCATTTGGGTTTAAATAAAATCATTGAACAACAAAATGTTCCAAACAAAACTATAAAAATTGAGTTCAATAAACCCTGCTACATTCCAGCTAGCTTAACCTTGAGTAAAAAAGTCGACACTCAAGAGTATAACTTAAGTTCGAACTGTGGAACTGAACGCCATTTAAAAATAACCGTTAGTTAGTAATTTAACCGGCTTGAAGAACATCGTTAAATTTTAGGTATTAAAAAAGGAAGCCTAGGCTTCCTTTCATCAAAATCAAATTTTGGCTTGATTAAGCAGCTAACGCTTCGTTTGCTTTAGTAACTAAAACAGCGAATGTTGCTTGGTCGTGAACAGCGATGTCAGCAAGGATCTTACGATCTACTTCAATAGACGCCTTTTTCAAGCCGTTCATGAATTTGCTGTATGACAAACCGTTTTGACGAGCCGCTGCATTGATACGAGCAATCCATAATTGACGGAAAACACGTTTCTTTTGACGACGGTCACGGTATGCATATTGACCTGCTTTTGTTACAGCTTGGAATGCTACGCGGTAAACACGTGAACGTGCTCCGTAATAACCTTTAGCTGCCTTTAGTACTTTTTTGTGACTCTTGCGAGCTTGTACACCACGTTTTACTCTTGCCATTATTCAGTCTCCTCTCTTAAGCGCCAGCTAACATACGATCGATCAACGGCTTATCTACTGAAGAAACCATTAACTTGCTACGTAAGTGACGTTTACGCTTAGAGCTCTTCTTAGTCAAAATGTGACGTAAGTGAGACTGTTTACGTTTGTAACCACCAGAGGCAGTCTTTTTAAAGCGCTTTGCCGCGCCGCTATGAGTTTTCATTTTAGGCATTGCCTAGACTCCGCATTGTTAGAGTGTTAATTAAAATGGTATTAAGGCGAACTGGTTTGTCGAAACTCACCAATTACTTGTTAAAGGCCTTACCTACCGACTAGTTTAAGAGCTTAGTTGCTCTTAGTTGGTGCGAGTACCATGATCATCTGTCTACCTTCAGCACGTGAAGGGAAAGATTCGCACGTAGAAATTTCTTCTAAATCCGCTTTAACACGTCTTAGTAGATCTAGTCCGATATCTTGATGAGCCATCTCTCGACCACGGAAGCGGATAGTGACTTTCGCCTTGTCTCCAGCTTCAATGAAGCGACGCAGGTTGCGTAGTTTTACCTGGTAATCGCCTTCATCAGTTCCAGGACGGAATTTAATTTCCTTAACCTGAATCTGTTTTTGCTTCTTCTTTTGCTCTTTTTGAGCTTTACTCTTTTCGTATAGGAATTTGCCGTAGTCCATAACTTTACAAACAGGTGGCTCAGCATTTGGACTGATCTCTACAAGATCCATCCCTGCTTCAACTGACGCTGCTAATGCTTCTTTAATAGAAACAACACCTAAAGGTTCACCTTCAACGCCGACTAATCGAACTTCTTGAACGGTAATTTCTTCATTTAACCTGTTTTGAGCAGCCTTTTGGCCACGTTTGTTTTGCGCTCTAATGGCAAAATCCTCCAAAAAAATTATAAATAAAGCACCGCGAGTCGTTTTCTATAATTTTATACTCATTGCGATGCTCGATATTAGTTACGAATATTATTCGTATTTGCTCACTACTTCATTAAATTGTGCGATAAAGTCATCGATTGGCATTGAGCCCATATCGTCACCTTTTCGAGTTCGAACTGCAACTTGTGCTGATTCTTTCTCTTTTTCGCCAACAACCAACATAAACGGAATACGCTTAAGAGTGTGCTCACGGATTTTAAAGCCTATCTTCTCATTTCTCAAGTCCGAAATGACTCTAATTCCACTTTGCTTCAACTTTTCTTCCACTTTTTTCACATATTCGGCTTGTGAATCGGTAATATTCATAATTACTACCTGTTTTGGGGCCAACCATGTTGGAAGAAGACCTGCGTACTCTTCAATCAAAATACCAATAAATCGTTCTAACGAACCTAAGATTGCTCTGTGGATCATAACTGGTGTTTTACGTTCGTTGTCTTCACCAACGTAAGTTGCACCTAAACGACCTGGCATAGAGAAATCAACTTGAACCGTACCACATTGCCAAGCACGACCTAAACAGTCATGTAATGTGAATTCAATTTTAGGACCATAGAATGCACCTTCACCAGGCTGCAAGTCATACTCTAATTCATTTGCATCTAACGCATCAGCCAATGCTTTTTCTGCTTTGTCCCAAATTTCATCGCTGCCTACGCGCTGTTCTGGACGCGTAGAAAGTTTAATTGACACATTTTCAAAACCAAACGTTTTATAAGTATCAAAAACCATTTGAATACAGCCAATAACTTCTTCTTGAATTTGTTCTTCAGTACAGAAAATATGGGCGTCGTCTTGAGTAAAGCCACGAACACGCATTAAACCGTGTAATGCACCAGATGGCTCATTACGGTGACAACAGCCAAACTCGGCCATACGTAATGGCAAGTCACGGTAGGACTTTAAGCCTTGGTTAAATATTTGAACGTGGCCTGGGCAGTTCATTGGCTTTATAGCATATTCACGGTTTTCAGAACTTGTCGTAAACATGTTGTCTGCGTATTTGTCCCAGTGACCTGATTTTTCCCACAAGCTTCTATCCATCATTAATGGACCTTTAACTTCGTCGTAGTTATATTCAGTTAACTTGCGACGTATAAAGCGC
This sequence comes from Psychrosphaera haliotis, assembly GCF_039523615.1. NCBI lineage: Bacteria > Pseudomonadati > Pseudomonadota > Gammaproteobacteria > Alteromonadales > Pseudoalteromonadaceae > Psychrosphaera > Psychrosphaera haliotis. The sequence goes on along the minus strand of NZ_BAAAFQ010000001.1, from coordinate 148,558 downwards.
TCTAGTTCAGTATAAATAGCGTAACCATCGTTATGCCAAAATACCATGCCTGGCGCCTCTTCTTGCCAATGGAATAAATCTAACGCTTTACCAATTTTACGGTGATCACGCTTCTCTGCTTCTTCCAAACGCTTTAAATAACCTTTAAGTTGTTTTTTGTCTGCCCATGCTGTGCCGTAAACACGCTGTAACATTTTGTTATCAGAGTTACCGCGCCAATATGCACCAGCCACTTTCATCAGTTTAAAGTGTTGGCAAAACTTCATATTTGGAACGTGAGGACCACGACACATGTCGATATATTCTTCGTGATGATATAAACCTGGTTTGTCAGACTTATCAATATTTTCATCTAAGATTTGTAATTTGTAAGTCTCGCCACGCGCTTCAAAAGCGTCACGAGCTTCTTGCCAAGAAACGGTTTTCTTAACAACTTCATAATTCGTTTTTGCTAATTCAAGCATACGCTTTTCAATAGCAGCAATATCGTCTTGAGACAAAGAGTGATCTAGGTCTACATCATAATAAAAGCCGTTATCAATAGTAGGACCAATTGCCATTTTTACATCTGGGAACAATTGCTTAATCGCATGTCCTAATAAGTGCGCACAAGAGTGACGAATAATTTCTAATCCATCATCGTCTTTGGCAGTGATGATTTGCAATTTAGCATCTTCGGTAATTAGGTCTTTTGCATCAACGCGGTTGCCATCAACAACACCAGCTATGGTCGCTTTTGCTAAACCAGGGCCAATGTCACCAGCAACATCAAGAACAGAAACAGCATTATCAAACGAGCGTTGACTACCGTCAGGAAGAGTAATAACAGGCATTTTATTTCCTTAGTACAGTGGCGGCGCCTACAATGCGTCGCATATACAGTATAAATTTTAAAGTTTTGGCGTGTTAAACGGTTACAATCCATTTAAACTGGGCCGAGAATTCGACATTTGTCTGAAGCGAATGTTATTTTATCTTAAGCTAGATCTCAAGCAACGTAAGCGCAATAACGAATATATTTAGGCTTATTTTAGATTTATTACGTACTAGCCTCATTATTTTTAAATTTTATAGTTGGAAAGACAAATGAAAACCACCTCTCCTACGGTTTTAGTAACTGGAGCTGCAAAAAGAATCGGTAAACAAACCGCGACTCTTTTACATCAAAATGGCTATAACATTGTTGTCCATTGTAACCACTCTACCGACGAAGCTGATGCATTTGTTTCAGAACTAAATGCGATTCGCTCAAACTCTGCAAAACGTGTCAAAGCAGATATTACTAAATTAGACGAGCTTCAGTCTTTAGCCGATGGTGCGACGGCCGCATTTGGTCGTATTGATATGTTAGTAAATAATGCATCTTCATTTTACCCAACCCCCGTAAACGATGTAAATGAAGACGTTTGGGACGACTTAATGGGTACTAATCTTAAAGCGCCCTTTTTCTTAATTAAAAACCTATTACCTGAATTAACCAAAAATAAAGGTAATGTTGTCAATATGGTAGATATACATGCTGATCGTCCGTTAAAGGATTATCCAGTTTACTGTATGGCTAAAGCAGGATTAGTCATGCTAACAAAATCGCTTTCTCGAGAATTAGCGCCTAATATTAGAGTAAATGGTATTGCACCAGGTGCGATACTTTGGCACGAAAACGACCTATCGGAACAAGACAAAAAACAAGTTCTCAGTGAGATAGGTTTAGCTAGGTTAGGTTCTCCCGAAGATATAGCGGAAGCTATTTTGTATATGAGCAAAGCTACGTATGTAACAGGACAGATTTTGGCAGTGGATGGCGGCAGAAGCATAAATGGGGGAAGTAAAGCCTAATATTGAGGAAGGCTTATGGATACATTTTCTAAAACCATAGAATGCCCACACTGTGGGCACCACGTTAGTTTTCAATTTGATATGTCAAATGGTGATCAAGACTACTACGAAGACTGTTCGGCTTGTTGCAACGCAATTCACTTAAATACCCACATTGACGAACTGAGGCAAAAGGTAGAATTGAAAGTAGATGCCGATGACGAACAAATCTACTAGTCAAAAACGGTTACAGCTTCACTAATTAAATCGACTAGGTAAAGTGACTAGTTAAAACGACTTTGTGATTTTAAGTAACGCTCAACTGTTTGAACCGTTGTATATGTTTGTTGATCAACTTCAATATTTAACTGATCGCCCTCTTCGTAATTACCCAAGTTGGTAATTTGCAACGTCTCTGGAATGAGGTGCAGTGCAAAACTATCTGAGCTAACATCGCCAACTGTTAGGCTACAGCCGTTAATGCCAACAAACCCTTTGTGAAGAATGTACTTCATCCATTGTGGGTCAATAGTTAACGTCATTTTTACATTATCAGGGCTTCGCTCAACCTTTTCTAAAATCGCCGTAGCGTGAATATGGCCAGATACAATATGACCACCAATTTCAGTACCAAAAGTAACACTTCGTTCAAAGTTAACTTGGTCGCCCTGCTTTATAGACTTCAAGTTAGTTACATCGAGCGTTTCATCAATTACATCAAAAAACACTTGCCCAACCACGTCAGACAACCGGCTTTCAAACTTAGTTACAGTTAGGCAAACACCGTTAATTGCGATACTCGCCCCTATTGTAAGTCTTTCTAAATATTCATTTCCTACCGACAAGCAAATTGTCTTAAATGCGTCGTGACCGGTAATACCGATAACCGTTGCTTTTGTTTGCACAATACCTGTAAACATTAATTAGCCCTCAACTTTAGAACCGCTACTATATAAAAAATTGGCCAATGAGCCCAACACCTTTCTCTAGAATACTTACGATAGAGGCCTTAAGTTCAGGTTTTGTTGGGAAATTAATCAGTTGAATCAAAATTATGATAAAACGGCTTGCACTTTAAAAGCCCGTTGTTTAGCATACAACCTCTTCGCGATACTCGTGTTATACAACCGTAGCTCAGCTGGTTAGAGCACCACCTTGACATGGTGGGGGTCGGTGGTTCGAATCCACTCGGTTGTACCAATCACTTTCTATAGTTCAGATTCTGTACCAACAAGCCTAAAATGATGACTGCCAAACCAATTATTGTTGATGCGAATATCTCTTCGCCAATAACAAAGTGCAAAAGTAGTAATGATATGAATGGCGATACAAAGATTAGGTTACTAATTAATGACGTATTGGTGGCGTAACGCATTGCCATTAACCAAAACACAAACGTTATCCCCATTTCAAACAAGCCAACATAAACTGCGCCAAACAGAGCAGATTGCGTGATTCCGCTAAAGCCACCAAAGTAAATTGCGCCGGGTAACAACCACAACGAACCAAAAAAGAAACACAAACACACTGATACGATAGGATCCGCTTTCATTTTTGTATTCAAAATCCAGTACGTTGCCCATAAAAAAGTAGATAGTAGCGCAAGACCTACGCCAAGAGAATCTTCAAACTCTAAGTTAAATATGTTGCCACTCGTCGCTATAATAAAAACCCCAAAATAGCCTAGGAAACAAGCAACCCAATCTCGCCTTCTAATCGTCTGCCCCAAAAAAACGGCACTCAAAACAGTAAGTGCAATGGCCCAAGTGTAATTTAACGATTGTGCTTGAGAAGCAGGTAATCGATCATAAGCGGAGAACAATACTAAGTAGTATGCAACTGGGTTTAATAAGGAAAAGAAGACAAAGGACTTCCACTTTTTCCTCAGTGTTATTTTAAAAGTAACGATACGCCCAGTAAAAATTACAACAGAGAATAAAGCAATAAACGAAGAAATACTGGCTACTGATAAAAGCTGTATTGGCGTCATGCCAGCCAATGAAATTTTAAATGCGGTGGCTACCGTTGACCAAAGCAAAACGGCCACAATGGCAAATTGAAGAGCTCGAAATTGATTTTTCAATAGTTTTCCTGATTACGTTAATAGCTTATGCACTACCTATTTTTTGCAAGAATAACGATCACGCGCTATTAATTAAAGATAGTTATTTTTATGGATTCCACTATTTTGTCTAATGCTTCAAGTTTATTGTTGTCACTACTAATTGTTTTTAGCCTTCAGGTGCCGGCAAAATCCAACGACGGGTTCATTCGAATAGTGACCGATCATTTTCCGCCTTATCAAATTAGTCGCAATAATGATTTAATTGGAGGCTCAGTAGGAAAAGAAGTCTCTGAGCTTATTGATATAGTATTACCCACTAGTAAAGTTGACGTAATGCCATGGGCTAGAGCTTATGAAATTGCATTAAATCAGCCCAATACGTTAATCTTCTCTCTAATAAGAACACCTGAAAGAGAAGATAAATTTATCTGGATTGGTAAAGTTGCACACGTTACTACGCGGCTCATTTCACTTAAAGACGCCGATATTAAACCAGTAGACGATTTAGAAGACTTGTCGAATATTCAAATTGGGGTTAAGCGCCAGGACGCCGTAGCTAACTTTTTAAGCAAGAATGGATTTGAATTTGAACGAGAGTTAGTAGAGATCGTTAGTTCCGTTTCTACTATGAAAATGTTAGAAAGACACAGGATTGATGCTATTCCTGCTAATCGTCATATCGTTCAGTATTATTGTAAAAAAACCGGATGTGAATCATCAGATTTCAAAACGATTTATACCTTCAAGGAGCTATCTGAAGAGTTTTATTTAGCTGCCAGTTTAGGAACAGACCCCTCTATAATTAAGCAACTTAAAGAAGAGTTCACTAATCTAAAATTACCAATTGATTGAACTAATATTACCGATAATTAATCAACTCCGTTTAACTTCCAGCCTTTTTCAATTTGATCTTCTATTTCCTCTACGGTAAGCGGATAGGACAACAAAAATCCCTGTGCACTTTTACAATCCATCGTTTTCAATAAATCCAGTTCAATCTCTCGTTCTACACCTTCAGCAACGACATCCATCTCTAGTTGGTTTGCCAAAGATATACAAGATCTAACAATGCTTTGGCTGCGCTCATTCCCAGGCATAGATTGAATGAATTTTTTTGGAATTTTTAAGGCGTTAAATATTCCTTTATTGAGATATGTTAATGATGCTGAGCCTGTACCAAAATCGTCAATAGCAATTTTAAAACCCAAAGCCCTTAGCTTTCGAATTTTATGTTCTAATTGTTGCGAATCAGACTTGAATGACCTTTCTGTAATTTCCAGTAAAAACTGACTCGCTTTAAGTTTATGGGTTTCAATAATATCCATGACCCGTTGCGAGAAAGAAGGCGATAGAATAACCTGTGTCGACATATTAATAGCAATACAAAGCTCACTGTTTTTCTCAGCGCTGTAAAAACGTGAGAAGTTACGGCATGAAGCTTCTATTAGCCAAATAGTAACTTCTTCAATGAGCCCTGTGTCTTCTGCAACAGTTATTACTTCTAAAGGGTTTAAATCTCCTAATTCGGGATGTCTCCATCTTAGTAACGCTTCAAAAGTAACTATCTCACCACTATCAATATCAAACTGAGGTTGATACTTAACAAACATTTCTCCACTTCGCATTGCCAACTTGATATCGCTGGCCATTCTAAATTTTCTATTATTAGCTTCTGGTTCCGATTGACTAAATATCCATACGTTTTTGTTTAATTCCTTAGCTTGTTCAACAGCTAACTGCGCCTTATAAATAACGTCAGTTACTCCGTAGGGACTATCAATAAATGATGAGGCACCAACAACGAAGTTTAACTGTAGGGGTAACTCTGGTATTTCCATTTTTATAGGCTGACGCTCTGACACTTTTTTTAGGGCACTACTCAAAAGCATTTGGTCACTACTTGAGACTAAAAAGCTAAACACGCCGTCATTTAGCATGGCCACATTTGGCAAATAAGAATCGGAGTCAAAATCCACTAGCTGTAGATCTAAACTTAACCTTTGTTCGATATCGGTTAAGAATTTATAAACAACTTCCTTTAGTCTATCTTTTGGAATGTACGATTCTAATGATTCATAGTTGTTGATAGACACAGAAACGATAGAAAAATCAAAGTTTGTATTATTTGTGCTTAGCTCGAGCCCTTTCTGCTCCAATAAGTTTACATTTGGTAACTTGTAGTAAGGTTCATGGGATGCTTGATATAGACGTTCTGCTTCACTGTTCCTTAATCGCTCCGCCAAAGCCATAGATATTAAAACCATTTCGGTTAGCACGCCCATTAGTGAAGCGTGACGATTCCAAAAACTATACTCTGACACGCCCGCAAACATTAAGGAGCCTAAACCAGCACCAACAAATAGCGGCACCCACGAAATAATATAGTACTTAGTCCACTTAATACGCTCTTTAAATTTATAAAGCATCAACGCAATTGCGATTGTATAAGCAGCAATTAACAAGAAGAAAAATATAGAAGCTGCCGTAGACTCTTCTAAAAAAATGAATACAAAAGCAAAAAACGCCAAGGTGTAACTATAGATATTTGCTACTTTCACCCATATATAATCCTTTAGGTGATCTAGCTTTAAAAATCGTAATGCCAATTTAACCGAGAAAAAACTGACAAAACAACTGAGAACATTTATGTTTTTTGATAACCATTGATTTAACTCACCACCAATTATATAAGCGTTAAAACCATGCAATGCACCAAGCTGCACAAGGAAAAAACACACGTACCCAATGTAATACAAATATATTCGTTCATTGGCACCAGCAAAAAGGATTAAATTGTAAAGCGACATAAGTACGGAAATACCGATAAACGCTCCCCAAATTAAATATATGAACTGTTGATACTCTGAGAAGCTGTCGGATAGGAAAATAAGTACAGGTAAAAAAGCAGCGCCTGTCGTTTTGGATACAAAAACCAGTGTTTTAGTTTGCCCAGAAGGAACTCCAACTATAACGGATGGCATGGCTTTATTACTCTGACTTACATTTTTAGCGGTATCACCAAACTCTGCCAGTAATACATTTTGTACGTTGGTCACCTCAAAAACGCTTAACCTATCTATTGTAGGATTGTCAAAATGGACAACATAGCTTCTTGCCTCTTTTGATAGGTTTTCTATTTCGTATTTGTAATAAAACGTTCTATTGTCAAATCCCCAATTTAAGGTGCCAGTAAAGTCCTTGTAAGGTAAATCGAATAAGCTTAACTCTTTAAGTTGTTGATCTAAAAACGCCCCTTGTCCCTCATCTACATAATAAGACTTAGTAATAGAAGTTGTTAACTCACTGTCTCCTATTTGCAAACTATCAAGTTTATTAAACGATTGAGTCGTCGTTATTAAAAACGCGACAATAGGTGATAAAAATATAATCGTTAATAAATATTTGTTGAAACTCTTCAAAACTAAGTCCTATAAAATTTTATTACATTAAATGAATAAAAAACTTGCAGTGGTATAAAAAACCAACTAAATTACAACCACTGTTCATTTATCCAGTGGTTTTGAAAATGCTTAATAATCTTATAAACGAAAAAACAGAATATCAGTTTAACCCTTTGAATAATATTACTAAAAGTGACATTGGGCTAATACCTTTACTAAAGTTATATAGTACCCAAGCCGGTTGGATTTTACTTATTGCCCCTGATGGTCGCCCAACAAAAGAGTTTTTAACTCGCAATAGTATAGATGTTAATAAGGTAATTGTTTTTCAAAAGAAACATTGCCAAGACGTATTTTTTACTGCGAGCGAAGCAATTAAACATCACAATTGCTCAGCTATAATCTTTTGGGAAGACGCACTATCTCCAGAACAGCAAAAATCAATCTATTTAAAAGGGGCCGATTCGGAAGTAGCGATTCACGCTATAAAATCTGATAACATTGAGGGCGCACTGCAAGCTCATTAATTTGGGGTTGTTACTACTCAATTATAAGGCGTTAAATATTGTCATCCTGTTTGTGTAAATCTAAAGAAATCTCCTGCCCTTGTCAGGATATTATCTCTGCCAAGCGTAAAGCGGATAACCCGTTGCAATTAATGCGCTCTCGTTATGTTGCATTTGCTACTGGCGCTAGTGATTATTTATACCAAACAAGTTCTAACAAACTAAAGTTAGAGTTAACTGAACAAGATCTAGAAGCAGCGTGTATGAGTTGTCACTTTATAGGTCTTACAATTGTTGAAGCTACAGACACTACTGTAGAGTTTAAAGCGGATTTTATTGCAGACGGTTATTTACAACAAATACATGAACAATCATATTTTGTAATAGAAGATGAACATTGGAAATACGATAGTGGAGAGCTGTTTGATACGCCAATCATCAAAATAGAACGCAATGAACAATGCCCATGCGGTTCAGGTAAAAAATTTAAAAAGTGTCACTCAAAATAAAAGCCAGCACATGGCTGACTTTTACTAAGGTGAGTCTTGTACTATTGGGTTAAGAACGTTTTTGTTCTTGTTCCGCTAAATACAACCATGTTTCTAATACTGTATCTGGGTTTAAAGAAACAGAGTCAATACCCTCTTCTACTAACCAGTTTGCAAAGTCTTCATGATCTGAAGGCCCTTGACCACAAATACCTACGTATTTACCGGCCTTTTTCGCTGCTCTAATCGCCATAGATAATAAAGCTTTAACGGCTTCATTACGCTCATCAAATAAGTGTGCAATTAAACCTGAATCACGGTCTAAACCTAACGTCAGCTGTGTTAAATCGTTTGAACCAATTGAAAACCCATCAAAGTACTCTAGGAATTGGTCAGCCAACAATGCATTAGATGGCAACTCGCACATCATAATAACTCTAAGGCCATTTTCACCACGCTTTAAGCCATGTTCGTCTAGTAACTCAGCAACTTGTTTTGCTTCACCAACGGTTCTTACAAATGGGATCATTACTTCTACATTTGTTAGGCCCATTTCATTACGAACACGCTTCAATGCTTCACACTCAAGAGCAAAACAATCACGGAAGCTGTCAGAGATATATCGAGAAGCTCCTCGATAGCCAATCATTGGGTTTTCTTCGTCTGGTTCGTACTGCTCACCGCCAACTAAATTAGCGTATTCGTTTGATTTAAAATCAGACATACGAACGATAACTTTTTGAGGATAAAAAGCGGCTGCTAAAGTGGCAATGCCTTCTTTTAATTTGTTGATGTAAAACTCAACTGGTGAATCATAACCCGCAATCAATTCGTCGATTTCATCTTTAACGTCAGTTGGTTGCACATCATAGTTTAATAGTGCTTTAGGGTGCACACCAATCATACGGTTAATAATGAATTCTAAACGTGCTAAACCAATACCTGCGTGCGGTAACCTAGCAAAGTCAAATGCACGGTCAGGGTTACCTACGTTCATCATTACTTTTACTGGTAAGTCAGGCATTTCATCTACTTTTGAGGTTACCACTTCAAATGGTAAAACTTCTCCGTAAATGTAACCTGTGTCGCCTTCTGCACACGATACTGTTACTTCATCACCTGTGGTAATTAAAGAAGTTGCATCGCCACAACCTACTACAGCAGGAATTCCTAGTTCACGAGCAATGATTGCTGCGTGACAAGTACGCCCGCCACGGTTAGTCACAATCGCAGAAGCTCGCTTCATGATAGGTTCCCAATCTGGGTCAGTCATATCTGTAACTAGGACATCGCCAGGCTTGATTTGATCCATCTCAGCAATAGACTTAAGAACTTTAGCTTCACCCGAACCGACTTTATGACCAATAGCACGACCTGTACACTTAACAGTACCTCGGCGCTCTAATTGGAAAGTCTCTATTACATTCGCTTCTTCGTTACTACGAACGGTTTCCGGTCTAGCTTGAACAATATAAAGTTGGTTATCTAAACCGTCTTTGGCCCATTCAATATCCATTGGACGGCCGTAATGTTGCTCAATAATAACGGCTTGTTTTGCAAGCTCCATTACTTCTTCTTCTGTTAATGAAAACTCGTTTGCCTTGTTTACATCAACATCTTCAATTTTAACTTGCTTACCGTGCTCTTGAGTATCGGCATAAACCATTTGAATAGCTTTGCTACCCATAGTTTTTCTCACTACAGCTGGGCGCCCCGCTTTTAGTGTTGGTTTATGTACGTAAAACTCATCAGGATTTACTGCGCCTTGAACAACCATTTCGCCTAAACCAAATGCTGACGTTACAAATACAACGTCTTCAAAGCCTGATTCAGTGTCGATAGAGAACATAACACCTGAAGAAGAACGGTCAGAGCGAACCATGCGCTGAATGCCCGCTGATAATGCCACGCCTTTGTGGTCATAACCTTGGTGTACGCGATAAGAAATAGCTCGGTCATTAAACAAAGATGCAAAAACGTGCTTAACGGCAACTTTTACTGCGTCTAAGCCTTTTACATTAAGGAAAGTTTCTTGTTGACCGGCAAATGATGCATCTGGCATGTCTTCGGCAGTGGCAGAAGAACGAACCGCAAATGACGCTTGCTCGCCTAATTCACCTGCTAATTTTTCATAAGACTCTGCTAACGCTGATTCTAATGCAGGTGTAAACGGAGTCTCAATGATCCAGTTTCTAATTTGCTCACCTGCTTTTGTTAGTGCAGCAATATCATCTACATCTAACGTATCAAGGATGTTATGAATCCTTGCTTCTAAACCACTTTGTTCTAAAAATTCATTAAACGCGAAAGACGTTGTGGCAAATCCACCCGGCACTTTCACTCCAGCATTGGCGAGGTTACTGATCATTTCGCCTAATGACGCATTTTTACCGCCAACTTGGTTGACGTCGTTCATTCCTAATTCTTGATACCAGAGTACATATTCCTGCACGTGACATTCTCCACTAATTTTAATAAGTTTTGAGATAAAATAGAGTTCGAAGCCTATTTTGTTATATGATTTGTATTATTACAAAAAGACTTACAAACGCGAGCGCATTCTACACAACCAACCTCAATTGGTAAAATTTAAATGCACTTGAAAATTTATTACTACAAAGGACAACTATGACTCGCACTGCATTTTATGTTTCAGATGGCACCGCCATTACTGCTGAAACCATTGGCCATGCTACCTTGTCTCAATATGACTTTACGATAGAGCATATAACAGTGCCATTTATTGAAAGTGATGAAAAAGCTAATCTATTAAAAGAACAGATAAATAGACGTTTTAAAACTACAGGTCATCGCCCTTTTGTATTTCATACCTTTGTAGATAAGTCATTAGCTGAAAAAATTGCAGACTCTCATTCAATATGTTTTGACGTATTGGAACCATTTTCAAAAGTAATTAGCGATAAGCTAAACGTCCCAGCAAATCCCGTTAAGCATAGAACACACTCTATTAAAGAGCATAAATATGATGCTCGAATAGAAGCGATGAATTTTGCACTGACTAACGATGACGGCCAAACAACTGATAACTATAAAGATGCCGATGTAATATTGGTTGGGGTGTCTCGAAGTGGTAAAACACCTACCAGTATTTATTTAGCGCTCCAGTACGGAATTAAAGCTGCAAACTACCCTTTTACTGAAGATGACATGGAAGACTTTAAACTGTCTGCGGTTCTGAAAGAAAACAAACGTAAGATCTTTGGACTTACCATTGAACCAAATAGACTTGCTGCAATTAGAAATGAGCGTTATGCAAACAGTAAGTACGCTTCTCTAAGGCAGTGCAGAATGGAATTACGTGAAGTTGAGCGCATGTATAAAGGCAATAAAATACCTTTTATCAATACCACGCACTTTTCGGTTGAAGAGATATCGGCAAAAATAATTTCAGCAATGAAGTTAGCCCGACACAACCATTAATACGCCATACATTAAAGGCTGGTGAATAAGGTAAATGATAAGACTATGTTTGCCAGCCCAATTTAAAAACGAATTAAATTTAGATTGAGTGACATTTATATTTAGTAAGCTGCGACTAATAAAAACATTGCTCTGTATTACATAACCGAGCGCAATCCCCCACAACACAACACCAAACCAAGGAAATAATGGCGCGTAATCTAGCGCTGGGCGAACGTATTCAACCATTCCTACCCAATGTAACCAATTAGAATCAAACAGGTTTGTTTCAACAAAATGGCCTAGTGCAAAAATAGTGGTGCCAGCGATAGCACTTAGCTTAGGTCGATTTATGAATAACAGGCCTAACCAACTGGCTAGTAAAATAAGATGTAAAATACCAAACAAAGTGGCTTTTTGCGGAGCAATAAAATAAGAGGAAATTGTTACAACTGCACTGGCTAAACCTAATTGCAGAGTTCTTACTTTCATGTTTTTGACGTTTATTTTTTTGTAATGAACAAACTGTAAACTGAGGCCAACTAACAGTAAAAAACTTATCACAATAACGTAACGAAACGGTACCCAATAACCAGTACCAAATACCGTATCAATATAACCAAAAACATCTAGGTCGTAACATAGGTGATAAATCACCATTAACAAAATTGCGAAACCCCGAAACCAATCAATAACGGGATAACGCACATTGTTCATAACTTTATCTTGCGTCTTTAAGTGCATCTGTAATTAGAAAAGCGAGTTCCAATACTTGATCGGCATTCAAACGAGGGTCACATTGTGTTTCATAACGCTTGCTTAAATCAGCTTCACTTAAACCGTAAGCACCACCGGTACATTCTGTGACGTGTTGACCTGTCATTTCAAAGTGAACACCGCCAGCCCAAGTGCCTTCCGCTTTATGAACGCTAAAGAAGTCTTGAATTTCAGTTAGTACCGCATCAAAGTTACGTGTTTTATAACCGTTGCTGGCTTTAATTGTATTGCCATGCATTGGATCTGAACTCCATACAACATGACGACCTTCTTGCTTCACACGTTGCACAAGTGCTGGTAACTTCTTACCAATAACATCAGCGCCCATACGAGTAATCAAGGTTAAACGACCAGGTACGTTATTTGGGTTTAATGCATCAATTAGTTTAATAAGTTCATCAGGTTGCATACCTGGACCTACTTTAACGCCAATCGGGTTATTAATGCCTTTGAAAAACTCAATGTGTGCATGATCTAATTGACGCGTACGCTCACCAATCCAAACCATGTGCGCAGAGCAGTCGTACCATTTATCCGTTAAATGATCTTTACGCGTTAACGCTTGTTCGTAATTAAGAAGCAATGCCTCATGCGACGTAAACAGCTGCGTTTCTTTAATCATTGGCGTTGTTTCAGACGTAAGTCCAATAACTTGCATGAAATCCAGCGTTTCTTTCAACTGATCAGCTAAATGCTGGTATCGGTCTCTGTTCGGGTTTGACTCAACAAAGCTCATGTTCCAACGGTTTACTTGATGCAAGTCTGCTAGTCCACCTTGTGCAAAGGCTCTTAACAAATTCAGTGTTGATGCAGAGTGATGGTAAGCTGTCACTAAACGTTGAGGATCAGGTTCACGAGCTAACTCATTAAACTCAAAACTATTCACTATGTCGCCACGGTAACTTGGCAGTTTAACACCGTTAACTTCTTCTAAGTCCGACGAACGAGGTTTAGCATATTGACCTGCAACACGAGCAATCTTAGTTACCGGTACTTTACCACCGAAGGTAAGTACTACGGCCATTTGCAACATAACTTTAAATGTATCGCGAATATTTGTCGCACTAAAATCACTAAAGGATTCCGCGCAATCACCACCTTGTAGTAAAAATCCACGGCCATTAGCTACTTCGCCTAATTGACGATGTAATTCTCTAGTCTCTTCTGCAAAAACTAGAGGAGGAAACGAATGAATTTGAGCTTCTACATTTGCTAATAATTCTTTATCTTTATACGTTGGCTGTTGCTGTATTGGCAACGCTCTCCAACTTTCGGGAGTCCAATTGGTCACTTAATACCCTTAGTTTAATTAGGTTCGTTTTTAATTTGATGAAGAAGACCATCGCTTGCGTCTTCAATGAGGTCCAAAACAAATTCAAATCCGGCGGCACCACCATAGTATGGATCAGGTACTTCACTTTCGTCAGCGTACGTCTGACAAAACTCAGTCATTAACCTTACTTTAGGTTGGTACTCTTCTGGGCAGCGCTCTATTAAATCTGAAAAATTTGCGTTATCCATTGCTAGGATAAGGTCAAACTTTTCAAAGTCATGTTGCTCTACTTTTCTCGCGGAAATTTCTGTGAAGTCATATCCTCTATTTTCACCTACTTTTTGAGAACGACTATCAGGGCGTGCACCTTGATGATATGCCGCTGTGCCTGCGCTATCCACAGTTATATCAAACCCAGCGTTTTTAGATTTATGTCTAAAAACAGCATGAGCTGATGGTGAACGACAAATATTGCCTAAACACACGAAAAGTACAGAATTAATAGAAGCTAATGTCACTTAACAGATAACCTTGTTTGAAATTTAAACTAAGTGGTTTAACAAAAAACGTAGGACAAAAAGAAAAGGGTCAAAAGACATCTTACTTGCCAAACCTATGTCCCCATTAAGCCATACTGTAAGGAATATTTAAACTATTTCTGACAGGAAAATAGAGTGTATATACTAATAATTTATTATTTTTAGTTATTAGTCGCCAAATAACTCAAATCAACAGATTATTTCTAGCCATCAATAGTGTTTAAATAGATAATAAAGCACCCTATGCTATTCAGAAGTGCCTCAATGACCCAAGTAAAATCAAAACTGTTTGATTTAAATGAAACTCGACACCTTTTAAAGCTGGCCATTCCGCTTTTAATTACCCAAGTAATTACGGCATTAATGCTATTTACCGATACTGTTATTGCAAGTCAGTTAAGCCACGTTGATATGGCCTCAGTTTCCGTTGCAACTAGTTTGTGGGGACCTGTTGTTTTTTCTATCCAAGGACTGCTAATTGCCGTTACTCCGGTAGTAGCACAACTCCTAGGGGCTTCTGGCTCTAATAATGATACAAAACCACTTGTTTCAACGCTTTATCAGGGAATGTACCTCGCGTTAATTGTTTGCTTTTTTGTGGTACTAATTTATCAGTTTGTAAACGTACCGCTTGATAACCTAGATTTAGAACCTGAACTCCATGAAAAATCTTTAGGTTATTTGCAGTTTGCTATTTGGGGCATATTACCAACCTGTTTATTTTTTGTTTTCAGAAGCTTTTTTGAAGGCATAGGCTTAACTACTCCAGCTTTGATTACCGGCGTAATTGGTTTAATTCTTAACATTCCTCTCAATTATATTTTTGTTTTTGGTGAGTTTGGCATGCCACAACTTGGTGGAGCGGGCAGCGGATTAGCTACCGCCATCATTCAGTGGATAAGCTTTATTGTGCTTTTAATTTATTTACACAAAGGCAAAAAGCTTAAACCAATGAAAGTATTTAGCCGTTTTGAAAAACCAAATTTAGAAAAAATTAAAAGCCTGTCTCGAATCGGCTTACCTATTTTTGTATCACTTTTATTTGAAACTACCCTATTCGCATTTTCAGCGTTAGCGATTGCACCACTAGGCGCAATTGCTATTGCTGGTCACCAAGTTGCATTTAGCTACAGTAGCGTTGTATTTATGGCTCCGCTAAGTTTATCTATGGCGGCCACTATTCGCATTGGTTACTTAAAAGGTTTTGGCGATATAAATATGCTTAAACAGGCAATTAAAACATGCTTTGTTTTAGCCGCAGCATTTGGTTCATTTGTGATGCTAATAACTTATCTGTTCAGAGACTCAATCATTTCTATGTATACAGAGCAGCCTGAAGTAGTTGCCCTCGCCTCTAGTATTTTAATCATTACCGCTATATACCAATTACCAGACGCCGTTCAGGTAATGTGTGCTGGTATTTTTAAAGGATTAAAAATCACTAAGCCTCTGCTTTATATTACATTTATTGCCTACTGGCCGTTAGGTTTTGGACTTGGTTATATGCTTGGCAGAACCGACATACTCGTCCCAGCAATGGGGCCAGCCGGCTTTTGGTGGGGAATTGTATTAGGTTTAAGTGCCGCGTCAGTAATGTTCTTCTACTGGCTCAGAAAAACACTTAAACACCCAGATACGTTTTTACCTGATTAGGCCGTTTCCATTTGAAAGGTAAAAGCTAACGTTTTCCCAATAAAAAAGCCCGCTTTAAGCGGGCTTTTTACTATCTATAAAATTAGTCTTCTTCAGTAAGCGTCATCAATGATGTATTACCGCCAGAAGCCGTTGTATCAATACTCACTGTTTTCTCAGTCAACATACGCGAGATTAGGTTATCGTCATACTCAGCTTCGATTACAGGTAATATCGCACCAAAACGTCGAGCAAGTTGCTCTGCTACATAAGCAGTACGCTTTGATCTTGATTCGATTACAACACCGGCTAAATCTTCATGTGCCAATAGAGGTTCTAAGTGGCGAAGACGAGCAACCTGTAACACTCCCTTTTCAACACCTGTCGCTAGTAACTTTTCTCTGAACGCTTGAGCTTCCTCATAGAATAAGTCTGATACCACAGCAACAACTACATTACCCGTTGCCAGTGCAGTAACTACAGAAAGCGTCCAATAGTGGAAAGATACGTTTTTATCGGCGAAACAAACTAACGTACCACGAGGTTCATAGTACAGAGTATTTGATTCACCCGTTGGTCCAGGTAATTGAACTGGACGCTTCATCTTACGTTCAATGTTAATTAACTGATTGCGAGAAGCTCTTAACGTCTCTTCTAAGTCATCCGCTAAGTCTTCTACAATATCAACCGTTGCAATACTTGCTAACAACTGACGAACATAAGACAAACGTTGAACCAAATCAGTTAATCGCCACGTTTCTCTTGTTACTTTTGCTGTATCCATTAACTCACCAGCGGCATCAATAGACAGGTCGTCCGTCTCTAGCGCTGGATCTTCATCAGGATATTCAAAGTCATCTGGCGTTGCTTTTTCTATCATTAAACGAGGTAAGTAGTTTGGTCCGCCCGCTTTAGGTCCAGTACCTGATAAGCCTCGTCCACCAAACGGTTGAACACCAACTACTGCGCCAATCATGTTACGGTTTACGTATACGTTACCCGCTCGTGATAATCTTGCCAGCTCAAGTGTTCGCTCTTCAATTCTAGAATGTATGCCCATGGTTAAACCAAATCCAGTTGAGTTTATTTGCTCAATTACTTCATTGATTTGATCCGCTTTAAAACGAATAACATGCACACATGGACCAAAGACTTCTTTCTCTAACTGATTAATATTATCGATTTCGTATAAACGAGGGGCAAAGTAAGTTCCGTTTTGGCAGTCTTCACCAAGTACACCTTCAAAAACTAACTTACCTTTTGATTTCATTGACTCAGCATGACTGGTTAATGTTGAAAGCGCTTTTTCATCGATAACCGGGCCAACATCCGTTGATAACAAAGCGGGATCGCCAATGGACAATTCTTCTAATGCGCCTTTAATCATTCGGATTACGTTATCAGCAATATCTTCTTGAACAAACAGTACACGTAACGCCGAACAACGCTGGCCTGCACTTTGGAAACCAGACGCAATCACGTCATCAACAACCTGTTCAGGTAACGCTGTAGAGTCAACAATCATACAGTTTTGACCGCCCGTTTCAGCAATCAAAGGAACTTGCTCTCCGCCACGTTCAGCCAATATTTGTGAAATTAGAGTGCCTGTCTGTGTTGAACCAGTAAACATTACTGCTTTAACACGTTCATCAGGCAATAATGTACTGCCAACTTCTGGGCCTTTTGCGATAACAAGTTGCACTACACCTTCTTTAAGGCCAACTTGCTTCATTAATTCAATTGCTCTAATAGCAATTAAACTCGTTTGCTCAGCTGGTTTTGCTAGTACCGTATTACCGGTCACAATAGCAGCAACCACTTGGCCTAAGAATATTGCTAACGGGAAGTTCCAAGGGCTAATACAAACGATAACACCACGAGGTTCTAAGCGATTATCTTCTGCTAGTTCTTCAGCGCGGGCCGCATAATAACGACAAAAATCTACTGCTTCTCGAACTTCATCCACGCCATCCTTTGCTATTTTACCGGCCTCTTTAATACAAAGACCAATAAGCTCTTCCATATGTTCTTCAAGAATGTCTGCAGTTCGGCGTAATAATTCAGCACGCTCCGCAATTGGAGTTTGAGACCATGAGTTAAACGTCGAGTCAGCTTTTTCTAGCATACTTAACATGTCAGCAGGCTCTGCAAACTGATGGTAACCAACAACTTCATCATGATTTGCTGGGTTTAACACCGGATGTAGCGTTTTATTTGAAGCATCGGCTGTTGTAGATGCTTTCACGTCTGCTTGATTATTTTCAAACCAATTGACCAATGACTTTTTAAGTGTCACAAGCTCATTAATGTCTGTTAGATCTAGACCTTTCGAATTGTTTCTTTCTTTGCCAAATATTTGATGTGGCAAATTAATTTGTTCGTTGTAAATAGAAGACAAACGTTGCGTTCTTTCCATTGGGTCAAAGAGCAAGTCTTCTACTGGCTTATCAACATCAACTATCGCATTAACAAATGACGAGTTTGCGCCATTTTCTAAAAGACGTCTTACTAGGTAAGCAAGTAAGTCTTCGTGCACACCTACTGGTGCGTAAATACGACATTGAATTTGCTGTTCGCTTACAATTTGGTCGTAAAGGCTGTCGCCCATACCGTGTAAACATTGAAATTCAAAACCTTCTTTATCATCACCCGCCAGTTCCAAAATAGTAGAAGCGGTATAACCATTATGAGTGGCAAATTGTGGGTAAATGGTATCGCGATACTCTAATAGTTTATTTGCACATGCGTGGTATGAAACGTCTGTAGACGATTTACGAGTAAACACAGGGAAATGAGGTTCGCCATCGCGCTGTGCATTTTTTATTTCAGAATCCCAGTAAGCACCTTTAACTAAACGCACCATTAATTTGCGATTTGTTTTTAGCGTTATGCTGCGAAGCCATTCAATTACAAAAATTGCACGCTTTTGATAGGCTTGAACCGCAAGACCAAAACCATTCCAATTACCAAGATCATCATCAAGAAAAACAGCTTCAATGATGTCTAATGAAATGTCTAATCGCTCGGATTCTTCAGCATCAACTGTAAGGCCAATATCCCACTCTTTTGCCATCAATGTTAACGCTTTTAGCTTTGGTACAATTTCGTCTAACACTCGTTGGCGGTTACCAAATTCGTAACGCGGGTGAATTGCCGATAACTTTACTGAAATGCCTGGGCTCGTTCTTGGTCCACGACCTTTCGCTTTTCTACCAATAACTTTTATTGCATCTACATAGGCTTGGTAATATTTATCCGCATCTTCCATGTTACGAGCACCTTCGCCCAGCATGTCGTAGGAATATACGTAACCCTTTGTTTCTTTTTTCATGGCGCGTTCAGTAGCGTCTTCAATGTCTTCGCCCATCACGAACTGCTGACCCATGATTTTCATTGCAACTTTCATTGCTTTTCTAATCACAGGCTCACCAAACTTACCTACGGTTCTTTTTAATACACCATATTGCGCTTTAGTGCTGTCGCTAGAGTATTTAACCATACTACCGGTAAGTAACAGCCCCCAACTAGAAGCATTAACAAACAAAGACTCGCTGCCACCAATATGGCGACTCCAAGAGCCTTGGCCAATCTTATCTTGTATTAACTTATCTTGCGTTCCTTTGTCTGGCACTCGCAGTAAAGCTTCGGCCAAGCACATAAGTACAACGCCTTCTTCTGAAGACAATGAATATTCATTTAAGAGTGCATCTATGCCGCTGTTTTCCGTATTCTCTTTACGAATACGCACAACCATTTTACGTGCCCTTTCCCATGCTCTACTTCGAGCAGCAAGGCTGATCTCAGCCTCAGGTAGGATATACTTCATTGCCTCTTCTTCATCAATACGATAAAAGTCTCGAATTTTTTGACGAATTGGGCAATCTGTAATTAGGTTGTCGTTAAACAACATAGGCAAAATCCTCTTAAACAAATTATGAGCTACCTAAGTGGTAACTTCGAATGGCGCGCATTCTAATTGAAATAATAACTAACTGACTAATAAAATATATTGTGTCTCTACACTTAGTTTTACTTATCTATTTAATAAGTGATCACAGTGCATTAAATGAGCGATAACTGCAACCTTAGTCGCTTGAATTTAAGGTGACAACGTTGAGCACAAAAAAAACAAACTTTTGCTAAACGTTACAAACAATTATTTGGTTTAGATAGAAATAAATAAACTATTGGTGGAAGGTTGTTAGCTGGCCGTTCATCGTAAGCGACAAACAGCCAACAGAGTTTCCTATTAAGGAAGCTCTTCGCCCCTAGCTGATACATAAAGTTCGTACCACTGGTCACGAGACAACTCTATTTTAGTTGCCTGTGCTGCGGCTTTAATTCGGTCGATGTTTGTTGTACCAACCACAGGCATAACGTTCGCAGGATGTTTCATTAGCCACGCTAAAATAACGGCTTCAGTGGATGTTTCTTTTTCAGCTGCAATGCGGCATACTTTTTCCGCGGTTTGCTGTACAGCTTGGCTTTCATCATTCACATTACGTCCACTAAACAGCCCTTGACTCATGCTACCCCAGGCTTGAATTTGCACATCCTGAGATTGGCAATACTCAATAGTCCCTGTAGTAAAAGAATGACCAGGTGCATTGCCTACGTTATTTAGAATACTCTGTTCTAACCAATCTAATTTGCTTAAGCTCATCTCAAGTTGGTTTGCAACTAACGGCGACTTCATTTTGCTTTGTAATTGCTGCATTTGATTTGCTGACATATTAGAAACGCCAAGCTGACCTACTTTGCCTTGTTTTTGCAATTCAGAAAAAACCTCGGCGACTTCTTCAACATCCATCAATACGTCTGGTCTATGTAACAACAAAATAGGTAAATGCTCAATATTCAAACGCTCTAAAATGCCTTCTACACTAGAGCTTATCCACTCTTTTGAAAAGTCATAACGCTTAGGTGTAGTGCCGGCATCAAAACGAATGCCACACTTGGATTGCAGAACCATTTGCTCTTTAAGTTCTGGACGTGACTTTAATACTTCACCAAATACTTGTTCTGCTTTGCCAAAAGTATAAATGTCTGCGTGATCAAATAACTGGAACCCAGACTCTAATGCCCTATCTATAACTTCATTAGCCTGGCGTATGTCGTCTTTTGAAACTGGATTCTGATTCCAACCGCCACCTAGTCCCATACAACCGTATATAAGTGGATTAGTTACACCTAATTTTTGTAGCGCATTTGTAATTTTCATTTGATCCCTAATGTGTTCTTTAATTCGGTAGATTAACGCCAATAGCGAACGTATTTGCTGGCATCTCGATCTCTTTTGATTGGCGGCTCACACTCAGGTGTGCCTAAATATAGAAAGCCAATAATTTCATCTTCTTGATTTAAGTCAAAAGCATTACGAACGTTAATGTCGGTAGCAAAACTACCAGTACGCCAAATACCGTTAAAGCCCATGGCCTGTGCCGCCATTTGCATATTTTGAGTTGCACATCCTACTGTAGAGACCTGCTCAACACGTGGCACTTTTTCATGTTCTTGATAACGCATGATTGTGACAATGATCATAGGCGCTCTAGACGTCATTTTTTTTGATTTTTCAATTTTTTCGATACTAGAATCTGCTTTTATTGCAGCATCAGTAAAAATAGTTGTTAACTTATTTAAACCTTCCCCTTCACAAACAATGAAATCAAAAGGTGATAAATGAGCATGATCTGGGGCTCTTAGTCCAGCCTGAATGATTTGATCAAGTTGTTTTCCCGACGGTGCGGGTGCCGTAAGCTTTGAAAATGATGATCGGGTCAATAAAAGATCTAACGCCTGCATGTTCGATTCCTGTAATAAGCAATGGCGTTAGTTTACCGTGTTTACTCAAACTATCCCATACCCTTTTATATCAATAGTCTAGTGGCCTTGTTTAAAGATTTTTTTGCGCAATAAGTGATCAACACTGGTATAGCGACCGCCACCGGTAAAAATCAAAACAAAAACCATAATAAAATAGGTCGCTGCGAATTCTATGCCGTTATTTAAAATAGTGATGGAGCCAGAACTGGTGAGCCATTCATAATTACCATACTCTTTTAGAATTGAGATTGCCGCTTGCTTCTTTTCAACGGCGTCTAAAACTTGTTCATTCAGCAAAATAGTACCGTCCGCCAACCAACTAGTGGCATCGGATAACGCTAACCAACCATTTTCAGCATGTGCTGTTATCGCAGCAACAACCATGGTAAAAGCCAATGGAATTGATATTAAACGAGTAAAAAGCCCAATTAATAAAAGGAAACCGCCTACTAACTCGGTACTCGCGGCTAACAAGGCTAATACTTCAGGAAAAGGCAGTCCTAAGCCCCAATCTGGATTACCAAACCAGGCTGATGTTCCTTCAAAATTTTGGAATTTTGTCCAGCCAGCTTGGATAAAAATGGGCGCTAAATATAAACGCAGTAAAAGTGGCGCTATTCCATCCAAGTAGTTTAATTTTTTTGTTGCTTGGTCATATAGTGAAACTACTGACATTGAGAGTATCCCTTTATAGTTCTTTGAATTATATTTATAGACAGGCAAACAAGGAATAAACTTACAAAGTCATGACTGAACTTTCGAAAGAAGAGCGTTTAAAGAGAGCTCGAAATAAAATGCGCTTAATGCGTCGCCAAATAGACGACGCCAAACAAAAGCAGCTAAAACTTAAGAATTTAGTTCGAGTTTATGTGTCTCAACGACAAGACGTTAGCGTAGCTGTTATTAAAGGTTGGTTAGATCAGTAGGTAAACTGTATCTCAGATGCTGAAAGAACCGACAAGTTATAACGTCCCTGCTTGGTTCAATATGTAAAGCCTCAGTTAAACTTGAAATAGCGTTGTGTACTCTTTTGACAAAAGGTGCATAACTTGATTGGAAATCATCATCTGACTTCGCCGAAATTACAATCTGAATGTAGTCCACCAGCATTTTAGAGTCGAACAAACACAGATAACGGTGATCTTTAACATTACTGTCAAATCCGAGTTTTACAATTTCATCGGACTCAAGTTCAAATTCTTCATCGTTGATACTGATAAATGGCTGTTTGCCATTGGCAACGATTGCAGCGTGATTAAGTGACTGCGCTTCTAATGCATTTTTAATAGAATTAGATAACTGGTTATATAAACTCGAATACTCAAAACCCAATTGGCTATTTTCAAACTTATTGGCAAGTTCAATGTTGATTGGCATTTTAACAACCACAAAATGATTAGATTTGTGAACTTTTGGGATTATAAGCCCCTGTTGATTATAACGAGTAACAACAGACCTAAAACCATGAGTCACCGTTTGCTTATGGCCTTTTTCTGGGGCAAATAAATCATAGGTAATGTGTTGAAAGTCCCTTAATTTAAATAACTCAACGGCTACATCAATGTCACTAGCAAAGTCTGCCAATAACGCAGTTACTTTACTATGCAGGTTTACCGCTTGACTACGAATGTCATTTCCCGACGCCAATACAACAAACACAATTTTACTAACTTTAGTATCAGGCTCTATATAGCTATGGAAACCAAAGTATTGAGTTGGCGAATATGAAACTAAACACTGCATGTCTGTCATAAGCACGTTATTTTCTTCCCCGTACCTAACCTTCACAAGCTTGTTGTTCGCAACAAATAGACCATTTCTAATTCCATATTCTTTACAACATTGAAAAAAGCGATTTTTCAGCTCAATCAAACCAACATTGTTTATATCATTTGATATTGCGCTAGTGGGTATTTCTAACAAAAAATACTGATTTTCACGGCTGTTTGATGGTAGGTATAGTTTTTGCGACTGGCTCTTTTTATATCGTGATGAATGTCTTCTATTTAATATTGGCATGACTAAGCTACCCAAGTTGATTAAGTTAAAAAATAAAACAGATTGGTATATTTTCTGCTCTAAAATGTACGCGAATTTCTTTAAGCTTTAGTGACTAAGATATGACTAATATATTAAAACTTTTTTGAATCCAGCCTATTATTCATTGCTATAATTACCATTTAGACTAAAATCCGCGACCCATTTATCGCCTTTACAAAATAGAGCCCTGTATGCCTGCAATTATTATTAGAAATGAACGTGTCAAAGCCGTAACTCGTAAACACCCTTGGATATTCTCTAAAGGGGTTAAAAAAGTAGTAGATAACCCTAAACTAGGCGAAACTATTGATATAAAAGACGAAGACGGCAACTGGCTAGCAACAGGCTCTTATTCTCCTCATTCACAAATTAGAGCTCGTATATGGAGTTTTAATGAAGGTGATACGATTGATCACGACTTTTTTGTAGCGCGTATCGAGCGTGCAAAAGCTATTCGCGCTGACATCATTGAAAAAGGTCAGTTAACAGGTTATCGCCTTTTAGCCGCTGAAAATGATGGTTTACCTGGTGTAACCGTTGACGTTTTTGATACGACGATTGTGATTCAATTGGTAAGTGCAGGCGCAGAGTTCCAACGAGACAATATTATTTCAGCATTAAAACAGGTGTTCCCTGATTTCACTATTTACGAACGTTCTGATGCAGATGTACGTGGTAAAGAAGGCATCAAAAAAACACGTGGTTTAATTCATGGTGAACTACCTGAAGATGTAATAATTTCAGAAAACGGCATTAAAGCGTACGTTGATGTTGAACAAGGCCATAAAACGGGCTTTTACCTTGACCAACGTGACAACAGAGCATTGTTAGAAACCTATGTTAAAGACAAGTCTGTTTTAAACTGCTTCAGTTATACAGGTACTTTCGGTTTATATGCGCTTCGTGGTGGTGCTACAAGTGTTACTCAAGTTGACCTTTCTGCAGAAGCATTAGCAATAGCTGAACGTAATGTAGAGCTTAATGGCTTTGATAACTCTAAAGTTGAATATGTTCGTCACGACGTATTTAAGTTGCTTCGTAAGTATAAAGAAGATGGTAAGAAGTTTGATGTGATTGTAATGGACCCACCAAAGTTTGCTGAGTCTAAAGCGCAGTTAACCGGTGCATGTCGTGGTTATAAAGACATTAACCGTATTGCTATGGAGCTATTAAACCCAGGCGGTCACTTATTAACGTTCTCATGTTCTGGTCTTATGGAAACGAACCTTTTCCAAAAGGTTGTTGCTGATGCTGCTCTCGATGCAAATCGCGATGTTTTCTTTAAAGAGAAGTTAAACCAAGCCCACGACCACATTATTGCAAGTACATACCCTGAAGGTTTTTACTTAAAAGGTTTTGTTTGCCAAGTATTCTAAGTTATTGGCGCCATATTGTTATCTGATATGGCGCGTCTTTCTTTTCACTTTATTATAAACTCTAACTCGATTTATAAAATCTCACTTAGATTTCTGTGTTCGTTTTCTCAACTCTCTTCTAGATCAAAGAAAAGCTGATGATTATCAGAAGTAATTAAGCTATACCCTTTTAATGTTCCATCCTCATTTAATTCCACTAAACCTGCCGCTGATTGTGTATGCAAATTTCTTTGTTTAAAACGGCTTGCCTGCGCTTTTAATGGGTGATGTTCAATTTCCAACTTTCTTCGTTTGGTAAAAAGGTTTAGCAGACTGTGCGGTGAATAAAGAAACCTGTCTATATAATCAAAGAACTTAAGTAAGCCTGGTGGAAATTGATTTTTGAAACCACTGCAGGTCAACTGCCAAATTTTATCGGTGTCGGAGCTAAATCGCCTCTCGGCTGAAAAACAAAAAGAGTAATGAACATCACCAGACATAATAATAACTTCGTCTGGCGCGTTGTCATGACGTAACATATTCATTAACTTTTTAGCGGAGCCTTGATGGGCCATCCAATTCTCAACGTCCACCAGCAGTTCCTTACCCACTAGAGCACAAGCTTTTTGAACCACTTCTATGGCCTTTACGCCAAAAACTGGGGCCGGTGAAACTAATAACATGGAGGTTTGCGGCTCAAATAGTTGTCTCTCCAACTCTTCTAAGTATTTAAAGTCCATAAGACCACTTGGATTTTTAGCTGATGTTTCTGAGCGCCAACGGTGCGTCCGTGTGTCTAAGACCACTATTTTAGGTTGGCTTTGTACTTCGTAGTGCCAGTCATTAAAATCATACAGGCTTTCAGTAAACTTATTGTCGGCAAAATCCCCCGTCATGGATAACTGTTTCATGGTGTTTATAAGCGGTTGATGATTATCTGGGTTGTTGCCCCAGCCTTGGAATACCGTGTACGACAACAAAGCATCTCGGATCATTTGACGAGTTATTAAATGCCCATAGACATGCTCTTCCCAATCAACACTTAAATTCCAATCATCGGTAACGTCATGATCATCAAATATCATCATGGTTGGGGTATTTGCCAATGCATATTCAAAGTCAGGCAGTGTTTCTATAAAGCCTTTTAATGCTTGCCAGTCATTTTGATAAGCGACTTTAAGCTGACCATGCACTTTCTCTTCTGCTTTTTCCACGTCGTCCGTAACAAAACTCCAGACGCTTGAAGACCAAGTTAATAAATAAACGGCAAAAAACTCATCAAGTCCTATTAAGTGATTATCATGAAATCGAGAAGAAATGATGTCAGTGCCATGCCAAAATTCAGACCAGCGACTTTGATCTTCTTTTTTAGGAAACAATTGGCTTCGATTATTCAATGAATATCGCCAGTCAAGTTGCTGCTTTGATACATTCCCTAGCTCATGCTCCGCTGAAAATAATCCAAGCTTTTTAGATAACGCTTGCGCGGCTACTAACATAGGTGCAGACACGTCATCGGCATATACCTGATCGCCCGTCATCAATAAGTAATCTGGACGCGCATCAAAATCTTCTTTAATTTTATCCGCAATACCATTAAAAGCATCTACCGATGGATGATCGGGTTTACGACAGGAACCTTGTATTACAGAAGAGATGGTTTCGTTAACCTTAAAATGTCCTAAGACTTCGCCACTAGGCTTTACGTTAGGTACATTGTTAAGGATAGTATATGAGTGCTCAGTAGAGAGCGCCCAATGTTCTGCCATTGGTCTGATATTAATAAGGTAGGCAAAGCACTTTTCGCCCAACTGGACAAAGTCTAGGGCTTGCTGAATATCGACCTTGTTGGATAAGGCCTTAACTTCTAATTGATAATCATGCAATCCATCGGCAACAAACCAAATATTAGCTTGATGTTTGTCTACGAGTCTTAGAAATGGACCACATAAAATGGTTGGTGGGTGTATAGCCACAAATGTCTCAACTTCGATCAAATAAATTACTATAACCCCATACTATGGCTAGGATTGGTAATTTATTCAACCGATTACAAGATTTTGTCGATGGTTATAATGTTACACAAAGTGTCCGGATTGATAATCTTTAAGCGCCGTATCTATTTCAGACATTTTATTCATCACAAATGGACCATATTGCACTATTGGCTCACCTATTGGTTTAGCTGCCAACAATAAAAAGCCGGCTTCACTCTCCTCACTAATGCCTACGTGAGAACCAATGTGTCTGCCTGAGTGAGTTTGAGTGCTAAAGTTAGTGTCAGTGTGGTCATTTTTGATGTTAATAACTTCACCTTCTGACAATACCGCAACTTGTTTAGCTGCAACCTTACTACCATTGACCGTTATCTCACCTTGATAAACATAAATGAAACCGCGCTTTTCATCTAGGATACTTGTCTCTAGAACTCCTGAGGCTAATGTTATGTCATAAATCTCAGCTTGAATATCATCTCGCACAACCGGGCCTATTTCACCTTCGCCGTTAAATTGACCTGCTATGACTTTTACTTGCCCTTTTCCCTTTATAGCTGGCGATTCACTAATGACCGGAATATTTTCTTTCGGAATATCGATATAGCGAGGAGCTTGAAGCTTGTCTTTACTTGGTAAATTTAACCAAAGTTGGAATCCGAATAACATGCCAGAGTCTTGTTTTGGGGTTTCAGAATGAACAATGCCCTTGCCTGCCGTCATATACTGAACGCCACCAGAGGTAATTAAACCATGTCCACCCGTTGAGTCATTATGCTCCATGCTACCTTGAACCATGTATGACAATGTCTCAAACCCTTTATGAGGATGTGGTGGAAAACCCGCAATATAATCATCTGGGTTATCCGAGCGTATTTCATCAAGCATTAAAAAAGGGTCTAGGTTCCTAAGCGCAGGTTGCCCTATAACTCTAGTTAGGTTTACCCCAGCACCGTCCTGAGTCGGCATCCCGTTCATTATTTTCGACACTTGTTTGTTCATACTGTTCTCACACTTTAAAAATAAAGATGCAGGTTAGCTGCATTTACGATGTCAGTAGTATTGGGCTTCTACAAATTTAAGTAAATTGCTAAATGTGATTGTAAGTATTCTAAAATATCGAAAGGTTATTTTGTTTGTCTATTTTAAAAAAACTTGTCTATCTTTAT
Organism: Psychrosphaera haliotis; assembly: GCF_039523615.1. Taxonomy (NCBI): domain Bacteria; kingdom Pseudomonadati; phylum Pseudomonadota; class Gammaproteobacteria; order Alteromonadales; family Pseudoalteromonadaceae; genus Psychrosphaera; species Psychrosphaera haliotis. Next base: position 120,258 of record NZ_BAAAFQ010000001.1, on the reverse strand, counting down.
ATACATAGAGAAACAAACTATATGTAGGTTTATGTTAGAAGATAAATCAAACCCTAAGCGTTGCTCCTTTACCTCTACCGAAGGTGAGTCTTGCAATGAGCTAGATATAGGAAATGGCTTTTGTTTTTGGCACGATAAAACCATAGATAAAACAGGCATGAAATTAGCGCTAAAACTTGAAGAGTTTGTAGCTGCTGGTGGCGTTACTCAAGGGGTTTGTTTAAAAAAAGCCGATTTGGAGAATGTTAGGCTCGTTCGCTACGGGCACTCCACAGGTTATGACTTTCGAAATGCAGACTTTTATCGCGCAAACCTACGCAATGCTCATTTGTTTAACGCAAACTGCTCCGGTGCCTCTTTTATGAAAGCCCAATTAAAAGACGCTGATTTGCACTGTGCAGAATTATTTAATTGTAACTTACTTGGCGTAAAGTTAAGTGGCGCCAGGTTAGACAATGTGAGTTTAGGCTCATATGTATATCAAGAGTCAATCGCCAGACAAGCTGATCGTGAAGGAAACCATACTAAAGCAGCTGACTTTTATGAGCAGTCAGAAGAAATTTATCGTGCTTTTAGAAAAGCAGCTAGTGACAATGGTTTAATGAACTTATCAGGGCAATTTGCCTATAAAGAGTCGACGATGATACGCAAACAGAAGCCTCGCTATTCTGCCGAGCGCATCAGTTCAAAACTCGTAGACTTATTTTGCGGCTATGGTGAAAAGCCTCGTAACGTTATCGCGTTTTCCGTGTGGTTTATTCTTTTTTGTGCCTGTTTTTACTTTACCATGGGCGTTGAATCTAATTATGGCCCTATAGGTTTTGACTCAAACCACACTTTTTATGAAAATTTAAGCCACTTTGGATCGTCTATTTATTTTAGTGTTGTTACCTTTACTACACTTGGTTACGGAGACATCCATCCTATTGGTATAGCTAGAGCGGTAGCTACTTTTGAAGCATTTATTGGTAGTTTTGCGTTGGCACTTTATGTGGTGGTTTTCGTTAAAAAAACCAGTCGTTAAAAATTAATATAAATATTTTCCTATTTTAGTGAAACTTTTATGGCAAACCTCGGTCTTAATATATGGATAGCATTGGCATCTTGAGACCGTGTTAATGTTATTTCTTCATTATTAAGTTCCAACTTAATTTGGACAAGGCCAGCTCCCCGCTGGCCTTTTTTTATTGCATAAAACCTTAATATACTTTTAACTATTACAGCCCATACAGCAGCTTGCTCAAACCAGACTGACGTACCGTGTGGTTATTAACGGCTCGTATTGTTCTATCTTTATCCCCAAAAATAGTAAAGCGGGTTTTTGCTCTAGTTATAGCGGTATAGATAAGCTCACGGCCTAGTAACTTAACGCCAACATCGTCACCAGGCATGATCAATATTGTATGGTCAAACTCCGAGCCTTGGCTTTTGTGCACTGTCATCGCATATACACTTTCGTGCGCTGGCAACCTCTGATTAAACAATTTAATCATGTCACCTTTACCATCTATAAAATACGTTACTAATTGATCCGAAACCGGATCTGGTATTTGAATGCCAATATCACCGTTATACAGCCCTAAGTGATATGCATTTTCTGTCACTAGAATTGGTCGGCCAGCGTAGTGTTCATCTTGCCAAGCCACTCTACCCAATTGTGAGAGGCGTTCTTTCACTAATTTATTAAACTCTTCAACACCATATATACTTTGACGCACACAGCTTAATACCTGCAGCTCATAAAGTTTTTTAAACAACGCCTTAACCACGTTGAACTCATTACTTTCGGTTATTTCACTGATGCTGTCTAAAATAGCGACCTGGTGCCTTACAACACGTTCAACTATTAGCTTTATAGAATGAGAATTTGGATCCAACCAAGTTAACACACTCCCAGATTCTAAATACCTTTGCCGGTTAGCATCATCTGTACCTAAACAATTTTCTATCAGCAAATGCTCTACAGCTTTCCCAACACCCTTATTTACTGCTTTTGCCAGAAGACCTATCTCACCATTAGAGTCAAATCGATAAGACTTTTTTAGCTCAGTAACGGGTTGAAGAGCATTTTGCCGTTCAATACCTATTGATTGCAATGGTGCACAAATTTCAGCTAGTAAGTTACCGGCTTCAACAGAAGCTAGTTGTTCCTTATCACCAATTAACACTAACTGACAACGACTCGGTAAAGCAGACATTAATTTAGACATTAAACTTAAATCAACCATCGACGCTTCATCTAATACTAAAACATCAATCGGCAATTTATTGTTTGAATTGTAATAGAAGTCATTTCGACCACGAGATTTTAATAACCGATGAATTGTTGATGCTTCTGTAGGTATGTACGCTCTTATATCGTCACTAATATTTAACTTATCAATTTCTGACAACATCGATTCAGTTAGTCTTAAAGCAGCCTTGCCTGTTGGTGCAGCGAGCTTGATAGTGAACTGACCTATTTGTTTTTGAATTAAAGTAGGTTGCTCCAGGTAATATTGAACTAACGATGACAACAGCTTTATTACGGTCGTTGTTTTACCGGTTCCCGGACCGCCAGTAATAACCGAAAACTGATGGCTTAAACTATTCAGTACTGCTCGATATTGCCAATCAATTTCAGTATTTTGTTGTTCGTCCAATTTATCAGCCTTAGGTGAAGTGCTTTGGAACAACCCATTAACAATCTCGCTTTGGCCATCGAGCAACTCTGCTGGTAACCAATGGTGAGCTGGTTTTCGTGACTGTCCGGCAATCACAAACTCCGCTATAGCTAACTCCATGTTGTGATAACGAGAAAAGTAAACCAAACCATTGTCTAGAACAAAGGGCGCATCTTCACCAAATAAATCCGTAGCCTGAAGCAGTTCGGCCCATTCATTATGTTCAGGTAACAAAACACTATGGTGCATTAACCAATCTACCCATGTGAGTTGGGTTAGTAAAAAACACGTGTTTTGCTGATTTAGTTCATAACTGCACCTTAGAGCCAACAAAACAATCAAGTTAAAGGTTGCAGCATCTAGCGTTCTCACTTCGTTCGCGTAATAACAAGCCAAATGATAATCCGCGTCGCTAATTGAACCATTTGTTCGAAGCTCATTTATAAACTGTAAAGTAGAATTCCCCTTTAACTCCTTACTTATAAATATGGAGTCCACCGTCATTAACTCATTCGAGGGTAATAGTGTGTTATTTTCTAACATATTACTCATTATTCGCCGCCTTCAAGTAACGCGTTATCAAAATATTGAATCACCTCATAAGGTACTTTATAACTGTAAACGCCTTTGCCTCTGTGTGTTTGAGACATTCCTCGAAGGAACAAGTACATTCCGCCAGCCACATGTTCATCATAGCGATAATCCGCTAATTTTAGCGAGAGCCATTTGTGCAAAGCATAACTATAAATGATTAATTGCAGGTGATAATTGTGATCTGTCATGGCATCAAAAATGTTATCTGACTGATAGTCCTCAAAACGATTACCAAGGTAGTTGGATTTATAGTCGATAATGTAATATTGCCCGTTTACGCAGGCTGTTAAATCTATAAAACCTTTTAATAATCCCGTGAGCCCTTTCAGATTTAACACAGATGTATTTATCTTCGTTTTATCAAAACCGCACATTGATAACGCGTTACCAATAATTTTAGAATTAAGTGATTGAACATTAAAATAAAACTCCATTTCATCCAAACGTTGTTCGTGTTTTATATCAGACAGTGACCATTGTCCTAAATCGGCCCGCATAACATCATTCAACCATAAAATCGCATCATCAAGTAGGTGCTCATCTAAGCCAAAGCGTTGCAAAGCGTCCAATACTATTTCAGTTTGATCAGTGACTGGTTGAGTAAAATCTAAATGCTCAAACATATGATGTAAACAAGAGCCTGGGTTTGCGCCTTTTGGAAAAGTGAAACGCACATCAAGCGGATTATTATCAGGAAAGCTATCACCATCATCATTATCTGGCGTCAGAGTTTCAAAGCTATTAGTCTGTGCTGGATCAAATATCCCTAAGTGCGTCATTTCATCTGATGCACCTGGTATAAAGTGTTCGCCTGCACCAACCAATGCAGAGTAACTCAACACTCGCCAGTTTTGAGGGATCTGACCTTCAAACTCTGCACATGAATAAGTCTCTTTTTTATCCGAGATTGCATGCTTAGATTGATATTCAACAAACTCATCTTTTACCGCGTTAAAATTAGCGTTTACAGTTTGTGGCCCAATAATAGAAAGCTTCGCGATAGGTTCAGCTAAACTTTCAATTTTAGAAGTTAAAGCGGACTGCCAATCAGTTTCCGATATTTTGGGTTTGTCTTTTCCTAAAATCAAACGACCAAATGCTGATTTATCAACACTGCTGTCTTTACTATTTGAACGCTCTTTTAAATTAAAACACCCTAGTACCAAACGTTGTTTTGCTCGTGTCATCGCCACATAAAGCAGTCGAATATCTTCAGCTAAACGTTCTCCTTCCGCAATTTGCATTTCTATTTTGCGTTTATCTACTCGCAAACTAAGAGCGTTTAAGCGCTTTGATTGATGCAATGCAATTTTCTGAGCCTTAAATTCCGTAGCAAAGGGAATATAAACAATAGGATATTCAAGTCCCTTAGAGCCATGCATAGTTACTATTTGTACTAAATTACTGTCAGACTCTAAACGCATTGAGACATCGTCGCTGCTATCAACAGTATTCTCGATAACGGCTTGTCGCAACCAAGCCATTAGCTTTTCTGCGCCATTTTGAATGACAGACTCTTGCTGAATCAACTCCAATAAATGCCGATAATCAGTAACTTGTCGTTCAAAATCGATACCTTGATTTTGCCAAGCTTCAAAAGTGTTCGCAAATGCTAACACCTGATCGATGGCTGACGAAATTTTGCCTTGGGACCAAAATTGGTGAGCTTGGTGAAAACAAACAAGATGTTGGTGCCATGCTTTTGGGTTTTGTTGCAGCGCAGACAGCTCTAACAAAGAATAGGCAAAGAAGTCGGTAGCGACTGCAGCCTTTACTTTACGCTCATTAATTGGTGAATGAATGGCTTCTATCAAACGCAACATATCCTTTGCTAATGCGCTCCTAAATACACTGTCTCGGTTGATATAAACGGATCGCACACCTAACTCTATTAGAGTTCGCTTTAGTAACTTAGCTTGGTTTCTATTTCTAACTAATATGGCAATATCATTTGCTGATACTGATTTTGGCGTTACTGAGGGACTCTGTAAAAAGGCAGCGCCGTTCTCTGAGTCCTTTAACAAGTTCGCTATTTCCATAGCACATTGCCTAGCAATCACTTTTTGAATTTCCGGTAGTGAAAAGCCATTTAATGGTGGGTCTTGGTCAAGTGACGAAAAGTGTAAAACTTCCAACTTAGGAAGTGTTTTTTCATGTTGTATTAACTCAGGACTATCTAATTTCCCTGAACCAACGGAAATAAACGGTATTTGTTCGTGTTCAAATTTAAGCGGGCTTGTCTCAAAAATGTGGTTTATACCCGTTATAAGATCTTGATGAGAGCGCCAATTGGTCGAAAGCGTGTAATGTTGCTCATGGTCAAGGTGGCCTTTAGCTGTTATATACGTGAATATATCGGCGCCCCTAAAACGGTAAATAGCCTGCTTCGGATCGCCAATCATGATCATATTCACAGAGTCAGTTTCATCATCAATCGTTGAATTGTAAATGCAGCTGAATATCTCGTACTGAACAGGGTCTGTATCTTGGAATTCATCAATAAAAGCCAACGGATAGCGAGTTTGAATAGACTCTATCAGGCCTTCTGCGCCTTCTTGATTAAACAATGCGCTACGAAGTTGCAAAAGTAGGTCATCAGGCGTTAAAAGTTGCTGATCAGCTTTTATGCCTAACGCCCCTTCTTCAATTTTTTCCTTGGCCGTTGTTAACCAATACCCTTCAAACTGACTGTCTAAAAGTTGAGCGGCAATGGCATGCAAATCATCAAAAGCATGGGTTACTGGGTGACTAACAGGAGCATAATTTTTTTTGTAATTACTTGCGTCGCTAACATTACTTGTCGTGAAAATAGCAATTTCATCTAGCGATAACATTTCACTGTTATTTGTTGGCTCAATAAAACCTTCTATTAGCGATAATTTTGTCAACAGTGGTTTTTTACCATTAACGCCCGACTCTCTAATAGTTGAAATAAAATCTGACGTTCTTAATTTTACTTTTAATGACTCTAAGGCATCGCCGTAGCGCTTAATTAATGACGTATACTCTGCTTGTTCTATACTCGGTTCTATAACCACTTGCTTGTTCAGAATATCATTTAAACTCGCCAATAATTGATTGGGGTTTGTCCAAGCTTTCCGAAAAAGCTTGTACTCAACGCCAGTAAGGTCAAGTACGTACTGTCGCCAAAAATCATAAAGCGCTTGTTTGATATAAGGCTGATTATCCATTTCAAAGCTTTGCTCAAAAGCCATTTTGGTTTCAAACGCAAATTGGTTTAAACAACGTTGGCAAAAGCCATGAATTGTAAAAATCGCCGCTTCGTCTATTAGGGTAATTGCATCTTGTATACGATGATAAGCCGCCAGAATAGTATCTTGATTCGTTGCTTGTGGATTATGAGCTTTATATGCCTCACTGTAATCGCTTATGACAGACTTTAATGTCTTATCTACAACTAGGTTAGCCTGTTCCGATAAAGTGGCTAGTAATGCCTTCTGAGCTTCTTTAAGTTTATTACGTATTCTGTCTCTTAACTCTTGAGTAGCAGCTTCTGTAAACGTTACCACTAAAATTTGGTCTATCGAAAGCGGTGTTAAGCTCATATCGGTATTACGTAGACCCAACACAGCTCTTAAATACAATGTTGTGATCGTATACGTTTTGCCGGTTCCTGCACTGGCTTCAATTAACGCATTCTGATTCAATGGTAATGTTAACGGATTAAGTTCTTTCATCGACTTACTCCAACAGCAGCAACATACTCTTCCATAAATTCCATTATTTTTTTCATTTTACCTTCCACCTGACACTGCACCAAAGGCAAAAGTAAAGTTCGAGTTAATACTAAAAAGTCTTTTGGTAATGGTTTGTCAGGCCCAAAATGACGGACTACGTGATCATCAATAGGCGATCGCTCATCTTCAATCGCACTTTCGATAATGCCTTGAATACTTTTTAACAATGCACTGCTTGGTTTATCTTTGGCCATATCAACCGCCGCATTATAAGCAAAACGTCCGTACCACATTATGGGCTCTGAGCATTGCGTACTCATTAAATAAAGCTGTAACCATTTTTTTAGTTCGGCTAGCGCAAAATCTTGTTCTATTGAACTGAATGTAATGAAGTCATTGGTGTTGTGAGACAATAAGAATGTGGGACCAGGTTTGTCTGACAAGCTACGCATTAAATGAATCAGCCATGCTTCAATTCTATCGTCTGCTCTCACGTTTTTGGACAAACGTTTTACCAGTGACAAGCCACTTTCAATATTAAAACTACCTCTAAGTGAAACCTCAATATTAGCTATTTGAAATTCGATAGACGCTTTGACGCTTCGACTCGATACCGACTTAGCCGCGTCTGAATAACCGACCTTTAACGCCTCTAAAGTCGCATCTAGTTTGTGTACCGTTTGTTGGTAATCAAACAACAAATCTTCGCCCCACGCTTTTGGTGGAAACGAACCCGATGCTAACCATGACTGTTTGATTTTTGGCTCTATCTCTTGCTGAAAGTTTACCAATGACTGTACATGCTTATAACGCTGTAAACCGTCGTGCTCAAATGCCTCTACGTCTGATAAATTGTGATCGTTCAGCGCTAAATTAACGCCCAATTGTTGTTTATAAAAATGTTTGAGTGGGTTCTTGGCAAAGGTAATTAAATCATCTAATTCAACAATAACCTGATTGTCGACCGCCTGTAATTTAGCCTGTATATCGTGACATGAAAAAGGATCAAAAGTGCTTTCAACATCTAACACCTCATTGTTTTTTGTACTCTCAGACTGCCTTCTCAAGCCAGACACAAAAGACCCAAACCATTGTTTATTATAAGATTTAATGCCTGGAAAAGATTGATTGTCGACAAAATAGCGTTCGTTAAAAGGTTGCAAAGCGTGCTTGATCACGATTTGATCCTTCACTTTTCTTGTTTGCGTTCGCCCTTCAGGATTGTCGACAATGAAACTTTCTTGTAAATAATCTACCAATTCACTAAGTAATACCGATGGCATAAGTTCTTGATTATTTTTACTCGACTGTCCTAAATAACTGAGATGTAATTTTTGACGAGCCGAACACACTGCTTCTAAAAACAAATAACGTTCATCGAGCTTTCTCGCCCTATCCCCTTTCCTTGGTTTATTCAATCCAACTAAGTCAAAACTTAATGGCTCAACGTGCCTTGGAAACTCTCCATCGTTTAAGCCCAATACACATACAATATCAAACGGGACTGAACGCATCGGCATCAGCGTACAAAAGTTTACTCTGCCAGCTAGGAAGCGTTGCGATACTCCAGTTTCGTTTAAATTTTGTCTAAAAAAGTGCTGAACGATTAAGTTGTTCACATCTACCATTGCGTCGTTATTATGCTGATATTCTAATAACGTTTTATTTGCTTCTCGCAATTTATTCACTGAGATGAAGTCGGCGTCGATAATTTCTTCTGGGTTGAAGAGGTTTGTAATTAACTGGTCTACCCGCAAGTACCACATTTCTGGACTTGTAGCGTCGGTAAAGCGAGCTTTTAAGTCGGCTAGATAGCTAATAAAAGTTACTAGCTTAGCCATCACGTTTACATTGAGGCCTTCAATACTCGTGTAACTTGCAGTGCCATGCCAAACAGACTCTTGCCCTAAACTGAAACCAAGTACCATGCGTTTCAAGCCGTATAACCAAGTGTTAATGTCTTCTTTTGGCATATTCCAATTGGCTTTGTGTTCGCCATCGAGTGCCCATTTAATTTCGCACTCCACAATCCATTCTTTTAATAACTCAAGCTCTGCAGAATCAATATTAAATGCCGTCATTATTAGCGGCACTTCTAACCAATCTAATACTTCACTTACGGTAAACCTAGACGTAGGTAACCCTAATAAGGATACGAATGTGTTTAATATAGGATTTTCCGACAAAGAGCTTCTATCTGAAATACTGTATGGAATTGACTGTTCAGGTTGTTGAGGGTCTCTTGCAAAAACCGCATCAATAAACGGTGCATAGTCATTAATATCTGGCACCATGACAAGAATATCTTTAGGTAAAATAGTATTTGATTCTAACCAGCCTAACAGTTTGTCTTTTAAAACTTCAAGTTCACGAAAGCGACTATGACAACTATGTATTTGAATCGTATCGTCAACTTTACCTTTGTTAATCATTAGTGGAACTTTACCAGTCTCATCATTAAGCGCTTCTATAGATAAAGGCTCGGCACTGCCCCTATACTCCAGTTCTAAAATATCCTGTTGTACTTTTCCCAGTAACGTTTTGTTGTGCTCACCTCTAGGATCCGCCAGAAAAATATCTTGGAACTCAATGTCACGCTGAGACAAACTATCTAAATAGTCTCGCCCTACTTTGCCCCAACTGGCGAGTAGCGGATTACCTGTAATGAAGTAGTTTTGTTTTTGCTCATTATTCGTCAACGCAATTTTACTTTGTTGTTGATTGAGCCTAGCTAGTGTTTTTTCACTTAAGATATCGCCCCAGTACATACTGCATGGATTAAACCAAAGTATGTTAACTTCAATATGCTGACTCAACGCCATCAATACGTCTATTTGATGAGAAGGTAAACTAGAAATCCCGAACACAAATAAGCGATTAGGAATAAGTTTCAATAATGCTTCTGGTTCAATGGTACTTATTTTTTCCAATAAAACTTGATGCAAAGACGCACGGTGGAACTGGCTTTGCTCTAGCTGCTCTACGTTTTGATAGATACCGCGCCATAAAATAGCTTGCCACTCATGTCGCCCAATATCGTCGTTATCTGGTAAATCATTGTTGCCGTTTTGCCAATGTAATAGCCATTCAGGCCGGTAAACTAAATAGTTATCATAGGCATCTGCAATTTTTTCACTTAATTGGAAACGTCGTAAGTCGGTATATTCAGTTGATGAATGTCGTTCATCTGTTGATAGATACTCTTTTATCGCTGCAAAATTAGCATCGTCTAAAAAACCGGGTAATAAATGATAAATCTTCCAACGCAAACGGTCTTTATTGTATGCACTAGTACTTGGGACATTTGGTATTAGTTGCTGGTACAACGACCATATAAAGCTACTCGGTAATGGGAATTTTAGATTAGCGGCAATACCAAGTTGTTGAGCAATTTGTATTTTTAACCACTCTGACATGCCTGGACTATGCACTAATATCGTTTCAGCGGTAAATGGATTTTGACCGGAATTACTTTTAATTTGCTGGCTAAGTACTGTAACTAAGGCTTCTAATCGGTTTGATTGATAAACCGTAATGTTTGATGAATTGGATTGATTGTTAATATTGATGTCCTAAATATTTATCAATTAAATTAGAAATATGTTCCATTGTCTCTGACTCAAAATCTTCTTCATTTTGGTCTATGAGTTCTAACATCTTGTTTGTTTGCTCGAGTGTTAATCGCTTTTTATTTAAACAGAAATCTATTTCAGGTAATGATTTGTCATAACGAGGCACAATTTGCCATTCAATAAGTTGTGGGTAGAGTTTTTGGAAATACTTATTTGCGACTACACAGTACCCTTCAACATGATCTAAACCATCAGGGCCCAATGAACCGGGTTCAACTCTCACTAGCACTGACAACTTAGTATCGCCTGGCATATGGCCACCTTATGTTTGGTTGGAGCATTAACATTAAATAAAAGAAGAAATTATTATTTTTAAACCACTTAGCTTCTTATCTCAAAATACTACTGAGTTGCTGCTTAAATGGCAATTCTAAATTCGCTTACATAGATTGTAGTCAATTTTCGTTCAACTACATCATCCAAATGCCAAGGTTTACTTTGCAATCGATACTATCCAGTGCCATGTGTATTAATAGTCCAACACCGACTATTCGTGTCTTAGGATAGACAGCCAACGCACCATACAAAATAACAAATGGCCAAGTGTGTAGGGGATGAAAGCCCATGCTGCATCTTAGGGGATCATATATTGGTGTCGCTAATAAGTGGTCGATATCTATTACCATGGTCAGCATCATTACGATAAATGCTAGGCGCCATTTTGATTTAAAAAATGAGAGCGCAATAACGGCCGGCACTAATACGTGTAAAAATAAATGAAAGATTTTGTCGTTCCTATTTTGTCATTCTTATAAAAGAAGTAGTTTTTAAACATAGCTTGATTAAGCCGTTGCGATAACAAATTCGGTAAGGCATGATCGCAAGTATATTATTATTTAAATATCAAAATTAAAAGTGAGCATTATGAAAGTCATTTCTTTTAATATAAACGGCTTAAGAGCACGTTTACATCAGTTAGAAGCCCTTATCGCTAAGCACAATCCAGATGTCATTGGTCTGCAAGAAACTAAAGTGCATGATGAAGCCTTTCCAGAAGAAGCCGTTACTGCAATGGGTTACCAGGTATTTTTCCATGGTCAGAAAGCGCACTACGGCGTTGCTATGTTAGTTAGAAATGACGTTGCTGAGAATATTACTAACGTACAAAAAGGTTTCCCCACTGATAATGAGGAGCACCAAAAACGAATGGTTATGGTGACGTTTGATTACAATGGCCAGTCTGTTTCTGTGTTAAATGGTTACTTTCCGCAAGGCGAAAGCATTGATCATGAGATTAAATTTCCGTACAAACGTGCGTTTTATCAAGATTTGATGTCTTACTTAACGGAACACAAAGACCCTAAAGAAGCTGTGATTGTAATGGGTGATATCAATATTTCTCCAACGGATTTAGACATTGGTATTGGCGAGCCAAACAAAAAGCGTTGGTTAAAAACGGGTAAATGTTCATTCCAACCTGAAGAACGCGAGTGGTTAGCAACACTATTAAACTGGGGATTCAAAGATACTTTCCGCACACTTCACCCAACCAAAGGTGAACAGTACTCATGGTTTGACTATCGCTCTAGAGGTTTTGACGACAACCGAGGTTTAAGAATTGACGTGGTTTTAGCAACGGAGTCTTTAAACAGTAAGGTTACTGACGCTGGAATAGACTACGAATTACGTGGCATTGAAAAACCATCAGATCACGCCCCTATTTGGTCAACCTTTGATATTTGATAAAACCGAACATAAAAGCTTCTCACGGGAAGCTTTTTTTCTTTTATTGTTTCTTTTTGTTATTCCCACCAAATAACCTATTTAACAGTAGCGCTAAATCCATAAACGTTAAACGACTGTTTACTTTGTTATTTGTAACCCACCCTTCAGATGGCTGGTTTTTGTCCTCTTTTGAGAAATAGCTGAGATCCGCTTGATGCTGAGCTTGAACTTTGTGTTCAATTTCTCGGTACCAATTTTGAAGACTAATAGGCAGCCTTGTATCAGCTTGTTGACCAAGTTGATAAAACCCATGCGCTGGAATAGATAACAGCATGATCGACATTGCAACGGCGCTGTGAAGAGAGTCAACACCAAAATAATAGATTTGCAGCCAAATAGTAATTAACGCGATAGCAGGCGCAGCTGTTAACGACATATCAGTCAATCTAATCGCTTTAGTTTGTTCAAACATCAATAGATAGGGTTCGTGCTTTGGCCAAGTTTGACTAAACAAGTAACCTTTACAAAAAGTATTTTTTAAAATAGTCATGCCCCCATTTATAATTAAACGTTATACTGTAAAGATAACCTAAACCGTGAATTTTGAAAACTTTCTGCTCCATTTAATGCCATTATTTTAAGTGAGGTAGATACTAATATAAAGCTTTTCAGCGTAAGGAAATTATGAGCTCTAACTCCCATGTTCTTGTTTTAAACTGTGGCAGTTCTTCATTTAAGTTTGCATTAATAGACAGCGCAACAGGTCATCAAATATTACATGGCCTAGCAGAAAAGCTTGGCCACGATGATGCATCCATAACGATTAAACGAGAAAATGAAAAAAATAGATTAGAGCTTGGTAAAAATAATCAACACGTTGACGCAATTAAAGTCTTAGTTTCAACGCTTCAAGAACTCGGTTTAGATACAAATATTGGTGCAATTGGCCACAGAGTGGTGCACGGCGGAGAGATGTTTACTAAATCTGCTGTCATAGACGATGATGTTATAACTGCAATCGAAGCGGTTTCAGCTCTAGCACCTCTTCATAATCACGCTAATCTAATTGGTATTAAAGCCGCCCAACTAGCCTTCCCAGGCATTCCACAAGTGGCAGTATTTGACACGGCATTTCACCAGACCATGCCAGAAAAAGCCTACATGTACGCAATAGACAAAGACCATTATAAAGAAAAAGGCATACGTCGTTACGGCTTTCATGGAACAAGCCACTTTTTTGTTGCCCAAAAAGCAGCAGAGTGGCTCAACAAATCATTTGAAACCACCTCTGTTATAACGGTTCATTTAGGTAATGGTTGTTCAGTGTGTGCTATCAGCGACGGCAAAAGTGTAGATACTTCAATGGGCATGACTCCACTTGAAGGGCTGATGATGGGCACTCGCAGTGGTGATATCGACCCTGGTGTTATTATGTATTTAATGAAGCGTTATAAATATGACGCCAACCAGATTGATGACTTCTTAAACAAACAAAGCGGCATGTTAGGCCTAAGTCAACTATCAAACGACTGCAGAACATTAGAAGACGCGTTAAATGATGCGGACAATGAGAAAAGACTTGCCGCGCAATTAACCCTTGAAGTTTATAGTTATCGAGTAGCCAAATATATTGCTGGTTACACCTGCGCCCTTACCCACCTTGATGCCGTTGTTTTTACCGGTGGAATTGGTGAAAACTCTAATTATATAAGAGATATAGTGGTTAAACACCTTGGACTACTAGGTCTAACTATTGACGATTGTAAAAATCAACAAGCTCGATTTGGCCAAGCAGGCGCAATCAATGACCCAACATCACGAACACCCGTGTTAGTTATTCCTACCAATGAAGAATGGGTAATTGCCCAAGATGCTGCAAAGCTAACCAAAGGAGTTAAGTAATGGCCCATAGAATTATGTTAGTGCCGGTTGGCTCAGGAGTAGGACTTACTTCTGTGACCTTAGGTCTATTTAGAGCACTTGAGCACAAAGCGGTAAAAGTAAACTTTTTTAAACCTATTTCACAGCCAATAAGTGGTGATAAAGGGCCTGAAAAAACGACGCAAATTTTACGGAATTTAAGTCACATCGATCCGCCAGAGCCCTTCTCACTCAACTATGCCGAAACGTTAATCGGTGATGATAATGTTGATATTTTGTTAGAAGAAATAGTAGAACGTTTTGAATCTCATATTAAAGATGATGAAGCCGTTATTATAGAAGGCCTAGTCCCTACTAAAGATCAGGCTTACGTCAACAAAATCAACCGTCAAATTGCAACAGCCTTAGGGGCTGATGTCGTTTTTGTTATTGCGCCAGGAAATACCACATTAACTGCATTAGAAGATCAGCTAGAAATTGCCGCAAATAACTATGGCGGTTTTAAAAGCGAACATGTTATTGGCACTATATTTAATAAAGTAAATGCTCCTAGAGATTTAAAAGGCAACTTAGCTAACGACTTTTCTGAAGTACTTTTAGAGAACGCGAGCAAAGATGATTCAGTCAATTACAAAAAGCTATCTATCTTTAACAAAAGCTTCAGTTTATTAGGCTGCGTTCCATGGAATTCAGACCTCATAGCGCCGCGAGTAAAAGATTTGGCGGAATACTTAGATGCAAAAGTAATTAACGAAGGTGACCTAGAGTTCCGTCGATTAAGATCAATCACAGTATGTGCAAGAACCGTTGGCAATATCTTAGGTAGAGTTCGACCGGGTGTACTTTTAGTGACGCCTGGTGATCGTTCAGATGTGTTAGTCGCAGCTTCATTATCTGCAATGAACGGTACGAAACTAGGCGCTATATTGCTAACGGGAGGTTTCCAACCGGAACCTTCTATTTTAGAGCTATGTAAACAAGCCTTTGAAAAAGGCCTACCGGTTTTATCCACCAAAAGTGATACCTGGGACACCGCTTTATTATTGCAAAGATTTAATATGGAAGTTCCCATCGATGACGAACAACGTATTGAGCGTGTTAAAGATCACACTGCAACACATATAAGTGAAAGCTGGATTGAAAGCCTAACTAAAAACGTAGCTAAGATTAGGAAGTTGTCCCCTGCTGCGTTTAGGTATAATTTGACTGACAAAGCTCGAAAAGCGAACAAAACAATAGTTCTGCCGGAAGGCAATGAACCAAGAACTATAAAGGCGGCTGCTATTTGTGGTAAACGAGGCATCGCCAAATGTGTTTTGCTGGGCGACCCAGAAGAAATAATGTTGGTTGCTGAACAACAAGGTGTTGAGTTAAACGACAATGTTATTATTAAAAATCCAGATAAAATACGTCATCGTTACATTGCCCCTATGGTTGAACTCAGAAAACACAAAGGCCTAACGGAAGTGGTAGCTGAAGAACAGCTTGAGGATAACGTTGTACTTGCAACGGTTATGTTGGCTCAAGATGAAGTAGATGGGTTAGTATCTGGTGCAGTGCATACAACGGCAAATACCATTCGACCTCCTCTACAGTTAATTAAAACTGCAGAAGGCGCGTCACTCGTCTCTTCGATATTTTTCATGTTACTGCCTGATCAAGTTTTGGTTTATGGCGATTGTGCCATTAACCCAGACCCGAGCGCGGATCAACTTGCAGACATTGCCATTCAATCTGCGGATTCAGCAAAGGCCTTTGGTATAGAGCCAAAAGTTGCAATGATCAGTTACTCGACGGGTACTTCAGGTACCGGCGCCGATGTAGATAAAGTAAGGCAGGCAACTGAAATAGCGAAACAAAAACGTCCAGACTTAATCATAGATGGTCCATTACAATATGATGCGGCAGTAATGGAAAATGTGGCACGTAAAAAGGCACCAAACAGCCCAGTAGCAGGTCAAGCAACGGTATTCGTATTCCCTGACTTAAATACCGGTAATACAACTTACAAAGCGGTTCAACGTAGTGCGGATGTAGTTAGCATTGGACCTATGCTACAAGGAATGCGAAAGCCAGTTAACGATTTATCTCGTGGTGCTTTGGTTGATGATATTGTTTATACAATCGCCTTAACGGCGATCCAATCATCACAAATTTAAGATCAAATAGTTAAAATATAAGCGCTGGTTCTTTTTTAACCCAAAGGCTGAAGTGCTTATATTTCAAGGCTTAACGAAAGTTAAACCGAGTAACCAACATAGTTATCCACAGATATTGTGAGTAACATGAGCTTAACTAACTGATCTTTTTAAATATTCATAGTAGTATCTGTAACAACAGATTGACCTGACATTGCGTTAAAGAGATAGACTATTTATGCCTAAACAAACGTTACAATTACTTGATGCTCAGTTGACGATTCACAGCCTACCACCCGAGCAGTCTATACCCTCTCAAGTGCTTGATTCTGAGCTGTTTTTTATTGGTAAAACAGCCGATGAAGTATCCATCGTTTGTTTGTCTGAAATAGATATAGATAGTGAAGAAGCTGAACCGGGATGGCAAGCACTTGAAGTATTGGGCCCGTTAGGATTTTCTTTAACTGGTATTTTATCCAACATTTCTGGCGTATTGGCCAACGCCAATATAAGTATATTTGCAGTATCGACGTTTGAAACCGATTACATTATGGTCAAGGCCTTGCATATAAATGAAGCTATAAAAGCACTGCGTAAAAATGGTTATAAAGTGTTAACTGATTAAGCTAATTGAATCACGGATCTATAATGTCACATACTCGATTTAATCCAATTACACGAGCGTCTAGCCCAGAAAAGATAAAAGGGATAAAGATCCCGACACCTGCATCAGGTAAAGTAGAATTGTTGTCAGACCCAATACTTTCCGCATTAGGTGAAGGTGTTGAAATATCGGTTTCGAGTCATCAAGTAGTAAGTCCAATCAATGGTTTAGTTTTAGACACTCAACCGAGCCACGGGAAAATCATACTACAAGCCAAAAACAAGTTAAAATTTCTGCTTCAGTTGCCAACCTGTTATATAGAGCAGCTCGGCATTGGTATTGGCTGTCAGGTAAAAGTAGGTGACCGTATTAACATTGGCGATACATTACTGAACCTTGACCTGTATAAAATACAACAACATTTAAAACCAATCATTTTACAGTTTGTGTTGCTTGATAGTAGCCCATTTGGGCGTATACAAGTTCCACATAAATCCGTTGAAGTAAACCAAGACATCATTTTTAGTCTTGTGCCACTTCCTAAAAAATAAGAAGTAGATACCATTATGAACAATGTCATTATGTACGGCATAAAAAACTGTGACACCATTAAAAAAGCAAAAAAATGGTTAGAAGCTAACAATATTAACTATACCTTTCACGACTACAGAGTAGATGGTATTGATAAGCCATGGTTAGAGTCTGTTGTTGAACATTTAGATTGGGAATTGGTGTTAAACAAACGTGGCACCACATATCGTCAACTTGAAGACGAAGTTAAAAATAACCTTACTAAATCGCTAGCCATCGACAAAATGGTGGAACAACCTGCAATGATTAAACGCCCTATTGTTATTATAGACGGCCAACATTATCACTTGGGTTTTAAAGACGCACAGTACCAAGACGTTTTTAAGGCTTAGTAACAATGACAATAGAACATGAAACTATTCGATTGGCTAAAGAGTTAATATCTCGTCCGTCAGTAACGCCTCACGATGAGGGTTGCCAAACACTTATGTCTGAGTATTTGTCACCTTTAGGGTTTGATATTGAATCACTCTTTTTTGTTGATACCCAGAACATGTGGGCGCGTAAAGGTAATCAAAGCCCAGTATTTTGTTTTGCCGGTCATACTGATGTTGTGCCAACGGGTGATGTAAGTCACTGGCAAACGCCTCCTTTTGAGCCGACAGAAATTGATGGGTTTCTTCATGGCCGAGGTGCTGCAGATATGAAAGGTAGCTTAGCGGCTATGCTTGTAGCAACTCATCGCTTTGTTAAAGACTATCCAGAACACAAAGGTAGTATTGCCTTTTTGATTACCAGCGATGAAGAAGGCCCGTTCATAAATGGCACAACTAGAGTTATTGATACTTTAGAAGCTCGCAACGAAAAAATTGATTACTGTATTGTTGGTGAACCATCAAGCACCAATGAAGTGGGTGATATTGTTAAAAATGGTCGCAGAGGATCTTTGACCGGAACGTTAACGGTAAAAGGCATACAAGGTCACGTTGCCTACCCTCACCTAGCAAATAATCCAATTCACGCTGCCGCTCCGTTTTTAGCCGAATTGGCTCAAGCAACATGGGATGAAGGCAACGAGTTTTTCCCTCCCACTTCTATGCAGATTTCCAATATTAATGGCGGCACCGGTGCTGGTAATGTTGTACCCAGAACAATGACAGTTCAATTTAACTTTCGTTACTCAACGGAAGTCACGGATATGTTTCTCATAGCGGAAGTCGAGAAAATGCTAAGCGAACACGACTTTGAGTATGATATTGAATGGATACATAATGGTCAGCCGTTTTTAACCGATGAAGGCACCTTGCTTGATTCTGTTAATGAAGCGATTACTAAGGTAGTTGGCAAGCCTGCCGTTCTTTCTACATCTGGTGGTACGTCTGACGGCCGATTTATAGCACCAACTGGCGCCCAAGTTATTGAACTAGGTCCGTGCAATGCCACTATCCATAAAGTGAATGAATGCATAAAAATGCGTGATTTAGAACTTTTAACGGATATGTATTACAACACACTTATTGGTTGTTTAACGTGATAGAAGAGTTACTCGGCCTGACGGAACGACACTTAGCTGTTTTGCCCTCAGGCCAGCGCCTACACAAAGATATAATTAGTGACTTTGAAGCGATGCAAAGGGCTGCGACCGCCGCGGGATTCGATTTGCAGGTCGCTTCAGGCTTTAGGGATTTCACAAGACAGAAAATGATCTGGAACAACAAGTTCAGTGGTCAACGCCCTGTTTTAGATCTCTCTGGCAACATCATTGATATTGATGCTTTAACAAATGAAGAAAAAATAATATCGATTTTAACCTTCTCTGCCTTGCCCGGTCTTAGCCGACACCATTGGGGTACCGACTTTGATTTTTATGACGCAGCAGGCCTTCCAGAAAACTATCAGTTAAAGCTGGAAGAACATGAGTATATTAATAACGGTCCCTGCTCTGGCTTATCTGAATGGCTCAAACAGAATATGAATCAGTTTGGTTTTGACGCTCCTTATGCGGTATACAATGGCGGCATAGCTAGAGAACCTTGGCATCTTTCTCATAGCAAAGTAGCCGTTTCGTTTCAAAATAGATTAACTACGATAGTCCCAGCCGCCTTTGCTAATATTCTTAAAGAACAGCAAGTGTTAGGCGCTGAAGAGGTTGCGCACAATTTAGATTCGATACTATCCAAATACGTATTTAACGCTTTGTAAAGCCTCTACCAAAGCGTATATTTTAAACTTAACCTAAAAATGGAAAATCTTAATGAACTGGACTGCACTGTTTATTATTGTTGTTGTACTTGGCGTTATCGTGAGCAACATCATGTTATTAAAGTACTCGGCAAAAATGTCACTTAAAAATGTTAATCAAGATCCAATAGAGAAAGCAAAAGAGACTCTCAAAACACGTGAAGGCGTCCAAGACAAATCAGACACCTAGAAATATTCAGTTACTTAGAAGCTTTATTTTAGCCTAGAGATGTTTGGTTTTTATCTACTTCAAACAGGCATTCAGCGCCGTAGTTAACTAGTAACTTTTGTTTTAAGTAGTCTACATTTTTTATATGGATGTCATTTTTACCTTCAATGTAATTTGCTACCCATCCAACAATTTCACAACCCGTTGATGTAATCGCTTGAGCAGTTAATAGGGCATGATTTAAACAACCTAACCTAACACCAACCACCATTATCACTGGAATTTTATGTTTGGCTACCCACTGCGACAACAACTCTTCATTATTAAGCGGTAAATGCCACCCTCCTGCACCTTCAATTAAGGTCAGTTCAGCTAGATTTAAAGCTTCAGGTAAAAGTGCATCTAGCCTTTTTTGACTTAACTCGTCGCATTCTAAGTCTGCAGCAATATGCGGTGCTATAGGTTGATCATATAAAATTGGATTAATTTGGTTCATGGTAAACCGCTTATTACTTGCCTGCCAGAGGCGAAAAGTGTCTTCATTTACCGAATTACCCTCATCATCCAGCAGATGAGCTTCCGTACCTGCAGCAATAGGTTTAAATGGATTTACATCTATGTCCATTTTCATCATGAACCTCAATAACAAAGAGGTGCAATACGTTTTCCCTATTTCCGTGTCGGTGCCCGTGATAAATAGAGATTCGTATTCGGTTAGGTTCTGTATATTTTTAACTAGTTTACTCATTTAACTTCCGAATTTACTGCGACTTAACAAGATAGTTATTTAGTGATGACAATGGTTTGCACACAATATGTTGCGGGCAGTGCCTGCTTTTCTGAATTAAAGAAAAGACGCTTATAGTTACATTCCATATCTCGCCATTTGTTTAAACTAACCAACCCTTTATTAGAGCGTTGCTTCACAAAATTTGCGCCCAATGACTTAAGCTCTTTCGCTAATGCCATTGCATCTTTATACCAATATATAAAGTCTTTTTTTGACGTTGAGAGCTTATTAAAATCTAGGCTACTTAACGTCTGTTTTAATTCAAACTCGGTTTGATACTGGTGAATATGTTGGTCACTATCTACTTCTTTCCATGCAGACTCTAACTCAAAAAGACTACCTGGTAACAATGTGGCAATAGCAACAACCCCACCTGGTTTGACTACTCTTAGCGCTTCCCTTACTACAGATTCAAAATCACACCACTGAACCATTAAACTTGAATAACACCAGTCGATTGAATTTGTTTGAAACGGCAAAGAATGACTGTCTGAGCACACTTTTCCCGCGTCGTTATCATTACTATGAAGCATGGCCATACTTAAATCAGAGCTTGTAAGGTAATGACACCTTTTTGCTAGTTCATTGGTAAACAAACCAGGTCCGCACCCTAAATCTAAACCAAAATCTGGCATTAACAAAGGAAAGGGTTTTGAGTCTTGGGATTTAACTAGTGCTTCATCAATTAGCTTTAATAGTAATCGCCCGGTGTCTTTCTGTAGTCTAGCTTTTTGCTTGTACGTTGATGCCGACTGTTCAAAACGTTTCACTGCGCTTTGGTTTGTTTGCTTAACACTCTCAGCATTCAAACTAGAGTTAGTTAAGTCCAACTTTAGTTTATTCATGATTTAAACTCACCGTTTCGCTCGTTCTTTTTATGCTATTTTCCAAACCTAAGTTTAATAATCTGTTTTGCAATGCCGAATTTAAAATCACCACCAACTCATTGATTTCATTGAGTGTATGTTTAGAAGTAATAGTAACACGTAACCTTGATTGACCTTTTTTAACCGTTGGAGGCCTGATGGCAGACACCCAAAACCCACGAGCTTTTAAATCATTCGCTACTTCAATTGTGGTTTGTGCATCACCTATCATAATTGGCTGAATTGCAGTGTCACTTGAGAATAAAGGAAGATCATTTGCCTTTGCTATTTTTCTAAAATAAGCAATATTGTTAGCTAACTGAAGACAACAACTTTTTGGCTTAATCTGCTCATTACCTTCTAAACCTTGCTCAGAAAATTGTTCTGATTTTGCAGCAACCAGCTTAGATAAATTGAATCTCACGGTTTCACATTGAATGGGTGAAAGATGAGTAGAGTATATGTACTCTTTACTGAAGTTAGTAAGGAAATCAATTATCGAACGGCAAGCAAATAACGCAGCTCCTTGGGCTCCCAATGCTTTCCCAAAGGTCACTAGGTATATATCAACGTCATTTAAATCAATATCAGTTACGCCCTTTGCTAACGCTGATAAACCAAATCCATGCGCATCATCAACCATGAACAACGACCCAGCCTGCCTTGCTAGCGCAGACAAGTCTTTAATCGGCGACTTATCACCATCCATACTGAAAACACTTTCTGTTACTACAAGTTGATTTAAACTTGGATCTGGTTTAATCAGTTGGCTAAGATGTTTGACATCATTATGTTTAAAACGCTTTTGGACTAAATGGCCGGCAGCTTGAAGTTTTGTGCCTGCATCTAATAATGAAGCATGATTTAGTTTGTCCTGATAAACAAACTGCTCCTTCGATTTATGTTTAAACAAAGCGTTAAGAACGCCTTGATTTGCGCTAAACCCAGAGCCAAACAGTATGCCGCTAAATGAACTAGGTGCATCAATTGCTTTTAGTAGATCATTAATCAACTGTTTGTGATGCTGACTATTGCCTGTTACTAAAGGACTAGCCATTGCGCCGCTACTAACAACAGGCTTAGCGTGACTTTGCCCGCCACTAAGCCAATTAGTGAATTCAGTAATATCAAAGTCACTAGCAAGACCTAAATAGTCATTACTAGAGAAATTGATATAAGACTTACCATCGAACACAAGTTTTGTAGCAGATACTTGTTCAAACTCATTACTAACACGCAACAAGTTTGAATTGCCCTGCTTTGCTAATGCCTCAGAGACAAACGATTCAAAGCCTGTCATGCTTGCTACTTAGCTTCAAAAAACAGTTCTTTTTCTGGCTGTTGCTGATCTTTTAATTGCTCAAACAACGCCGCTTCTTTTGTTTCATCCGAATAGTCTTTTGTCTGCTCTGAATTTAAACCAAGTTTAGCAAATAGCTTTTTATCAAAATGTTCATCTGGGTTTGAAGTGGTTAATAGTTTACAGCCATAAAAAATTGAATTGGCGCCAGCCATAAAGCACATAGCTTGCATCTGTTCATTCATCCCTTCTCTGCCCGCTGACAAACGAACAAAGGACTTCGGCATTAAAATACGTGCAACGGCTATAGTTCTTATAAATTCAAAAGAGTCTAAGTCTTCAACATTATCAAGCGGTGTGCCTTTTACTTTAACCAGCATATTAATAGGAACACTTTCTGGATGATGCGGTAAGTTCGCCAAGGCCATCAGCAAGCCATGTCTGTCTTTCTCACTTTCGCCTAAACCCACAATACCACCAGAGCATACATTCATGCCCGCAGAGCGAACATTATCAAGCGTGGACAACCTGTCTTCATAAGTACGCGTGGTAATAATGTCACCATAGTACTCAGGAGAAGTATCTAAGTTGTGATTATAGTAATCTAACCCAGCTTCCTTTAACGCCAATGCTTGTTCTTTGCTTAACATACCAAGCGTCATACAGGTTTCTAACCCTAGCTTTTTTACACCTTTGATCATTTCAATTACATAAGGCATGTCTCTATCTTTTGGGTTTCTCCAAGCTGCGCCCATGCAGAAACGAGAAGAACCAATTTCTTTCGCTTCCTTAGCTCGTAACAATACTTTTTCTACTTCCATTAAGCGTTCTTTTTCAAGTCCGGTAGAGTACCGAGCACTTTGCGGGCAATACTTGCAGTCTTCGGGGCATGCACCCGTTTTAATAGATAACAATGTGCTGACTTGAACATAATTAGGATCGAAATGCTCACGATGAATAGTTTGAGCTTTAAACATTAAGTCATTAAAAGGCATATCAAATAATGCTTTAACTTCGCTGTGGGTCCAATTGTGCCTGATTTCTGCTTTCATAAAGTGCCTTGATTAAGAGTATTCTCTTTAATATTTTTATTGTTTTTAATATGCCCGTTAGTCTATCCTCCGCCCTTGCCTTGTCAATTTAGCTTTAGCTTTAAAGTTTACTAACGGTCATAATATGAACAAAAATAACACTCCTCATACCACTATCGATACTGAATTTGATAAAAATCACCTTTGGCATCCATACACTTCTTTAAAAGAACCTTTGCCTTGTTATCCAGTGCAATCAGCAAATGGTGTGTATATAAAACTAGAAGATGGCTCTGAACTCATTGATGGAATGTCCTCTTGGTGGTCCGTTATACACGGTTATAACAATGCTAAAATTAATAACGCAATTGAGTTACAGCTTAAAAAAATGAGTCATGTCATGTTTGGCGGGTTAACACATGAGCCAGCCATAAACTTGGCCAAACACCTCGTTGACTTAACACCTGAAGGTTTGGATAGAGTTTTTCTAGCGGATAGCGGCTCAGTCTCTGTTGAGGTTGCCTTAAAAATGGCAATTCAATACCAACTTGGCAAAGGACATCTTGGTAAAAACAAGTTTGTAACTATTAAAAACGGATATCATGGTGATACTTTTGGGGCCATGGCTGTATGTGATCCAGTGAACTCAATGCATAGTTTATATGCGGGTATGATGCCTGAAAACTTCTTTATTGAAGCCCCCGTTTCAACACCAAATGATGAGTTTAATCCAAAAGAACTTGAGGAATTAGAAGACACTTTGGCGTGCCGAGGCGATACCATTGCGGCATTTATACTAGAACCCATAGTGCAAGGTGCTGGTGGAATGCGCTTTTATCACCCTGAGTTTTTGAAAGGGGCTAAGTTAATTTGCGAAAAGTATGACGTTTTACTAATTGCCGATGAGATAGCAACCGGTTTTGGTAGAACAGGTAAAATGTTTGCCTGTGAACATGCAGAAATTACCCCCGACATTTTATGTATTGGTAAAGCTATTACCGGTGGTTATATGACTTTAGCTGCAACAATTTGTACGAGTCATGTAGCAACTACAATCAGTGAAAGTCGAGCTGGTGTATTAATGCACGGTCCTACTTTTATGGGAAACCCGCTCGCCTGCGCAGCCGCTAATGCCAGTATGGAGCTTTTAAAAACCGGACAATGGGAAGATCAAGTAAAAAACATTGAACTCATTTTAAAACAAGAACTTAAGCCTGCAAGTAATTGGCAACGCGTTACCGACGTGCGAGTGTTTGGTGCTATTGGCGTGATAGAAATGTCAGAGAACGTAGATGTTCCTAGTATTCAAAAGCAGTTTGTTGCCAATGGCGTTTGGGTTCGCCCGTTTGGTAAGTTGATATATGTCATGCCGCCATTTGTTATTACAAACAACGAGCTAAAACAACTAATTCACGGCATGCTTAAGGTAGTTAAATCGTTGTGATTTTTTAGCCATTGACTCAACGACTTCTTGCTCAATATTATGACTATTTCTTAATACATACTGTTGCCGTTTATCGCTATTTTTAAACAGCCCTACTGAAATAACTTCTACCGAGTAGCCGTAATAATGTGCGGCTTCTAGGTAAGGTTTCATTTGCCAATACTCAATGTTTGTATTGTCACAAATAACAAGCGGAATGCCCTTTTTTAAAGAGTCGCTAAAAGCTTGCTGGTTCTTTTGGTGATTTATAGGCAGCTTTTGAGGATCAAATTGATAACCTTCTGATGTCATAAAAAAATGATCAGTACTATGAATGACAATATTATCGCTCAGTTGATTGCTGTTTTTGAGAATTGACTTAATAAATGTGGACTTACCTGCACCAGGTAATCCACGTAACAGTATGACTTGTTTATTTGTTACCACTTGTTTATTTAGTGTTGCTTTACTCATTGCTAATTATGTTCTCTTGCCACTTAAACTCAAACTATTACCAATGCTCACACTGCTGCTTATGCTCACACTTTCGCTTTTAAGATCATTTAACTGCTTTTTAAACACTAATAACCCCAATAAATGCAAGTAACACAATAATAAGGAATACTAAGTTATACTTTTGATAGTCTGTTTTTCTTTTGTTTCTAACTTGATTTGCAATAAGTGAAATCGCACTGAAAATAACGCTCATGTATAAACTAATATATAAGTACCCTTTAAGCGTGCCTAACCAATACTCCCTTATTGGAATATTATGATACTGCAAAATAATATTATTTAATTCCGGCCGAGCGTAATGAAACAACGCTAACGCGATGACAAATACAAACCAAGAAAGAACATTAAGTACATTTATAATTTGACTTAAAAGGTCTGGTCCTTTTCGTCTTTCTAACCCATCCCACACTTCGTACCACTCCAAATTGACGAAATAACAACCATTATAAAACAATTAGCTAATTAACTGCTAACCATACCCTAATATCACTTGTATCTAAATGACAACTAAGTAAGATTACACTCTATTTATTTTTAACCCGATTTAAAGAAAAGACCGAATAAACATGGCACATAACTCAGTAAAATCTTTATTAGCTGGCGATATTAAAGCTGGCGAAATCGTAACAGTAAAAGGCTGGATACGCACTAAACGTGACTCTAAAGCTGGCATTTCTTTTTTAGCTGTTCATGACGGCTCATGCTTCGATCCAATTCAAGCGGTTGTGCCTAGTAATTTAGACAATTATGAAGACGTAACCAAACTAACAACAAGCTGTTCAGTTTCAGTTACAGGTGTTCTAGTTCAGTCTGAAGGTCAAGGTCAGTCTTTAGAGATTCAAGCAGAATCTGTAGAGGTAGTTGGTTGGGTTGAAAATCCAGACACTTATCCAATGGCAGCAAAACGTCATTCTATTGAATATCTGCGAGAACATGCACACTTGCGCCCTCGTACTAATATTATCGGTGCCGTTGCCCGTGTACGTAACTGTTTATCACAAGCTATTCACCGCTTTTTCCATGAGCAAGGTTATTATTGGGTAAGTACTCCTATTATTACCGCTTCTGATGCAGAAGGTGCTGGTGAGCTTTTCCGTGTGTCTACTCTAGACATGGTAAATACGCCAATGACGGAAAAAGGCGACGTTGATTACAGCCAAGACTTTTTTGGTAAAGAAGCGTTTCTTACAGTATCAGGCCAGTTAAACGGTGAAACTTACGCATGCGCGCTAAGCAAAATCTATACATTTGGTCCTACTTTCCGTGCTGAAAATTCAAATACGAGTCGCCACTTGGCTGAGTTTTGGATGATTGAGCCAGAAGTAGCGTTTGCAGATCTAAGCGATATTGCGCAACTTTCTGAAGATTTACTAAAATACGTATTTAAAGCTGTACTGGCTGAATTACCAGATGACATGAAGTTCTTTGAACAACGTGTTGAAAAAACAGCCATCTCACGCTTACAACAAGTAATAGATTCTAGCTTTGTAAGAATGGATTACACTGACGCAATTGATATTCTACTTAAGTCAGGTAAGAAGTTTGAATTCCCAGTAGAATGGGGAATCGATTTATCTTCTGAACATGAGCGTTACTTGGCTGAAGAACACGTTGGCGCACCAATTATTATGCAAAATTACCCTCGTGATATTAAGGCGTTTTATATGCGCCAAAACGACGATGGTAAAACCGTTGCCGCAATGGATGTATTAGCACCAGGCATTGGTGAAATCATTGGTGGTTCACAACGAGAAGAGCGTTTAGAAGTATTTGATGCTCGTTTAGAAGAAATGGGCTTAAGCAAAGACGACTATAGCTGGTACAGAGACTTACGCCGTTACGGTTCAGTGCCTCATTCAGGTTTTGGCTTAGGTTTTGAGCGCTTAGTTGCTTATGTAACAGGTATGCAGAATGTTCGTGATGTTATTGCGTTCCCTCGTGCACCAGGTACAGCAAACTATTAACCCAAATTGCACTTTTCAGTAAGTGCAATTTTTTCGATTTTTAAAGGGTACAAATGAACTTATTAGGCGTAGAACTTAATAACAAAGAAGCCGTTTTTGTTTTAATGAACAGTGAAGGCGGAATGTTTAATGTTAAAGAAACTCGTACTCGAGGTATTGAGCTTCGTGATGCAGAAAATGCACCGGGTATTCAAGCGTTCTTTTCTATATTTAAGAAAATGGTAGAAGACTACAAGGTCGATACTATTGCGATTAAACAACGCCCGATGCGTGGCAAGTTTTCTGGCAGTGCAAATAGCTTTAAAATGGAAGCTGCTATTCAACTTATTGAAAATGTAAGAGTTGAAATGGTAAATAATAAAGAGATTAAAGAAACGCTAAAGCAAAACCCTCTTGAGTACACGATGAAAGACTTAGAGCTTCGTCAGTTCCAAGAAAGTGCGTTTAATACAGCTTATAGCTTTGCGTTAAGAAACGACTAATCCCGTTTTATGTCTAAGAATATTCTAGTCATTGACGACGCTGATGATATTTTAGCTTTATTTAAGGAGCTTTTGTCAGACCTCGGCTTAAGCTCTGTAACTTGCATAAGTACCGGTGGCGCAGCTATCGACTTACTAAAAGCACAACCTTTTGATCTGGTTATTTTGGATATCGAGTTACCGGATATAAACGGTAAAAAAGTATTAGATCGAATTAATGTTGAAAACATCAACGTACCAGTTGTAATGTGCTCATCTTATAACTCAGTAGACAATGTACAACTCACCTGGGAAATGGGCGCTAAGGGTTTCTTATCTAAGCCTATCGACCGAGTTAAATTGCAAAACCTACTGCAGCGAATTGGAATTATATAATGCCTAATGCCCTACTCTTAAGTGCCTCTCGTGAAGGCGAAACGGGTTATCTTGAACATGCAATCCCGTTAATTAAAGAATTTTTAGAGTCATTAAATTTGGCCACTACACCAAATGTCCTTTTTATTCCCTATGCTGGCGTGAGCGTTACGTTTGATCAGTACCATGAGATGGTGCATAACGCCTTAGCAGATTTGAACATCAACTTTAGCTCTATTCATCAACATGATAACGAGAAGCAAGCCATTGACAAAGCAGATGTAATCTTTGTTGGCGGCGGAAATACATTTGCATTATTAGACCGACTTTATAAAGCAGACTTAGTGGAATATATCTCTACAAAAGTTCAATCTGGTAAAGCTTATATCGGTTGGAGTGCAGGTTCTAATATTGCCGGCGCAAGCATTAAGACAACAAACGACATGCCAATTGTAGAGCCTCAAAGTTTTGATGCATTAAACATTGTTCCTTTTCAGTTGAATCCACACTATACGGAATACCAAGCCCCTGGACATAATGGCGAAACTAGAGAAATGCGCCTTCAAGAGTTTATGGTTGTAAATCCAGATACAACCATTGTTGGAATTCAAGAAGGCAGTGCATTAAGGTTATCCTCAAATGGCTTATGTTTGTTAGGCAAAAAAGTGGCGTTCGAGTTTAAAGCAGGAATGAAAACTGAAGTTGAACCTCATCACAGCTTTAACCACTTATTAGGCAACAACCTATGATAGATTTTGGCTTAATGGATCTTAACAATTCTATTGATATGGACAGTAAAGATTTAGACATTTTATATTCTGCCAAAGAGTATAAATCTAGATTGCTTGAGCTTATTACAAACGCGACTTCACGAATTTATATTACGGCTTTGTACTTACAAGATGATGATGCAGGCCGTGAAATTATGGATGCACTCTATAAAGCAAAACAAAATCATCCAGATTTAGATATTAAAATTTTTGTTGATGCTCACCGAGCAAGACGTGGCCTGATTGGCGCAAAAGAACAAGAAGGCAATCGCGCTTTTTATCTTCAAAAAGCAAAAGAGTTTGGTGTAGAAATAGAAGTTTATGGTGTAGCGGTTAAAAACAAAGAGCTCTTTGGGGTATTACACCTTAAAGGCATGGTGTTTGATAACATTCTCTTTTTTACTGGTGCCAGTATTAATGACATCTATTTACATCAACAACAAAAGTATCGACTAGATAGATATTATCAGTTTAACAATTCTGGCCTAGCGGATAGTTTTGTAAAGTATCTTAATCAAGTGTTTGTCCATTCTGAATTAGCCCCACGCTTAAACAAAGGTGAGTTTCCAACCTTACCTGAGCTGAAAAAACTCATTCTGCAATTAAAACATTATTTGTCTAATGTTGAATATAAAGTGCCTGATGAATCGCCAAGTGCAGCTGAACTAAAAGTTGAACCTTTAGTGGGTTTTGGTAAACGACGTAATAGCCTGAACAATAAAATAAGAAAGCTCATTCAAAAAAGCGAGCGTTCTGTTGTTATTTTTACGCCCTACTTTAACTTGCCAAAGGTACTAACTCGAGATGTTGCTAAGGCGTTAAAACGCGGTGTGAAAATTGAGATTACTGTTGGTGATAAAACCGCAAATGACTTTTTCATTCACGACGACGAAAAGTTTAGCACTATAGGTATTGTGCCTTACGTTTATGAAATTCTATTAGTTCGTTTTGCTAAACGATGGAAAAAGTACATCGACAGTGGTCAATTGGTTATTCGCTTGTGGAAACATGAACAAAATAGTTATCACTTAAAAGGGATCATTGTAGATTCTAGATATCATTTGGTAACAGGCAGTAATATAAACCCAAGAGCCTGGACATTAGATTTAGAAAATGGATTGTTAATTGATGATGCTACTAAGTCATTGATGCCTAAGGTACAGCCAGAGATTGATGCTATTTATAAACACACAACCATTGTTGAAAGTTACAAACAGCTTGATGGAATAAAAGACTACCCTGCTAAACCTCAAAAGTTGTTAAACAGAATACGAATGACTCAAATAGATAGAATTTTAAAACGCCTGCTTTAATTAAGCAGGCACTTTTAATCTATTGTTCACATCTCGGCTTTCACGAATCAGCTCATCGCTGTGTTCTGTAAAAGACTTTGCCGCGCGGTCGTATAAAACGACATTTGCGGCTGCGGCTAAATTCAAACTTCCTATCGTTGGCATGTAAACGACATAGTCAGCTTCATTAATTATGTCTTGTTTTAATGAGCCGTCTTCTGGCCCAAAAACATAATACGCCTTTTCCGGGTGTTCAAAAGTAGGCAACGGCGTCGCCCCTTCAACAAAATCAATGCAAACAAGCTTTACGTCTTTAGGCTTTTCGTCTAAAAAAGACTCAACATGGCGTACAGCTATGTCACTACCCACATTTTGAGTATCAGTAGCGTGCTTTTTAGCTTTGTTGTAGCGATTACCTGTATAAAGCAGTTCTGGAATTTGATAGCAACCCGCGGCTCGTAAAATAGCCCCAACATTACTGGGGCTTTTTGGATTTGTTAAACAAATCGTTACTTCATTATTTTTCATTTTAAATTTTGGCGGCTAACTCAGCCCCTTGGCGAATGGCTCTTTTTGCATCCAATTCAGCAGCAACAGATGCCCCACCAATAATTTCCACTGACTGGCCTAACGCCGTTAACTCTTCAGCTAAAACATTATTGGATAATTGTCCTGCGCAAACAACCACGTTATCTACATCTAGATATTGTACCTGACCATCTATCGCAATTTCTAATCCTTTGTCAGAAAAAGAACGATATTCGACGCCATTTAGCATAGTTACACCAGCACGTTTTAATTCTGCGCGGTGAACCCAACCTGACGTTTTACCAAGACCAGCACCTACTTTAGTATTTTTTCGCTGCATTAGAGTCACTTCACGAACAGGAGGATCGTCTTTCATTGGTTTAATCGCGCCGCGATTCTTATAGTCAGTATCAACACCCCAATACGCTAACCAAGCTTCTAGATCTAAAGAGTGCGATTTTGGTTGTGTTAACGCAGCTGACACATCAAAGCCGATGCCGCCAGCGCCAATTACCGCTACTTTTTTACCAACTTCTTTTTTATCTCTTAATACGTCTAAATAACTTAGAACGCGATCATCATCAAAACCTGGTAATTTTAATTCTCTTGGAGATATACCGGTAGCAACAATCACCTGATCAAAACCTTGAGACTTTAACCCTTCAGCTGTTTGTCGCTCACCTAAGTGTAAGTGGACTCCAGCGTCTTTTAAACGATTGTTAAAGTAACGAATTGTCTCGTAAAACTCTTCTTTACCAGGAATCGTTTTAGCAATATTAAATTGGCCGCCAATTTCTGTCGCCTGATCAAACAAATGAACTTCATGGCCACGCTCTGCTGCATAGCTAGAGAACGCCATTCCGGCTGGACCTGCACCAATAACCGCGAGTTTTTTCTTATTAACCACAGTTTTAAAGACCAACTCAGTTTCATAACCCGCTCTTGGATTAACTAAACAACTTGCTTGTTGGCGTTTAAACACGTGGTCTAAACAAGCTTGGTTACAAGCAATACAAGTATTGATCCTGTCAGCTTGACCTGCTTGTGCTTTGTTAACAAAGTTTTCATCTGCGAGTAAAGGCCGTGCCATGGATACCACATCTGCTTGGCCATCAGATAAAATAGACTCTGCTATTTCCGGCGTGTTAATTCGGTTAGTAGTAATAACTGGAATAGACACTTCACTTTTGATCTTTTCACTGATCCACGTAAATGCTTTACGAGGAACTGATGTCACTATTGTTGGGATCCTAGCTTCGTGCCAACCAATACCTGTATTAAGTAATGTTACACCCGCTTCTTCTAACATTTTTGCTAGCGCAACGACTTCTTCAAATGTACTTCCGTTATCAACTAAGTCGAGCATGGATAATCTGAAGATAATGATAAAGTCACTGCCAACTTGTTCTCTAATTGCTCTAACAATATCAATAGCAATTCGAGTTCTATTTTCGAAGCTTCCACCATATTGGTCAGTTCGTTTATTGGTTTTAGGCGCAATAAACTGATTAATCAAATAACCCTCTGAACCCATCACTTCAACACCGTCATAACCTGCTTTTCTGGCAAGTTTTGCGCAGTTAGCAAAGTCATTAATTGTCTTTCTTATTCCACGAGCAGACAAGGCTTTTGGCTTAAATGGTGATATTGGAGCTTTAATAGCCGACGCAGATACACTAAATGGGTGATAAGCATACCGACCAGTATGTAATATTTGTAAACATATTTTGCCATCGGCATCATGCACAGCTTTGGTGATCTTGCGGTGCTTACCAACATGCCAAAAATGACTCAACTGCGCACCACGAGGTTCTACTCGCCCCGCAAAGTTAGGCGCGATACCGCCAGTCACGATTAAGCCCACACCACCTTCGGCGCGTTCTTTATAAAATTGGGCTAATCGGTCAAAGCCGTTTCGCTCTTCTTCTAACCCAATGTGCATCGATCCCATTAAAACTCGGTTCTTTAACGTAGTAAAACCAAGGTCTAGTGGTTGAAATAAATGAGGATATGACATGTTGCAAACCAACGTAAGCTGTTTAAACTAGGCAAAACTTTAACTGACTACTGGTCGGACATCAATAGTTTAATTTTGTTACATATCAATTCTGGTAAAGGTTTGCTAATTAATCAACAATATCAGAAGAATTTTAACTCATTTTGGGACACTTTATGTCTAATGAAATTTCTACCAATAAGAATTGGTTTTTCGATTTAATACGAGCTTGTTGGGGTGTTTTAAACTTTACCCGTAAGGCTGTACTAAATATTATTTTTATTTTCATCGCGATCGCGATATTTGCAGGCCTCTCTTCTAGTAACACCGAAAAGCCCATAATTTTTGCTGAAAATTCTATCCTTGAGTTAAAACTAGTTGGCGACATCGTTGAAGAAAAAGCGGTAGTTGACCCTTACGCTGAAGTCATGAATGATGCATTAGGCGGTGCCGACTCTCGAAAAGAGTTGTTACTAACAGATATTTTAAATGCAATCGATTTTGCCGCTAAAGATAACAAAATATCTATGCTAAAACTGGATTTACATAGCCTACAAAATGCAGGCTTGAGTAAATTACAGGAAATAGGTAATGCGCTACAACGTTTTAAAGAAACGAGCGGAAAACCCATAGTTGCATACGGTGACTTTTACACACAAGGTCAATACTATTTAGCAGCACATGCTGACACTGTGATTTTACACCCAATGGGCTCTATCATTCTGGATGGTTTTGGCCGTTATAATACTTATTATAAAAGTGCGCTAGACAAACTAGAAGTTAACTCTCACATCTTTCGTGTTGGCACATTCAAGTCAGCTATTGAACCTTATATTCGAGATGACATGTCTGCAGAGGCTAAAGAAGCAAATAATCAGTGGCTGAATGAACTATGGAGCATGTATAAAACGGATGTTGCTTCACAACGAAAATTAGAAAACACCCAATTTGACGAAAAACTATCTGCATTTTATGAAAAGTTTAAATCCGTTGACGGTGACTTTTCAGACCTAGCGTTAACAAATAACTGGATTGACATGGTAATGACGCATCAAGAGTTTAATGCGTATTTACAACAAGAAATGAATTCAGAAGACGTTAACTACATCACTCTGAACAAATACCTAGACTTTGTTGACCAATCGTATCCTATATTAGCTGCCAATAAAGTGGCTGTAGTTGTTGCTAGCGGCACCATTTATGATGGTAATGCAAAGCCTGGTGAAATAGGCGGACATTCAACAGCGAAGCTTTTACGAGACGCTAGACTTGATGACACTGTTAAAGCGATTGTACTCCGTGTTGATTCCCCAGGTGGCAGTGCATTTGCTTCTGAAATTATCAGAAATGAAATTGAAGCGATAAAAGAGTCAGGTAAACCTATCGTGACTTCTATGAGCTCACTGGCGGCGTCAGGCGGATATTGGATTGCAGCTTCAACTGATAAAATTTGGGCTTCTCCAAGTACGATTACCGGCTCTATAGGGATTTTTGGTATGTTCCTTACCTATGAAGAAACCCTTGCTAAACTTGGGGTGTATACAGACGGCGTCGGAACAACAGAATTAGCTGGTTTGTCAGCAGCTCGTAAGTTACCAAAAGGTATGGAAGATATTTTACAGCTCTCTGTAGAGAATGGTTATCGTCAATTCCTTAACCTAGTTGCTACAGAAAGGGACATGAGCATTAAAGAAGTTGATAATATTGCCCAAGGTCGTGTTTGGTCAGGCCAAACGGCTAAGGCTCTCGGCTTAGTTGATGAACTGGGCTTTTTTGATGATGCAATTAAAGGCGCTGCTGAACTAGCTAGTTTAGAAGACTATTCAGTGATCACGATTCAAGAGCCTGTGCTAGGCTTTGACAAGATAATTCAACAATTTTTAGGTATGGCTAAAGTGTATGTTCCATCATTGGCGATAGAAACAACAAGCCAACGTTTAAATCCATTCACATTGTTAGTAAATAAAATGTGGGACGATGCTACAGGCTGGATGAAGCTCAACGACCCTAAGCACATGTACATTTATTGTTTAGAGTGTGAAGCATTAACCCAATGATGCAGAAAAAGAAAATATACATCGCCTATACAGGTGGAACCATAGGTATGAAAAAGTCTCCGCAGGGTTATATTCCTGTGGAGGGTTACATTACCGACGTTGTTAATAGCCTACCTGAATTATTTCGCGACGAAATGCCTGAGTTTGTTATTAACGAGTACAGCCCTGTAATCGACTCAAGCAATATGTCTCCAAATGACTGGCAGGTTATTGCTAATGACATTGCAACAAACTATGACGAGTTTGACGGTTTTGTTGTATTGCATGGCACCGATACAATGGCTTATACCGCCTCGGCGCTGTCGTTTATGTTAGAGAACCTCAGCAAACCAGTCATAGTAACTGGTAGCCAAATACCCTTGTCAGAAATTCGCTCCGATGGCCAAACAAACTTATTAAATGCTCTTTATCTGGCTGCGAACTACCCTATTCCTGAAGTCAGTTTATTTTTTAACAATAAATTGCTCAGAGGTAACCGCTCAACTAAAGCAGACTCAACTGGTTTTAATGCATTTGATAGTCCTAACTTTGAACCTCTCGCGACGGCAGGCATTCAAATAAAAATTGAGGCAGGCGAAGTCGTTTCGCCTTCGAGTACTGAGCCTCTAAAAGTAGTGACGATTAGTGGTCAGCCTATCGGCGTAGTGACGCTTTACCCAGGCATTAGTCATACTGTAATTGCCAATGTGCTTGCACAACCGGTAAACGCACTTATTGTGCAAAGTTATGGCGTGGGTAATGCGCCTCAGGATAGTGCGCTTATTGCTGAACTTAGAAATGCTCATGAACGAGAAATATTGATAGTCAACCGTACTCAATGTTTCCGAGGTCAAGTAAACATGGATGGTTATGCGACTGGGCATGTATTAAAAGACGCAGGTGCCCTTTCAGCAGCAGACATGACGTTAGAAGCTTGCTTGACTAAATTGCACTACTTATTAAGCCAAGATTTATCTTATGATCAAAGACGCACTTTATTTATTGAAAACTTAAAGGGCGAACGAAGTTAATAAATTTTCGTACATAAGACTTTATTTATAATGATCAAAAAAGCCGATTTAAAATCGGCTTTTTTGCATTAACATGACCCTTCCTAAATAACGTTGACACTTATTTAGGACGGGTCACTAATCAGATTAGTTTACTCACTTTAAGAATACTTTTCTGATCCTGTTTACTAAATCAACATCCTCTTTAGAAACAGCACCGGCCGATAACCAGTCTTCTAATAACTCTTCTTGATTATACGTTACACCTGATTCTAACTTATCCGTCATCATCGACATTTGTACCGCTTTACGAGTGTTATTATCCCGCTCTGGACTTTCTATATCCGACATGATTTCTAGCTTAATTGTCGTCTCCAACCTATCGACCTTTGTATTTGCATTAAGGGCATTTGCCCATGACGTTTTTAATACAGAGTTATCAATAGTATTTCCATTTGCTAAATCTTCTAAGCCATCAAATAGTTGTTTGTATTGATTAACTCGATTCGCATCTCTAATCTCAAGTTCACTGTTAGATAATTTATCCAGTAACGCTTTTTGAGCTTTAGAAACCTTCTCAAAATCAGAACGTTCTAACTCTGAGCGTTCGATTCTTAGCGACTTAGCTTCTGCTTCTAGCTCTCTAAGAGCTTTATTGTTATCAATCGTTGTCAACTTATCTTGATAACCTTGAATCGCTTCCAACAACCCTTTGCGAAGCTCAGTAGACTTATCTCGAGACTCGTTTCTCGACGCACCTAAATCATCGAACACCGCATTATTTACTTTTCTAAAGTCTGTCCAAAGTTGATCATCCACTTTACGTCCTGCAAAACCTATAAGTTTCCAGTCGGCTTGAAGCTTTTTCAGATGATTCGCTTTGTCTGCTAACGTTTGTTCTGACTTTGCAATTTCAGTCGCTTTTTCTAAAAGAGTAGACTTTAAAGCGCGGTTATTTTTATGCTGTTCAGCAATTTTAGCTTTGATCAGTTTACTACTTTCACTAAAACGCTTATTTGTCTCAGCTACTTTAGACTTATCTATTAAGCCCGTATCAAACCATAACTTAGTCAGCTTGTTGTTCAGTTGCTCAACATCTTTCCAACTTGAAACGGCTTCACTTTGTAATTTCTGAGCTAACATTTCCAATTGCTCAATAATCAAAATCTTTGCTTGATAAGCCTTATCTCGTTCTGCTTCAAGCTCCGAGTAAAACGCTCGACAAACCTCAAAAGCTTTTTCAGAAGCAAGGTTAAATTGCTCATTAAGAGGATCGTCTTTTTCTAGACGACCTAATGATAACCAGTCACTTCGTAGCACCTTAACTCTGTGTGCCTGCTCAGATGGGTCAACCAATGGTTTGCTTGCTAGTTGCTCTATTTGAGTTAGCAACTCTTGACGTTTAGGCGCTGCAATTGACTGTTCAAGATCTTTTAATTTACCTACTTCAGCAGCGCTTTCTTGCCACGACTTTTCTATCTTTGACTGCTGGTAGTCATTCAGTTCTGCGTACCAAGACTCAAGTTTATAAAATAAACCAAACGCCTCTCTATACTTGCCGTCTGTTATTAATTGACTCAATTCACTTTGCTTACGTTTAAAAGATGAAAACTTTTTGTTTTGTTCTGTTTCCAACTTTTTCACGGCGCTCGTTAAATTTGAAACTAACTCTTTAAACTCTCTACGCTTTTCGCTGTTTAATAACGCTTTTGACTCTAACTCTGCCCACTGAGATCTAACAGATTTAAACTGCGGATTAAAATCATTCAGTGCCAATACAGAGTCTGGAGGTGTCATTTCTTGGAGCTGTTTAATTAACTCTTGAGCTTGATTTTGAGCTGCTTTGATTTTTGGTAAGTCGATTAAGTTTCTTTGCAGCTTTTCAACTCTAGTTGTTATTAGAGATTTACTCGCTTCATTAATTTCGGCTTGCTCTACGCGGTTAGAAATTTCTTCTAACGTTTGAGTCATACCAAGTTCAATTTCACCATCGTTCTCAACTAGATTGTTCAAGTTGCGTTCAAAGTTTTCTAAATCACTTGTGAGCTCTTCGGTCACACGTTTTTTTGATTCCTCTTTTTGACTACGCTCTTTAATATCTAAATAAGCTGACTCTAACGTCGACAGCTTTATTTTTAATGCTTCGTCTAGCTTCTGAAACTTACCAGTTAATTCCGTACTTATATGCGAGTCTAACTCTAAAACTAAAGGACTTAATTCATTCCAAGTTATTGTTAATTCGCTATATTGACTGGATATTTCTACAAAATCACTTTTGTCTTTTAAGGCATTTAACTGAGCTAAGGTTAACCGTGCTTTTTTATCAGCTTGTGAAAGCGCTTCAGCATGCTGTTGAATAACCGCTAATTTAGATTCCACTTCAGCAAGGTTAGTGCCCTTTAGTTTTTTCTGTAGCTTTTTCAGTACATTTGCATCATCTAACATTTGAATTGTTTTAAGCGATGTTTGATCTGATAAATGCCCAAGAATAAGCGCTTCGATAAACGACTCTTGTTTGTTTATTCTTTGTAGTGCAGCTTCTATTAATTCAGTGGTAGGTAGCTGATATTTTATATCGTTTATTAATTGGCTATTGCTGCACTCTTTAATGAAGTTTAATTTTTCAGAGTCACTGGCTAAGTCATTCGAATTTGACGTTAGCGCTTTCTTAATTTGATTTAACGCAAAGCGATTTACGTCTTCATCTGCTTCTTTTTTTGCAGCTTGCCAAAACAATGAAAAGTCGTTTAACTTTTCCAGCGCTGCTCTGCGAACAGTTTTGTCTGCGTCATTGAAGGCTAACTCATGAAGAATACTTTTTTGCTCTGAGTTTGACGTTTCCAACTCGCTAATTGAGCTAATTCGGTCACTGATTTTGTTGCTTTGCCATTTCTTCTTACTAAATAACTTTTTAAATATCATCTTGATCAAACCTTGCAATGTCCATATCGGAAAGAAAATCTTTTTTAAGCTCTCGTTTTGATTTCATAACCATTTCACCATTTGGTCCAACAGTAAAATGCTCGTCAGATTTAGCGACTTTACTTTGATAAGCCATTACCAACTGCAAAGAATCTTCTCTTTGTTTTTCTGTTAACTTTTGGCCATTTTGCCATTTTCCTGTTTCTACAGCATATTTTAAGTTTTCATAAACTTCTGGCGTTACCGCCGCTAACATTTGATCAAGGTTCATACCGTTCTCTACTACTTTTTAAGGCTTCGTTTTGCCCAAATAATTCTAAATCTATTAACAACATACCAAATAAAACCAACCAAAATACTGGCTTGAGCCGCAACAAACTGTGGTGAGGCTTTATCTTCAATGTTGTAATACGAAAAACAACCCGCTAAAAACAATAAGGTAGCTATAAACTGATGAGTTTGAAGAGATTGATTGTATTTAAGCGATTTAATTTTACTCAAACTGTGAATTTTTTCTTCCGTCAGGTTTGTCATGTCTAATTCGCAATGAGGACAAACTTTTTGTTTATCAGAAATTGACTTGCCACACTGTGGGCATTTCATAATAGCCATTTAACATTCCTTCTAACTAAACGTCTAATTAAAAACATCTTTATTAACGTTATCTTACATAAAACTTTAAGCTTTTAAACAAACAAAAGCACCTTAGTTCCCTAAGATGCTTTTATGGTCTATTTGATTATTGTTCAAATATAACGGTTGGCATTAACTATCTTTCTTATGCTCGTCGTTAAATTTAACCCAATAGTCATCTACTGTTTCTTTCATTTCTTTACGAAGTAAGAAAATACCTAACAAGTTAGGTAGCGTCATTACCACGATAGCTACGGCGGCCAAGTTCCAGATCAATGAAGTATCTGCAAATGAAGCCCAGAAGAAACCAGCAACATAAATAACACGATATGGCATTACTGAACGAGCACCTAACAAGTAGGTCATTGCACGATCACCGTAGTAAGACCAAGCAATTGCCGTTGAGAACGCAAATAGTAATAGACCAATGGTTACTATGTACTTACCAGATTCACCAAAGAACCCTCGGGTAAATGCCTCTGTGGTTAATGATGCTGAATGGATAAGTGAATTACCGCGAACGATAATCTCTTTATTTTTCAACAAACCATCAATAACATTTAGTTTACCGTTGTATACGTGTTCACCTGGTAAAAGGAACACAACATCTTCAGCAAACGAACGAGAGTTAAGAATTGTAAAACCACCACTAACGGCCTTACCTTCTTTAACCATAATTTCACCTTGGTACGGTTTTACATCCGAACCAATTTCATTTAGGTAAGCCGATACTGACGTTAAATCTGTTTCATTTTTTTGACTGTATTCGCCAGCCAAAATAAGCATATCTGAACGTTGGAAGTCATTTTCATGCTTCTCATGCCAAGCTCCCGACGACAGGATTACCATACCCGTTAATGTACAAATGATAATCGTATCGATAAATGGTTCTAAAATAGAAACCATACCTTCAGATACTGGCTCGTCAGCTTTAGCTGCAGCGTGCGCGATAGGCGCAGAACCTTGACCAGCTTCGTTAGAAAACAGTCCACGGTTAACGCCTTTAGTGAATGCGTAAGCAAATGCAGCACCAACAAAACCACCGGTAGCGGCAGAGCCGGTAAACGCATCTTGGAATACAGAGATAAATGATGGACCAAGGTTTTCTAAATTATAGAAAATTACGCTAAGCGCACCAATTACATATAGAGTAGCCATTACTGGTACAACACGAGACGTGATATAAGCAATACGTTTAATGCCACCTAGAATAACTAGTGCTAACAAAATAGCTAATACACCACCAGTTAACATGTGATCAAAACCAAATGAATCATTCATTGACTGAGCAATGTTATTGATTTGAGGCAAACTACCTGTACCAAATGAACTTACAACTGTAGCAATAGCGAATAAAACCGCTAACCACTTCATGTTTAAGCGACGATCCATGTAGTACATTGGGCCACCGGCCATCGTGCCATCTTCAGTTTTTACGCGGTATTTATGCGATAAGGTAACTTCAACAAACTTTGTTGTCATACCGAAGAAAGCCGTCATCCACATCCAGAATAAAGCTGCTGGGCCACCGATTGATAATGCTAGTGCAACACCACCGATGTTACCTGTACCTACCGTACCAGATAAAGCTGTAGACAAAGCTTGGAAATGGTTAGTATCACCTTCCGCACCTTTTTTGTCGTATTTTCCGGTCACTACTTTCCAAGCATGTTTGAAGTAGCGAATTTGTGGAAATTTAAGATAGATGGTGAAAAATATACCCACGCCTAACAGCACATATGGAAACCACGGTGAGCTTCCTAATATGCCATCAAGAAACAAGAGTAAATCGTTAAATGCGTTCACTGGTTATTCCTTTTTAAAGTTATATAAAATTATTATTTTTATTTATTGTTTTAATGGTTAAATCTTATCTTGAATACTTTTATAGCAAAAAAGGGCTAAATAGCCCTTCTTTTTTATCTTAACTGATCAATAACTGCGTAAACGGCCGTTAATGCGTCCGCGCCAAACTTCGCCGATCGTACATCATTCCAGCCATAAACAGCGTCAGGAGCATCGTTGTGATCTTTAAATGGCATTTCCACTGTGTAAGACAAACATTTGAACTGCTCTCCTACCCATGCCGCCCCTACTGTAGGGTTAGCTTCACCAGGCTTATCTTTTGAGTAACCATGTACATCTTGGAACTCTGGTGTTGCAGCTGCATACGCTGCTTTAAAGCTTTCTTCTAACATTTGATGACGAGCGTCATAGCTCTTAATGCCTTCACAACCCGCAACAAAGTTATATGGAATAGCCTCATCGCCGTGAATATCTAAAAATAGGTCAACACCTACTTCTTTCATCTTTTCAGTCACCAAATACACTTCAGGACTTTTATCCATGCTCGGCTCTAGCCACTCACGGTTTAAATTAGTTCCAACTGCGTTAGTTCGCAAATGACCACGAGCAGAGCCATCTGGGTTCATGTTTGGAACAACATAAAACACAGCTTTATCTAACAATAGTCTAGAAGTTGCGTCATCAGCATCAAACAATCTATCTAATAGCCCTTCAACATACCATTCAGCCATAGATTCGCCTGGATGTTGACGCGCCGTAATCCAAATAGATTTTTTACCCGGCTTCGGAACACCTATTTGCAGTAAAGACATGTCTCTACCGTCTAATGTCTCGCCTAAGGTAATAAGCTGAGTATCAGGGTTCAATTGAGATTGATGAATAAGGTCTAGGTGTCTTTCATAAGAGTAAGGAACAAAGTAGGCATAAAAGACATTGTCAAAGTCAGGAATGTGATTAATAACCAATTCACCATCTTTGTACTCTGAGTTCACTCTAAACCAAGTTTCACGGTCATAAGAAGCCATTGCTTGATAGTTTTCCCAGCCCTCTGGGTACGCTGCATCTTTTGCGTTAGTAATACGAAGGATGTGCTCTTCGCCGGCTGTCGTTTCTAATTTAAAGTGAAACCACTGATAAAAATCTGATTGATGATCTTTATTAATAGAAAGTTGGATATTTTTTGCATCTGAAATATCAACAACATTAATATTCCCGCTATCGAAGTTACTGGTTATTCTCATTCTTATTTGATCCGTGAACTGTAAAATCTAACCAAGGTTAACATATAAAAAGCGGCTCTAGCCACTATTTATAGTTTGGATCAATGATCTATGCTCATAAAGTAAGCGTTCTTACAGCCATACCGAGTTCAGAGGAATAACCCATAGATTTCGCATGTACTTTGCCCTCACCATCTAATACATAATAAGTGGGAAAACCTTGGATTTTGAAGTCTTTTGCAGTTGTATCGTTACCAAGTGCCGTAGTAAACGTAAGTGCTTTATCGGCAATAATTTGTTCAAGCTCATCTTTACTTTCATAACTTAAAGCTATGCTCACCACGTTGACTTTCTCATGATTGTCTTCATAAAAGCTCTGAAGGTTTGGCATGCTGACTTTGCAAACTGAACACCAAGGTGCCCAAAAAAATAGAATGGTTGGTTTACCTTCTAAATCATTGGTATTAATAGAGTTGCCGTTAATAGTTGAGAGTTGAAAAGCAGGCACTTGGCTGTCGGTGTCTAACAAAGGGATCTCTCTTATCCAACTAATCAGTTGAAATAACAAGAAAAAAGCCAGTGCCTGACCCGCAATATTTTTTAACATAAATCCCCATCTATTATTATTTGTGTTTATAACTACGGAATAAAAGACCCGTAGGAATAAAATTAAATTACAAAACTTGTCACACTTTTTTGATTGGCGTTGCCTTGGTATATGAATAGATAATAAAGGACAACATCATGTTAATAAAATCAATACTTACAAGTTTAGTTTTTAGTGCGGCCGTAAATGCTAATACAGCGATTAATACAAACGGTACCCAAAATACAAAGTTCACAGGAACCGAAGGAAATAACAGCTCTTACAGCAACAGCAATGACGCGCGAGATCTAGTGGACTCAAACAAATGTTTTAAAGCCTCAGTACAAGGCACTGGAAAGCCCGTTATTTTAATTCCTGGTTTTTCCAACGACAATAGAGTGTGGCTGGAACAAGAAAAAGCACTCAAGGAAGGGTACCAAGTACACTCATTATCACTGAGTGGTTTTGCTGGAACAGTCACTTGCAACTATAACGGAAAATATCTAAATGAAGTTACAGAACAGATATTAACTTACATTGAAAATAACCAGTTAAATGAGGTTAGTGTTATTGGCCATAGTATGGGAGGTTTAATTGCGATGAATGTAGCAATTCAACAACCAACTAATTTTAAGCATATTGTTGCCATTGATGGCCTGCCTTTTATAGGCCCAGTATATACTCGTTCAAATGCAACAACCGTTTCTGATATTTCTTATCAGGCAAATCAAATGCGAACAATGTATAAAAATGCGACGCCTGAACAAATAACGTTTATGACGCAGCAAGGGATGCAGTTTCAAACTAACGACAGTGCGGCTAAACAGCAGATATTAGAGATGGCAAAACAATCAAATAGCATCGTGCTTGGTGACGCAATTTACGATGTAATGACAACCGACTTACGCAAGCAATTGCATAAAATATCAGCATCGTTATTATTAATAGGAGCATCTGGTGGCTTTAACAGCGAACCGGAACATACATTTATTAGAAACTTATACAAAGAGCAATTAAGTGATAAAAAGGACGCTTCGCTTATTATGAATACAAACGCTAAGCACTTTATTATGTTTGACGATGGTGAATGGCTTACAGACCAGTTACTAAACACATTGGGGGCTGAATAATGTCTACAACAATATCTCACTTAGACATAAGCGA
This sequence comes from Psychrosphaera haliotis, assembly GCF_039523615.1. NCBI lineage: Bacteria > Pseudomonadati > Pseudomonadota > Gammaproteobacteria > Alteromonadales > Pseudoalteromonadaceae > Psychrosphaera > Psychrosphaera haliotis. The sequence continues at coordinate 75,753 of NZ_BAAAFQ010000001.1, read as the reverse complement.
AAACGTTACATTAGCCCAGCAAGGCGAAATAAAGGCGTTTGAACGGCTGATCGATGCTTCACAAAATGCCATTACCAGTATTGCTTTATCGATAACGAAAGACTTAGACGCAAGCGAAGACGTCGCTCAGCAAACTTATATCAAAGCATGGAAGGATATTAATCAGCTTAAAAATGGTCAGAGCTTTTTACCTTGGATACGTCAGATTACCAGGTACACTGCATTAAATTACATAAAAACACAAAGTGCAGGTGTAACCTCCCCTTGCGCTGATTACGACAGCCTTTTAGCTACGCTATCAAATAATGACGTGCCAGCAGATGTTAGTTTGATCAAACAGCAGCAATCTGAACTGATAAGTCATTTGTTGGATCAACTTGAGGCGGAAACTCGTGAAATAGTGCTTCTATATTACAGGGAACAACAAAACAGCAACGCTGTCGCTCAATTGTTAGATATAAGCCCCGCTTTAGTTCGAAAAAAACTACAACGGGCAAGAGAGCAACTGAAACCTGAGATATTAAACACTTATGGCAACGTTATTTATAGCTCTACACCTGCTAGCTTAGTGGCGATTGTGTTAGCCGTTTTAGCTCCAACGGCCATGGGTGGTTTATCTGGTGCGAGTGCTACCGGTTTGAAGTTGGGAGTAAAATCTCCTGTTCTAATGGGTATAATCGGTCTTTTATTACCGCTATTACTAGCTTTGACCGCGAACCACCTATCAATGGCGATGGTCATTAAAAACGTCCATAACACAAATGCTAAAAACGCTCTCAGGCAACTTCGTAAGCAAACAACCTTTTGGATGATAGGTGCGGCCTCAGTAATGGCGGTAGGTTATATTTATACTTCAGGTTGGCTTATCGTTACTATCGGCTTTGTTTTATTCTGGTTGGGATTATATCGTTCAACTAAAGCGGTTCTTGTTGTAACAACAGAATTTGTTCAACCAAGAATAATCAACCTGGCTGGTTACACAATTAACTTAAGTCTCATTGGTTGTTATTTGGGGTTATTTGGTGGCCTTTTTGGTGGTGGGTTAGGTCTAATTTTGGGATTAATTAACGATGGGCGGTTTAATAGCTTACTGTAAATATTCTAAATTTTGATACAAAAAAGCCGAGCTCTAAGCTCGGCTTTTTTTTGACTAAATTGAATCGCTCTAAATGATATTTATTTAGGCAGCGTTGGGTATTCAATTCCTGCCATTTCTTGCATTACACGCACAACCTGACAGCTATAGCCAAACTCGTTATCATACCAAACGTATAGAACTGCTCTATCGCCATCTACGATCGTTGCTTGCGAGTCAACAACACCCGCGTAACGACTGCCAACTAAGTCAGTAGATACAATCTCAGTTGAACTTGTGAAGTCAATTTGGTCTTTTAAGTCAGAGTGAAGTGCAACATCTAGCAAGTAATCATTTAACTCTTCACGAGACGTGCTCTTGTCTAAGTTTAAATTCATAATCGCCATTGAAACGTTTGGTGTTGGTACGCGAATCGCGTTACCTGTTAACTTACCGTGTAATTCAGGCAGTGCTTTAGATACTGCTTTAGCAGCACCGGTAGATGTTAATACCATGTTTAATGCAGCTGAACGACCACGACGCTCCGCTTTATGGAAGTTATCAATTAAGTTTTGATCATTTGTATAAGAGTGAACCGTTTCAACGTGGCCATTCTTGATACCAAACTTGTCGTTCATCGCCTTAAGAACCGGTGTTATTGCGTTTGTTGTACAGCTAGCTGCACATACAATATTGTCTTCAGGTTTAATGTCTTTTTCATTAACGCCATAAACGATGTTTTTAATCTGACCGCCAGCTGGCGCGGTAAGAAGAACTTTTGAAGTGCCTTTAGATTTAAGGTGTAAACCAAGTCCGTCTTCATCTTTCCAGATACCTGTGTTATCAACGATTAACGCATCTTTAATACCGTAATCTGTGTAATCAATGCTATCTGGAGAGTTTGCATAGATAACTTGAATATAAGTACCATTTGCTTTAATTACGTTACTTTCATTGTCAACGGTAATGCTGCCATTAAATGGACCATGAACAGAGTCCCGACGTAATAAACTTGCACGCTTTTCTAAATCACCATCTTTACCGCCACGCACAACAATTGCACGAAGTCTCAAGTTAGCATTTGGACCGTTTCTCTCAATAAGCAATCTTGCTAATAAACGACCAATACGACCAAAGCCGTATAAAACAACATCTTGAGGCTCAATACCTTCGCCATCAATAATGCTTGCTAGTTCTTGTTTAAGGTAATCTTCTTTTGATAAACCTTCACCAGATGACTTGTAAAGATTACGGAAAGCAAGCTTACCTAAATCTATTTTTGCTGGTTTAAGGTTCATTTTTGAAATGATTTCTAAAAACTCAAAACTTTCACGAAGGCGTAATTTCTGGCCTTCATATTTAGTTACAGTTTTATGTGCTTTGATAATTTCGATAGTAGACGCAGAAACTAAAGGACGACCATAGATACAGATTTCTATACCGTGGTTGCGGTAAAGGCTACCAATAATAGGTTGCATGCGGTCTGCATAGTCTTGTCTTTCTAACCAACTTTGTTGGTACTGCTGTTCTGGAGTTAGTGTCATTACGTCTACCTTTAGCTTAATAGAATTAAAACGCGATTGAATCCTGTTCAATCAAAACTGGCGGCATTGTAAATGAAAGAAATGAAAGTTTAAATGTAATATTACAAAAAGACTTTCATTTTTATAAAATGGATTGTTAATTTTAATTTACGAAGGCCCACTTTTAAGTCAGTAAACACCTCAAAACAGGCTTAAAAGCTATGAGGATTGAAATACTTGTGGAATTAACTTGGTGAAAATGAAAGCGCAACAGAATTAACACAGTAACGCTTACCAGTTTGCGTTGGTCCATCGTCAAAAACGTGACCAATATGCCCATCACAATTAGCACAAACAATTTCCGTGCGTGTCATGCCATGGCTATTATCTTTTATATAGGCAATTGTGCCCTCTTCACACTCATCAAACGATGGCCAACCACAATGAGACTCGAACTTTTGAGATGAATAAAAGAGTTTCTGATCACAGCACACGCAACTGTATACCCCGGCACGAGTTTCCTCTATGAGTTCCCCCGTAAATGGACGTTCTGTACCTTTTAACCTGGTAACTTGATATTGCTCTGGTGTTAGCTCCGCTTGCCATTGCGCGTCAGTTTTAGTTACTTTGCTCATTTTTGATGAACCTCTCTTTAAGTTAAATCTCAAATCCAGTTGCTTCTTTTTTATGCCCATACATAGAGTCAAAACCCGGAATACTAGACTCCCAATCTGGAATGTTGCTACCAATTAGCTCTTTGATTGTATCTATAAACAAACGTGTCTTAACAGGTGAGTCACGGTGTGGATAAACCGCATATAGCGCACCAAAGTCCAATAGCGTTAAGTCGGTCATAACGGGTATAAGCGCACCACTTATCACCTCATTCTCTAACATTTGCGCTGATACCACCGCAAACATATTTCCAGACTCGGCGGTTCTTACCAACATTTCTACATCATTTACTCTATACGCAGCGTTTAATTTAATAGATTCTTCTAAGCCTAGCTCATTTATTACATTCACTCTATCCACTTCAAAACCGGATGATGAATATATGGCACAAGGGAGTGTCTTCAAATCTTGTATTGTTTCAGGTCTTTTATAGCGCTTAAAAAAGCTTTCCGACGCTACAATTGCTAATCGATTTCGGGCTAATTTCCTAGCGATCAAACTGGAATCTTTAGGCTCACCAAATCGGAAACCTATATCGTATCCTTCACCTACAATATCAACCAGCCGATCTTCTAGTCTTAGCTCTACATCTATTTGCGGAAAACGTCGTTGAAACTCTATAACCGCATTTTGTACATAACGGCGCCCAAAATGTGTAGAGCTAGTAATTTTTAAGCGACCTTGTGGTTCCGAGTGATAATTTTGTGCCCTTCGTTTAGTTTCATTTAACAATTCACGAAGCAACTTTGCTTGCTGAACAATCTCTGTTCCTGCCGCTGTTAGCGATAATGACCGAGTGGTTCGGTTCAATACCCTCACTCCAAGCTCTTGCTCAAGCTTAGCAATTTGCTTAGAAATCACAGACCTATCAACATGCCGATGTTCCGACGCTTTGGCAAAAGTGCCTAATTCAGCAACATCTAATAAAAGTAATAACTTGCTAGCTAAGTCCATTTTTTCACCATTGGTGCATTAAAGGCATTAATAAAGTGCTAATTCGAGCATTTTTAGAATGTAAATACAAGACTATAATTGGCCATAACTTAGGAGAATATTATGAACACATCGTTTAAACTTGGAATCATTAGTCTAGCACTTGCAACAGTAATTGGTTGCTCAGAAGCTGGTCCTGCACAAGCAAATTCAGCGCCACCGCCACCAGCTATTGACGTAGCAACAATTTCTTCTATGGAATTTACAGACTGGCATACTTTCACAACTCGCACCGTTGCACCTGAACAGGTTCAATTGACTCCTCGAGTTACTGGCATTATTGAAACCGTCAAATTTACTGAAGGCTCATATGTAAACAAAGGAGACGTTTTGTTTTCTTTGGACAAAAGAGCATACGATGCTGAAGTTAAAAACTTAGAAGCTCAACTTAGTCGAAGTAAAGCAGCTTTACGCCAAGCTAAAAGTGAATATGACCGTGGTGTTTCTTTATCAGATTCAAAAGCAATATCGGTTGAACAGCTAGAAGCAAGGCGCGCTATTTTTGATCAAAGAACCGCTGACGTTGATTCAATTGCTTCATCTATTAATATTGCAAAATTAAACGTTGATTTCAGCGATATAAAAGCACCTATCGCGGGTAAAGTATCACTTGCCTTCCATACGGCTGGTAACACAGTTAGAGCAACGGAAACAGTATTAACAACAATAGTTGCAACAGATACCATTGAAACCTACTTTGAAATTGATGAACGTACGTGGAATACAAAATTTGCATCTATTGATTCGTTAATTGGCCTACCTGTAAGACTAGAGCTAACTGGCGCAGCAAACGCTATTTTCGGTAAAATTAACTTTATCGACAATGCGATTAATCCAAGCACAGGTACTATTAAAGTTCGAGCAGAGTTCGATAATAAAGATGGGAAACTACTTCCGGGTTCATTCGCTCGTGTAAGCATCGCACCTACGGACTTCTCACAGCAAATCATTGTTCCAGAACGAGCAATTGGTACAGACTTAAAAAACAAGTTTATTTTAGTGGTAAATAAAGACAACCAATTAACTTATCGCCCTATTAAAGTAGGTAAACGAATTGGTAGCTTTAGAATTGTCACTGAAGGCCTAGAAGTTGGTGAAAAGATTGCAGCAAATGGCCCTGCTAAAGTAGGTCCTGGTATGCCAATCACTCCTCGTGACGTCTCTATCGAATTACCTAAAAACCTTTTAGTTAGTGACTTCTTATCTCACTTAAACAACACGTCTAGTGTAATGGGCGCGAAATAATATGAAATTTTCACACTTTTTTATAAGCCGGCCAATCTTTGCGGTCATGCTTTCTCTTATAATATTTATTGCTGGTGCAATTTCGTTAATGCAGTTGCCAGTCAGTGAGTACCCAGAAGTCGTACCGCCAACCGTTGTTGTTAATGCGAGTTACCCAGGTGCAAACCCTAAAGTAATCGCTGAAACAGTTGCAACGCCGTTAGAACAACAAATTAACGGTGTTGAGAATATGCTTTATATGTTCTCACAAGCAACGAGTGATGGGCGTCTTTCATTAACGGTAACTTTTGCTTTAGGGACTGATTTAGACAAAGCACAACAACAGGTTCAAAGCAGAGTAAATAGCGCTGTACCTAGATTGCCTGAAGAAGTTCAAAGACTTGGTGTTATTGCAGAAAAGTCTTCGCCAGACTTGGCAATGGTTGTTCACTTATATTCTCCGGAACGTACTCACGACATTAGTTATTTATCAAACTATGCTGACATTTTTGTAAAAGACCAAATTACTCGCTTAGACTCTGTAGGCGATGTACGTGTATTTGGTGGCGGCCAATATGCACTTAGAATTTGGTTAAACCCGGAACAATTAGCTGAGCAAAAGCTAACGGCTACTGACGTTGTTAATGCAGTGCGATCTCAAAATAGACAAGTCGCAGCTGGTACATTAGGTGCTCAACCGACGTCATCTGACACACAGTTCCAAATTTTACTTAATGTAAAAGGACGCATGGGCAGTGTTGAAGAGTTTAATGACATTGTCATTCGCGTAGGTGATAACGGTGCTGTTACGCGCTTAAAAGACGTTGGTCGTATTGAGTTAGGCCAAAACACTTATTCATTACGCGCTATGCTAGACAGCCAACCAGCTGTTGCATTACCTATTTTCCAACGTCCAGGCTCTAATGCAATCGATCTATCCGATAGCGTGCGTTCAGTAATGAAAGACTTGTCTACTCGATTCCCTCAAGGCGTTGAATATGACATTGTTTACGACCCTACTGTATTCGTTCGTGGCTCGATTGACGCCGTTATAGCTACTTTGTTTGAAGCAATATTACTAGTTGTTATTGTCGTTATTCTGTTCTTACAAACTTGGCGAGCGTCTATTATTCCGCTTATCGCGGTACCTGTTTCATTAGTTGGTACTTTTGCAGCCATGCAATGGTTAGGCGTTTCAATCAACACTTTGTCGCTATTTGGTTTAGTTTTAGCCATTGGTATTGTTGTAGATGATGCGATAGTTGTTGTAGAAAATGTAGAGCGAAACATTGGTGACGGCTTAACGCCATTTGAAGCAACAAAAAAAGCCATGACGGAAGTTACCGGCCCTATAATCGCGATTGCTTTGGTTTTATGTGCGGTATTTATTCCAACTGCATTTATTACAGGCTTAACAGGTCAGTTTTATAAGCAGTTTGCGTTAACAATTACTATTTCTACATTAATCTCAGCGTTCAACTCGTTAACCTTGTCCCCTGCACTATCGGCATTATTATTAAAGCCACATGGCGCAAAACCAGACTGGTTAACTCGCGCTTTAGATAAAACCTTTGGGAAATGGTTATTTGCGCCGTTCAACCGTATGTTTGATAAAGCGTCTAACGGCTATGTAACATTAGTTAAAAAGTTAATTCGATATGCAACAATTGTCATTGTTTTATACATTGGTTTATTGGGTTTAACAGGAAAAGTATTTACCTCTATTCCTGGCGGTTTTATTCCAGCTCAAGACAAACAATACTTAGTAGCGATGGCACAGTTACCTGATGCAGCAAGTTTAGACCGCACGGAAGAAGTGGTTAAAGAAATGGAATCTATCGCTTTAGCTACTCCGGGTGTTGCACATACGGTTTCGTTTCCAGGTCTATCGGTTAATGGTTTCTCTAATAGTTCAAATAGTGCCATTGTTTTTGTTACGTTAGATCACTTCGAAAACAGAACTACTCCTAACCTGTCAGCTATGGCAATTGCTGGACAGCTAAATGGCGCGTTCTATGGAATTGACGAGGCTTTTGTCGCTATATTCCCGCCACCGCCAATACTAGGTTTAGGTACCACTGGTGGTTTTAAGCTTCAAATTGAAGACAGAGCAAACTTAGGTTACGAGGCGTTATTTAATAACCTTCAAACTGTAATTCAAGCGGCTTACAAAGAGCCTGCATTAACGGGAATTTACTCAACGTTTAGAATTCAAGTTCCACAGATGGATATTGAAATAGACCGAGAGCAAGCACTGTTGCAAGGCATTCCGTTAAGTGATGTATTTGATGCGCTACAGATTTACTTAGGCTCTGTTTATGTAAATGATTTCAACTTGTTTGGCCGAACGTACCAAGTTAATGCACAAGCTGACGCTGAGTTTAGAGCCGACCCTGAACAAATTCTGCAGTACAAAGTACGTAATGCAAAAGGTAATATGATCCCGCTTGGAAGTATCTTAACCGTTACACCAACGACGGGCCCAGACCGAGTAATGCACTACAATGGCTACCCTTCTGCTGAAGTAAATGGTTCGCCTGCTCCTGGCTACTCTTCTGCTCAAGCTCAAGCTGCGATTGAAAGAGTACTGGCTGCAAACTTACCGGATGGCATGGCATATGAGTGGACGGAAGTAACTTATCAGCAAATTTTAGCTGGTAATACTATGGTATACGTATTCCCATTAGTCGTTTTGCTGGTATTCATGGTACTTGCATCACAATACGAAAGCCTTCGTCTACCACTTGCGATTATTTTGATAGTTCCTATGACCATTTTATCTGCATTGATTGGCGTTTGGCTTGTCTCTGGCGATAACAACATCTTTACTCAGATAGCACTTATTGTTTTAGTCGCCCTCGCCTGCAAAAATGCCATATTAATGGTTGAATTTGCAAAAGAGAAAGCCGATGCAGGGGCTTCTACTTTTGATGCCATCATAGATGCTTGTAGATTGCGTTTGCGTCCTATATTAATGACGTCGATTGCTTTCACAGCGGGTGTAATACCTCTAGTTCTTGCTTCCGGTGCCGGCGCAGAAATGCGTGAGACTATGGGTATTGCCGTGTTCTCTGGCATGATAGGTGTTACTGTATTTGGTTTGTTGTTTACTCCAGTTTTTTATATGCTGGTGAGTAAAAAAGCAAAGAATGAATCAGAGCAGTAACTGATATGACTAAAACGACATCTAAAAACAAAACCATGAAAGCAATTGCCGTTAACAACGTGTGCAATGACTTTAAGTTAGTTGAGGTATCTCTTGATATTCCTGAGGTTAACGAAGGGTATCACTTGGTTAAGATCGAATGTGTTGGTTTAAATCAAATTGATGGCAAACTAGCACAGTGTGGAATAGACGCTTGGAACTACCCGCACGTTTTGGGCTTAGATGCCGTTGGCATAGTTGTAGAAAACTCATTAGGCTCAGCACCAGCCATTGGTACGAGAGTGGCTTGGCATCATAACCTTAAAGAACAAGGTGTTCTTTCGGAATATGTATGTGTTCCAAGTCACGCGCTGATAGAGGTACCCAAGTCCGTTACACCTGAGGTAGCAGCAACGGTTCCCTGCGCCGGCATGACAGCCTACCTGACCTTGGAACGATTAAACCTACATGAAGATCAAACTATCCTAATAAAGGGTGGCGCAAGTACCGTTGGTCAATTTGCCATTCAGCTTGCAAATAATATTGGCTATCGAGTAATCACCACGGCTAAAAGCGAGAACAGTGCTTGGTTAAGGCAGTTAGGCGCAGAGCACGTCATTGATTACAACGAGACTGATATCAAAAAATCGATACTTGAGATCACCTGTGAACGTGGGGTCGATGCAATTGTCGATACCATTGGTGGCAAGTCTACTGCTAGCGACTTAGACTCACTGCGTTTTGCTGGTTCCATCGCCTGTTTAGCACCTTTTGATGCAATAGATAATGCGAGAATGTTTACCAAAGCACCGACGATTATCGCCATATCTCTTAACGGAGCTTGGTTGGCTGATGATATGTGCGGCCAATTAAAAATGGCGTTCATTGGACAAAAACTCTTTAACTGTGTTGCTAGCGGAAAGTTAAAAACTCCAACGGTAGTACCCGTTAAGTTTGATCCCAGTGAAATAGAAAACGGTCTTAAGCAGCAGATGGCTGGTTTGATTAAAGGCAAGCAGGTCGTAAGTTTAAAATAATTAAACCTTGATGTTTAATAAATAAAAAAGGGCCATGTGAAAACATCGCCCTTTTTATTATCTATAAAGCTTGAACATCGATTTAATACATTACTCTATACCTAAGCTTTAGGTATTTTATAGTTTGTTTTGTTTGCGTCTCAACGCGCCTAATAGTAGCAACGCAAACATACTGATTGTTGCTGGCTCTGAAACATTATTCATTCTCAAGTCCCAACCAATAACGTCAAAAGCAATAGCATCAAATGCTGTGATATCGCCAAACTCACCCAGTGCAAACGTTGGATCCATTATGCCGATACCTAAGTTATCCTTAAAGTGACTCGCTTGACGTGTATCACCACCATATACACCGGTTGAGAATGGAGCTAAATTAGTTACACCACCATCAAGTGAGAAATAAGAATCTGAGCCCGGCACTAAATCTCTAGTACCCACTCCATAAAGAATACTTTCTTCAGAAAAACGGAATAGGTCCAATGCGCTAGCCATAGCATAACCATCCAAATCAATATTTGGATCAATCAAACCAGAGTTATATACAATATCATAAATATCAACACCACTTACAAAACCCAAAGCGTGTCCAATCTCATGAATAGCAACACCAACGAAGTCCATTTGGTTTGCGTTGATGCCGTCTGTTCGATCAAAGTCAAAGTCGAAGTTGCTACTAAAAGTAACTTCACCGTCTAGAGCTTGCCAACCATTTAAACCCACACCTAACCCCAGTGCTTTAGCATTTGCTTGATTTAATTCTATTGCCAAGTTATCACCAGAACCATCATTATCTAGCTCAGGGCTTACTGGAGAAGATGGGTTTTCTTGATCTAAAAAGCTAAAGTTGCAAAGGCCATTACCTTGGTCTTCACACGGTAAGCTACTTACCGCGGCATTATCGAACACGGATGAAATATCTTGCAACATTGCATTTGCAACATCTTGATAATAATAAACATCTGATGAAGAGCCTGTTGAACCAATAATTCCTGCGTCTAAAGCGTCAAAGCCTATACCTAAGTTAACGGTCACATTATCGCTAAATAATTCAGACCAAAAGCTTGCCGCTTCTTGAAAGCCTTGCAAAGCTTGTTGCCCTTGTGCACTAGCAAATTCAGTAGGGTCGTAACTCAATTGAATGTCTGTTGCCATCGCATTCGACATAGACAATATTGCGATACTTGTTAACGATACTCTTTTTGTAATTTTTTTTATCATAAGTCATACCTATTTATTTTTATTTTGAGACCACTGTACTTTTAAGCAAAAATCATGCAACTATAAAAATATAAACAAAATCAAAATGGTACAGGCTACATTTATCACCAACATTTAAAAACATCTATGAGTTGTAAAAAAAACTGACAAAAAAAACCGCAATAATTGCGGCTTTTAATAGATTCAATAGTTAAGAAAAACGCTAGATATCAAGTTCTGTTAGTTTCAGCTTCTATTTTATCTTTGTTATGTTGCGCTCTTTTGACGACCACTCTACGTGATACATCTTACCGCTAGCCTTATCAACTCTTGCAAATGTATGTGCACCAAAATAATCTCTTTGGCCCTGCAGTAAATTTGCTGGTAAAACGGCACTTCTATAAGAGTCGTAATACGCTAATGCAGATGAAAACGCGCCAATAGGTATTCCCATCATCGATGAGTTCGCAACCGTGCGACGCCAGTTACCTTGATATTTAGCGATTTGATCCGCAAAAAATGGGTCAATTAATAAATTAGAAAGCTCTTCGTCTTTTTCGTAAGCTTCTGTTATTGACTGCAAGAACACTGCTCTGATAATACAACCTGCTCGCCATATCTTGGCGATTCCAGCGAAATCTAAATTCCAACCGTGCTCTTTAGCGGCCATACTCATTAGCTGAAAGCCCTGCGCATAGGCACAGATTTTAGAGCAATAAAGTGCATCATGTAATTGACTAATCACTTCATCTTTAGATAAACCAAGCTCTGAAATATCAGGACCTTTCAAAATTTTCGATGCCGCAACCCTATCATCTTTTAATGTCGATAGTGCACGAGCATAGACTGCAGAGGTGATAGTTGGTGATGGCGCGCCAACTTGTAGACTGCTCACTGCTGTCCAAAGGCCTGTGCCTTTTTGACCCGCTTTATCAAGAATAATATCTACAAGAGGCTGGTTTGTTTCGGTATCTACTTGCTCTAAAACTTCAGCGCTAATTTCAATAAGGTAACTATTTAATTCGCCTTCATTCCAGTCTCTAAATACCTTAGCAATTTCAACTGGTGTCATAGATAAACCAGTTCGCATGATGTTGTACGCTTCACAAATTAACTGCATGTCGGCATACTCAATACCATTGTGAACCATTTTTACATAATGCCCAGAACCTGCTTCGCCAATGTACGTGGCACAAGGTTCACCCTCTAACACAGGATTGCCAGGCTCATGACGTTCAATTGGCTTACCTGTTTCAGGATCTACCTTAGCAGCAATAGCTTTGAACATTGGCGCAATTCGTGTCCAAGCATAACGATCACCACTTGGCATCAAAGAAGCACCAAATCTAGCGCCGACTTCGCCACCAGAGACAGCGGTTGTAAAGAATAGGAACTTACCTTCATAACGCTTTTCACGCTCTACAGTGTCTGTCCAAAGGCTATTACCTGTATCAACAATAATGTCATCAGCCTGAATGCCAGCGTCAATTAGCTTATGACATACGTCATCAACAGGACCACCAGCAGGAACAGAAATTATTACTAAATGAGGAGAGGAAAGTTTTGAGAGAAGTTCGGTGTAAGAAGTACAAGGGAAGATGCGTTGTGGCTGGTCTTTGCGCTCCAGCTCATCTTGTTTAATGGCGGCCTCTACTTTTTCCGTATCTAAGTCAAAAGCGGCAATCTTATAACCATTATCGGCTAGGTTTAAGGCTAAATTTTTGCCCATTACACCTAATCCAATAAACCCAATATCACATAACGATGATTTATCTGTCATATAAACTTCTCTTTAGAGTGAGCGTTATTTTCAAAATTTGCCGGATTATACAGAACTAGCGCTTAACTTTATATAAGCCGGTATAATTAAATGGCAACAAACTGACATTCTTTTGTAATAACTTATTGTTGTAACGGTAAAAGCTTCCATAAACTCAAGGATTGTGGCGCTTGTTCGTGATCTAGATTTCTATCAAATTGACAATCAATCTGGCTGCCAAGTTGTTGGCTAATCAAGTTTGTATCTAATATTCGAACGGCGGATAACGGTTGATTATCTACTATTTTGTACGTTACCGATTGCTCTGACGCATTTAAAATTAAAACCAGTTGATAGCCATTATCGTCATCAGCCACTACTAAACCTAAACATTGATTCTCATTATTTTGCCAATCGTCTATTTGTTTGCTTTCGCCGCTGGGCTTTATCCAATTTACATGGTGGTGAAAATCACTATATTCATAGTCATCATCTTCCAAAAAGCACCTTTGTAGCAGTGGATAAGACTTTCGAATACTAATAACCAATTTAGTAAACTCTAGAAGTTCAGTATTGGACCTATCTAGATTCCAATTGAGCCAGCTAATCTCATTATCTTGACAATAAGCATTGTTGTTTCCTTTTTGTGTTCGCCCTATTTCATCACCCGCTAACAAATGCGGAACACCTTGAGAGAAAAGCACCGTAGAAAGCATATTCCTTATTTGTTTTGCCCTTAACGCTAACACCTCAGATTTTGTTGTTTCGCCCTCTACTCCGTAATTCTTTGAGAAATTACTGCCATGTCCGTCTCGGTTATTTTCGAGGTTCGCCTCATTATGCTTTTGTTCATAACTAACAAGATCGTTTAAAGTATAACCATCATGGTAGGCAACATAGTTGACGCTTGAGGTGTGACTCCTGCGCCCTTTTTTAAAAATATCTCTGGAGCCTAAAATCCGACTGGCGAGTTCGGGTACTAGTCCTAATTCTCCTCGCCAAAAGCGACGAACGGTATCTCTAAATCTGTCATTACACTCAAGCCATTCTGAAGGGAAATTACCCAACTGGTAACCTTCTGGACCTATATCCCAAGGCTCAGCAATAAGCTTGGCTTGGCTAATAATAGGGTCTTGAGACATAGCTCTAAATAATGCAGCTTTGCGATTAAAGCGATCACCATTGCGTCCCAACGTTGCCGCCAAGTCAAACCTAAAACCATCAACTTGCATTTCTGTTAACCAGTATCGCATTGAGTCCATGATGATTTTTATACCAAAATTGCTATCCGCATTTACGGTGTTTCCACAACCAGAGTAATTCGCATAATCAAAGCTGTAGTCATCATCTGTCCGTAAGTAAAACTCTCCTTCCACTAAACCTTTAAAGCTTAGTGATGGCCCTTGCGCTCCTGACTCCGCAGTGTGGTTATAAACCACATCTAATATGACTTCTATGCCATTACGGTGCAGCTCTCTAACCATAGTTTTCACTTCGGTTACCGCATCGTTATTGGCATAACGTTGATCTGGTGCAAAAAAATTGATGGGGTTATAACCCCAATAGTTTGTTAGACCTATTTGCTCTAATCTCGGTTCAGACATAAAGCTAAATATTGGTAAGATTTGAACAGCGGTAATTCCTAAACCTTTTAAATGGTCAATGCTGCCAGGCTCCGCAAGTCCTAGATATTTGCCACGAACCGCTTCAGTTACATTAGGGTTTTGTTCGCTAAAGCCTTTAACGTGAAGCTCGTAAATAACGCTTTCGTGTCTTGCTATATTAGGTTTTGTTACGCCTTGCCAGTCAAACTCTTGTTTGCATAGTTTTGCTTTAGGTAGCATAAATGCGCTTTGTTGTTGGTATTGTGTTTCATTCCAAACCAACGATTTATTAAGAGACTTAGCATAGGGATCAATGAAGAGTCGTTCGTCAACGCAGTGCCCTTTTCTTTTATCTTTCTGAATGGCCTGAAGCGCATAAACATAATTTTCAGAAACATGACTAATGAGGCTGTGAAAGACTTTACCTGTACGGTTTTTCAATTCAATTTTACAAATAAACTCTTCAGTATCTGGTGTAAAAAAGTGAATAAAAACCTTGCTCGCATCCGGTGCATATACGGCTACGTTATAATTTTCATTATTTGAAGTAACACCCAATGGATTTGGAGAGCCTGTACCACATACTTCGGCTTTAATAATGGTCATTTTAATGTCGCAGTTTTATTAATTAGATACAGCGCACTTAATGGCGGTAAGTTTAAAACTAAGCTACAAGGTTGATTCTGCCATGGCTGTTTATCTGCCTTAAAATTAAAGCCAGCGTTGTAATTACTGCCCCAGTAAAACTCACTATCGGTATTTAATAACAGTTCATATTCACCGTCATGCTTTACACCCACTTTATAATCGTCGCGTGGTATAGGCGTAAAATTACAAATAACGATAACTTCGTTACCTTGACTGTCGCGTCTTGCAAACGAAACAATACTTCGTTCTTCATCGTGGCTATCTAACCACTCAAAACCTTGTTCCTGATAGTCTAGTTCATGCAACGCTGGGTACGTTTTATAAAGTCGATTAAGATCTTTTATTAACGTTTGTAAACCTTCATTTTTTCTGTGGTTTAGAGCGCTCCACGTTAATTGTGTATTGTGATTCCATTCTTCATACTGACCAAATTCATTGCCCATAAAGTTTAGCTTTTTACCGGGATGTGCAAACATAAAGCCATTAAAGACTCTTAAATTGGCAGCTTGTTGCCATTCGTCGCCTGGCATTTTTCTGATCATTGAGCCTTTGCCATGTACAACCTCATCGTGAGAAATTGGCAGTACAAAGTGTTCAGTATTGTTGTATACCATTGAAAACGTAATGTCTTTATGGTGGTACCGACGATACATAGGATCTTTGTTGATATAAACTAAACTGTCATGCATCCAGCCCATATTCCATTTATAGTCAAACCCTAACCCGCCCTCGTGTACTGGGTGCGAAACCTTAGCAAACGAAGTGGATTCCTCAGCAATGGTCATGGTATTAGGAAAATGAGTTTTAACTTCCTCATTTACCCATTTTAATAAACTAATAGCCTCATAATTATGATTTCCGCCGTCAACATTAGGGATCCATTCCCCTTCATCACGTGAATAATCGAGGTATAACATCGACGCAACTGCATCTACTCTTAAACCGTCAATGTGGAAATGTTCACACCAGTATAAAGCGCTCGCCACTAAGAACTGACGAACAGAATCTCGGCCATAATCATAAATGCAAGAATTCCAGTCTGGGTGCCAACCTTTTTTAGGATCACTGTAGTCGTATAAATGTGTACCATCAAACTGAGCTAAACCATGTGCGTCCTCAGGGAAATGAGCGGGAACCCAATCAACTATCACACCAATATCAGCCTTGTGGCATTCATTAACAAACGATTTAAAACCATCAGGATCGCCAAAGCGAGAAGTTGCTGCAAACATTCCTGTTGGTTGATAACCCCAGGAACCCGTAAATGGATGTTCAGATATAGGTAGCACTTCAACATGCGTATACCCTAACTCTTTCACATAAGGAATTAAGTCTCGAATCAACTCGTCGTAATTTAATGGTGTTTCAGTGCCCTGATCATCAAGTTTTGTTCGCCAGGAGCCTAAGTGAACTTCATAAATAGACATAGCTGACTGGTAATGATCTGACTTATCTTTTGTAACCCACTCGTTATCTGTCCAATCAAAGTGGTTATTATCATAAACAATACTGGCGAATGACGGATATTGCTCGTGGTAGAAACCAACCGGATCCGCTTTGTGCGGTAGCAATTGACCTTGGCTATCCTTAATTTCATATTTATAACGACTACCAACACTAGCGTCAGGAACCACCAATACAAAGTGACCACAGGCGGTTTTCTCCATTGGTAGGCTGCGTCCATCCCAATTATTAAAATCACCAATCAAACTGCAACTTGAGGCATTCGGCGCATAAACAGCAAACCGAGTTGCTTTAATGCCATTAGTTAACGTTAGTACTTGAGCACCTAATTGTTTGTATACATTTGAGGCTTGTTGATCAACAAAATGAACGGCGTGAAACGCTTCTTCTTTAAATTGGTATGGGTCTAACGCTAGTGACTCAACGTCATTGATAGTTACTTTTAACCGGTATTGAAAAGCTTTTTTTCTTTTTGGCAGGTCACATATGAAAAAACCTAGGTCACTCACCATTTCAAAGGATGCTAATACACGATTTCGCTTTGCTTCTAATAGCTGAACAGCACTTGCTCCTGGAAACCACGCTCTAATAACGTAACCAGGTTGTAGATCTTTTTTAAAAAGCCCCAAATGTTCAAATGGAAATGTCACATTTGCCGAGTTTAAGCGATTTACGATAGAAGCAAAATTAGTAGGTGTAGTAGTCAAGGTTATTGTCCTGCGATTGGATTACATTAAGCTTAGCAACAAAAAACAGCACCTCAAGGTGCTGTTTAATTTGGACTTATTGTCTGGCTTTTGTTAATGCCTGTGTTAACTGGTTAACTTCTGGTTTATTAAAAATATCTTCTAGATCAACGCTCAGTTTACGGCGCCAATTTGGATACTCTTCACTTGTTCCGGGAATATTCACTGGCATATCCATCTGCAACCAGTCTTCTAGCTGTAAACTTAACAACGCAGAAGATCCTTTAGCCATGTGAATTTGCATACCGTAGTTAAGTTCTTGAGTCATGCCAACGTAGTTTGCATCCCTGCCAATATCGCTTGGGATACTATTATGGCCATGTAGACTATCTAAAATCGATTGTTTCGCTTTTACTCTATCTGCATAAAGTGACTTCATTAACTCGTCACCAGTATACAAACCAATTTCCTGCCCTAACTCAAGATCTTTACAATGCCAATACCCAATAAGTGTTGGCATATCATGAGTCGTCAATGTCGCCATAGATTGTTCTACATAATGCTCTGGTGAATAAAAGCCACCGTCTTCGGCTTGCTCAAAGAAAAATACTTTATATGAATGAATACCATTAGCTTGTAATTTACCGCCAATATCATCAGGAACAGTACCTAAGTCTTCGCCTATGATTGAACACTCATTCAAGTGGCTTTCAAGTGCTAAAATAGCTAATAAATCGTCAACTGGATAATAAACGTAGGTGCCCGCTTTTGCTGATTCGCCTTTTGGTACCCACCACAATCTCAATAAAGCCATTACGTGGTCAATACGCAAAGCACCACAAGCATGCATATTAGAGCGGAACAAATCTATAATTGGTTGGTAACCCTGCTCGTATAATTTTACTGGATCCATTGGAGGCAGGCCCCAGTTTTGACCTAAAGGTCCTAGTACGTCGGGTGGAGCACCAACAGAGGCATCGGTGCAGTATAAGTCTTTGTTAGCCCAAATCTCTGTACTGCCTTCACTTACACCTACCGCAAGATCACGGTATGTACCCATGGCCATACCTTTTTTGGCACTAACAGCATTTGCTTGTTCAAGTTGCTTTAACGCAACAAACTGAATGTAAGCATAAAAATCGACTAATTTTGCGTGTTGTTTAGCAAACGCTTTTACAGCACTTGAGCCATAATCTTTGTATTCGTCTGGCCACACTGGCCATCCCCAGTTGTCGCCGATATAACGACCTTCTGATCTAAAATTATCTTGAATTGCATCAAAGGTAGCTAGTTGAGCTAAACTTTCGCCGCCTTCATTCTTAAATGCTTCAAATGCCTTTGCTTCACTGGTATTAGACTCGATATGATGTTTTAAGAAGTAATCATAAAGAGGCTTTAATGCACGAACTTTTAAGTCCATCACTGAGTCGTAATCAACCTGTTCTGACGCTCTTGCTTTTGCAAGTTGTTCAACAAACTTCGAATCCTGAACGATGGCTTGCGTTGCCTTATCTTCAGTAAAGCCAATTACCTTTTGAACATCAATGTAAATTACGTTCAACCAGCGACGCGACGAAGGACTATACGGACTACATGCATTGCCGTTATTTGGATATAACGCATGGATTGGGTTTAAGCCAACAAAGTCAGCACCGCGCTCTGCAACTTTCTCTATTAAATATGCTAAATCAGAGAAATCGCCTATGCCCCAGTTGTTCTTGCTTTTCACACAGTAAAGCTGAACGCTTGGGCCCCAAAGTTTTTTACCTTGTTCAATTTCAGGTTGTTTAAAGCACTTTTGAGGAGCAACAATTAAGCGCCCGCTTCCTAAAGGCTCATCATTACCACCTTCCAATAATGCAAGTTCGTAGTAACCCATTGGTAATTCGAAGTTAATTTCAATCGCGTACTGCTGAATTTCAAACTCTTCAAGTTCAACCGTTGCCACTAGTTGGTGATCAACGGGTGTAATACTTATTTGCTTAACTTGTTTATTTTTCTGGTAAATGTTTAGCGTTAGTTCATCGTTAACAAAGTCAATTGGTAACTTTAAAAAGAAAGTAGACGGAGTGTTTGTTCTAACAACCGTTGCTGGCTCTAGTACTGTTAACCATTGCTGCTTTGATTCTTCTTCAATTTGGTTCAGCATTTTAGCTTCGTCTTCAACTGAATATCCCATAGCCGCAAGGATCTTTGCTTTTGACGACGGCTCTATTGTCGCTTGATTTCCCCAAGCATCAATATACTTGGATTCGATACCACGGGCTTCTGCCAGTTGTTCGATTAGAGATTGGTTCATGATAATTCCTTGCTTGGAAAAAAGGGCTATGATTCGATAAGTAATCAGAATTACGGGCGCTTACTATAATGTCGTTTAACTCTCTTTGACTACTACATACGTTTGCAAACGCGCATTTTAATGCCAGAAGCCTATAAATACTAGCTCTGGGAGCTTTACATTTGGCACGTTTTTATGTAATTTTATTACACTTCTGAAATTACAATTCATTCCAATCAGGTAAAATTATGACAATTCGTGTAGCAATTAATGGTTTTGGTCGCATCGGCCGTAATATTCTTAGAGCTTTGTATGAATCAGAAAAAGCATATGATTTGAAAATTGTTGCCATTAATGATTTGGGTGATGCCAGTATTAATGCCCACCTTTTAAAATACGATACGGCACACGGCCGTTTTGGTGCAAAAGTCGAAAATACCGATACAAGCATTACCGTTAATGGTGATGAGATAGCAGTAACGAGTATTCGTAACCCAGCTGAACTACCTTGGAAAGCAATTAATGTAGATGTTGTGTTTGAGTGCACTGGTTTATTTGCATCTAAAGAACAAGCAAATGCGCACGTTGACGCTGGCGCTAAAAAAGTAATTATTTCAGCGCCTGGTAAAAATGTAGATGCAACCGTTGTATATGGTGTGAATGAAGATGTATTAACATCTGATATGACGGTTATTTCAAACGCGTCTTGCACAACTAACTGTTTAGCACCTATGGCTAAAGTATTAAACGATACTGTTGGTATAGAATCCGGTTTAATGAATACCATTCATGCCTATACAAATGACCAACGTTTAAGCGACGTTTACCACACGGACTTACGCAGAGCTCGTGCTGCAGCAATGTCTATGATCCCAACTAAAACGGGTGCAGCCGCTGCTGTTGGCTTGGTAGTGCCTGAATTAGCTGGTAAGGTAGATGGTCTAGCGGTGCGTGTTCCAACTATCAACGTATCGTTAGTTGACCTTACTTTTATAGCTAAACGTGACACAAGTGTCGAAGAGATAAATAAAGCTATCAAAGATGCTGTAGCAAAAGGCGGCCCATTAGCAGAAGTATTAAGCGTTAATGAGGAACCTTTAGTATCTATCGACTTTAACCATATCCCTTATTCTTCTAATTTTGATGCTACTGAAACTCGCGTAACCGGCCGCCTTATTAAAGTGATGAGTTGGTATGATAATGAGTGGGGTTTTTCAAACAGAATGTTAGATACCGCCGTTCACTTCATGAGTGCCAAATAAACTTATAAAATAATTTTTGTTTACTATAATTAAAGAGCGATGATTTCATCGCTTTTTTTATGTTTGTCATTTTCAAATTGTTAGGACGATAAACCCACTTAAATTTACATTATGGAATTTCATGAGAACGACGTATGTATCCACCCAACTTGTTGATAATCAAAAACTCTACAAGATCAGCCACCCTCTTTTTAAGGCTACGCTAAGTGAGTTTGGCGGGCAGTTATTATCCTATCAAGATCAGACTGGTAATGACTGGCTGTGGCTGTCTAAACAAGCTGTACTAGATGGCAGCAAACCTATCAGAGGTGGTATTCCAATTTGCTGGCCTTGGTTTGGTCCAGCTTTATCACAAGAACAACCGCAACATGGTTATGCACGCTTAGTAAAATGGAACATAGTTTCCATTGAAGAGGACGACTCTGGTGTCCGGATCACTATGCAGCCCAACTTTAACATTGAGAGTTTAAGCTCATTAAAAGACGAACAGTTTCCAAATAGCATAAAAGGTTTATCGCTATTTTTAGAGCTTGATCTAGGTAAATCTTTAAAAATTCATTTACATACCGAAAACACTTCAGATTCTACCGTTACTTTTACTCAGGCAATACACAGTTATTTTAAGGTAGAAGATATAAGACAAAGCACGATTACTGGCTTGTCTAACCGTCAATACTTGGACCAGCTGAATGCTCAAACTTTGGTGCAAGATAACGAACTAAAAATCACACAATGGACAGATAAAATATACAACAGTCATAATGATTTGATTACGGTTATGAATAACAAAACATCTAAAAACAACTTAAAAATAGTCGGCTCTGGACATGACTCTGTTGTCATTTGGAATCCATGGAAAGAGGGAGCAAAAAAGATGAGCGACTTTGATGACGATGGATTCATCGAAATGGTCTGCGTCGAAATGGCGAATACAAAAGAAGTTAAGTTAAAACCCCGAGAATCTCACACCCTGACTCAGGTCATCGATCGAAACTAAAACTTAAAGATGTACAAAAAAGGTATAAGTAGAAGGCAAATGTTACCTTCTACTTAATGCTATAGTGATTACTGCCCTAGTACTGCAGTTTTCGCTAAGCGAGTAATTTCGTCCCAATTCTGCTCTTTAACAACTGAATCTGGGCATAACCAAGAACCACCGCAACAAAGAACATTGTCTAAAGCTAAATAGTCTTGATAGTTTGAAGGATTGATTCCACCAGTAGGACAGAACTTAACACCTGGGAAAGGCCCACCAATAGATTTTAACGATTGAACACCACCTGATGCTTCTGCAGGGAAAAACTTAAAGTGGCTATAACCTTTATCTAATCCCACCATTAGTTCCGATATTGACGATACTCCTGGTATCAATGCAATTGAACCATTGTTGCCAGCATCAAGTAAGTCAGGTGTTAAACCAGGGCTTATCGCAAATTTAGCACCTGCTTCAGTTACTTGCTTTAATTGTTCAGCATTAGTCACTGTGCCAGCACCTATAATGGCCTCCGGGCAATGTGTGGCTATTTCCCTAATAACATCCATTGCAACAGGCGTTCTCAAGGTAACTTCTAACACCTTAATTCCGCCAGCAACTAAAGCGTTGGCAATAGGAACCGCATCTTCTACTCGGTCAATTACTAAAACCGGCACTACTGGCCCAGCGGCAAATACGTCAGCCGAATCTATTAACCAATTACGTTGTGTCATTATAAATCCTTAAAATAAATCTTAGTAAAGTACTGTGCTTAAAGCTCTTGCTTTAGATATGCAGCACAGCCTAATAAGCCAGGTTGCGGTTCCGTCACTACATATACTGGAATTCCAGATACGTAAGGTTGGAAACGCCCTTTTGCTTCAAAACTGGCTCTAAATTCGCTAACTTTTAAATATTCAATAAAACGAGGAACAATACCGCCGGCAATATAAACGCCACCAAATGTCGCCATAGTAAGTGCCAAATTCCCACCAAAACTCCCTAAAATGCGACAAAACACTCGCATTGCGCTCGCCGCCATTTCATCAGTATTGTTAATACCGTGCGTTGTTATGTCAGCTGGTTGGAAGTTTTGTTCTGGTTGATTATTGATAGAACACAATGCTTGGTAAATTTGCGCTAAGCCTAAACCAGATAACAATTGCTCCGCAGATACCGTTGTATACTTGTGTTGAAGGTGCTCTAAAATAGCAACTTGCTCGGCATCAGTAGGGGCAAAATCAGCGTGCCCACCCTCGCCACCTAATGCAATCCACTTTTGACCACTGTAGACTAGATGGGCAACCCCAAGACCAGTACCAGCGCCATAAATAGCAATAGGCTTATGCTCTGCTGGCTCTTTACCGCCAATTTTCGTTTTCTGCTCTTCACTTAAAGACGGAATCGCCATAGCGATAGCCGTAAAGTCATTAATCACGTAAAGCTTTTCAAAACCAAACTTTTCAGCTAGCTTTTTTTGAGAAAAACACCAGTGGTTGTTTGTTAGGTCAACTTTATCACCTGTCACCGGACAGGCAACGTCGATACAAGCAAAATGGATTTCTGTTTCTATAAACGATAGATACTGTTCAATAGCATCATCTATTTTCGCAAAATCTGCGCAACGATAAGTTTGCACATGATCCATTGATAAATCTGTTAAATTCGCAATCGCGAGGCGAATGTTTGTGCCGCCTACATCTGCGACTAAAGCATAAAATGACATTTGATTTCTAAGCCTCGTGAAAAACACAGCTAGCACCTTCCTCAGATGTAGTTAACATCTGCCTCAAGCCATTAAACATTTCACGACCCATTCCTTCGCGCTCTGCACTTAAATCCTTTGGTACTACAACTCGTTTAGCTAACTCTTCTTCTGAAACATGCAATTTTATTACATTGTTTTCCGCATCAATTTCTATTAAATCGCCATTGTTAACCTTAGCAATCAAACCACCGTCAAGCGCTTCAGGGTACAAATGAATAGCCGCTGGTACTTTACCAGATGCGCCAGACATTCGACCATCTGTCACTAGTGCAACTTTAAAGCCTTTGTCCTGCAGTACACCTAGTGGAGGCGTTAATTTATGTAGCTCAGGCATACCTATCGCTCTTGGCCCTTGATACCTAACTACAACAACGCAATCCTTATCTAAATCACCTGCCTGAAACGCACCATCTAAATCATGCTGACTTTCGAATACAACTGCAGGTGCCTTTACTACTGTTCGGCCTTCGCGAAGTGCTGAAGTTTTGATAACGGCTCTACCTAAATTACCATCAAGGACACTTAATCCGCCGTCTGCTTTGAATGGCGCTTCAACAGTTGACAATACGTCCGGATCTAACGATTTTTCAGGCGCGTCTATCCACACTAGTTTTCCATCACGAATGGCTGGTTCTTTAGTGTACTTATCTAAACCGTGTCCACATATTGTGTTTACGTCATTGTGGATGAAACCACCTCGTAATAACTCTTTGATTAATAGTGCCATACCGCCAGCTGCTTGGAAGTGGTTAATATCGGCCTGGCCATTTGGATATATTTTAGTTAACAAAGGGGTTACTGATGATAATGCATCAAAGTCGTCCCAATTAACGATGATGCCGGCCGCTTTAGCCATAGCAACCAAATGCATT
The DNA here is from genome assembly GCF_039523615.1 of Psychrosphaera haliotis. Classification (NCBI taxonomy): domain Bacteria; kingdom Pseudomonadati; phylum Pseudomonadota; class Gammaproteobacteria; order Alteromonadales; family Pseudoalteromonadaceae; genus Psychrosphaera; species Psychrosphaera haliotis. The sequence continues at coordinate 51,570 of NZ_BAAAFQ010000001.1, read as the reverse complement.
GTATGATTTGTTGAGCCGCCTGTTGCAAGTAAAGCAACAATGCCGTTCACCACTGACTTTTCGTCAACGATGTGACCAATTGGCATATATTCAGTGCCAAGATCAGTAATTCGAGTCGCTTGTATTGCGGCAGCTTCAGTTAAAGCCTCTCTTAACTCTGTACCAGGGTTAACAAAAGAAGAACCTGGTAAATGAAGACCCATTACTTCAACAACTAACTGGTTAGAGTTTGCCGTTCCGTAGAACGTGCAAGTGCCAGCAGAATGATAAGACTTTGATTCAGACTCTAGTAATTCATCCCTTCCAACTTTGCCTTGAGCAAATAACTGACGAACACGGGCTTTTTCTTTGTTTGGAATACCCGACTCCATCGGACCTGCAGGAATAAATACAAATGGTAAATGACCAAAAGATAAAGCAGACATTACGAGGCCTGGTACAATTTTATCGCAGATACCCATCATAACGGCGCTATCGAACATATTGTGCGATAACCCTACCGCTGCACTCATGGCGATAACATCGCGACTCATTAGGCTTAAGTCCATACCTGGCTGCCCTTGTGTGACTCCATCACACATTGCTGGAACACCACCGGCAAACTGAGCTACAGAACCTACTTTTTCAACGGCTTTACGGATTTTATCAGGATAAACTTCATATGGTTGGTGGGCAGATAACATATCGTTGTACGCGGAAACCATACCAACGTTTGCTTTTGTAAGTGCAGTAAGATCTTGTTTTTGTGATGTATTACAGGCTGCAAAACCGTGGGCTAAGTTGCCACATGACAACACACCTCGATGTGGACCATGCTCACGAGCGCGCTCAATTTTTGCTAAATAAGCTTTTCGTGTTGCCTTGCTACGCTCAATAATTCTATCTGTAACTTGTTGAATTGTTTTATTCATTATATCTCCTAACTACCTACTTGGCGCTAGCTAACATGACCGTCATAGGGACGTCAGTTTGATTTAAAAATGCACTTATTGGTGCCTTGCGAACGTCAGCTTCTGCTGCAACTGCATTTAGAACCTGCTCTTTATTGCCACCAACCAAGTGTAAATATAGTTGTTTTGAATTTAACAACGCCGATTTACTAAAGGTCATACGCTGATGAGGCGCGGTTGTAGGTTGAGTTGCAAGAATAGGTTTTAACGTTGTAAGGCCATCATCGAGCTGTTCACAACATGGAAAAATAGAAGCTGTATGACCATCTTCGCCCATACCTAAAATCACAACATCAAAAGGTGTTTTTATATTTGCTAGGTTTCTAGTCACTTCTTCCACAGCATCAAACGCTTCAGAGTGCGTTGTTTTCATACCAACAAAGTTTGCATTAGCAACATTGCCCTTTAATAAAAACTCTTTGACCATTGTTTCATTTGAAGCTGAATCGGTAAGTGGTACCCAGCGATCGTCAACTAAGGCTATATCAACTTTAGACCAATCTATGTTCGTACTGGTTAGCGCCGTAAACAAAGGTTTTGGTGTATTGCCACCGGATACTAATAAACTAGCGCGTCCGTCATTTTTAATACCACTGGCTAGTTTTTCTATTATTTCAGCGACAAACTGTTCGTTAAGTTGAGCTGAGTTTTCAAATTTCTTTATCGTAGCGTTCATTTACTCGTCCCACTCTCTATCATCTTTTGCCAACATTGCTATTGATGCCACAGGGCCCCAAGAACCAGCTGAATAGGATTTAGGTGATTCATTAGATTTATCCCAAGCGTCTAGTATTCCGTCTACCCAAGACCAAGCGGCTTCAACTTCATCTCGCCTTACGAATAACGACTGATTTCCTAACATCGCTTCTAGCATTAAGCGTTCATATGCATCCGCAATACGATCATCTTTGAACGTATCCGAGAAACTTAAATCAAGCTTAGTTTGCTGAAGCTCCATCTTCTCACCTAAACCAGGCACTTTATTCATTAAGTGGATTTCCACGCCTTCGTCTGGTTGTAAGCGAATTGTTAATTTATTAGCAGGAAGTGTTTTATACGTTTCTTTAAAGATGTTGTGAGGTAGTTCTTTAAAGTGAATTACAATTTCAGTGCCTTTAACCGGCAAACGTTTACCAGTACGCAGGTAGAATGGAACGCCTGCCCAGCGCCAGTTGTCAATATCAACTCGCAAGGATACAAAGGTTTCCGTTGAGCTGTCCGTATTAGCACCCTCTTCTTCCAAATAACCAGGTACCGCTTGACCATTAACAAAACCAGAGGTGTATTGGCCACGAACCGTTTTATCACCCGCGTTATCAGTCGTAATTGGTCTGAGAGCTTTAAGGACTTTTAATTTTTCATTTCGAATGCTGTCTGCACTCACATCTACCGGCGGCTCCATGGCCAACAGAGACAATATTTGTAATAGATGGTTTTGTACCATGTCACGCATCTGACCTGCGTCATCGTAATAGCCCCAACGGCCTTCAACGCCAACTGACTCGGCAACCGATATTTGAACATGATCAATACACTCATGGTCCCAGTTATTAGTAAATATGGCATTAGCAAAACGAAGTACAAGAAGGTTTAAAACCGTCTCTTTTCCTAAATAGTGGTCAATTCGGTATATTTGATCTTCGTTAAAGTGTTCTGCAATTTTATCGTTGATTACTTTTGATGACTCTAAGCAGTGGCCAATTGGCTTTTCTACCACTACTCGAGTTTCTTTATTAATCAATCCGGCTGTATCCAACCCTTCACAAATAGCCCCAAACACAGACGGTGGTGTAGAGAAGTAATTCACCATAGTCCTATTTTCTTGGTCTACAACGTCTTTAATACCTTTGAAGTCTTCTGCTACGGTCATGTCAACCTGACAATATTGAAGCCTTTCAAGAAACTTCTCTTTAATCTCTTCGTCTACAGGCTCTTTTAAAAACTGCTCTAAACTGTCTGATACGACCTTTTTGTAACCATCTAAATCCAACTCATCCCTTGCAATACCAACAATTTTTGTATTGTCAGCAAGAAGGTTGGAGCGCTCTAGCTTATATAAAGATGGAATTAATTTACGACGAGCAAGATCGCCTTTGGTACCGAACAGAACTAAATCACAAGGCTTATGGCTTAGCTTTTTTGCCATTTGAAACTCCAATAAGATGGTCAGTTTATTGTAATTAAACTACATAGGTCTAATGCTATCGAACTAATGCAGGCAATGTAAACCCGAAAGTTGTAATTTTTTTACATAAAAGTGAAATTTTAACTAATTTTGTTGTTTTTAATTGGTAATTAATTTCTAATACATTACATAAAGTCGAGTTATTAAAACTGCTACCTAATTTTAACCTGTATTTTGCATAATGTGGCAGGATTTTATTAACTTCTAACAATAGTGTATTAAAGGCTTGTAAAGATTTAAGGAATAAGAATGAATATTCTTGAAAAGATAAACTTACAGATTACTACTTTTAGTAAGTCTGAACGTAAAGTAGCCGAAGTTATCATTGATAACCCTGAGCAAGCGATACATTCTAGTATTGCGACACTTGCAAAAATAGCTGATGTTAGTGAACCTACAGTCAACCGTTTCTGTCGTCGATTAGATACAAAGGGATTTCCTGATTTTAAGTTGCACTTGGCTCAAGGCTTAGCCAACGGTACACCTTATGTTAACCGACACGTTGATGAAAGCGATGGTCCTGAAGAATATACCGCTAAAATATTCGAATCTACTATGGCCTCTTTAAACAGCGCTCGCAAAAGTATTGATATCTCACAGGTTAATCGAGCAGTGGATATACTAACGCAAGCTAAGAAAATTTCGTTCTTCGGGTTAGGTGCCTCAGCCTCTGTAGCTCAAGATGCATTAAACAAATTTTTCCGCTTTAATGTCCCGGTAAACTGTTTTGAAGATATTGTAATGCAGCGTATGAACTGCATGAATAGTAGTGAGGGTGATGTGGTTATGTTGTTCTCTCATACCGGCAGAACAAAACAACTCGTTGAGATTGCAGAGATTGCTCGTCAAAATGACGCAACGGTTATTGGCGTAACGTCAAAAGACTCTCCTTTGGCAAAAGAATGTAATATCTGTCTAAGTCCTGATGTACCTGAAGACACAGACTTATATATGCCAATGGCTTCTAGAATTGCACAACTCGTTATTATTGACGTTTTAGCTACTGGCTTCACGTTGCGACGTGGTCCAAAATTTAGAGATAACCTGAAAAAAGTAAAAGATTCACTTCGTCCATCACGATTTGATAAGAGAGACTGATCAACTTTATTCAGCACAATGCAGGTCTAAATATATTAGTACCTGCAATTTCCTTTTTATTTATTCTCTAAATACATATAAATCAAAATGCTACGATTCTCTAGCATCATCTTCTGCCAAAACCATACTCTTGTCGCCCTACTTTAAAACTTCGCCGTTAAAGTCTTTATATGTTCTATAATTCACTATTAGTAATTTTGTAATATTTATTCACTAAGATGCGAATAAACCCTTGTAATTTTATTTTATTCTTTCAAAATGTAATAAAATTACATAAAAATTGTATATCAACCCTTGGAGTTTCCATTACATGACCAACGCATTGAGAAGAACAAAGATCGTTTCAACTTTAGGTCCCGCTACTGATAAAGATGACGTGTTAGAACAAATCATCGCAAGTGGCGTAAATACAGTTCGTCTTAACTTTTCCCATGGCATTGCACAAGATCATATAGATCGTGCTTTGCGTGTTCGTGAAGTCGCAAAAAAATTAAACACTTATGTTGCTATCTTAGGGGACTTACAAGGTCCAAAAATACGAGTATCTCGTTTTAAAGAAGGAAAAATTTACCTTTCTGTAGGCGATAAGTTTGTTCTTGATGCTTCAATGGGCAAAGATGATGGAGACAAAAACCAAGTTTCTATAGACTACAAAGACTTACCTAAAGATGTAATCCCAGGTGACTTATTACTTCTTGATGATGGTCGCGTTCAGTTAAAAGTTGAGTCTGTAGAAGGCGAGAAAGTTTTTACTGAAGTTACCGTTGCTGGGCCTTTGTCAAATAACAAAGGAATTAACCGCAAAGGTGGAGGCCTTACCGCCCCTGCACTAACAGACAAAGATAAAGCTGACATATTAACTGCAGCTGAAATTGGGGTTGAATATTTAGCGGTGTCTTTTCCACGTAACGGAGCCGACTTAGAATACGCACGAAAATTAGCTAAAGAAGCTGGTTTTGCGCCTAAAATTGTCGCAAAAGTTGAACGTGCAGAAACCGTCGCTACTGATGAAGCTATTGACGATATTATTTCAGCATCTGACGTAATTATGGTTGCCCGAGGTGATCTTGGTGTTGAAATAGGTGACGCTGAGTTAGTCGGCGTTCAGAAAAAACTAATTGCCCGTTCTAGACAGCTAAACAAAGCAGTTATCACGGCGACTCAGATGATGGAGTCAATGATATCGAGTCCAATGCCAACACGAGCTGAAGTTATGGATGTATCAAATGCTGTTTTAGATGGCACTGACGCAGTCATGTTATCGGCTGAAACAGCGGCGGGAGACTTCCCAGTAGAAACCGTTAAAGCGATGGCAAACGTATGTCTAGGAGCAGAAAAGCACCCGAGTGTTTTAAGTTCCAAGCATCGTATGGACGTTCAGTTTGATAATGTTTCAGAAACTATTGCCATGGCAACTATGTACGCGGCCAATCATATGAAAGGCATTAAAGCGATTGTGGCTTTAACCGAGTCTGGCGGTATGGCTAGATTGTTATCTCGTATCAGCTCAGGCTTACCTATTTATGCAATGTCACGCCATGAAAAAACATTGAATCGCTGTGCATTGTTCAGAGGTGTTTACCCTTGTAATTTTGACTCTACACAGTTTGAAGACGATGCAAGAGAAGCCCTCAAAGAGTTACTTGCCGAAGGTAGACTTAAAAAAGGTGATTTAGTGATGTTAACTCAAGGCGACAAAATGGAAACGATTGGCGCAACAAACACCATGAAAATCATGACCGTATAATAATACAAGGTGTAACAACCTAATTGTTGTTACTCTTTGAGCATATACAAAAAAGCCCAAACAAATGTTTGGGCTTTTTTATTCGTTTAAAAGGACTTAGAAAAAGTTCTTCTTAACTTCGATACCCCAGCTCATCGGCTCATTAACAATACCAGTATTGTTATTGAAATCGATTCCAGCTTTCAGGTTATCTTCGTCTGTAATGTTACGACCAAAAATAGCAACTTCTAAATCTAAATCATAATGAACATAACCAATACGTAAACCTAGCTCAAATTGACCGTCAGTTTTGTACTCTTCTGTTTCATAAATAAATAGATTTGTGTCGCCTTGATGTGAGTAATCAGAGTAAATAAACAACTCTCCTTCATCAGCAATTGGCATTGAATAACGTGCTGTTGCTGTAAAGATAGTTTTTGGAGCATTAGGGAACGGGTTTCCGTCTACATATGCTGCGCCATCTTCATTTAAAGGATCGGTTGGTGTACATGCACCTGAACCACAGGTAGAGATAAGTAGATTCTTATCTTGTAATTCCGTGTCATTGAACGAGAAACCAGCTGTAACAGTTAGGTTTTCATTAACTCGGTATTCTGAGTCAATTTCAAAGCCAGTACCAACGCCTTTACCAGCATTAGTTAAACCAACATTGTTTCCATTACCACCAACTGCAGTTAACTGAATGTCATCAATAACATAATGGAATACAGCACCATTTAAACGTAATGTGTTATCAAGCAAGTCTGTTTTGAAACCAGCTTCATAAGACATAATTGTTTCAGCTTCAGCTACTGATGGGAATCCTTCGAACGCCACGTCACGGCCTTGGATAGATTGAGCACGGAAACCATTTGATAAACGAGCATAAACACTCATGTTATTATCAACAGTATAGTTAGCCATTGCTTCCCACGACCATTGACCGTCATCAACGTCTAATGGCTCATAATCTTGGATTGAGGCTGCACCTATAACTACTGCGAAGCCGTTTTCATTTTGTTTACCAACACTAATTGACTTTTCATCATAGGTATAGCGAAGTCCACCTATAATTGTTAAATCATCGTTAATTGCGTAAGTAGACTGACCAAATACCGCCCACGTCGTATTTTCATGGAATACTTCAGTAGCTCCGAAGAATCCATCTACACTCTCTACACCAAACGAGGAGTCAAAGTAGAATAAACCTGTTTGCCACGTTAATTGATCATTGCCGTTGCTTGCAATACGAATCTCTTGTGTGAACTGTTCTAAATCGTTAAGTCTGTCTTCTGTAATAGCGCCAAATGGAATGAATCCTGGGCCATTACGGTTATCAGCAGTACAGAAGCTATTCATTTGTCCTTCTGCACAAATATAACCGCCGTCTATATCACCTTTACTGCGGCCATCTGCATTTTCCATTGCTGTAATAGAAGTCAGCATATAAGCGCCAAGATCATAATTTACATTTAAGCTCCAACCATCTTGATCGTATTCTTGAGGGTTGTTATCGCCATCATCATAAAATACTTTATCACGGTCGTAATTAGCATTTAGCTCATTGCTACCCGTGGTAAGTATGTTTGCTCTCATTACAGAAGATGTGCCTTTTAAAGAGCGATCATGATAATTAAAAAGAATGTCTAAATCTTCAGTTGGGTTATAGGCTAGTTGAAATCTAAAAGCAGATTCATCATGCCCGCCCAATGCATCTTTTTCACCAGTGAATGCATTATCAATCCAATCATCTTTAGATTGATCTAAGATAGAAAGACGAGCATTAAGATCTTCAGCGATTTGACCGCCAGCCGCACCTTCTAAATTAACCAGTCCAAAACTTCCCATACCTGCTTTAACATAGGCATCAAAATCAGAAGTTGGTTTACGGCTTGTAAACTTGATAATACCTGCTGTGGTATTGCGTCCAAATAAAGAACCTTGCGGACCACGAATAACTTCTACTTGGTCAATGTCAAATAATGGGAAACTTTTTAATACAACATTCTCCATAACCACGTCATCCATAATAATAGATACTGGTTGTGAAGCTGCTAAATCAAAATCTGAGTTACCCAAGCCACGCATATAAAAGCGTGGAGCAACTCGTCCATTAGATGACTCTGCGTATAAACCAGGAACGCGCGCTGCTAATGATAAAATATCATCGCCTGATGAAAACGTATTTTCAAAACGTTCACCTGACATAGTCGCAATTGAAACTGGAACATCTTGAATAGACTGAGTTCGCTTAAGAGCCGTCACAGTGATCTTTTCAAGTTTTGCATCATCTTGCTCTTGGGCATTTTCTTGAGCGTTCGCGTTAAACGATAACGACGCTAGTAATGCAGCTTGGATGCTAAGTGCTAATGCAGCCTTTTTCATAAATTTATCCTGAAGATTTAGTTAGATGTCTTTTATATCAATCAATTACTTAAACAACTCATCGTATGAGATGACTAATACAAGATATAAGCAAGGGCATTGTATGTGATTTAGTAATATTTGTTTAGCGTTTATTTATCTTGTTTGTCATAAAATTTTCATATCTGTTACATATATAGTGATAAATTTCACTAAAATCCAATAAAACGCTTGAATCATTTCATAATCTCCCTATGATCACGCACCGTGAAAAATAATATCTAAATTGTTAGGAGCAAGTGTTTGTGGATATTGATTGGATAAGAAGTTTATTAGGGATCACTGTTCTGTTGGTATTAGCATTTGCTTTGTCCACTAACCGTCGAGCAATAAATAAACGAACCGTTATAAGTGCGTTTTTATTGCAGTTTTTGTTAGGTGCGATGGTTTTATATTGGGAACCTGGTAAAGATATATTACTAAATGTATCTCAAACACTTTCTACCGTTTTTGACTATGCAACAGACGGCATTGTCTTTATGTTTGGTGACAAGATTGGCGGAAAAGAATTAGGGTTTATTTTTGCGGTACATATTCTACCTGTAATTGTATTCTTCTCTTCTCTAATAGCCGTTCTATATTACCTAGGTGTTATGGGTAAATTAGTAAGTGTATTTGGTGGTGCATTACGAAAAATTACTGGCACCAGTAAACCAGAGTCTATGTGTGCTGCAGCCAACATTGTTGTTGGACAGGCTGAAGCACCCCTAGTAGTAAAGCCTTTCTTAAAAACCATGACTCGCTCAGAACTCTTTGCGGTAATGGTAGGTGGCATGGCAACAGTTGCTGGCGCAATCATAGCTGGTTTAGCAAGTATTGGCATTGAGCTTAAGTACCTTATAGCAGCAAGCTTTATGGCTGCTCCTGGCGGATTACTAATGGCTAAAATGATTTTACCTGAAACGGAAGAGCCTAAAAACGAATTAGCTGAGCTAAAACTAGAAAGTTCTGGTCACGTAAACGTAATAGATGCAGCTGCTGATGGCGCTGGCGAAGGTGTTAAATTCGCAATATCAATTGCAGCAATGTTAATTGCATTTATTGCTTTGATTGGACTAGTGAACGGTATTCTTGGCGGAATTGGTGGCTGGATAGGCTACCCAGAGCTAACACTTCAAATGATTTTAGGTTACCTATTTAGCCCAATCGCATTTATTGTTGGGGTACCATGGTCTGAAGCGCAAATAGCCGGCTCATTCTTAGGTCAGAAACTTATACTAAATGAATTTGTTGCCTACTTAGATTTCCTTAATTACAAAAGCGATTTAAGTGAAATGACGCAAGTTATTGTGACGTTTGGTTTGTGTGGTTTTGCCAACTTGTCATCAATTGCAATACTAATAGGTGGTGTTGGTAGTATGGCGCCATCAAGACGCCATGACTTAGCAGAGTTAGGCTTAAAAGCTGTATTAGCGGCTACGTTAGCAAACCTAATGAGTGCAGCTATTGCTGGTTTATTTGTGTCTCTCGCGTAATAAATTTACTTAAAAATAAAAAAGGAGCCTAGGCTCCTTTTTTTATATCTAAATTTTACTTAATTGGCAGAGGTAATGTTTTAAACATTTCATCGACTTCATCTTGGTTCTTCAACAAACATGCTTTTTCAACACGATCTTTTGTCAAGTGAGGCGCGAACCGTTCTATAAAGTCATACATATAACCTCGCAGGAAGCTACCTTTCCTGAACCCAATCTTTGTTGTTGAAGCTTCAAAAATATGAGAAGCATCAATAGTCACTAGGTCTGTATCGGTATCATCCATTGCCATTGTCGCGATTACACCTATTCCGACACCTAATCGTACGTAAGTTTTGATTACGTCAGCATCCGTCGCTGTAAATACAATTTTAGGCTGTAAGCCCTCTTCCGCAAAAGCCTTGTCTAATTCCGAACGACCAGTAAAACCAAATACATAGGTTACCAATGAATACTGAGCAATATCTTCTAACTGTAGTTTTGTTTTCAATTTAGCTAAAGGGTGATCTTTTTTCACTACGATAGATCGGTTCCAGTGATAACAAGGCAGCATGACTAAATCATTGTATAAATGTAAAGCTTCGGTAGCAATTGCAAAATCAGCATCACCTTTCGCGGCCGCTTCGCTGATTTGCGATGGAGTTCCTTGATGCATATGTAAGGATACTTTTGGGTATTTATCCATAAAGCCCTGTATTACATTAGGTAGTGCGTATCTTGCTTGAGTATGAGTTGTGGCAACGTTCAACTTACCTTGATCTGGTAATGTATGTTCTTTTGCGACTTGTTTTATACTTTCTACTTTACTTAGAATATCTCTTGATAATTCAATGATTTCTCGACCAGAAGGTGTAACGTGGGTCAGGTGTTTGCCACTTCTACCAAATACTTGTACGCCAAGCTCATCTTCTAGCATGCGCACCTGCTTACTTATACCGGGTTGCGATGTGAACAAACTTTCGGCAGTAGCAGAAACGTTTAAGTTGTGGTTTTCCACTTCTACAATGTATCTCAGTTGCTGGAGTTTCATTTAATAGTTCCAAGGTTACTTATTCTAAAAATATATACATAATGTATCATTTATTCCATAAATTTTTATACATGTTCAAAGTTATATCACTACCCTAACGTAAAAAATTTGTTTACTATGCAAAGATAGTGACATTTGGTCTAAGATAGATACTTGTTAGTGTTATGAATTTTTAGTGTGGCCAGCCAATTTAAGGATTATTTATGCTTTTTGCCATCATCGTTGGCTTGATTCTTGGTTTAGTTGTTATCGTTGTAGTTACAAACACAATGCAACAGCAGAAGAAAAAACAAGAAGAAGAACGTCGTAGGGAAGTAATAAAGTTTCGAGCAATTATCGACGAAACAGAAGAAGCTGTGCAAAATGCGGCGGGTATCCCATTGTCAAAAGAAGGCTATGCCATCCTTCTCAATCGTGAGCTTAGCGCCCTAAAAGGTATGCAAGAGTTAACGCCCGGTAATAAAGAAGTTGGCAACCGAATTCAACAAGTACAAACCAAAATCAACTCTGGTGACTTTGCTGCGGGTGACGCAGAGACAATGACTCTTCCTGAAAATGAAAAACAGCTGATAGGCATTATTCAAGGAATTAAGAAGTTCCGTATTATACTTAGATCAGAGCATGGTAAGGGCCGAATTTCCAGTGAGATTTTTGTTAAAGAAGATAAAAAATTCGAAAAGTTACAACTAAAGATTAATATCGAAACACAAATGCGTCGCGGTAAGGTTGCAATGGGCAAAAATATGAGCGGCTCAGCTCGTCAATATTTTGAAAAAGCTAAATTAACCTTAGAAAAACAAAACTACGCAGACGAATATATAATTACCCGATTGGGTGAAATTGAAGAGTTGCTCTCTCAAATTGCTAAAGATTTAAAGTCGGCAAACCTTGATGATGTTAAGAAAAAACAGTCAGAAGAAAATGACGATTTAGATGCTTTATTTGCGCCTAAGAAAAAGTGGTAACTTCCGGTAAGGTTATTGAGGTTTATAATCAAGCGTCTCAAAAGCCAATCAATCAGTTTTATAAAAAGCACAAACAAAATGTAAACGCTTGCTCCAGTGACTTAATCGTTATTGCGAGGTCAACTGAAAACGCCAAGAGTGATAATACCTTGGCGTTACATCATATAGCTGGTGTTGCACTTATTAGAAATTTAAGAGCTCAGCAAGCTCCCCTTTATTTATTCCGTAGTTTATTTGTAGCCCCTGCATACCGACAAAAGAAGTTAGGTTGGTTAATAACGTCTTATACTGAAAAGCTTATAACAACCTTCCCTCTTTATACTTTATGTGAAGATAACTTAATTGAGTTCTATCGTTCCTTAAACTTCAAAATTTGCCATCAAATTCCGACTGAGCTCGCCAAATTAAGTGCAAAAAAAAACCTAACGCTTATGGTTAGGTTTTAATTATTTTTATATGCCTAAACGTTAGATTGACGTTTCTAATTCTGGTAACGCTTCAAATAAGTCTGCCACTAAACCGTAGTCGGCAACCTGAAAAATTGGCGCTTCTGGGTCTTTATTAATAGCAACAATTACTTTTGAATCTTTCATACCGGCCAAGTGCTGAATAGCACCTGAGATACCAACGGCTATGTATAAGTCTGGTGCAACAATTTTACCCGTTTGACCAACTTGCATATCGTTAGGTACAAAGCCTGCATCTACTGCAGCACGAGAAGCACCAACAGCGGCACCTAACTTATCAGCAATACCATCTAGTAGCTTAAAGTTTTCGCCGTTTTGCATGCCTCGACCACCAGAGATAACAACACTCGCCGCAGTAAGCTCAGGTCGTTCAGACTCTGTTAACTCTTGAGATACAAAAGATGATAAACCGGCGTTTTGCTCAGAACCAATTGAAACAACTTCAGCACTTCCCGTTAATGTAGCTTTATCAAAAGCAGCAGTACGAATGGTAATTACTTTTTTAGCGTATTCAGATTGAACCGTCGCAATTGCGTTGCCTGCGTAAATAGGTCGTGTGAATGTATCAGAACCTTCAACTGAAATAATGTCAGAAATTTGTTCAACATCTAGCAACGCAGCAACGCGAGGCATAAAGTTCTTACCTGTAGTAGTTGCAGGCGCTAGGATGTGAGAATAGTCACTTGCCAAGTCAACAACAAGGGCACCTAAGTTTTCTGCTAAGCTATGCTCATAAGCGGCATTGTCAGCTAGCAATACTTTGCTTACGCCATCTATCTTACTTGCTTCATCAGCTACGCCTGAACAGTTTAGACCTGCTACTAAAACAGTAATATCACCACCAATTTTTGATGCTGCGTTAACAGCTTTTAGCGTATCTACTTTCAGTTCACTGTTATCATGTTCTGCAACTAATAAAATGCTCATGCGATCACCTTTGCTTCATTCTTTAACTTTTCAACAAGCTCAGCTACTGATTCAACAATAACGCCGCCACCACGTTGAGAAGGCTCTTCAACTTTTAATACTTTTACTTTGCTCGTTAGTTCTACGCCTAAATCAGCCGCAGGTATAACTTCTAATGGTTTACGTTTAGCTTTCATGATGTTAGGTAATGATGCATAACGAGGTTCATTTAAGCGAAGATCAGTAGTTACGATAGCAGGAAGGCTCAAAGAAACCGTTTGTAAACCGCCATCAACTTCTCTTGTTACTTGCACTTTATCAGCTTCTAAATCAACCTTTGAAGCAAACGTACCTTGAGGTAAGTTTGTTAATGCAGCTAGCATTTGGCCTGTTTGGTTATTATCAGAATCTATTGATTGTTTACCTAAGATAACTAAATTAGGTTGTTCTTTATCAACTAGCTCTTTAAGTAATTTCGCTACCTGAAGAGAACCAAGTTTCGCATCAGAATCAATTTGAATGGCTCTATCAGCACCTAGGGCTAATGCTGTACGCAACTGCTCTTGGCAAGATTTGTCACCAATCGATACAACAATCACTTCTTCAGCTTTGCCCTGCTCTTTTAAGCGAACCGCTTCTTCAACAGCAATTTCACAAAACGGATTCATTGCCATTTTTACGTTTGCTAGATCAACGTCCGAATTATCGGCTTTTACACGAGCTTTAACGTTGTAATCGATTACCCTTTTAATAGGCACTAGGATCTTCATATCTTCTCCCAAAATTTATACCGTAGCGTGGTCGCTTTCATAGTATAGGTTTGATTATCTATTTTATGGCAGACAATTTAATATCAGTTAACGTAAACGTCAACTTTAACCAAACAGTATTACGCGGTTTTCTGTAAAGAATATTGTATATCCGACAACCCTCTCGTTAATTTGTTTAAAAATATAGCAATTTTTAAATTTGCGACCACAATTAAAGGTAATTAAGGGGAAAAAATATGCATAAACCAAGTCGAGCGGTTGAGTTTCGTTTTCTAGCTGAGCCTACTGACGTCAATTTTGGCGGTAAAGTTCATGGTGGGGTTGTAATGAAGTGGATTGACCAAGCGGCGTATGCCTGTGCAGCTGGCTGGAGCGGTAAATACTGTATTACCGTTTCCGTTGGCGCTATAAGGTTTGTTCGACCCGTTTTAGTGGGTAACTTAGTAACCGTAGAAGCTAAAGTAGTCCATACTGGAAATTCCAGCATGCATATTTATGTAAGTGTTAAGGCAACTGATCCTAAGCTAAGCAACCCGTTAGAAACAAATCATTGCATCATTACCTTTATTGCCGTTGACGCGGATGGCGATAAGGTTTTGGTAGAGGCTTGGGAGCCAAAAACAAAACTCGATAAACGTTTACAACAATACGCAATTAATATGCGCGACTTATCAATTGAAGCGGAAGCTAAATTAAATAACAGTTAACTGTTTTATAAGTGTAAAGCCCAAACCCCATACAGAACCTAATTTTCAGCTATTGGTTCTGCGCTTCAGGAGTTTCGGTTGTTAAACGAACCCGTCCTAACCGCTGGGTTAAAGACAGTTTTATACTTTACTCTTGGTCTTATTGGTGTAAGTGGCCATTCTCGTTTTTTCGCAACTAGCACACAAGAACCACCAGACCAGGGAAATAACCGTTGAGCCCAATCAGCTAAATAGCTTTGGTCGTACTGATCGTTTGAGGCAAACTCAAAAGGAAAATAAGTTCGTTTTTCAAACGTTATTTCAAAGCCTAATAACTGTAACCAATCTATTATCCGGCCAATTGTGAAAAAACGACCACGCTTAAATTCTAAAAATCGTTTATTTGGATTCAGCTTGTGAGCACTTAAAAATGAAATTGGATTGAACGCACTTATGATTAAGTTTCCATTTGGCAATAGAACTCGATGTATTTCACGTAAAACTTGATGCGGATCGGAAGTAAACTCAATAACATGATTCATCACAACAGCATCTATAGAGCTTTCTAAAAAAGGCAGCTCTTCTAATTCGCCTATAATTCCCGTGTTGTGGTTTGTAGAAAGCTTTGATGACATATTGATTTGAGTATTGATTGCACATGATTGTGTTTTTATTGCACTACTTAATGGCCCTATCTTTAAAAGGTATTGTCCAAAACAGTAGTTTAACCGCTCATCAATAATCGCTTGTTCTGAATGCAGTAATGATTGCCCCTTGGGGATTAAACTCCAATCATCTAATAGAATCGACGTTTTATAGTCTAATGCTGGCCTCAAAAGTACCTCTTCTACTGTGAACTCCAATTAGTTAATATAGTTATAACGAAAAAAGCCTAGGAAACCAATATGTATTCAGTTGTTCGTATACCTGCATTTAATGATAACTATTTATGGTTATTAAAAAACGAATTGAATTTAGCGGCCATTGTTGATCCCGGTGATGCAAAACCTGTCTTAAAGCTGCTTCAAGAACAAAACCTAGAGCTTAAAGAAATTTTACTGACGCATCATCACCCTGACCACATTGGTGGTGTGCAGGAACTTCTAGAACACTTCCCAGACGCAAAGGTATTTGGACCAGACACTAAAAGATTTTCTATGGTTACCCACCCTTGCACACAGGGTGATGAAATAAAACTATCTATTAGCGATATGTCTTTTACTGTTATTTCAGTGCCCGGGCATACGATTGACCACATTGCCTATTATTCAAAACCCAATATCTTTGTCGGCGATACGCTCTTTTCAAGTGGCTGTGGAAGGCTATTTGAAGGTACGCACAAACAAATGTTAACTTCTTTAAAACAACTTAGTGAGTTACCAAACAATTCGCAGGTTTATTGCGCGCATGAATATACACTTGCTAATTCAACGTTTGCATCTCATGTTTTGCCAAATAACAGCGCCATAGAGACATTTAAAACCAGTGTTCAATTAAAGCGAGAGAAAAACCAACCAACAGTACCAACCACTATTGCCGTTGAGAAATCGATTAATCCATTTTTGTTATGCCATACCAATGAGTTGCAAATCGCTATAAAAGATAAATATAAATTACAACTTCAACCGAGTGAACTTGAAACCTTCACATACTTGAGAAAATGGAAAGACGATTTTTAGAAATATAAGCAATGCATTAGCTACCCATAGTGGTTTAGGTTATTATTAACAGTAATTTTCGGCGTGCGACCCTTGCCGCCCCATTTAAAAAGTGCCTTAATTGTATGTATATAAAGAAAAATAACATTGTCATCTTAGTCTCTGCGTTAATTGCTCTTGCGGGTTGTAGCTCTACACCAATCGCTTCAAATGATACGGAAATGGTAGTTAGTGCCCCTAACCTTAATAACGCAAACCGCCCGAGCAAAATAGCAAGCCCTAGTGAAGTTGTAGACGCATTAACGCTGGCGGCACTGCAACCAGAAGTAGGTTCTATTGATTTAGACGAAGAGCCTATGGAGTTTGATGATGTTTGGAACCGAATCAGCTACCAACTTTCCATTGAAATTCCGCAAAATAGACAAGTAGTCACCGAACGCAACTGGTATGCAAAACACCCGAGCTATATAACTCGCGTTGCTAAACGAGCAGAACCATTTCTTCATTTTATTGTCGAAGAAATAGAAAAAAGAGAAATGCCAATAGAGCTTGCGTTACTTCCAATTGTTGAAAGTGCTTTTGACCCTTTTGCATACTCTCATGGTAGAGCATCAGGTTTATGGCAATTCATCCCTGGCACTGGTAATCGCTTTAAGTTAAAACAAACTTGGTGGTACGACGGACGCCGTGACGTTGCAGCTTCAACAAGAGCCGCTTTAGACTATTTGTCCTTTTTACATAAGACACTAGATGGTGATTGGCTAAATGCTATTGCAGCTTACAACTCCGGTGAAGGTCGAGTTTTAAGAGCAATTAAACGAAACCGAAAAAGGCATTTACCGACTGACTTCTGGTCACTTGATTTACCAAGAGAAACGTCTGCATATGTCCCTAAGCTATTGGCACTATCTGATCTATTAAAACGTTCTGAAGAATTTAAGGTGAGTTGGTATCCAATTGCTAATGAGCCTGCTATTTCAGTAATAGATGCTAAAAAGCAAATCGACATTGCTAAAGCTGCAGAGCTAGCAGATATGGAACTTAACGAGCTTCATAAAATGAACCCGGGCTACAATCAATGGGCTACCGACCCAAATGGTCCACATAAGTTCATCGTACCAATCGATAAGGCAGAGAGCTTTAAAGCGAATTTAAATGCATTAAGTGACTCTGAGCGCATGGCTTGGACTCGGTACGTAGTGAAATCTGGTGACACGTTAGGCGGCATTGCTGCAAAACACAAAGTATCTATAGCCGCGTTAAGAGATATAAATAAGATAAAAGGTAATATGATTAGAGTTAAACAAGCTCTAATGGTACCAACCTCGTCACAAGCTATTGATAATTATAAGTTAACAGCTGACAATAGATTAGTTAAAACCCAGAATAAAAAGCGTGGTTCTAGCACCAAAGAAACTTATATTGTAAAAAGCGGTGATACGCTATGGGACATAAGTAAAGCCTATAAGGTTAACTTAAGAAGCCTTGCTAAATGGAACGGCATGGCACCAACAGACCCGCTTAAGCCAGGTAAAAAATTAGCGATATGGACTAAAACGCCTACCTCAGAAAAACAAAACGGCGTAGTTCGAAAAGTAACTTATAAAGTCCGAAATGGCGACTCATTAGCTCGAATTGCTCAAAAATTTAAAGTTAATGTGACAGACATTGCAAAATGGAACAAATTGGATACTAAAAAGTACTTGCAGCCTGGTCAGGCCCTCAAATTATTTGTTGACGTTACAAGAAGTTAAACTAAGTTTAAACCGGCTCTACCCATTGTAGGGTCTGTTTCCTGAGGAGTTAGTATTGAAATATTTATTTATTTTTGTTGTTCTTTTAAACTCAATAGCAGCATTGGCTGAAGATAAAAGTTCTAATGGCTTTCTTCTAGAAGGTAAGTTGGTTGTTATCGACCCCTACAAGAAAACACACGAAAAAAATATGCCAATGGGGATTTCTGATGATGGTAATTTGCAGAAGTTCACTATTGGAGAGAATCAATACAAAGTACCAGGCAAACCAGAGAAGTACAGCATTGCAATTTTACTGCAAGACAATAACTTTGTATGGGTTCAAGAGTTCCACAGCAAACCACTAAAGTCGTTTACATGGCAACTTGGTGAACATAAAATTTCACTTTATAAAGAAATATTAAGAAAACCAGTAAAGGGTGACTACATCCTGTCGATTGATGACAAAGACTACTTTTTTAACAACCGCTTGGCCCAAATAACCTTCATATTTAACGATGAAGGCATAGAAAGTTTTGATGTTAGCGGAATGGTCGCAAGTTTAGGACTTAATAGAGCTAAAGATAAGTGTGAACAACCCTCTGATGGCAGCGAATCGGATACTAGCGATGAAGAAGAAAAAGACTCTGAAGAGACTAAATGTAAACCTCCTGAGTCTTAATGCTCTGACAGTATCCGTATTAATTTAGAAATCATATAAATATAAATTTTTTCCGAGCAAATGTAGGTGAGTTAATAACTCTTTTATTTACTCACCAAACTCATGATTCACAATATCAGCAATATGCCTCAAGCGTTGAGCAGCCAATCCGTTTACTGTATCCCTAGGATAACGACCTCGAGACGACATTACGCCAGCTTGTTTACCCGTTAATATAGTAATAGCATCATCAACGTTCTCAACAGCATATATTGCAAAGGTTCCCGCTTTAACCGCTGACTGAACCGACTCCGATAACACTAAATTAATACAATTCGTCTTGGGGATAATAACGCCTTGGTCTCCCGTTAAACCTCGGGCTTCACACAGCTTAAAAAAGCCCTCAATCTTTTCGTTTACGCCACCTATGGACTGGACTTGCCCGTGCTGGTTTATCGAACCGGTAATAGCAATCCCTTGATTTAATGGAATTTGAGTTATCGCAGATAATAAGGTGCACACTTCACCTAAGCTGGCACTGTCTCCGTCAATATGGCCGTAACTCTGTTCTAAGGCTATATTTGCTGAAAACGAGAGAGCAAAACCCTGCGCGTATTTATTACCAAGGTATCCGCTTAGTAGCATCACGCCTTTTGAGTGTATTGCTTTGCCAAGCTCTACTTCTCTCTCAATATCAACAACACCCGTAGAGCCTGCGTACACAGTGGCCGATATACGAGCCGGCGTACCAAAAACAGTATCACCAATTTCTAAAACCGTAAGTCCATTTAACTTACCCACTTGAAAACCATCGGTGTCTATTAAAATCTGCCCTTCTTGAATATCTTCTAAAAATGATTCACTGATTTGGCCAGAACGAATGACTTTAGCGTCTAATGCTTGCGTAACATGTTCTTTATCTATAACTAAAGTTGACGATACATTTGACTCAAATTCGCTTTTGTTTATCGCTTTACGAGCAAAAAACTGAGCTTCACCTATTAACTCAAGTACATCTGCAAACCTAGCCGATAGTTTATGTTGGTGCTCCGCCTGACGGAAGCTGAAATGCAATAACTGCTCAACAGCGCTGGCGGTTAAAACCATTTCGTGATCATGAGCAAACATTTTTATTTTTTGAATAAAGCTATACAAAGCTTTATCGTTTAGCGCGATATAGTGTTCAAAGTCCGCCAATACTCTAAAAAGTTCATTAAACTCGTTATCATATTCTTGCATTAAATAATAAAGCTCTCGACTTCCCATTAATATTATCTTTATATCTAATGGAATAGGTTGCGGGTTTAAACTCGAAGCGTTAACAATATTAGCTTCACCTGCAGGTGATTCCATTTTAATTTCATGGCTTTTAAGGGCGAGCTTTAACGCTTCCCAAACAGCAGGTTGGTGAATTAACTTGTCCGCTTCAATAAGTAAATATCCGCCGTTTGCTTTGTGTAATGCCCCCGCTCTAACCATTTGGTAACTTGTATAAACCGAACCTTGCACTGAGCTGTATTCAATTTTTCCAAATACATTTTGAAACGTAGGGTTAGCTTCGTAAATAATAGGGGCGCCATTGTGTGGCTCTTGTTTTGTAATACTGTTTGGTAAAAGCTGCTCTTCTAATACTTTTTTAACATCAATTTCATCACGATCTTTGTCTTGCTCAGTTTCAGCTTCTGACGACAAATACTCTTCAATTATTTCCACCAAAGTTTCACGCATGTCTCGCACAAACTTTACAACACCAATCTCAGCGGCGTACTTATGCTCCACGTCTTTTAAAATCGGTTTAAGCGCATTTTCTATCGTTTGTTTTGTTAATGTACGCCTAGCTTCAAACATTTCTCGCTTCCATTGCGGTAGCTCTAGTAATGTCTCAGATAAGACGTTTTCTAAATCATCAATTACTTTGTAAAATTGAAGCTTTGTAGTTTCTTCTAGCTGGCTAAACTCAGTATCATTTAGTGGTTTTTCATTGACTACCGGAGCAAAACTGACTGTGCCCTTTTCTTCAAAAAGCAGTACGTTTTGTGCCTGCGCTTTTTGCTCAACAAAATCAATTGCGTCTTGATACTTTTTATTAAAATGCTTGTCGATGTTACGCCATTTACGTTGAAAAGATGGGTTATCAAAGGCTGCCGGGAACGTGTCTAAAATAACATCAATCAGTGTTTCAATTTCGGTTTTGAGCTTTTTACCATCACCGGGAGATAAACGAATAACACTAGGTGAGCGATTATCCTCGAAGTTATTTACGTAACACCACTCACTTGGCGTTTGTTTGTCTTTTGCTACGGTTTTAATGTGATCATTTATAAGCGTGTGTCGACCTGTTGCAGGTTCGCCCATCACAAATAAATTGTAGCCTTTCATGGACATGTCTAAACCAAATTCTAACGCTTGTTTAGCTCGTTCTTGGCCTATAAAGTTAACTTCAGCGTTTATATCAGACGCTAATATCTTATTTATTTTATCGCTTTCAAAGCTAGGAGAAAGCGAATCAGCTGCTAAACGAAACGTTTTATTTTTGATCATAAATCCAATTATTTTATAAATACTTTTAATACCTTAAGTCTATATGGAAATCCCAAAAAACGCATTGCTTAATTAACATCAAAAATAATTGCCGAAGCGTCTATAATTTCCACTAAGTTGCTTGTTGCTTGTTGCTGAATTAGTTATCCTTAGCGACTAATTTTTAAAATAATTTCATAGTGTTTTGAAGCGTTTAAAAAAGCTTCAAAGTTACTTTCGTAACATAGCCTTTTATTAAGGCCATTGCGTTTACCTTTTACTGAGAGCAGTCCATGCAAGCTGAATATAACCACCGCGACATTGAGCAAAAAGTTCAAAAACTTTGGCAAGAGAATCAAACATTTAAAGTTACTGAAGATAGCGATAAAGAGAAGTTTTATTGTTTATCAATGTTGCCATATCCAAGTGGTCGTCTGCATATGGGACACGTAAGAAACTACACCATTGGTGATGTAATTTCTCGTTTCCAGCGCCTTCAAGGCAAAAATGTAATGCAGCCAATGGGTTGGGATGCATTTGGTTTACCAGCTGAGAATGCTGCCATTAATAATAAAACGGCACCAGCAAAGTGGACCTACGAAAACATTGATTACATGAAAAACCAATTAACTAGTCTTGGTTTTGGTTATGACTGGGATAGAGAGTTCGCAACCTGTACCCCAGAGTATTACCGCTGGGAACAATGGTTTTTCACTAAATTGTACGAAAAAGGCCTAGTGTATAAAAAAACGGCAACCGTTAACTGGGATCCAGTTGACCAAACGGTACTTGCAAATGAGCAAGTTATTGACGGTCGTGGTTGGCGTTCAGGTGCCCTAGTAGAACAAAAAGAAATCCCACAATGGTTCATCAAGATCACTGACTACGCTGAAGAGTTAATTAGTGACTTAGATGCGCTAGAAGGTTGGCCAGAACAAGTAAAAGCGATGCAAAAAAACTGGATAGGTCGCTCGGAAGGTGCAGAAGTATCTTTTAAAGTTGACGGTTCAGAGAGCAAAATTGAAGTTTATACTACTCGCCCAGACACTTTGTATGGTGTCACTTACCTTGCTGTTGCAGCTCAACATCCTATGGCTTTAGAAGCCGCTAAAACAAATAGCAAGCTAGCTGAATTTGTAGAAGAGTGTAAGAGCCAGTCAGTGGCTGAAGCCGACATGGCAACGATGGATAAACTTGGCGTTGATACGGGTATTCGCGCGGTACATCCATTAACAGGTGAAATCGTGCCTGTATGGGCAGCTAACTTTGTATTAATGAACTACGGTACAGGTGCGGTAATGTCTGTTCCTGGTCATGACCAACGTGACTGGGAATTTGCTACTAAGTATAACTTACCAATCCAACAAGTTATTGCACCAATTGATCAAGACCATGTAGCAAACTTAAAGGAATCTGCGTTTACAGAGCGCGGGTCACTCATCAACTCTGGCGAATTTGACGGATTAGAGTTTGATGCAGCTTTTGAAAAAATTGTTGCCTTGTTAGAAAAAAATGGTGCGGGCAAGAAAACGGTTAATTATCGCTTACGTGACTGGGGCGTTTCTCGTCAACGTTATTGGGGAGCTCCAATTCCTATGGCTACATTGGAAGATGGCACATCAGTTCCTGTTCCAGAGCAAGATCTTCCAGTTGTATTGCCTGAAGATGTTGTTATGGATGGCGCTGCTTCACCTATTAAGTCAGATCCTGAATGGGCTAAAACAGTAATAAATGGCATGCCTGCTACACGTGAAACCGATACATTTGATACCTTTATGGAATCGTCTTGGTACTACGCACGTTACTGCTCACCTCAGTCTGATGATCAAATGTTAGACCCTACTCAGGCTAATTACTGGTTACCAGTGGATCAATATATTGGTGGTATTGAACACGCTATTCTTCATCTTTTATACGCACGTTTTTTCCATAAGTTAATGCGTGATGTAGGCCTCGTTGAGTCTGATGAGCCGTTTAAGAAGTTATTATGTCAGGGAATGGTATTAGCAGAAACATATTACCGTGAAGACAGCAATGGCGGTAAAGTTTGGTTCTCGCCTACCGATATTGACGTTGAGCGTGACGACAAAGGCCGCGTAACAAAAGCATGGCATAGAGAAGACGGCCAGCCTGTTATCTCTTCTGGCATGTCAAAAATGTCTAAGTCTAAG
Organism: Psychrosphaera haliotis; assembly: GCF_039523615.1. Taxonomy (NCBI): domain Bacteria; kingdom Pseudomonadati; phylum Pseudomonadota; class Gammaproteobacteria; order Alteromonadales; family Pseudoalteromonadaceae; genus Psychrosphaera; species Psychrosphaera haliotis. The sequence continues at coordinate 28,145 of NZ_BAAAFQ010000001.1, read as the reverse complement.
AACAACGGTATTGACCCAGAGTCTGTAATCCAAACATTGGGAGCTGATACTGTTCGTTTATTTATGATGTTTACTGCCCCTCCTGAGCAAACATTAGAATGGTCTGACTCTGGCGTTGATGGCGCACATCGTTTCATTAAACGTGTATGGAAACTAACGCAAGACGTGATTGATGGCGGTCTTGTTAAAGAATTCTCTGTCACTGAATTGAATAGCGACCAAAAATCATTGCGTAGAGAGTTGCACAAAACAATTGCAAAAGTCACCGATGACTTGGATCGCAGAAATACATTCAATACGGCCATTGCCGCTATTATGGAATTAACGAATAAGCTTAACAAAGCGCCGTTAGTTACAGATTTAGACAAAGCCGTAATGTATGAAGCAGTCAAAGCAGTTGTCATTATGCTAACGCCAATAACGCCTCACGTTTGTCACGAACTTTGGGCATCGCTTGGCAACGGTGATAACGTTGAACAAGCTCAGTGGCCAGTAGCCGATGAATCTGCAATGGTTGAAGATGAAAAGTTAATTGTTATTCAAGTTAACGGCAAGGTTCGTTCAAAAATTACTGTGGCTGCTGATGCAACAGAAGACTTCATCAAAACCGCAGGTCAAGAAGAAGAGAATGTTAAGAAATTCACAGACGGCAAGACAATTCGTAAAGTAATTTTTGTAAAAGGTAAATTACTTAACATTGTTGCCAATTAATCATTAGTTAGAAAGAAGGCGTTCAGATTACTGTCGCCTTCTCCTCTTACTTAGTGAGTGTTTGTGTAAGCTAATTAAACAAAATATGTAATGGACTGTTATGAAATTTAAGCTATTTTCTCTACTTTTAGTGTCGTCTTTGATTACAGCTTGTGGATTTAAGCTTAAAGGTCAATATTACCTGCCCGACTCTCTTAAATCGATATATGTAACTTCCGACAAGCGTTTTAGTCCGCTTCGCACCCAACTTGAAAAGCGATTAAGACAAAACCAAGTCGTTATTTTAGATTCATTGAGTGACAATAAAGCTCAATTAAATGTGCTACCAGAATCATTTCAACGACGCACATTATCTTTGTTTCCAAATGGCCAAGTTGCTGAATACGAACTTATATACCTTGCCAGTTATCAAGTAACCTTACCAAACAAAAAGCCTCAACGCTTTACAGTTGAGTTAAGTAGAGAGTTTCAAGACGATCCAAACAATGCGTTAGCGAAAGAAAGAGAGCGAGCTCTAATACTTTCAGAGTTAAGAGTTATTGCCAGTGATCGGATCTTATCTCAGCTTATAATGATTAAGTAAGAGCAGCGCCTTGTGAAGATATATGCGAATCAATTACCTCAAGAGTTAAAAAAAGGTTTAGCTAGTTGCTATCTAATTTTTGGAGACGAACCCTTTCAAACAAATGAGGCTAGAGATTTAATCAAGTCAAAAGCTAAACACCTCGGTTTTGAAGAGTTTATTCGCCTCGCTGATGATGACCAATTTGAATGGGATGATCTAATTGAACACACTCAATCAATGTCACTATTCTCAAGTACTAAATTAATTGAGCTTGAACTTACATCAAACAAAATCGGAAAAACTGGATCGGATACTTTAAAGCGAGTATCTGAAAGTCTAGGTGACGATACCGTATTAGTTATTTTTGGCTCAAAGTTAGAGGCTGCACAAACAAAATCAGCCTGGTTTAAGTCACTTTCTAGTGTTGGTTGTTATATTCCAATTTATGAAATAGAAGGCCCGCATTTGCAGCGTTGGTTACAACAACAATTGACGGTTAAAGGTTTAAACTTAACACCTGATGCTCAATCTTTTTTATTGGCCTTTACTGCAGGAAACCTGTTAGCCTGCTCCCAGGAGTTAGATAAACTAAAGTTATCTCATCCTAATTCACCAACGTTAACACTTGAAATATTAGAGCAACAGGTATCCGATCAATCGAGGTTTACGGTATTTCAGCTTACCGATGCAATTTGGGGTAATAAACCAGAGCAGTGTTTATCCATTTTAGGTCGACTCAAGCTAGAAGACTTTGAGCCTAATATTATCTTATGGTCTTTGGCCAAGGACTTGAACTTAATAGCTAAATTACAAAATGCGAAAATATTTTCAGAAAGCACTCAAGAGATTTTTGACTCTGCAAGAGTTTGGAAAAACAAACAAAACACTTACTTAAATGTTGCCCAAAGATTAAACCCTACTTTAGTTAATCAGGCGCTAAGTCAGTTATCTGATATTGATAAAGCGTTAAAGTTTTATGCTATTAACTGCCCTTATACGTTGTTTGCGCATATCTGCTTGCTGTTAAATGGCTATGAAACACTAAGCTCGTTTGAAATGCCGTTTAATAGTGAAATTGCATAACAATGGTACTTTTAAACAATCCCTTAGTCCTGTTATACGGAGGAACGTTTAACCCCATTCACTTTGGTCATATTAAGCCTGTTATTAGCCTTAAAAAAAGCATCTCGATAAAAGAACTCCTTTACATTCCTTGCCATATTCCGCCTCATAAAAAGGCGCCTAAGCTCAGTGCTACGCAAAGATTGAATATGACTGTAGATGCTATCAGAGAGACGAACTTCCCTTTCCCAGTAAAAGTGAGTGACTTTGAGTTGGGAAGCATAGAGCCATCTTACTCATTAAAAACAATCCTACATTTTAAAACTGTATATCCCGATAATGACCTTGGTTTTTTAATGGGGCTTGACTCGTTATTGAGCTTTACTCAATGGTATAAGTGGCAGGAAATATTAGAAAATTGTTACTTAGTTGTCATGACCAGGCCTGGATTCAATTTGAACGATTCAAACTTGGCACCAGAAATTACCGAGCAAATAGGTCGTCGAGTATTTACTATTAGTTGTGAAGATGTACCAGTGTCATCAACTATGATTAGAGAAGTGATTAATGGAAAAGCACCTATTGAAACTATTGAAGCGTTTTTGCCTGAGTCTACAAAACGCTATGTTATAGAGTGCTCTGAATAGCCCAGACACTACCCTTGTACTTCAAAAAGCTCACAAAAGGGAATTCGATAATAAAATCAAAACTTTAGTTAGATCGGTTTGTTAGCTGATTTAATTATTATTTAATAATTGGTTTTTGGTTTTCCAGTTATTGTTTATTCGGTTAATAAATTTGGATACGAGCTATGACCAGTGACTAATTTGTTCAACTTTACCATTCACAATCTGTATCTCCCCTTTTTTAGCGCTTAAGCCATCGGCACTGTAATTTAAGTCGAACATAACTGTAAATTTTAAGCCTGTTTTAACTGAAACACTCCAATCTGACATGGCGATAGACAACAACTGTAAATGATGCGTTTTACAATATTGCGTTCCAACAACTCTTGCTCGTTCAGCAATTTTTCTGCTCTGCCAAAACAAAGCAAAAACACCAGCCACCAGCATTAACAACCAAACAGTTTGTAAATCGAACACCTTAATCTCCAATAAAAAAGCGTGATTACAGTAACCACGCTTCTACTAAACATATTAATAAACTAAAGCAGGCTTACTAGCCTATCTTTGTTATACCACCCATATATGGAACTAGAGCAGCTGGAACCGTAATACTACCATCTTCATTTTGGTAGTTTTCAAGAACTGCTACTAATGTTCTACCAACCGCTAAACCTGAACCGTTTAATGTATGAACTAAGTCAGGTTTTTTAGCGCCTTTTGCACGGTAACGAGCTTGCATACGGCGAGACTGGAAATCCCCCATGCTGCTACACGAGGATATTTCGCGATAAGTATTTTGTGCCGGCAACCATACTTCTAAATCATAAGTCTTAGTGGCACCAAATCCCATGTCTCCAGTACAAAGTACTACTTTTCGGTATGGTAATTCTAATTTTTGAAGAATAGTTTCTGCATGACCCGTCAACTCTTCTAGTGCTTGCGCTGAATCTTCAGGTTTTACTATTTGAACTAACTCTACCTTGTCAAACTGGTGCTGACGAATTAGACCACGTGTATCTCGGCCATAAGAGCCAGCTTCAGAGCGGAAACATGGTGTATGGGCAGTTAATTTAACTGGCAACTCAGACTCATCATAAATTACATCTCTAGCGAAGTTTGTTAACGGTACTTCTGCTGTCGGTATTAATGATAATTTACGTGCATCTTGCTCGTCTAAATTATCAGACTGACCAGTTAATGGCTGAGTATGGAACAAGTCTTCCGCAAACTTTGGTAATTGACCTGTGCCCTGCAAGCTTTCATTGTTTACAAGATAAGGTACATAAGTTTCTGTATAACCATGCTCTTCTGTGTGTTGATCTAACATAAACTGAGATAATGCACGGTTCATGCGTGCTATTTTGCCACGCATTACGGTAAATCTTGCGCCGCTGAGTTTTGTGCCCATTGCAAAGTCTAAACCGTTTGCTAACGACTCGCCTAAATCAACATGATCTTTAGGTTCAAAATCAAACGATTTTGGCTCGCCCCATTTTAGTACTTCAACATTATCATCTTCCGATGCGCCACTTGGTACGTCATCAGCTGGTAAATTTGGAATTGCTAACGCGATGCTATCAATTTCATTAAGCAACACTTGTAACTCAGACTTAGCAGCGTCTAGTTTATCGCCTAAATCAGCAACACTATCTAAAAGTGGTTTAATATCTTCACCACGTGCTTTTGCTTGGCCAATATTTTTGGACTTTGCATTACGCTCATTTTGCAACTCTTGCGTTGCTGTCTGTAGGTTTTTACGTCGAGTTTCTAATTCCTCTAAACGCGCTACATCTAACTTAAAACCACGAGTAGCCAAACGGGCTGCTGTTTCTTGAATTTCATTTCTGAGAAACTTTGGATCTAACATGTCTTTATTTTACCTATTTATAAATTCTAATATTCAAATTCGTTTATTTTGACGCGACTATCTGCATACCTATCCACGCGGCTGCAATACATACAAAAACATTAAGCATTATATTGAGCACAGCCTTTTGCCAAAAGCCTTGTTGCAACAATAATAATGTATCTAGTGAAAACGTTGAGAACGTTGTAAAAGCACCAAATAAGCCGATACTCAAAAATGAGCGCCAAGCAATATCCGAAACTATACCATGTTCTAAAAGGCTAAATAAGAGCCCCATAAAAAATGATCCAATCACATTCACAACTAATGTGCCGTACGGAAAACCTTTCCCTAGCCAACCCATTACAAGTCCGTTTATACCGAAGCGCATTGACGCGCCAATTGCTCCACCAATGGCAACAAAAACAATATTATGCATACACTAATCAAGCTCCCTCTTATTGTTAGATGCAGCATCTAGAGACTTCAAATAATCTAGTTTCTCAGATATTTTTTGTTCTAAACCACGATTAGTCGGTTGATATAGTTCTACGCCGGCTAATTCCTCTGGTAAATACGTCTCACCCGCAGCATATGCATTGTCTTCATCATGTGCGTATCGGTAGCTATCCCCTTTGCCCATATTCTTCATTAAATCAGTAGGCGCATTCACCAAATGATTTGGCACAGCAACATTACCTGACTCTTTGGCTAGTGCTTTGGCCGCTTTAAACGCGACGTAGGTTGCATTGCTTTTAGCGGCTGTCGCCATAAATATGGCTGCCTGCGCGATGGCGCGTTCACCTTCTGCAGGGCCAACACGATGATATACATCCCAGGCATTAAGTCCTATTTGCAATGCTCTAGGGTCTGCATTACCAATATCTTCTGACGCGATGGCAAGTAAACGTCTGGCAACATATAGTGGATCTCCTCCACCAGCTAATATTCTAGCGTACCAATACAAAGCACCATCTGGGTTAGAACCGCGAACCGACTTATGAAAGGCACTTATTAAATCGTAAAAATGATCACCGCCCTTATCAAACGTCGCCATTTGGTTACCGGTAGCTTGCTCAATAATTTCTGCTGTAATAACACCATCATTTTCAACAAGGTCCGCTGATATTTCCAAGAAATTTAACAGTCTTCGGCCATCTCCGCTGCACAGGTTAATAAGCAACTTTCTATTTTCAGGCGTGACGTGTAGGTTTAACTTTCCTAAACCTTTGTCCTTATCTTTTAAAGCTCTGTCAATTAACAACTGTAAGTCGTCTTCTTCGATATGCTTTAATACATAGACTCTCGCTCTAGACAAAATAGCGTTATTAAGTTCAAACGAAGGATTTTCAGTTGTGGCACCAATAAAAGTAACGGTACCATCTTCAATATAGGGTAAAAACGCATCTTGCTGACTTTTATTAAAGCGATGAACTTCATCAACAAACAAGACAGTTTTTTTACCGCTTTGCTGTCGCCTGTGTTCAGCGCGCTCAATGGTCATACGAATATCTTTAACACCAGCACTGATCGCAGACAGTTTTTCTACATCGGCGTTGGCGGCTTTAGCAATTATCTCTGCTAGTGTCGTTTTGCCAGTACCTGGAGGTCCCCACAATATCATTGAGTGGCAATGACCTGCTTCAACCATTTTCCAAATGGCTTTACCCTCAGAGACTAAATGGCGTTGCCCTACATATTCTGTCAAATTGGTTGGACGTAACCGCGACGCTAAAGGACCATGATTTTGGTTCATTGCAACGCCGTTGTCAGTGTCTATGTCAAAGCCTAGTGAATTTTGTCCGCTCACAACGTTACCTTCTAATAAGGGTACTGATTTTAACTAAAGTGACTAACCCAAGTTTAATATGAAACATTACCGTCAATAACCTCAGCTTTTGAACGTTGATCATCAACATCAATGCCCGCTGGCATCTCAAATTCAAACATGTCTTCCTGCGGTTTAAATTTAGATTGATTACTCAAAGTATATTCACTCACTTGCTGACTTCGACTTGTAATGACTATTTTCTCTAAATCATTATCGATAATTGTAAGCGTAAGCTTGATAACTTGTGCCTGTGATAAATCTACCGGCGTTATCACGTAAATATTGTTTTCTTTGCTAATGCTGAACTGCTTCCAAATTGAAGGGTCTTTAGAAACTAATAATGCAAAAGGTGTTTGTGTTACGGCTTGTTGAACGTCAAATATACTAACTTGCTCAACAAAAGGGTTATACCACCACACATATTGTCCATTAGATATAAGCAGTTCTTCTTCTGGTGCGGTTACTTCCCAAATGAACTTTCCTGGCTGTTTAAAAACTAACTTACCATCGGCTTGATGGATAATATTTGCCTCAATGTCCGTAACTACTTGCTTAAAGTTTGCTTGATAACCATCAAACACGTTTAATTTATTTTGTAGCTCTAATGATGCAGCTGAAACTTCATTTACAGCTTGGGTCGTATCGTTGGTATTTGCGTATACCGCATTACCAAAACTCATGGCCACAATCATTGTTGCCGCCCCGATTATTCTAATCATTTATAGTAATTCCTGTTGGTCTTCGCCTTTCACTGGCGGTGGCGCTAATACTTCACGAGTACCATTATTGGCTGCTCGACTGACAATGCCCATTGATTCCATTTGCTCTACAATTCGTGCAGAGCGGTTATAGCCAATTCTTAACTTTCTTTGAATACTAGAAATAGATACCTTGCGAGTTTCGGTAACAAAAGCAACGGCTTCATCAAATACAGGATCCGCTTCTTCACCTTCAGCCATTTCAGCCGCTTCGCCTGGCAACATGTTCTCGTCTGTCATCTCACCTTCTAGTATTTCTTTTATGTAGTTTGGTTTTGCTTTTGATTTCCAGTCATTAACAACGGCGTGAACCTCATGATCATCCACAAATGCTCCGTGTACCCTTGTTGGAACTCCTGAACCTGGCGGTAAGTACAACATGTCACCCATACCTAAAAGATTCTCGGCCCCTTGCTGATCCAAAATAGTACGAGAGTCAATTTTCGAAGATACTTGGAACGCCATTCTTGTTGGTATATTCGCCTTTATAAGACCTGTAATAACATCAACTGATGGTCTTTGTGTCGCCAATACTAAATGTATTCCCGCCGCCCTCGCCTTTTGCGCGATTCTCGCAATTAACTCTTCTACTTTTTTGCCAACAATCATCATCATGTCAGCAAACTCATCAATCACTACAACGATGGCTGGTAATCTATCTAGTTCCGGAGGCATCTCAAGCATGTTGTCCGTGCTGCGCCACAATGGATCTCTAATTGGCTTACCATCTTGTCTAGCTTGATCTATTTTTGCGTTATAGCCTTTAAGGTTTCTTACCCCTAACGACGACATTAGTTTGTATCGACGTTCCATTTCGCCTACACACCATCTCAATGCATTAGCGGCTTCTTTCATATCAGTAACAACTTCTGATAATAAGTGTGGGATTCCTTCGTAGACAGAAAGTTCCAGCATTTTTGGATCTATCATGATTAAACGAACTTCTTCCGGCGTTGATTTATAAAGCAAACTTAAAATCATAGTGTTCACACCAACAGACTTACCTGAGCCGGTTGTACCTGCTACTAACAAGTGAGGCATTTTTGCTAAATCAACAACAACTGCCTTGCCACCTATGTCTTTTCCAAGAACCATAGTTAATGGTGAAGATGCCTTATCAAATACATCACTGCTCATTACCTCAGACAGCCTAACTATCTGACGATGCTTGTTTGGTATCTCTAAACCGATATATGACTTACCAGGAATAACTTCAACTACTCGAACACTCATTGCCGATAAAGAACGAGCCAAATCTTTAGAAAGACCTGAAATTTTGCTCACCTTAATGCCTGGCGCTAAATCAAGTTCGAACCTTGTAATAACAGGGCCAGGATAAACACCTACAACTTCTGCTTGTATGTTGAAGTCCAATAATTTTGCTTCAACAAGTCGCGACACAGCTTCAAGCTCTTCTTGTGAAACTGGATTTTCCACTTTGTCTGGGCGATCTAATAATTCCAGCGAAGGCAAAGTAATTGGTGGTTTCTCTTCTTGAGGTGGTGGAACTATAACACCAGCAGTTTGTTGAGATGCATTCGTATCACGTACTGGCGTATCATTATGTGTCTGCATTCCTTCTAGTGCGCCCAATATATCATCGTCCGACAAATCATCATCAATAGAGCTATAGCTCATTGGTGTGTCTATGCCTTCAATATCAGAGCTTTCAATATCATCATCTGCTTTGCTTGCTGACATAGGCTCATCACCAAATTCAAAAGGCATATCATCATCAAATGAAACGTCCTTTCGCTGATTGTCGGTGTTATCTGTTCGCTCTGCTGTTGGTGCAGGCTTAGATGATTTATCAAACACCTTCTTTAACATGTTAGGTATTGATTTAGAGGTGGAAGATAGTGTTGATTCAGGCACTACCTCACTTTGTTGAGATGTAATCTCCGCTCTCGAATTTGATGCTGTCGATAAATTTGGCTGAGAGTCTTGTTTCGAACTCTTTTGCGCTGTGGTTTGGTGCTCTTCTGAGTGCTTATTGGCAGAGTCTGCTGCTGAGAAAAAATTAGCTAATAGAGAGTCATCACGTTTTTTGTCTAACGGATCTGCTTTAGTGGCCGTGGCCGTGGTAGTGGTAGTGGTAGCATCATCAATCTGATTATTATCTGAGTTTGTAGATACTTTAGATTGCAGCTCTGCAGAGTCATTGTTTGTTCTTGTGTTTGTTCTTGTGTTTGTTCTTGTGTTTGCTGCTTGGTCTGTTAAACCCAACATGGACTTAGCAAGTGCAAGCGCTTTTTCACCGCCTAACCAACTATATTTGCCAATTCCGTCGATAACTTGAAGCCACGAAATGCCAGTCATTAGCGTAAAGCCGACCATTACGGCAACTAAAAACAGTAATGTTGCCCCAGTGAAGCCAAGTAATGGAGAAAGTAAGAATGAAATTACATCGCCAATAATACCGCCTGATGAGTAGTAATACACATCGTCAAAGTTCATGCTACAGATGGCTGAGAAACCGACAATAAACAGTACAAAGCCAATTAGCCTTAAACCTAACGCTAAATAGTCAACTTCCACCAAGTCGTGAAACTTACGGAAAAATAACCAACCGATCACCGACAATATTACCGGAACAAAAAACGCTAACCAACCAAAGGTAAACAGCAAAATATCTGAAAGCCACGCACCAAATGCGCCACCAGCGTTTTTAATAAATTCGTAATTACCGGTTTTTGTCCAACTTGGGTCAGCCGGGTCATAGGAAAACAAGGTAATTAAAATATAGATGGAAATTGCACCCATCACGATAAGGCCAACTTCTAAAAGGCGTTGAAATCCATTCAAAAAAGACGGTTGTTGGTCAGTCAAAACTTACTTCTCCAGGCTCTTTGTTATTATTGAAAAGTGTTATTGATAAGAGCCTGTCTAATCTATCAAATTATTCACACTTTTTCATCGCGTTTTTATTCTAAAAAGTGTTATTTTTCATTGTTAAATATATATAGGCATTGGCTTGTTTGCCTTTACTTCTTCCATTACCACATAGGTTCTAGACGCACTCACGCTTGGTAATTTTAATAACGTATCGCCGAGTAATTTACGATACGAAGACATATTTTTAACTCTGGTCTTTAACAGGTAATCAAAACTGCCTGACACTAAATGACATTCTAAAATTTCGTCGAAGGTTTCTACCGCTTTAGAAAAGTCGCTAAACACGTCTTGTGCGGTTTTTTCTAAAGTAATTTCCACAAACACAAGCATGTTGGCACCAACAGCCTCAGCATTAACAACCGCTTGATAACCTTCAATGACGCCCTTCTTTTCTAATCTTCTTACTCTTTCTAAACAAGGGGTTGGGCTAAGTCCAATCTTTTTGCTCAAATCTATATTGGATATTCGACCATTTTTTTGAAGTTCGACTAATATCTTCTTATCTATTCTATCCAGCATTTAAATATCTCGGCAGCACAATATGTATCAGAATAATATCCTGTATTTAGTGAAATAACAGTCATTAATTTTGATATTACATCCATATAATGTCGCCAAAATTTGATAGACAAACTATCTACTAATAGAAAAGGTAAATAAGATGATTGTTGGTGTTCCTAAAGAGATTAAAAATCACGAGTACCGTGTAGGTTTGACTCCAGCGGCTGCAAAAGAGTTTGTTGCCCATGGACATAAAGTAATTATTGAAACAAACGCAGGCGCGTCAATTGGTTTTTATAACGAAGACTATATTAACGCCGGTGCTGAAATCATTAATACAGCAGAAGAGATTTTTGCGACTGCTGACATGATTGTAAAAGTAAAAGAGCCACAACCAAACGAGTGTAAAATGCTTCGTGAAGGTCAAACTCTTTATACTTACCTTCACCTTGCTCCGGATCCAACGCAAACTGAACTATTAGTAGCATCTGGCGCTACCTGTATTGCCTACGAAACAGTTACTGATAATGCAGGCGGTTTACCTTTACTAGCTCCTATGAGTGAAGTTGCTGGACGTATGTCTATTCAAGCTGGTGCGCATCATTTAGAAAAAGCACAAGGCGGTAGCGGCACATTATTAGGTGGTGTACCTGGTGTAGCTCCAGCAAAAGTAGTTGTTGTTGGTGGTGGAGTTGTTGGTACAAACGCAGCTAAAATGGCTGTTGGTATGGGTGCTGACGTAACTATTCTTGATCGTTCATTACCTCGCCTTCGTCAATTAGACGATATTTTCCGTGGTACGGTTAAAACAGTATATTCTACTGTTGATGCTTTGGACGATTACACAGCAAAAGCTGACTTAGTTGTTGGCGCTGTATTAATTCCAGGTGCAGCAGCACCTAAGTTAATTACAAAAGAGCATATTAAAAACATGAAACCAGGATCTGTTTTGGTTGACGTTGCGATTGACCAAGGCGGCTGTTTTGAAACTTCAAAAGCCACTACACACCAAGATCCAACTTATGTGATTGACGATGTTGTTCACTATTGTGTTGCAAACATGCCTGGTGGTGTAGCACGTACATCTACGATTGCCCTAAACAATGCTACTTTACCATTTGGTTTAGCATTGGCTAACAAAGGTCCGGCCAAAGCGATGTTGGATGATAAAAATCTACTAGCAGGTTTGAACGTTCATAAAGGCAAAGTGACTTATAAAGCCGTTGTTGATGCATTGGGCGAAGAACTAAACTTAGAGTACATGGACGCGACAGCGGCGCTTGCAATGTAACGTATCGTTTAATTAGTTATTCATTTGAGAAGCCAGCTTATGCTGGCTTTTTATTGTCTTTGGGTTCGATTGACGCTTACTGCCGCTATCGGAAAGGTTATCTACCCATTTAATGTAACTAACCATTTAATATAACTAAGCTGTTAACGAATATACTCTTCAGGGTCGAGGATTTGGTATTTTTTCTTAAGACCTTCAACAAAGCTTTTATTATTTTTTAAAAACTCATTGAACTGTGCAATCACTCTTGGGTGTTGTCGAGTAGATAAGTGATAGGAATAAATTTCATATTTGAAGTTTTTATTAATGGTTACTCTAGGTTTATTTAACTTTCTTAAATAATGGTTAACTACATTTGGCTCAAGGTTCACAGCATCAAGTTGTCCCCTAACCAATTGCTGAAGCAACATTAACGTAGAAGAGGTTTCGTAGAGCTTAACTGAATTATTGCTAATATGCTCAATCCACAATGTCGGAAAAAAGCCCAATAACGTTCCTAGAACTTTAATATCTTGGGTATCATCAACACTTGGGTCTACCGTTATTGTGCCCGCCACTAAATTAAGTACGGTATCACTATATGTTAATTTATCTTTAGCTAACTTATTGATCTCTTCTGATTCATTCCATCTGGAATTATCTGGGAATTTTAAATCGATGTCTTTTTCAAATAACCACATGCCAAAGCGTTTAACAGGCATAGGGTAATATATAAATTTATAGTTGTTTTGTGATGCAAACTCATCTAGAAGCTCAGTGGTAAAGGTTGGTGAGCCAGTAAAAAAATCGAACAAAGGGAAATAGGCAACATCTTCAACACCAACAACAAGCTCTAACTCGTTGTTAGCATCCGCGTTATTTTTTGAAGATGAATATAAAGCTTCACTTACCTGTGCGGTGGACAAGCAACTGAATATTAAGAGACTAACAAGGGCAGTTTTTTTTAACATCCATATAACCAAAATTTAAATCGTTGATTGAGATTAATGCATAATTGCTCAAATTTAAACCAACACTTGCAGGTTTTTATTATTTTTTATATTTAAATTCACATTTAACCTTGATGTCATATAAAATTTGCCCCATTACGTTTATATATTATTTTTCGGAGTTACTTCATGAGCGCTGTACAACATCACAATTTGATTATTTTAGGTTCTGGGCCAGCTGGATACACGGCAGCGGTTTATGCTGCACGAGCAAATTTGAAACCGGTTTTAATTACCGGCTTGCAACAAGGTGGTCAATTAACAACGACTACTGAAGTTGAAAACTGGCCTGGCGATGCAAATGACTTAACGGGCCCTGTATTAATGGACCGTATGAAAGAGCACGCGGAAAAATTTGAAACAGAAATTTTATTTGATCATATCAATGAAGTTGATTTTTCTAAAAAACCATACACGCTCAAAGGCGACTCAAGCTCATATACTTGTGATGCATTAATTATTTGTACTGGCGCATCCGCTCAGTACTTAGGCCTTGATTCAGAACAGGCATTTATGGGTAAAGGTGTTTCTGCATGCGCTACTTGCGATGGTTTCTTTTACAGAAATCAAAAAGTAGCGGTTGTAGGCGGAGGTAATACCGCGGTTGAAGAAGCACTATATTTATCAAATATTGCATCAGAAGTTCACTTAGTCCACAGACGAGATACCTTTAGAGCGGAAAAGATTTTAATTAAACGTTTAATGGATAAAGTTGAAAGCGGAAACATCATCCTTCATACCGATCGTACTTTAGATGAAGTATTAGGTGATGACATGGGTGTTACAGGTGTTCGTCTTCAAGATACAAAATCTGATAACAAAGAAGATTTAGATGTAATGGGTGTATTCATTGCCATCGGCCATAAACCAAACACAGGCATGTTTGAAGGCAAATTAAACATGAATAATGGCTATATCAAAATCAACAGTGGCTTAGACGGCAACGCAACACAAACCAGTGTTGAAGGTGTATTTGCTGCTGGTGATGTGTGCGACCATATTTACCGCCAAGCAATAACATCAGCAGGTACAGGCTGTATGGCAGCATTGGACGCTGAACGATACTTAGACGCTAAGTAAGTAAATTTAGGGAGCATATTGCTCCCTTTTTACTATTGTTAATATATGACTAAATCACTTTCTTATTTAACCGATGACAAAAACTGGTTTCCGCCGGTACAACAAGCTCTTGATGAGCCAGGCGGCCTTTTAGCAGTAGGTGGAGATTTATCAGTTGACCGGCTTCATAGCGCATATAAAAGTGGTATTTTTCCTTGGTATAGTGAGGGCGAGCCTCTATTGTGGTGGTCTCCTGATCCTCGAGCAGTAATTGAACCTACGCAAATAAGAGTGAATAAGTCGTTAAAAAAGTTCTTAAAGCGCTGTGACTATCAAATCACCATGAACCAATCTTTTGAAGAGGTTATTCGGCAGTGTTCTGCGCCGAGGGCTGATGATGGCACCTGGATTTTCCCAGAAATGATCCGCGCATATTCCGAATTGCACAAAGCGGGTGTTGCACATTCTATTGAAATTTGGCAAAACAAAGATAACAAAAAGGTTTTAGTTGGTGGCTTATACGGTGTTTTAATCGGTAGTTGTTTCTGTGGCGAGTCTATGTTTTCTAGAGAACCAAATGCTTCTAAAGTGGCACTGCTTAGATTAGCGGAAATGTTAGCTCCAATTAAGCACGCGATTATAGATTGTCAAATAGCTAATCCATATTTAATGAGTATGGGAGCCAAAACAGTGTCCAGACGTTGGTTTATCGATAGGCTTAACACAGCTAGCGCGCAAAATCTGTCTCCAAACTTATTAGAAGAACAGGCATCTAATGCCTCGTTTTTAAATTTTAAAGATTAATAATGCCTTCATTAAAGTTCGCTCTCTCAAAAACATTTCCTTGTAGCTATCTCCCTGACCATCAAGAAAGATTGCTTTTTTATGCCGACGAGTTGCCATTATCCCCAGAGATTTATAGCATTTTACAATCCAATGGCTTTCGCAGGTCTGAAAGTATGGCTTATAAACCACATTGCGATGACTGTAACGAATGTAAATCTATTAGAGTAGCAACACACTCTTTTCAACCTTCAAAAAGTCAAAAGCGGTTAATAAACAAGTGTAAAAACTTTGATGTAAGGATTTCCCATGTGGTATCTGAAAACTATTACCCACTTTTTGAAAAATACATTAATAAAAGGCACGAAGATGGTACAATGTACCCCGCTGAACCGTCTCAATTAGATAGTTTTACTAATTGTGATTGGCTAACCCCTTATTTTGTTGAAGTTTATGATGGAGACAAAATCATTGCGGTAGGCATAGGTGATGAGACGAATGATGCGCTATCTGCGGTTTATACTTTTTTTGACCCAGACTACGACAAGTACTCTCTTGGAACATTGATTGTATTAAAACAAATTGATTATGCATCAGTGTTACATAAACAATGGCTTTACTTAGGCTATTATATTCAAGCTTGCGCTAAGATGAACTACAAAACAAACTTCAAACCTTTCCAAGTGTTACACGACACAAATTGGGTTGAAGTAAAAAGCTTATAATTAATTGTGATATTACCTTTACTTTATGGAGCTTTTTGGGCAAAATCTGCGCTTATTTTTATACGCTTAACGAAATCCCAGAGGTTATACGCTTAATGGCGAAAGAAGACGTTATTGAAATGCAAGGTACTATCTTAGATACCCTGCCTAATACTATGTTCCGTGTTGAATTAGAAAATGGTCACGTTGTGACAGCACACATTTCCGGAAAGATGCGTAAGCACTACATTAGAATTTTAACAGGTGACAAAGTTACTGTTGAAATGACACCATATGACTTATCAAAAGGTCGTATTACATTCCGAGCTCGTTAATAATTAAGTTTATTTAGAGTTGGATATTAAAAAACCGAGCATTGCTCGGTTTTTTTATGCCTAGTCGTTTTTAACTCGGCTCTTTTACTAATTTCGCTTTGCTTGTAAATTCAAAAGAAAGTTCTTTGTCTTTTACGCTTATAGCGACTTTCCCGCCTTCAGCTAAATCACCAAATAAAACTTCATTCGCTAACGGCTTTCTAAGCTTATCTTGTATCAAACGAGACATAGGTCTTGCGCCCATATCCTTGTCATAGCCATTTTCAGCAAACCAATGACGAGCTTCATCTGTTACATTTAACTCCACTTGTTTTGCATCTAACTGTGATTGCAACTCAACAATAAACTTATCAACCACTCTTTCGATGACTTTTTTATCTAAATGGTTAAACCAAACTATGTCATCAAGCCTGTTTCTAAATTCAGGTGAGAATACTCTATTAATCTCAACCATGGCATCAGTACTATTATCTTGCTGCGCAAAACCGATAGACTTTCTCGTGGTCTCTTGGACACCTGCGTTAGTCGTCATAACCAAAATAACGTTTCGGAAATCAGCTTTACGACCATTGTTATCCGTCAACGTACCATGATCCATAACTTGCAGTAGTACATTAAAGACATCTGAATGAGCTTTTTCAATTTCATCTAGTAAAACAACACAATGAGGATGTTTTAAAACAGCATCCGTTAATAAGCCGCCTTGATCAAAACCAACATAACCAGGAGGCGCGCCTATTAATCGGCTCACGGCATGCGGCTCCATGTATTCAGACATGTCAAAACGAACTAACTCAATACCCAATACTTTACTTAGCTGTTTTGTAACCTCTGTTTTACCTACACCCGTTGGGCCAGCGAATAAGAAACTACCTACTGGTTTATTTTCATTACCAAGCCCAGCTCTTGCAAGCCTAATAGCTGATGTAAGTGAGTCAACCGCCTTGTCCTGACCAAATACGGCTAGTTTAAGGTCCCTGTCTACATTTTTCAGAACATCTTTATCTGATTGCGATACAGACTTTTCAGGAATACGTGCAATTTTGGCAATGATTTGCTCAATGACTGAAACGTTGATTTGTTTTTTACGTTTAGACTTAGGCAGTACCTTCTGATTTGCACCAGCTTCATCTATTACGTCAATCGCCTTGTCAGGTAGATGACGTTCATTAATATACCTTGCTGATAGCTCAGCCGCCGAACGAAGTGCCGCATTTGTGTATTTAACACCATGATGCTTTTCGTATTTATCTTTTAAGCCTATTAAAATCTTAGTGGTATCTTCAATACTAGGCTCTAACACGTCTATTTTCTGGAAACGCCTTACTAAAGCTTTATCTTTCTCAAATATATTTCGGTATTCGCCATATGTGGTGGAACCCATGCAGCGTAATTTGCCAGCTGACAATAATGGTTTTAATAAGTTAGATGCATCCATTACGCCGCCAGAGGCTGCACCGGCGCCGATTATTGTATGTATCTCATCAATGAATAGTATTGCGTGCTCTTTTGCTTGTAGCTGCTTTAAGAGCCCTTTCAAACGCTTTTCAAAATCGCCACGGTACTTTGTACCTGCTAACAATGCGCCCATGTCTAATGAATAAACGGTGGCATCTGCTATTACGTCTGGTACTTGACCATTAACTATTTGATAAGCTAAACCCTCAGCAATTGCAGTTTTACCAACGCCTGCCTCACCAATTAAAAGTGGGTTGTTCTTTTTGCGTCGACATAATATTTGAACACAACGCTCAAGCTCTTGCTCTCTGCCAATTAGAGGGTCTATGCCGCCTGCTTTTGCCGTCTCATTTAGGTTTGTGCATAAGCTATCTAAGCTGCTCTCACTATCTGCACTGGACTCTTCGTTTCCTTCGGCACTCTCAGAGTCCTCTTCACTACCTTCGTTATCAACGCCATGAGATATGTAGTTCACAATATCTAGTCGACTGATATCAAAACTTTTTAATACATATACAGCATGAGATTCTTGTTCACTAAAGATAGCGACAAGTACATTTGCACCTGACACTTCCTGCTGACCTGAAGATTGTACGTGGAATACGGCCCGTTGTAATACACGTTGGAAGCCCAACGTAGGTTGCGTATCTTGCTCTTCTGCATCAACATCTTCGGCTAAATACGGCGTGGTTTGTGCTATAAATTCTGTAAGTTCTAATCGAATTTTATCTAGATCCGCTGAACAGGCTTCTAATGCGACTTTGGCATCTTGATTATCAAGCAGCGCCATTAGCAGGTGCTCAACTGTCATAAACTCGTGGCGATTTATTTTGGCGTACCTGAACGCTTCGTTCAATGTTACTTCTAATGCTTTATTTAACATATTCACCTACTTATTTATGTTAACGATTATTCTTGCTCCATTGTACATAACAACGGATGCTGACTCGCTCTGGAATACTGGTTCACTTGTGCAACTTTTGTTTCAGCAATTTCTGACGAATATGTACCAACAACAGCCTTACCCTCTTTGTGGACACGAAACATTATATGATTGGCTTTTTCTAGATCCATCGCAAAAAACTTCAGTAAAACTTCCACTACAAAGTCCATGGGGGTGTAATCATCATTATTCAAGATCACCTTGTACATTGGTGGTCTTTTAAGTTTAGACTTAGATGCTTCCTTTACAAAATCAGAATTGTGATCATTGTTACTTAATTTTGGCATACGCCCCTTTTGCTCCATTAAATTTGCTTATTTATTTAGTATATATAAAAACTTTTATAACATTTAACAATTCGTACTTGTAAAAATCAGTTTAATTGACTAATTTATCTACAGTCATTGATTAAACGTGAGCCAGTTGTTCACGGAATGATTAATCACTGGTTTAATTCTAAATAAGGAAGTAGAAGTATGGCAGTCGGCAAAGTCAAATGGTTCAACAACGCTAAAGGTTTTGGATTTATTCGTGAAGATGGCAAAGAAGAAGATATCTTTGCGCACTTTTCAACAATAACTATGGACGGTTATAAAACTCTGAAAGCAGGCCAAGAGGTCGAGTTTGATTTGAGTGAAGGACCTAAGGGTCTGCATGCAACCAACATAAAACTTGATGAAAAGTAATGAATTTGTAAAGTCCCTAAAAGTCTAGCTTTTCGGGACTTCATTTATTCAAAGTTGTTCGTTGATTTCTACGCCTATCATAAAGGCGCCAGAATCCTCTTGATTACATCTTACCACGGTTGCTTTTGCGTGAAGCGCAGGCAAGTTATTGCTTGTACCGTCAACCCGACAAACAATGTTTGTCCCAGGTTCAATATGCTCGTCAGTTTCAATAGCCATACCAGTTGCACTTAAGTCTCTACAAACCGCGTCAACCTTTCTTCCTGCATCTGCATCTGTGATTTCTACTTCTATACTCGTATTAACCATCATTCGGAAAAAATTACGATTATCATCATATCGAATCATGCAGCCTCCTATCCTTTATTTAGATTTGCAAACGTTATTAGCTTTTCTTTTAACTCTTCTATCTCAAATGGCTTGGTAACATAATCATCACAGCCACTTTTAAACGCCTCTGATTTATCTTCCGTATTCTCTAAACCAGACAGCATTATAATTGGTATTTTGGATGTCTCTGGCGTGTTCTTTATCAATCGACACGTGTCATAACCATCTAAACCAGGCATACAAACATCAAGCAACAATACATCTGGTTTGTCAGATACTACTTTTGATAATGCGGATTGACCTGATTTTGCGTAAGATATATTAAATGAATCACCCAAAGTAATGTCTAACATTTCAAAATTGAAATATTCATCGTCAACCAGCAAAACATTTATTTTATGCATTCAGCACCCAAAATAACAAAAGTTCAATCTGACTAGCAGACCAGTGTTATATAAACTCAATGTCCAAAATACCAAGTATCAAAAAAAAATCTAGTATTAGTTAATATTAATTAATCTAACAATTGACTTTATACTATCTAACCATTGAAAATAGAGACATGACAATCGTCTGAACCTAGGAATGGAAAATGAAAAAAATAATTACAGCTTTAGGACTTGCATTGGCTTCAGCTAATGTTTCAGCTGCTCCACTTGTAGATGTATGGGCTGGTGCTTATGCTTGGAATACAACATATGAAGGTGTTGTGTCTGCAAACCCTAGCAGCTTAGACCTACAAGATGACCTAAATTTTGATGACAATACGAATAATGTAATATGGGCTGCGTTTGAGCATCCAATTCCATTAATTCCGAATATTCAAATTAAACAGACTTCACTAGATACTACGGGCTTTGCTCAGCTAGACAACAACTACAACTTTGGTGGTGATACTACAGGTAATGGCCGCCAAGATACTGCAGCTGACTTAACTCATACTGATTACACACTATACTGGGGCCTACCTTTACCAATTGCTACCGTGGATTTTGGTCTTAACGTACGTAAATTTGACGGTTTTGTGCAAATTGGTGATGCAATCGCGGAACTTGATGCTCCAGTACCAATGTTGTTTGCAAGAGTAGGTGCAGAATTACCATTTACCGGTTTAGCCTTAATGGGTGAAGCAAATTATGTTGGTTACGGTGATACAAACCACACTGACTATCAAATTGTTTTACGTTACACCTTACCAATGATTCCACTTTTAGATGTTAATTTAGAAGCGGGTTACCGCTCATTTCAACTTGATATAGATCCTACGGACTTTGACGGTGATGAAGATGATTTAATGGCCGACATTGATATGTCTGGTGCATTTGTTGGTGTGTCTTTGCACTTCTAAAACAAAGAACACGATAAAAAAAAGGAAGCATAAGCTTCCTTTTTTTTTATCACGATGACTGACCAGTGCTAAATATGGCTTATAAACCTACAGTGCTTTTAACACTTCATTTATAGCTTGTTTAACTCTTTTAGCCGATATTGGGTATTTTGTTCCCAACTGCTGTGCAAATAGAGAAACTCTAAGCTCTTCTATCATCCAGTATATTTCTTCTACATCTACTGGAATTGGGAAACCTTTTGGTAACCGTTTAAGCAGCCCATCATAACTCTCATAAACCTTGTCTAATTCAATCTGAATTTGTCTATCTTTTCCTGCATCCGACTTTAGCTTTTCATGCCTTATTTCTAGGGCTTTTACATATCGAAGTAAGTCATCTAATTTTTCATAACCAACTTCACTTACAAAGTCTTTGTATATCAACGATTCCAAATGCGCTTTGATGTAAGCATTAGCTTGAATCATATCTAGTGATACTTTCCCTTTCAGCTTTTTCGCAATTTGGTGTCCAATAAATAAAACTTTTTCCACTTTCTGAGTTATATCAAACACCAAATCATTTAGTTGTACGCCAATTGATTCTTGTAAATGAAAGAACTCAGCTTCGTTTCTAGGCGGCTTGCTTTTAACTTGTTGTTCAATAGCCGTTTTAACACAGTCTTTTATCAATGCTTCTATTTGGCCAAAAGGATTAAAATATAAAACTAACTTAGATTTGTTAGGCAGTTTTTTCTGTAAATGTTTAATCGGCGAAGGTAGTGTTTTAATTAGTAGTGCAACCACCCCTTTTAAGTGCTCGTGCTCTGCTTTTTCTGCATTATCAAGTAATTCAACATTTATTTTATTGTCTTGAACTACTAATGCCGGATATGCTTTCACTTCAAATCCAGCTTGTTTTTTAACGTAATTAATCGGTAATTCACCAAAGGTCCAATCTTCTACATTTTTTTGCTCAATATCGTCATCCACCGCTTTTTTCAGGCTTTCTTTTATTTTGCCTTGCAGTTGACTTTGCAACTCTAATAAATCAAAGCCTTGAGCTAATACTTGGCCGGACTCCCCTACTACTCTAAAGTTTATTTTTAAGTGAGGCGCTATCGAGTTTAACTGCCACGCATCTTTATCGATTTTTACGCCTGTCATTCGAAACAAGCCAAGCGATACTGCATCTATTAGCGGCTCATTGGTATCCACCGCTTTTTCTTCAAATCTTTGTAAAATCGCATCGGCAAAATTAGGTGCTGGAACAAAATTCCTTCTCAATGTTTTTGGTAACGACTTGATCAAAGAGACCAACAACTCATGTCTATAGGGCACAATCCCCCAATCAAAACCTTTTACTTGTACTTGATTAAGTAACGCTAGAGGTATTCTAACTGAAACGCCATCTGCATATTCTTGACCAGGTTCAAAGTCATACTCAATTGGAAGAGTTAATGCATCTTGACGCCAAAAGTCGGGGAATTTTTTAACTAGTTTGCTACCGTCTTCTGTCACAGAAAAGTCACTGAATTTTGCTTCTAGTAATTCAGTATTATTAATTTTAAGCCATTTTTCTAATTCAGCTCTGTTGTTAACTGCGACTGGTAAACGCTGTTTATAAAACTCAACGAGTTCAGGCTCGTCTTGAAGCACATCACGGCGACGTGTTTTGTTTTCAATTTCTTTAATACTTTCAATTAACGCTAAATTCTTAGTCAAAAATGGTAGTTGTTTACCAAGGTCCCCATAAACGAGCGCTTGCTGAATAAATAAATGCTGACTTTGTTCAGCATCAATTTTGCTAAAATTAACACGCTTCCTAGCTACAATGGTTAAACCGAATAAGGTTTGTGTTTCATAAGCCATGACACAGCCTTGCTTCTTATCCCAGTATGGCTCTGCATGAGTCCTTGAGACCAAATGTTGAGCTAAAGGTGATATCCAGTCAGGTTCAATCTTGGCGGCATAGCGAGCATAGAGCTTAGATGTCTCTACGAGTTCAGCGGCCATGATCCATTTAGGCGTGTTTTTAAATAAATTTGAGCCAGGAAAGACATGAAAGTTAGTATTTCTTGCGCCTTGATAACCAAGCGCTTTTGGCTTCTTATCGGTAGGCTTTTTCTCTTCTCGAATTAGTTTTTGGCCTATGTGACCTAACAGCCCTGTGAGAATTGGAACGTGAATGGCACGATAATTTCTCTCCATAGTAGGATTATCTATGAATTCTTCTTCTAGTTCTTGAGTATTAGATTTAGACATTTTTGTTGGTAGCTTTATACCTAAATCTGACAAGGTGGACTCAATTTGAAATACAAGATCCTGCCACTCTCTTACTCTTAGGTAGCTTATAAACTCTTGTTTACACCTTTTTCTAAATTGAGATTTAGAATCTAAATCCTGCAAGGCAATGAGGTAATCCCATAAATTCAAAAATGACACAAAATCCGACTCTTTGTCTTTGAAGCGAGCATGGCTTTCATCAGATTTTTGTTTAAATTCAGACGGACGCTCTCTAGGATCTTGTATACTCAAGCCGGTGGCTATAATAACAACTTCATGCAATGCGTTAGTACTTTGAGCGTTTAATACCATAGCCGCAAGCCTAGGATCTAGAGGTACTCGGCTCAGTTGTTGACCTAGACGAGTTAACTGAATGGTCATTGGTTTACGTTTTTTACTTCTAGGTGACTTTGACTGACCAATCCCTTTTTTAACTGCACCAAGCTCTTCTAATAGTCGCATACCATCGGAGATAAACCGACTATCAGGCTGCTGTATAAATGGAAAAGACTCAATATCGCCTAAATCCAAAGACAACATTTGTAGAATTACAGACGCGAGATTAGTTCTGAGTATTTCAGGTGCTGTAAATTCCGGCCTAGATTCAAAGTCTTCTTCGCTATATAGCCTGATACAAATACCAGGCTCTGTTCGCCCACATCGTCCTTTACGCTGATTGGCACTGGCTTGTGAAATAGCCTCTATAGGTAAACGCTGTACTTTTGTTTTATAGCTGTACCTAGATATTCTAGCGGTACCAGTATCAATAACATACTTAATGCCAGGAACTGTTAAAGAAGTTTCTGCAACGTTAGTCGCTAAAACAATCCTTCTTTTGGAATGTGGTGCAAATATACGATTTTGTTCAGCTGCGGAAAGCCTTGCAAATAAGGGTAAAACTTCAGTTTGTCTAAAGTTGCGCTTAACGAGTGCATCTGCAGTATCTCTTATCTCTCGCTCACCATTCATAAACAATAGAATGTCGCCTGGAGCTTCGTTATCAAGCTCTTCAACAGCTGCAAATATTGCGTTGATTTGTTCACTATCTTGATACTTTTCGGCTAATTCACTCGCTATGCTTACGTCTTCTGAAGGCCGGTATCTAACTTCTACTGGAAAGGTTCTACCGCTTACCGAAATAATAGGTGCGTCAAAGAAATGCTTACTAAATCTTTCAGGATCGATGGTTGCTGATGTAATTATAACTTTTAAATCTGGACGCTTTGGTAAAAGTTCTTTTAATAAACCTAAAATAAAATCGATATTTAAACTACGTTCATGAGCTTCATCAATAATTAAGGTGTCGTATTGGTTTAGATACCTGTCATGCTGTAATTCGGCTAATAGTACGCCGTCGGTCATCAGCTTAATATAACTGTGCTCAGACACTTGGTCATTAAACCTAACTTTGTAACCTACCGCTTGTCCTAGTTCACTTTCAAGTTCATCAGAAAGTCGATTAGCAACACTTCTAGCCGCTAATCGTCTTGGTTGTGTATGGCCAATCTTGCCTTCTATTCCCCGGCCTAGTTCTAGACACATTTTGGGAATTTGTGTCGTTTTACCTGACCCGGTTTCACCCGCAATAATAACGACTTGGTTATTTAGAATTGCCTCTTTGATGTCATCTTTTTTCTGACTAACGGGCAATTGTTCAGGGTAGTTTATTGCTGGAATATTTGATTCTTTTTTATCGCGCAGTTGCTGAGATTTTGCTATTGCTGCTGTTATAGACTCTTGAATATTCTTCTTTTTATTTTCGTCTGTAACTTTTGTTAACGAACGTAGCCGAGACTTTAATTTGAAGAAATCTTGGCGCAATACGCCATTTAGAATTGGTGAATGATTTGATTGCACAAAAAGCCTAAAATATCTAACTACTGGAAATTAATTCAATTCTAACATTGATAATCAAATCCAAAAAGCATATTCAGTACCAACTAATTTAGGCTTTCAGTGGGATAGACAGAGCGTCTACTGATTTGTTTACGTCTCTCTATTTCATTATTTGTAGACTCACTAAACAAAGTGAGAACCTTTTTCATAAATAGAATGTAAATGTTTATCTAAAGCGCTGAGAATTAACGTACGGGTTAAACTTCCGACAAGATGACCATCGTCATCCACCACTGGATAAACCCTTGGTTTGTTTATAAGCATGTCTTCCGCTACAGCCAAGATACTATCATAAGGCTTAACTAGCTGTGTTTCTGTTGACATCACTTCTGCAACACATTTAGAAGCTTCGCCACTATGATAAGTAGAAGACAACATGGCTTTGAGACAGTCTTGCTCAGATAGAAATCCAACCACTTGTTTATTTTCATTTACTACAGCACCTCCAGAACTTTTTGACTGAAGTAGTTTTTCAACGGCTTCAACTACCGTTTCAGTACCTTTAAACCAAACAGGTCGGTGATTCATATGGTCTTTAACTTTGACTGATTCCATTTGTGATCCTCAAATTGCATTACACTTATAATGCTAGAACTTTTTTCGAATTTTGCGTTGTTTTTCTGATACTTTTAGAAGATTTTTTGCCTGTATTTACTATATATGCGCTGGTTTCTGTGGGAAAATCCCATTTTAAAGGAGTCAGTATGAATTTATATGAGTGGTTGTCCTTAGCATTAGTCTGTTTTTTAGGAGCAGCGACACCAGGACCAAGTTTAGCGGTAATTTTAGGCCATACATACAAAACAAATGCAGTAGCAGGAAGATTGGCTAGCGTTGCTCATGCCTTCGCTATTTTTTTATACGCGCTAGGTACTATTTTAGGCCTGTCTAAATTATTTGTTGCTTTTCCGGTTGTAGCAAATACTCTGATTATTTTAGGCGCACTTTATTTATTGTACATAGCGGTCAATATACTTATTTCGGCCCAGAAGCTAAATATAGATAGGCCAGAAGTATTCGAACATACGTCTAATGCTGAAATGAATACGACAAATAACCAGGCTGGCTCTTATAAGAGCGCTATAGCGGAAGCCTTTCTAATTGGTTTCTTAAACCCGAAGCTCGCATTTTTCTTTCTAGCTCTTTTTTCTCAATTCATACCAAGCGAAAATATGACTATTGCATTGGCATCTATTTTATTGAGTACAGTATTTTTTATAGATTTATTTTGGTATTTATTTGTAGTCTCGATAGCGATTCAAGCTAAGCGTCGTTTAACTGCAAGCCCTACAATTAAAGTTTGGTTATTACGAACCCAGGCTTTGATCTTTATTTTAATTGCTGCCAATAGCGTAATTTGGCGTTAGTTTACGGATTAATATGTCTACTATAGAACCCACTATTTACTGGTATGATTTTGAGTCTTGGGGCACAAGCCCTAAAAAAGACAAACCGAGTCAATTTGCTGGTATTCGCACCGACTTAGACTTGAATATTATTGGCGAGCCACTTGTTGAGTATTGCCAAATCCCGAATGATTACTTACCTCATCCAGAGGCTGCTTTAATTACAGGTATCACTCCACAGCAAACACTTCAAAAAGGTTTAATTGAACCTGAATTTTTTAAACTGATTCACAACGAAATCGCAAAGCCAAATACCACTTGTATTGGTTATAACAATATACGTTTTGACGATGAGATGATCAGGTATGGCCTTTACCGAAACTTCTATGACCCATACGCCTACGGTTGGCAAAATAATAATTCGCGTTGGGACATTCTTGATATGGTCAGAGCATGTTATGCATTACGACCAGAGGGAATTAATTGGCCTGTAGATGCAGAGGGAAAACCTAGTTTTCGCCTTGAGCTTCTAACTAAAGCAAACAATATTGAACATGGCTCTGCACATGATGCTCTCTCTGACGTGATAGCAACTATAGAGCTAGCGAAATTAATAAAGAACAAACAGCCGAAACTTTATAACTTTTTATTTGAGCACAGAGATAAAAATAAGCTTAATGAACTTATAGATGTATATAGCTTAACTCCATTAGTACACACATCTGGTATGTTTTCAGCTTGGCAAGGCTGTACTTCGTGGATAGCACCAATAGGTTTTCATCCTAAAAATAAGAATTCGATCATTGTTTATGATTTAACCAAAGACCCATCTCCGTTAATTGGTTTAGGCTCAGAAGAGTTAGCAACTAAAATGTACACTAAAACCGTTGATCTTAATGGCGAAGAACGTATTGGTTTAAAAACGGTTCAATTAAATAAGTGCCCTGTTTTAGCTCCTGCAAAAACACTTCTTCCTGAAAATGCTGAAAGGCTAGGGATAGATAGAGAAGCGTGTTTAAAAAACCTAGCTACATTAAAAGCTAACCCTGAGCTGTTAATTGCGCTAAATGATGTTTTTACCTTTGAAAAAGAATATGAACCAGAGACTAACCCTGAATATCGTTTATATGAAGGTTTTACCTCTACAGCAGACCAACACCAGAAAAAAACGATCCATCAACATTCTATTTCAGAACAGTGGAAACTAAATGTTAATTTTGAAGATCAAAAATTAAATCAATTGTGGCGTTTGTATAAAGCTCGTTACTTTACGTCTATGTTGTCCCAAGCCGATTCAGCTTGGTGGCAACAATACCGAACTGACAAACTTATGCATGGCGTAGATAAACCAAACCTTACTATGGATGAATTTCAATTGGCTTTGGAGTCTTGTGCAATGAAACAAGATGGTAATGAAAAGAACATGGCCATTTTGAAAGAGTTATATTTATATGTGCAGTCAATATAGTTGCATATTACGAATAAACACACCTTTTCTAAGGTGTGTTTATTAATAATTAAAATGCTCTTAATACTAAAAGTAACTATAGAGATGATGGAAATATAAAGGACCTGAAAAGCAAAAAGCCCGCACAAGTGCGGGCTTTTTTTATGGGAACTTGACGGTGAGCTACTCTCGCATAGCAAATGCTACACTACCATCGCCGCAGTTGCGTTTCACTTCTGAGTTCGAAATGGAATCAGGTGGGTCCACAACGCTATTGCCATCAAGTATAAACTTGTTTGCTCGGGCTGAAGCCTAAATTAGAGCAAAATAAAACCCCTCGCACCATGTGCAAGGGGTTAGTATGGGAGCCTGGCGGTGAGCTACTCTCGCATAGCAAATGCTACACTACCATCGCCGCAGCTGCGTTTCACTTCTGAGTTCGAAATGGAATCAGGTGGGTCCACAGCGCTATT